>DATKJV010000078.1:0-26071 GCA_035543235.1 Anaeromyxobacteraceae bacterium | reverse complement strand
GCTCCTCCGGGAAGAACCGGCTCGGGGGCATCGCAGGCGGTCACCGGGAACGGCCGCACGATCGATGGCGCGAGCACGTATTGTGCGCGGTACCAGAGGACGACGTCCTCCGCGGTCGCGGCGCTCTCGCCAAACCGGACGTCGGTCGGATCGCCGCGAACAAGCACGTCCACGCTCGCTCCATGCGGGACCTCGGTCCGGACCCGCTCCAAGGCGCGGTCGTAGCGCTCCTCCTCGCCAGGCGAGGATGGCTTCACTCGAAGGACGGTGCGCGCCGAGACGATCACCGCGAAGGCGGCCGCTACGACGACTGCAACGGCCTCGCGCCATCCGGGCCCCGTCACGTCGCGGCCCCGCGGGAACAGCTGACGGCCACCTCGCGTGCCGCGGCTGGACGAGTCGCCGGCTCCGGGCGCCTGCCGACGGTCGAAATCCCGAAGCGCCCGTCTGGGGCGGCCGTGCGGAGACCTAACACCGTCCGAGAAGGCATGAACCCCCCCTTGCCGCGGCATCATACGCCGACGAATCCGCGAAAAGAGAATCGTCCCGCCGGGCGAACCTCCCCGAGGCGCGGCGACGCCGCCGGGGGTGTGATAGTTTCACGCGTCGCCTCGCATGGCCCAGACTGGCTTCCCACGCGTCTCCGCGATCGTCGTCAGCTTCAACCGCTCCGCCGACTTGCGGCGCAGCCTCGAGGCCTTGATCGCGACGCGCTACCCGGGCCTCGAGGTCGTCGTCGTCGACAACGCCTCCAGCGACGGTTCCGGCGAGCTGGCGGCATCCTTCGCAGGAGTGCGACTCGTCCGTTCGGAGACGAACCTTGGCTTCGCCGGCGGGAACAACCTCGGGCTCACCCAGACCACCGGCGACTACGTCGCGCTCGTGAACGACGACGCGGTGGTCGAGCCGGGCTGGATCGAGGAGCTGGTCTCGTTCCTGGAGAGCCGCCCCGAGGCGGCGGCCGCAGGCGGCAAGGCGTACTTCTGGGACGACGCGCACCCCGTCGGCGACCGCTCCAATCCCTACTACTCCTACACGACGATCGACACCCGCACGTGCTCCACGCAGGCGTTTCGCGACACGCCGGACGAGGTGCGCGAGGTCGCGACGCTCTCCGGCTGCGCGGTGCTCGTCCGGCGGCGCGCCATCGACGAGCTCGGTCCCACCTTCCTCGAGCCGGAGTTCTTCACGTACTACGAGGAGACGGACTTCTTCGCCCGCGCCATCGGGAAGGGCTGGCGCCTCTATTACACGGGCCGCCCGGGCGTCTGGCACCGGGTCGGCGCGAACGACAGAGCGCGTCAGCACCGCTACTTCTTCCATATGCAGAGGAACCGGACGCTCTTCGCCTACCGGAACCTCGGTCCTTCCGGGCTTGCGTCCTTCTTGGACGTCGAGCGCCGCGACGCCCGCGCCTCGGCACTTCGGCGAGCGCGCCACCTCTTCCTTCGCGAAGACGTGGCCGCGCGCGCAAAGAGGGAGGCCCGCCGCTGGGAGGAACGCAACCGCAACCTCCTCCTCCGGCACCGGGCCTCGAGCGCGAACGCCCGGGACGGCCGCTACGAGCAGGCGGTGGTGGAGCTCCAGGCGCGGGCCGACTACCACGGTCACGCTCGGCCGGAGATCGCCGCTCTGGTGCCGGCCTCGGCGCGCCGAATCGTCGACGTGGGCTGCGGCCGAGGTGAGCTCGGCCGCGCTCTCAAGGCCGCACGCCCAGGCGTCGAGGTCCGCGGCGTGGAGCCCATGGCGGAGGCGGCGGAGCGTGCCCGAGCCGTCCTCGACGACGTCATGGTGGCGGGCGCAGAAGCGCCCCTGCCCTCGGCGTGGCCGCGCCCCGATTGCGTCATCTTTGCCGACGTCCTCGAGCACCTCGTCGATCCCTGGGCCGTGCTCCGGGCCTACCACGCCCTCCTCCTCCCGGAAGGGACGCTCGTCGTAAGCATCCCCAACGTGCGGCACCGCTCGGTCATGGCTCCCCTTCTCCACGGGCGATGGGACTACGTCCCTGCCGGCGTCCTCGACCGGACTCACCTCCGCTTCTTCAGTCGGCAGACGGCCGTCGAGTTGATCGAGGGTGCCGGTTTTCGGGTGAAGCGGGTGGAGCGGGTGATCGACATGCCTCCGACCGGCTTCCTCCGAAGGGGAACGCTGTCGCTCGCTAACGCCGAGGTCCGTCGCGAGACGCGCTCGCGCGCGGAGCCGCCAGGGGGCCCGCTCTCCGCGGTGCGGCGCCTCGCGGCAGACCTGTGCACCGTGCAGTTCCTCATCGTTGCAGAGCGCGCATGACGGTCGACGTCGTCTCCATCGTCATCCCGAACTACAACTACGAGCGGTACGTCCGGGACGCCATCACCTCGGCGCTCGGTCAGACCCACCGGAACGTGGAGATCGTCGTGGTCGACGACGGTTCGACCGACGGCAGCGTTGCCACCATACGCACGATGCCCGCCTTCGCGGACGGTGCATTCCGCCTCCTCGTCCAGGCAAACGCCGGCGTCGCGCGCGCCCGGAACGCCGGCGCCGCCATTTCCGCGGGGAGCTTCCTCGTGTTTCTCGATGCGGACGACGTCCTCGAGCCAACCTACGTCGAGCGTTGCCTGGGGGCGCTCCGCTCGGCGCCTCCCTCAGTCGCCTACGCCTACACGCAGATGCAGCGTTTCGGCGCCGAGACATCGCTCTTCGCCTCGCGGCCGTTCGACGCGGCGGCGCTCATCCGCTCGAACTTCGTTCCCGTTTCGGCGATGATCCGACGTCGGGCCTTCGAGGACGTCGGCGCTTTCAACCCGCGCCTCGGGCACGAGGACCACGAGCTGTGGGTTCGCATGCTCGCCCACGGGTACCAGGGCGTCTTCGTGCCCGAGCCGCTGCTGCGCTACCGTCGGCACCCCGGGCCGAGCCGGAACACGCTATCTCCCGCGCAGCTCGTGCGAATGCGCTTCGACATGGCGATTCGGCATCCGACGCTGTACTGGAGGGAGCTCGTTGCGAGCCCTCGCCATGCGCTCCTGGCGGCCGCGCGAATGCTGCGCGCAGGACGGGCAGGCTCGGGCGCTCGAGGGGCCGCGCGCCGCGAAGCGTCGTGACAAGGTCCACGCCAGCCCCGCCGTGCGATACTGCGGCGCACTCGGCCACGGGGAGCGCCGCGGCCCTCTGCGGGACCCGGAGGACGACTCGGACAGCGAGAGCCCCGTGGCCGATCTCCGACCGCCGCCTGCATGCGAGTCTCGCCGGGACCCCGGCCCCGCTCGGTGCCCAACGCACCAGCCGTTTCGCCCCGTCGAAGCGCGATGAGTGACCATTCCGACATGGACGCGGGCGTCGCGCGGCGGCGGGCGGCGCGCGGTGTGATCTTCCTCGGCCTGCGCTCGGCCGCCGTTCAGATCTGCGCGTTCGCCGGGACGGTCGTCCTGAGCCGTGCACTCGAACCTTCGGACTTCGGCACCTTCGCCGTCCTTCAGTTCGTGCTCAGCTTCTTCCAGGTCTTCGGCGACGCCGGTATCGGCGCCGCGCTGATCCAGTCGCGAACCCCTCCCTCCGAGGACGCCCTCGGAACCGTCTTCACCTTCCACCTCCTCCTCGGACTCGGCGTGGTGGGAGTGGTGTGGCTCGCGGCACCGGCGTTGTTCTCGGTCTGGCCGGAGCTTCCGCCGAGCGCGCCGTGGCTCCTGCGTGCGATGTCCGTCACGTTCCTCCTGACGGCGCTCCGCGCCATCCCGGCGCTGGTGCTCGAGAGGAGCCTCCGCTTCGGCGCCGTCGCCGTGGCCGAGGTCGCCCAGATCGTGGCCTTCTACGTCGTCGCCTCCGCCTGCGCGCTGGCGGGACTCCGGGACTGGACCTGGCCCGTCGCGCTGTTCGCGCAGGCCACCGTCGGGGCTATCGTCATCTGGGTCGCGCAGCCCTGGCGACCCCGCCTGTCGTTCGACGTGGCGCTTCTCAAGCCGCTGCTGCGGTTCGGGCTCCCCTTCCAGCTCAAGAACCTGGTCGGCTTCGCCAACGGCGCGCTGACGCCGCTCTTCGGTGGCGCCGTGCTCGGCACGGCGGCCGTCGGCCTCCTGGGGTGGGGACAACAGCTCGCCTACCTGCCGCTCCGGCTCGTCGAGGTCGTGGCGCGGGTCGCCTTCCCGCTCTTCTCGCGGTTGCAGTACGACCGCGACGGGCTCGCACGCGTCTTCGAGCGCGCACTGCAGTTCTGCGCGCTCGCGATCTTCTTCACCTCGGCGCTGTTCCTCACCGCCGGCCCCAACATCACCGTGGTCGTCTTCTCGAGGAAGTGGCTCGAGGGCCTCGTCGCCCTCTACGCCTTCTCGGCGGTCATCCTCATCGGGTTCGTGTCTCCCGTCGTCGGAGCCATCTTCGACGCCCTGGGTCGGCCGGCAATCATCGCTCGCTTGGCGCTGGGCTGGACGGCACTGAACTGGGTCGTCACCCCGTTGGCCGCGTGGCGCTGGGGATTTCCTGGCTTCGTGTACGGGACTTGCGCGCACGTGGTCGTGGGCAACGCCGCGGTGCTCGTGGTCCTGCGTTTCCTGGTTCCCGAGGCGCGCATCGCGAGGAGCCTGGCCGGGCCTGCAGTAGGCGCCACGCTGGTCGCCGCCTTCGGATGGTTCGTGCTGCGCCCGTGGGCAAACACACCTCTCCGCCTCGCCGCGGGGGTCGCCGCCGCGCTCGCGGCACACCTCATCGCCTTCGCCATCGTGGATCCGCACGCGCCCGGGGCCATGCGCCGACTGGTCTTCGCGAGCGAGCGTGAGTTGGACTCGCCGGGGTAACTCCCCCTCCGGCCGACGACCGCCAGCGACGTGGCTCCTGGGGAGGAATCCCCAGAGCCCTCGTTGCGGCGGACGGTCCTGGCAAGCCCGCGGCAAGGCGGAGTCCAAGGCCGGACCTCCCCGGAGATTCTGTGGGCAGCTTGGTGGAGACGCAGCGGTGCCGCGCCCCTTACGTCCAGGAGGCGCGTGGACGGACCGTCGGACTTCGCGGCGCGGGTCACTCGCAGACCGCCATCCTGGACCGGCCCATGGCCTTTGGGTAGCCTGCGCGATCATGCCCTGGCAGTTCCTTCGACGAGTGCGCGAAGGCCTCCTCCCCCGGAGCATGGCCTGGCGCGCAGCCCGGTTGACGGCCAATCCGGTGCGGCGGCTCATCGGGCGGCTGCAGTTCGAGGCGCGCTATGCGCGCTGGCTCAAGGCGCACGCGCCAACCCCGGCCCACCTCGCCGAGATGCGCGCCGAGGCGGAGGCCATGGCGGACGGGCCTCTCATCAGCGTCATCACGCCGGTCTACGACGTCGACGAGCGATGGCTACGCGCCTGCATCGGCTCGGTGAGGTCGCAGCTCTACCCTCGATGGGAGCTGTGCCTCGTCGACGATGCCTCGCCTCGCCCGCACGTGGCTCGGGTCCTCGCGGAGGAAGCGCGGGGAGACTCCCGCATCCGCTTTCAGCGGAGCGAGCGCAACGGCGGGATCGTCGCCGCCTCGAACGCTGCGCTCGCAATGGCGCAGGGTGAATACGTGGCCTTGCTCGACCACGACGACGAGCTCGCCCCCGAAGCGCTGCTCCAGGTGGCGCGACGCATTCGAGCCGACCCTGCGCTGGACCTGATCTATTCCGACGAGGACAAGCTCGATCGAAGCGGCCATCGCCACGGTGCCTTCTTCAAGCCGGATTGGTCGCCCGAGCTCCTTCTGTCCATGAATTACGTATCGCACCTCGGGGTGTACCGACGTCGGCTGATCGAGGACGTGGGGCGCTTCCGACCGGGATTCGAAGGGAGCCAGGACTACGATCTCGTGCTCCGGGTAACGGAGCGCTCCGACCGCATTGCGCACGTGCCGGAGGTGCTCTACCACTGGCGTCAGATCACTGGGTCGGCGGCGGCCTCGACGCACGCGAAGCCCTACGCCTACGAGGCGGCTCGCCGGGCCCTTCAGGAGGCCGTCGCTCGCCGGGGCGAGCCGGCCGAGGTCCTGCAGTTGAAGGCAGGTCGCTACCGCGTCCGCTACGCCATCCAGGGCGACCCCACCGTGTCGGTGATCATTCCCACCAAGGACCATCCGCAGCTCCTCGCCGCCTGCCTTGCCAGCCTCGACCGGACGTGCTCGGGACGCTCCCTGGAGATCCTGGTCGTGGACAACGGCAGCACGGACCCCGACGCACTCCGGCTTCTCGAAGGAGTGGCCAGGCGGCACCGCGTGATCCGCGACCCGTCACCCTTCAACTGGTCGGCGCTCAACAACCGTGCCGCCCGGGTCGCGACGGGGGATTTTCTGCTCTTCCTGAACGACGACGTCGAGGCACTCGTCCCGGGATGGCTCGACGCCCTGCTGGAGCAGGCCCAGCGACCGGGCATCGGCGCTGCGGGGGCGAAGCTCCTCTTCGCGAACGGCGACGTCCAGCATGCCGGCCTTGTCCTCGGGCTCGGCGGCCCAGCCGGACACGTCTTCACCGGCAGCCCCGGCGACCAGCCCCTGTACTTCGACCTTGCCGGGGTGGTCCGGGAGGTGAGCGCCGTCACCGGCGCTTGCATGCTCGTCTCGCGAGTCCTCTTCGAGGAGGTCGGGGGCTTCGACGAGAGGCTCCCGGTCGCGTACAACGACGTCGACTTCTGCCTCCGGGTGCTCGAGCGCGGAAAGAGGAACGTCTTCACCGGGCACGCCACTCTCATGCACAGGGAATCCGCGTCCCGCGGGTACTTCCACCGCGCCGGGGATAGGAGCGAAATCGAGCGCAGATGGGGGAAGAGGCTGGACCGGGACCCTTGGTTCAATCCCAACCTGTCGCGCCTCCACCCTGCGCCGCTCCCGGCGTTGGGCTCGTGACCCACGAACGCACGGCGCCCTCGAGTCCCGTCCCGGCGTCGTCACCGCTCCCTCGCGCTGCGGCAGCCGCCCGCATCGCAACGCCCAATCAAGCGCCGAACGGCAATCACGCCTCGGGTGCCAGGCGAGACCCGAGGTCCAGGAGGATCAACTGCGCGAGCAGCGCCACCGGTGAAAGGCGGTGCAGCCGGTGAATTCCGTGCTTTCGCAGGGTCGCGATGCGGGCTCGGAGCGAGACTTGGGCGAGGTCCGCGAACTCGCTGACGAGTTCCATCCAGGGGTCCGGACGGGCCGCATGCTCCATCATCCGGTCTCGAAGCGCCCCCGCCTGGGCGACAGCCCTCGACGCCTCCGTCCAGACGCGCACGAGCTGCCGCCGGCCCTGCGCGCGGAAGGGGTTCAGGCTTCTCCACGCACCAGCGGCCCCGATCTGGTTGGCGGCGTGCTGGCGGTACTGGACGGTCACCTCGGGCACGAATCCGATGCGCCCGCGCGCGGCGGCGCACTGGGCGAACCACCAGTCATGAACGGCGCTCCCGCGCGGCATGGGTAGCGCAAAATCGAGAAGGGCGCCGTTGTAGAGGCTCGCGCAGCCGGTGACGAAGTTCTGGACGAGCAGCACCCGGATCGGGTCCTCCTCGACGTGCCGGATTCCCTGGAACTCGAGGAAGGACGGGTGAACGGGACGGAGCGCATCGTCCACGACGGTCATGTCGGAGTGGACGAGCAGCGGGGTCGTGGAACCATGCAGCTGCTCGAGCGCGCGCATCAGCGAGAGTTCCTTGGACATCTTTCGCGGCAGCCAGACGTCGTCCTGGTCGCACGGGAACACGTAGCTCGCGCCCCACTGGCGCGCGTGGCGCAGGAGCGCGTCAAAGTTGCCCACGACACCCAAGCGCTCGCCGCCCGGGAGCACCGTGATGCGCGCATCCTTCGTCGCCGCGGCCTGGAGAATCGCCTCCGTCGGATCGACCGACCCGTCGTCTCGCACGAAGAGGCGCCAGTCGGCGACGTCCTGCGCTTGCAGGCTCTCGATCTGTTCCGCGAGGAACCGCGCGCCGTTGTACGTCGCGAGGACGATCGCAACCTTTCCGCTCACCGCGAGTCCTTCTCGGATCCACCGCCGGTCGAGATCGGGCGTCCGGCCTGGTTTCGTCCGCTCAGGGGCGACGCGCCGATGACGGCCTCCATCGTTGGCTTCTCGCGCATTGCTCGCTCGCGGCGACGATACCATCTATCCCGTCTTGGCCCGCCCTGCCGATCCCTGGCCGCAGCCGTCGCCGCGTGCGGAGCCATCCGCGTGGTACGATTCGGTGCTCGTGTCGACTCGCTCGGCAGGCCCGACCACCAGGGTGGCCGTCGTGGTGCTCACCCACGACGCCGAGCCCTTCGTCGAGGACTGCTTCGGAAGCCTTTCAAGGGCGCGCCGGGACGGCGTCGACATCGAGGTGATCGCCGTCGACAACGGCTCGAAGGATCGAACGGTCCGCCTGGTCCGGGAGCGCTTCCCGGAGGTCACGGTCCTCGAGAACGCGCGGAACCTCGGATTCGCGGCCGGCAACAACGTGGGCATCCGGCTGGCGCTGGAGAGGGGCGCGGAGTTCGTCTACCTCCTGAATCCCGACACCGAGGTGGACCCGAGCTTCCTCGTGGAGGCGATCGCGGTCGCCCAGGCCGAGCCTCGCGCCGGAGCGGTGCAATCCCTGCTCCTGCTCGCGTCCGAGCGCGACCGCGTGAACTCGGCCGGCAATGCGATCCATTTCCTCGGCCTCGGCCACGTGACCCGCTACCGGGAGCTCGCGAGCTCGGTGTCGCCCGAGCCGGTCGAGATCCCGTCCGCGTCGGGGGCGTCCGTCCTGTATCGGGCGGCGGCGCTCCGAGAGGTCGGGCTCCTCGACGAGGACCTGTTCCTCTACCAGGAGGACATGGAGCTCTGCTGGCGGCTCCGGCTCGGGGGCTACACGGCCGTTCTCGCTCCCCGGTCGGTCGTTTTCCACAAGTACGAGTTCTCACGGAACCCCGAGAAGTTCTACTTCCTCGAGCGAAACCGGGCGCTCGTCCTCATGAAGAACCTGCGGTTGCGCAACCTGCTGCTTCTCGCGCCGGCGCTGGCGACGGCCGAGGTGGGGCTCGCGGCGGTGGCGCTCCGCGGGGGCTGGTTGCGGCAGAAGGTGAGGGCCTGGGGATACTTCCTGCGCCCCGCCGCCTGGCGCCAGGTCCGTGAGGGGAGGAGGCGGCAGCGCTCGATCCGGCGCGTGCCCGACGCCGAGATCGCCCGCGTCATGAGTGCGGACATCGCCTTCGAGGGGCTCGCGGGCGCCTGGCTCGAGCGGCTCGCCAACCCTGCGATGCGCCTCGCCTGGCGGGCGCTGCGGCCGCTCGTCCGCTGAGAGCGCACGCCGCGCGGGGGCGACCCAGCGGTTCGCCGGCCGCTTGCGTTGTCGGTTTGACTCTTCGAAGCCTGGGCCCTAGGCTCGCCGCGAATGTCCGCCATCTCCTGGCCAGCGGAGCGCGTCGTCGTCACCGGGGGCGCGGGTTTCCTGGGCGGATACGTCGTGGAGGAGCTTCGGCGCCGCGGCGCCCGCGAGATCTTCGTTCCCCGCTCGCGGACCTACGACCTCGTGGAGATGGAGGCGGTGCGGCGCCTGTACGCCGACGCCCGACCGACCGTCGTCCTCCACCTCGCGGCCCGGGTCGGAGGGATCGGGGCGAACCGAAGGAACCCGGGCAAGTTCTTCTACGACAACCTCATGATGGGCGTGCAGCTCATCGAGGTGGCGCGGCAGGTGGGATTGAAGAAGCTCGTGGCGCTCGGGACGATCTGCGCCTACCCCAAGTTCTGCCCGGTGCCGTTCCGCGAGGAGCACATCTGGGACGGATACCCCGAGGAGACGAACGCCCCCTACGGGCTTGCGAAGAAGATGCTCCTCGTGCAGTCACAGGCCTATCGGGAGCAGTACGGCCTCGAGTCGGTCGTCCTCTTCCCGGTGAACCTCTACGGACCCCGAGACAATTTCGACCTCGAGACTTCCCATGTCATCCCGGCGCTCATCCGCAAGTGCATCGAGAGCCGGGAACGCGGGGACCGCCAGGTCGTGGTCTGGGGTGACGGCTCGCCGTCCCGGGAGTTCCTCCACGCCCGCGACGCGGCGGAGGCGATCGTCGCCGCCGCCGAGCGATACGGGAAGTCCGAGCCGGTGAACCTCGGAGCCGGGTTCGAGATCCGGATCCGCGACCTCGTTCCCCTGGTCGCTCGGCTCTGCCGGTTCGAAGGCGAAGTCGTATGGGACGCGGCCAAGCCGAACGGCCAGCCGCGGCGCATGCTCGACACCTCCCGCGCGCTGCGAGAGTTCGGGTGGAAGGCCCGCGTCCCTTTCGAGGAAGGGCTCGCCGAGACGGTCTCCTGGTACGAGCGGAACCGGGCGCCCATGCCGTGAGCCCGACGGGGTCGCGGACCTGCCGCGGCCCGCGCGGATCCGTGATAGGAAGGTTCACCGCGGGACGCGACCCCCGCGGCGGCCGCCGCAGGAGCTCGGAATGAAGAAAGCGCTCATCACCGGCGTCACCGGGCAGGATGGCAGCTATCTCGCCGAGCTCCTCCTCGAGAAGGGCTACGAGGTCCACGGCATCATCCGCCGCGCCTCCACCTTCAACACCCACCGCCTCGACCACATCTACCGGGACCCGCACCTCCCGGGCACGCGGCTCTTCCTGCACTACGGGGACCTGAACGACGCCTCGTCCCTCAACATCATCCTGAAGAAAGTCCGGCCGGACGAGGTCTACAACCTGGGCGCGCAGAGTCACGTGCGCGTGTCTTTCGACGTTCCCGAGTACACGGGAGAGGTCACGGGTCTCGGATCGGCCCGGCTCCTCGAGGCCGTGCGCGAGCTCGGCATGAGCGGCGTGCGCATCTACCAGGCCTCCTCGTCGGAGATGTTCGGCGGGTCCCCGCCGCCGCAGAGCGAGAAGACCCCCTTCTACCCGCGAAGCCCGTACGGCGTGGCCAAGGTCTACGCCTTCTGGATGAGCGTGAACTACCGGGAGGCCTACGGCCTCCACGTCTCGAACGGGATCCTCTTCAACCACGAGTCGCCGCGCCGCGGGGAGACCTTCGTCACCCGCAAGGTGACCCGGGCCGCCGCCCGCATCAAGCTGGGCCTCGAGTCGAAGGTCTACCTGGGGAACCTCGAGGCCAGGCGCGACTGGGGGTACGCGAAGGACTACGTCGAGGCCATGTGGCTCATGCTGCAGCAGCCGGAGGCGGACGACTACGTGATCGCCACCGGCGAGAGCCACACCGTCCGCGAGCTCTGCGAGGCGGCCTTCGACCGCGTCGGGCTCGACTACCGGAAGCACGTGGACGTGGATCCCCGCTACTACCGCCCCACCGAGGTCGACTTCCTCCTCGGCGACGCGTCCAAGGCGACGAGGAAGCTCGGATGGAAGCCGCGCACGGGCTTCGCGGAGCTCGTCCGCCTGATGGTGGACTCCGACCTGGAGCAGGCCGAGCGTGAGAGGCGGGCCGGGGGCGCCTTCGACGGCTCCCGGGGCTGATCCTGGAGGAATGCTCTTCCTGGGCACCTCTCCCGATTCGCGCTACAAGAAATCGCGTGACCTCGCTCTCCGTCCTCGTCCCCGTCTACAACGAGCAGCACCTCGTCCAGGCCTCGCTCGCCCGGCTCGAGCTTCTCGGAACGAGCGCGGACCTCGAGCGCGTCCAGGTCGTGGTGGTCGACGACTCCTCCCGCGACGGGACGCCGGCGGCTCTCGCCGCGTTCGCCCGGACCCGCGGCATCTCTCTCGCGGAGGGACCCGCCCCGGCACCCCGGGGAGGAGCGGGTCCCATCCCGGCCACGGAGCTGGGGCGCGGCCAGAGCGGCAAGATCGAATGGGTCTTCCTCCGCCACCATCGCAACGGCGGCAAGGGAACGGCCATCCAGACCGCGCTCGCGCGCGCCGAAGGCGAGATCTCCATATTTCACGACGCGGACCTCGAGTACCACCCGAGGGACATCCTGCACATCGTGAAGGTCTTCGTGGAGGAGGGCGCGGACGCGGTCTACGGTTCCCGCTTCGCGGGCGGGGAGAGCCGGCGCGTGCTGCTCTACCGCCACGAGCTCGGGAACCGGCTCCTCACGTTCCTCACCAACCTCGCCACGAACCTGAACCTCACCGACATGGAGACCTGCTACAAGGCCGTTCGCACGGAGCTCCTGCGGTCGATCCCCATCGTATCGAACGACTTCCGCCTGGAGCCCGAGCTCACGATCAAGCTCGCCAAGCGGGAGGCCCGGCTCTTCGAGGTGCCCATCAGCTACTCGGGACGCACCTACCAGGAGGGGAAGAAGATCAGCTGGGTCGACGGCTTCAGGGCGCTGTGGGCCATCTTCCGATTCGCGGTCACCGACCAGGTCTACGCCCGGGACGAGCACGGCTCCCAGATGCTCTCGCGCCTCGCGCGTGCACCGAGGTTCAACGCTTGGATGGCGGACGTCATCCGGCCGTTCCTCGGGGCGCGCCTGCTCGAGATCGGGTCCGGCACCGGCAACCTGACCCGTCGGCTCGTGCCGCGAGACGTGTACGTGGCGAGCGACGTGAACCCGCTCTACCTCCACACGCTCGAGAACCTGACCTCGGACCGTCCGTACCTGTCCGCCCGCTTCACCGACGTCACCGACCTCGCGAGCTTCCCCAAGGTCGATGGTGGTTTCGACTCGGTCGTGTGCCTGAACGTCGTCGAGCACGTGGACGACGACATCGGGGCACTCCGGAACATCGCGGCGTCCCTCGCCGAGAACGGCCGAGCCATCATCCTCGTGCCTCAGGGACCCTGGAACTTCGGGTCCCTCGACGAGGTGCTCGGACACAAGCGCCGGTACACGGAGGAGACGCTCCGGCGCGCCGCCCGCGAGGCCGGCCTCGAGGTCACCCGGATGATCTCCTTCAACCGGGTGTCGTCGCTGCCCTGGTGGGTGAACGGCAAGCTCATGCGCCGGCGCAGCTTTGGCCTCTTCCAGATGAAGATGGTGAACCTGCTCACGCCCGTCTTCCGGCTCGTCGACCCGTGGCTGCCGCTCCCCCCGCTCTCGCTGATCGCCATCATGCAACGGCCCGTCGAGGCCCCGGCCGGGTCGCGATCCCTGGACCTCACGCTCGAGCGGGCACCGGGGAGCGCGAAGCCGGTAGACCCGGCCTGAAGGGCCGTCGCAGCCCGTCCCCGCCGACCGCGTTAGGTTCAGACGAGCGTGGCACTTCTCGACGCCATCCGCGCCCTCTCCGAATTCGACCCTCCGCGCGAGCTTCCGGCCGTGGACCTGGCCGAACTCGCCGACGTACTCGAGGCGCACGGCCTCGCGCCGCTCGCGAGCTACCACCTGGAGAGCCGTCCCGTCGGCGTCGGCCTGCCGCTGCAGTTCCGGGAGAAGCTCCTCGCCCTCTACCAGGGCGTGGTGAACGACAACCTCTTCAAGGTGATGGCGCTCCGGCCGCTGCTCCGGGACTCGCCCGTCCCCGTCGCGGTCCTGGGGGGCCTCGCCGCGATCGACTGGCTCTATCCGCACCTCGCCTTCCGTCCCCTCGGGGACCTGCGCGTCGCCGTCCGCGGCGCGGACGGGGCCCGGTTTGCGGATGCCGCCCGCCAGGCGGGCTTTGCGGCCACCGGCGTCGAGTCCGACGGGGCGCTCGCGCGGTTCTCCGACGGGCGCATCTCCTTCTCGATCCAGGAAGGGACCTTCCCGGGAGCCGGCGACTGCGACGAGCTCCTGGAGCGGGGGACGCGGCTTCCTGCCTTCGGCCCCCGGGTGCTGAGACCCTCGGCGGAGGACGCCTTCGTGGCCGCGGTGGCCGAGCAGGCCGAGACCGGGCTGTACGCTCCCCTCATCGGCTTCGTCGACATGCGGGAGCTCCTGCGCCTCGAGCCACCGCTCGACGCGAACCGGGTGAAGGGCCACGCACGGGCGGTCGGGCTCGGCCGCGCGCTCCACGGGTCGCTGGAGCTCCTCGGCCGGTTCTTCCCGGACGTCCGCACGCGTGCCCAGGCGCTCGTGCCCGAGATTTCCCCCGCGGAGCGGGTGGCGGTGAACGCGATCGTGGAAACCGCGAGCGATCCCGCCAAGCTCGTTCACCTGCGGGGCGCGGAGGCGGCGGCGCGGGCGCTCGTCGCGCCGCGGCGGCGCGGGCGTGCAGCCGACCCGGGCGGGCCCGTGGTTTAATGCCCGGGCGTGAGAGTCCTCGCCATCGTCCCCGCCTTCAACGAGGAGCGGAGCCTGGCGGCGGTCGTGGCGGCCATCCGGCAGGCGCGGCCCGGCGTCGACGTCTGCGTGGTCGACGACGGCTCCACGGACGGCACCGCGGCGGTCGCGAGGAGCCTGGGCGTGGTGCTCCTCTCGAACGCCATCAACCTGGGCATCGGCGGCGCGGTCCAGGTCGGCTACCTGTGGGCGCGCGACCACGGGTACGACGCTGCGGTTCAGGTCGACGGGGACGGACAGCACGACACCTCGTTCCTCGGCGCCCTCCTCGAGCCGCTCGCCTCCGGTCGGGCCGACCTGGTGGTCGGCTCCCGGTTCGCGGGCGACCACGCGGACGGCTTCCGCTCGACCTGGCTCCGCCGCATGGGGATCCGCTACCTCTGCGGGGTGCTCGCGATCCGCTGCGGGGCGCGCGTCTCCGACCCCACCTCCGGCTTCCGCGCCGCCTCGCGCACCGCCATCGAGCTCTTCGCCGAGAGCTACCCCTCCGATTACCCCGAGCCCGAGTCGATCGCCGTCGCGGCGCGCCAGGGGCTCCGCGTCGTCGAGGTCCCGGTCCGGATGCGCCAGCGCGCCCACGGGGCGAGCAGCATCACCCCCCTGCGTACGCTCTACTATCTCGTGAAGGTGACGTTCGCGCTGGCCCTGCTCCCGAATCCCTCCCCGGTGCGCCCGAGCGAGGGCGCGGAGGTCCACCGATGAACTACCGTGAGGCCATACCGCTCGAGCAGCAGGTGCTTTCGGTGCTCGCCCTGGGCACCTTCCTCCTGTGGGTGTTCCACCTCGTCCGCACGCAGAGGCTCTCGCTCCGCGACAGCCTCCTCTGGGTGGTGACGACGCTCGTGGCAGCCGTGTTCGCGGTCTTCCCGCCGGTCCTCTTCTGGCTCTCCAAGCTGCTCGGCTTCCGGACTCCGTCGAACGCGCTCTTCGGCGGTGCTGTCCTTTACCTGACGCTGAACGTCCTCTACAACACGGTGTCGGGTTCGCTGAGCGCCGCCCGGGTGCGGCGCCTGACGCAGGAGTGCGCGATGCTGAGGGCCGAGATCGAGGCCATGCGGCGCGACAGGTCGAGGCCGGGAGCCGCGACCTGATTTCGGCGCCGCGAGGCGGCGCGTAGGGCCACGGGCCGCCCGGAGGCTCGCGCCCTGGAGGACTGGTCATGAAGATCGCTGTGGTGGGAACCGGTTACGTTGGCCTCGTCACCGGGACCTGCCTCGCCGAGACGGGCCACGTCGTCGTCTGCGTGGATCGCGACGAGGGCAAGGTCGGCATCCTTCGCGGCGGAGGCATTCCCATCTACGAGCCGGGGCTCGAGGAACTCGTCCGGCGCAACGCGCGAGACGGGCGCCTCCGCTTCACGAGCTCGACGGCCGAGGCGATGCAGGAGGCGGAAGTGGCCTTCATCGCCGTGGGCACGCCGCCCGGGGAGAGCGGCGAGGCCGACCTGACGCACGTCCTCGCGGCCGCCGAGGAGATCGGCCGGCACATCCAGCGCTACACCGTGATCGTGAACAAGAGCACCGTCCCGGTCGGCAGCGCGGACAAGGTCGCGGAGGTGGTGCGGAAGGTCGCGAAGGGGCCGTTCGACGTGGTGTCGAATCCCGAGTTCCTGAAGGAAGGGGCGGCCATCGACGACTTCATGCGGCCGGATCGCATCGTCGTCGGCGTGAGCTCGGAGCGGGCGCGGACCGTCATGGCCGAGCTCTACGCCCCGTTCGTCCGCACGGAGCAGCCCATCCTCTTCATGGACCCGCGCTCGTCGGAGCTGACGAAGTACGCGGCGAACTCCATGCTGGCGACGCGCATCTCCTTCATGAACGACATCGCGGCGCTCTGCGAGCGCCTGGGCGCCGACGTGGATCAGGTCCGCCGCGGCATGGGCTCGGACCGGCGCATCGGGCACCCCTTCCTCTTTCCCGGGGCAGGTTTCGGGGGAAGCTGCTTCCCGAAGGACGTCCGGGCGCTCATGACCATGGCCCGATCGGTGGGCCTGGACTTCGACCTCCTGCGTTCCGTGGAGCGGGTGAACGAGCGCCAGAAGCGGTCGCTCGTCGACAAGGCGCTCCGGCACTTCGGATCGCTCCAGGGCAAGACCTTCGGGGTCTGGGGCCTCGCCTTCAAGCCCAAGACCGACGACATGCGGGAGGCGCCCGCCATCACGGTCATCGAGGGGCTCATCGGGAACGGAGCGCGCGTCCGGGCGCACGACCCGGTCGCGACCCAGGTCGCCGCCGGAATCTTCCAGGGACGGGTCGAGCTCGTATCGGACCCGTACGCCGCCGCGGAGGGCGCGGACGCGCTCTTCCTCGTCACCGAGTGGAACGAGTTCCGCCAGCCGGACTTCGAGAGGCTGAAGCGGGTGATGCGCCAGCCCGTGCTGTTCGACGGCCGCAACGTCTGGGACCGCCGGAAGGTCCGGAGCCTGGGGTTCGCCTACGAGGGAATCGGCCGTTCCCCCCGCGAGTAGCCGCCGGCCGAGCCATTTGCCCGGCCCCGCCCTCCCCGGATAGGGTCCGTCCATGGACGCAGCCGACGCACCTGCCCCGCGGTCGCTGCCCGGGGCGCTCCTCGCCGCGGTGCGGCCGGCCCAGTGGGTGAAGAACGGCGTCATCCTCGTCCCGCCGGTCTTCGCGCTTCGCGCCACCGACGCGCGAACGATGCTCAGGGCGCTCCTCGCCGTGGCCGCCTTCTGTCTCCTCTCCGGCGCGACCTACCTGGGCAACGACATCGCGGATCGGGAGAAGGATCGCGCCCACCCCCAGAAGCGGTACCGGGCCATCGCCTCGGGGGCGCTCCCCGTCCCGGTCGCGGCGGCCGCGACCGCGGCCCTCGCGGGCCTCGGCCTGGCCGGAGCCGCCCTTCTGGGGTGGCCCTTCGTCACCGTGGCGCTCGGCTACCTCGCGCTCCAGCTCGCCTACTCGTCCGCGCTCAAGCACGTGGCGGTCCTCGACGTCTTCGCCATCGCCGGGGGCTTCGTCCTGCGAGTGGTCGCGGGCGCGGAGGCGGTCGACGTCCCCATCTCGAACTGGCTGTACCTCACCACCCTGTTTCTCGCGCTCTTCCTGGCGCTCGAGAAGCGGCGGGCCGAGCTCACCCTCCTCGGGACGGAGGCCGGTCGCCATCGCGGCATCCTGTCGGAGTACAGCAAGGACCTGCTCGACCAGCTCGTCGCCATCGCCGGATCGGGAGCGGTCATCACCTATTCGCTCTACACGCTCGCACCGGACACGATCCACAAGTTCGGCAGCGACCGCCTGAAGCTCACGATCCCCTTCGTCCTGCTCGGGGTCTTCCGCTACCTCTACCTCGTCCACCGGCGCGACGCCGGCGGGCAGCCGGAGAAGGTGCTCGTCCACGATCGCGGGATGCAGCTCACCCTGCTCGGCTACGTTGCCACGGTCGCCTGGGCGATCTACACGAGGAAGCCATGACCCGATCCAAGGTTGCCGTCCTCCGGGTCCGCCCGGAGACCATCCTCGAGGACGTGGACCGCCTGTTCGAGCTCGCGGAGGGCGCGAGCGCGCTCGCCCCCGGGCGGACGACCATCCTCAAGGACAACATCTCCTGGCACTTCCCCTTCCCGGGGGCGAACACGACCCCCTGGCAGCTCGAGGGGACGATCGAGGCGCTGAGGCGGAGGGGCTTCTCCGACCTCTCCTGCGTCCAGAACCAGACGGTGGTCACGGACGCCTTCAAGGGCGAGGACCTGAACCACTACCTGCCGATCTTCCGGCGACACGGGGTACCGGTCCTCTACAACTTCCGCGAGACCGACATGCGCTGGGAGGTCTACACCCCGAAGGCGCGCATGCGGGTCCTCGACCGGGTCTTCCCGGACGGCATCCGCATCCCCGACTACTTCCACGGGAAGAACGTCGTGCATCTCCCGACCGTGAAGTGCCACATCTACACGACCACCACGGGCGCGATGAAGAACGCCTTCGGCGGGCTGCTGCACGAAAAGCGCCACTACACGCACAGCTGGATCCACGAGACGCTCGTCGACCTGCTCGCCATCCAGAAGGAGATCCACCCGGGGATCCTCGCGGTCATGGACGGCACGACCGCCGGGAACGGTCCCGGGCCCCGGACCATGTTCCCGGTCGTGAAGGACGTCATGCTAGCCTCGGCGGACCAGGTGGCCATCGACGCGGTGTCGGCGAGCATGATGGGTTTCGATCCCCTCTCGCTCGACTACATCCGGCTCGCCCACGAGGACGGGCTCGGCGTCGGGGACCTCCGGGAAATCGAGATCGCGGGCGACGTGGACGTCGCCCGCGAGCGCTGGGGCTTCACGGTCGGCGACAACGCCGCCTCCCGGGTCGGCGACCTCCTGTGGTTCGGGCCGCTCAAGTCCGTCCAGAACCTGTTCTTCCGGACGCCGCTCGTGAACCTGTTCATCTTCGGGAGCGAGGCCTACCACGACTACTACCGCTGGCCGCTGCGCGACCGCCGCGTCTTCGAGTCCTGGCTCGCAGGCACGCCCTGGGGGAAGCTCTTCCAGGTCTACGCCCGCGGCTCGAGCCCCGGCGCGACGCGCGAGAAGGCGTCCGCCTCGAGCGGGTGAACCCCGGTCCGCCGTGGCGGGTCGTAGCCACGGCTTCGCCGGGGCTCCGAGCGACGCCTCGAGGCCTCTGCGCCCCGCCCGGCTCGCGGCGCCGCGGGAGCGCACGCGCCCTGGACGGCGATCACGCGGTCTCCGGCTTCTTGACGAGGGCCGCGACGGGCCGCTACAGATGCACATGTCTCGAATTCAGGTGAGCGTGGTCATCCCCGCGTTCAACGAGGGGCTCCGGCTTCCTGCGTTCGTCGAAGACATCGCGCGCCTCGCGAGCGAGGCCAGCGCGCCGCCCGTGGAGTTCTTGGTCGTGGACGACGGCAGCTCGCCCGATCACCTCGCGCGACACGAGGAGGCCGTGGAACGGGCGCGTGCAGTCCTCGCGGGGAGCGGCTCACCGCACGCGGTCCGGCTCCTCCGCGAGGGTCGGAACCGCGGAAAGGGCGCGGCCATCCGATCCGGTTGGCGCCAGTCCGACCCCCAGTCCGGCTGGCTCGGGTTCGTCGACGGAGACGGTGCGGTCCCGGCGAGGGAGGTCTGGCGCCTCGTGGGCCTTCTCGACCCCCGCCGCTTCGACCTGCTCGCCGGCGCCCGAATCCGCATGGCCGGCCACCGCGTCGAGCGCAGCCTGGTCCGCCACCTCCAGGGCCGGGTCTTCGCGACCTTCGCCGAGCAGATCATCCCGAACGGCTTCTACGACACCCAGTGCGGCATCAAGTTCGCTGCCGCCGCCCGGCTGCGCGCTTGCCTCGAGGCCCTGGCCGAGACGCGCTGGCTGCTCGATCTCGAGCTCATCACCCTCCTGCAGCGCGCTGGCGCCCGCTGCGTGGAGGAGCCGATCGACTGGAGCGACCCGGGCGGCTCCAAGGTGGTCCCGCTCCTCGATCCCCTGAAGATGCTGCTCGGCCTCCTGCGCCTTCGCCGGCGGCTGCTCGCCTGACGCGTCACCGCTGCGTTCCCGTCAGCCGGCCGAGGTCTCGTGCCGCGTCGGCGTCTCCCGGGTCGAGCCGCAGTGCCTCCCGCATCTCGGCGATCGCCTCCTGCACCCTGCCCAGCTTCTCCAGCGCCGCCCCCCTGGCGTAGTGGGCGAGCGCGTCGCCGGGGTTCGTCCGGAGAGCCCCGTCGAACTCGGCGATCGCCGCTTCCCAGCGGCCGAGGCGCGCGAGGCTCATCCCCAGGTTGGTCCGGGCGTCCGCGAACCCGCCTTGTAGCCGGACCGCCTCGCGGTACTCGACCACGGCCTCCGGATCCCGCCCCTCGGTCGCGAAGAGCACACCGAGGTCGTAGTGGGCCGCCACGTAGCCGGGGTCGACCGCGAGGGCGCTCCGGAAGTGCGACTCCGCCTCGTCGAGCTTGCCCGCCGTCATGAGCGCCACGCCGAGGTTAGAGTGGACCATCGCGTCGTCCGGACCTTCCTGGCGGAGAGCGACCCGGTAGCGCGCGATCGCCTCCTCGATCCGCCCGGCCCTCCGCAGGGCGTCGGCGAGGTTGGCGTTGGCCACGCGGTCGGACGGGTCGATGGCCAGCGCCCGCTCGAGGTACCGGACCGCTTCCCCCTCCCGGCCTGCCCGGGCGGTCGCGTTCGCCAGGTTGTCGTAGATGGTGACGTTCTCCCCGACCACCTCCGCCGCGTGCGTGAAGAGCGCGATGCTGTCCTGCCAGTAGCCGACCTGCTTCCACGTGAGCACGCTCAGCGCGCAGAGCACGGCCATGGCGAGCGCTGCCGCGGCCCTGCCTGGAATTCGTCCTCTCTCCGCGGCCGCCGCGCCGCCGAAGCCCGCGACCACGAAGATCCCGATCCCCGGGAGATACGCGAAGCGGTCTGCCAGGGCCGGCCACAGCCCCCCTCGGACGAGGCCGGAGACGGGGAGGAGCACGACCACGTACCAGAGCCAGCCCGTGAGGAACCAAGGGGCCCGCCTGCGAAGCGCGATCGCGCCCGCCGTCGCGGCCGCGAGCCCCAGCGCGGAGCCCCCGACTTCCAATGCCGAGTACCCGATCCGGCTGGGATAGTAGACGGCGAGGTGGGTCGGCCAGACGAGCTTGCCGAGGTACCGAACGTAGGACACGAGCGCCTCCGACGTCCGCGCCAACAGCGGCACCGCCGGCGGTCCGCCGTGCTTTCCGTTCCCGAGCGAGTACAGGGTCACGGCCACCGACAGGGCCGAAAGCGCCATGAGCGGCAACTTCTCGAGGAGCAGGGACCCGACGGTCGGCGCCGGACGTCCGCGGGGCGCACCGCCGTCCGACCGCGGCCATCTCGACAGCGGCCAGAAGTCGAGGAGCAGGAGCGCGAACGGAAGGCTCACGAGCATCGTCTTGGCCATGAGCCCCAGCGCCATGGCGACGAACGTCGCGAGGTAGCGCAGCCAGGAGCGGTCCTCCACCCAGCGGACGTAGGTGTAGAGCGCGAGCATCCAGAAGAAGGCGCTGAGGACGTTCTTCCTCTCCGCGATCCACGCCACGGACTCGACGTTGACGGGATGGAGGGCGAAGAGGGCGACGACGAAGGCCGACGGCCAGAGCCTGCCCGTCATCCGGCGGAGGGCGGCGAAGAGCAGGGAGGCGCTCGCCACGTGAAGGAGGAGGTTTATGCAGTGGTAGCCGGCGGGGCGCAGTCCGAAGGCCTCGAAGTCGGCCATCAGCGAGAGCCACGTGAGGGGCTGCCAGTAGGTATCGTGCTTGTGCGCGAACCCGAATGCCCAGGCAACCGAATCGAGCGTGAACCCTCGTTGCACCCAGGGGTTCTGGTACACGTAGATGTTGTCGTCGAAGTTGACGAAATCGCTTCCCAGGACCCGCGCGTAGACGGCGACGACCGCGATCGCCAGGGCGACGTGGACGAGGATGCTCGTGGCCGGCTTCCGCATGGTGCGCTTCCCGTCGGAGCCCGGCTCGAGGCGTCGAGGGCACTCGCGCTCGTCGACCTCGGCGCACGGGGGCCCGTCGGTCAGGACGGGCTGCCTTGCATATCACGGCGTCGCGCGGGCGGGCTACGTGGCCCCGCCGACGGGTTCAGGCCGGCGCGAGGCCATCCTGCGAGCCGCAGCGAGGCGGAACGCCGCACGGTCGCGCGCGTGCGGGGAATCCCGGGGACCCGGGACCCGCCTCCTCGGACCCGCCGGTGGGAGCGCACTGGCCCAACGGCTCCGCTCGACGTGCTACTCGCACCCCACATCGATGACGCCGTTGATGTGCGTCGTGAGATTCACGGTCGCCGAGGTATAGCCGCAGTGGCAGGCGCCGCAGTCCGTGCTCGTCGCGTGGCCGGTCGACGGCGGAGGAGGAATGCCATGGCACGTTCCGCAGGCGGCCTGGGTGCCGTTCACGACCGTCCAGGTCGGTACCGTGTTCGACCCGCCTCCCTGCAGGGTTCCCCCGTGGCAGTAGACGCCCGAGCAGGTCGCGTTGGCGGCGTTCCACGCTGGCGCCGCGTTCTGGGCGGTCGCGAGCGATCCGAACGTGACGTTCAGGGTACCGGTCGGATGATCGGACAGGCTCTGCGGCACGACGTGGCACTCGGTGCAGTCGATCGCCACGCTCAGCGCTCCCGCGTTCAGGTGCGATTGGTGCGCCCCAACGCCGATGAACGTCGTCCCGCTGTTTCCCAGCACGTCGAGGGGGGGCGCCGCGTACAGCGGGTCCGTCGGGGTCGCGGTCTCGCTGCTGTTCCCGTGACAGCTCGTGCAGGTCACGTGGACCTCCACGGTGCCGTCGATGTGGGTGGCGACGTTCACGCTGGCCTGCGTGTAGCCAGGGTGGCAGGTGCCGCAGTTGGTCGACACGGGGTGACCCGAGGAGGGCGGGGGCGGCAGACCGTGACAGGTGCCGCAGGCCGCCTGGGTCCCGTCGACGGTGGTCCACGCGGGAACCTGGTTCGTCCCGCCGGCGTTGAGCGTCGCGCCATGGCAGTAGGTGTTGGAGCAGGTGGCGGTCCCGGGATCCCAGGCGGGCACCGCCCCGCCCGTCGTCGCGAGCGTCCCCCAGGTCACGTTGACCGTTCCCGTCGGGTGACCGTTGAGGTCGGTGGGGACGACGTGGCACTCGGTGCAGGCGACGGCGCCGCTCAGCGCGCCCGCGTTCACGTGAGACTGGTGCGCTCCCACCCCGATCGCCGTGGTGGCGCTGTTTCCCAGCGGGTCGAGCGGCGGGGCGGCGTACAGCGGGCTCGTGGGGGAGGCCGACTGCGAGCCGCTCCCGTGGCAGCTCGTGCAGGTCTGGCCGCGCACGTCGATCTGCCCGTTCACGTGGGTCGCGACGTTGACGGAGGTCTGCGTGTAGCCGGGATGGCAGCCGCCGCAGTCGGTGTTCTGCGGGTGGCCCGACGACGCCGGGGGGGGCAGACCGTGACACGTGCCGCAGGCGGCCTGGGTGCCGTCGACGATGGTCCAGACGGGGACGTGGTTCGTCCCCCCGGCGTTGAGAGTCGCCCCGTGGCAGTAGGTGCTCGAGCATGTCGCCGTCGTGGCATTCCATGCCGGCGAGGCTCCCCCCGTGGTCGCGAGCGCTCCCCAGGTCACGCTGACGGTCCCGTTCGGGTGGTTCGCCGCAGGCGGGACCACGTGGCACTCGGCGCATGCAATGGGCCCGCCGAGGGCGCTGCCGAGGAGGTGCGACTGGTGAGCGCCAACGCCGATCGCCGTGGTCTCCGTGTTGCCGAGGGGATCGACCGGCGGCGCCGCCGGCAGGAGCGGGTTCGCGGCCGTGGGCGCCCGGGTCGGGTCGCCGTGGCAGGCTGTGCAGTTCTCGGTCACCTCGACCCGTCCGTCGACGTGCGTCGCGGCGTTCACCGACGACTGGGTGTAGCCGGCGTGGCAGGCCCCGCAGTTGCTGGAGTCCGGGTGTCCCGACGAAGCGGGCGGAGGCAAGGCGTGGCAGGTGCCGCAGGCGTCCTGGGTGCCGTCCACGGTGGTCCACGTCGGGGTGTGGTTCGTGCCGCCGGCGCCGAGCGTCGCGCCATGGCAGTACGTGTTCGAGCACGTGGCGGTCCCGGGATTCCAGGAAGGCGTGGCGCCCCCTGTCGTCGCGAGCGGACCCCAGGTCACGGCGAGCGTCCCGCTCGGGTGACCGTTCAGGTTGGCGGGCACGACGTGGCATTCAGCGCACGGCACCGCGGCGCTCAGGGCGCTCGCGTTGAGGTGCGCCTGGTGGGCGCCGACGCCGATGTCCGTCGAGGCGACGTTCCCTTGCAGGTCGACGGGCGGCGCGGCGGGCAGCTGCGGATTCGCCGCGGTCGGGGCCCGCGCGGGATCGCCGTGGCAGGAGGTGCAGACGAGCCCGCCCACGTCCAGCTGCCCGTTGATGTGCGTCCCAGGGTTCACCGTGCTCTGCGTGTATCCGGGGTGACAGCTGCCGCAGTCCGTCCTCTGCGGGTGGCCCGAGGAGGCGGGGGGCGGAAGGCCGTGGCAGGTGCCGCAGGCGTCCTGGCTGCCGTCCACCGTCGTCCAGGTCGGCGCGTGGTTCGTCCCCCCGGCACCCAGGGTCGCGCCGTGGCAGTAGGTGTTCGAGCAGGTGGCGCTTGCGGGGTCCCAGGAGGGCCGGGCCCCGCCGGCCGTCGCGAGCGCCCCCCAGGTCATCGAAACGGATCCGCTCGGATGGCCGTTCAGGTTGGCCGGGACCTTGTGGCACTCGGCGCACGCGACGGCCACGCTCAGCGGGCCGGCGTTGAGGTGCGACTGGTGCGCACCCACCCCGATCGCGCTCGTCGCGCTGCTCCCGATCGGGTCCGTGGGCGGGGCTGCCGGAAGCTGCGGGTTCGCGGCCGTGGGAGCGCGCGAGGAATCGCCGTGACAGACCGTGCACACATTCGTGTTGCTCGCCGCCGCTTCGCGGGCCTGACTGCACGCGCACGTCCCACCTGCCAGGACGGCCGCTGCCAGCCACGCGTGACGACGTCCCATGGCACCCCTTCACGGCCAATCGCCTGACCGGGGCGCGATGGCCGCTGCCATCGCGCCCCCCATTACGTTGTGCGCCTCTCGGTCCGATGCGGCCTTGACGGTCGTCACCTGGAGCCATCTCGGCCCGCGTGATTCCTGCCCGCGCGATCGCCGCAAAACCTGCGGGCGTGCGCCAGGCCTCCGCGACGCTCGACGCTTCGAGGAGGCCCTGGCGTCGCCCGGGGCGCCCGAACTCGCTTCCACGAAGTCCGTCGGGCTGGCGGTCCAGGCTCCTCGTCGGCATATACTGCGGCGCTCGGGCAAGGGAGGTTCGGTGATCGGAGGCAAGCGCGTCTGCGTGGTCATGCCGGCGTTCAACGCGTCGAAGACCTTGCAGCGCACGTTCGAGGAGGTGGATCGCTCCGTTGCCGACGAGATCCTCCTCGTCGACGACGCCAGCAGCGACGACACCGTGCGGGTCGCCAGGGAGCTCGGCCTGCACTACATCGTTCACCCGAAGAACCGCGGCTACGGCGGGAATCAGAAGACCTGCTACGCGGCGGCGCTCGACCTCGGCGCGGACGTGGTGGTCATGATCCACCCAGACTACCAGTACTCGCCGAGGCTCCTCCCGGCGATGGCCGGAATGGTCACGAGCGGCCACTTCGATTGCGTTCTCGGCTCGCGCATCCTCGGCGTCGGGGCTCGCAAGGGAGGGATGCCGCTCTGGAAGTACGTGGCGAACCGCTCGCTGACCCTCGTCGAGAACGTCCTGCTCGGCTACAAGCTCTCCGAGTACCACACGGGATACCGGGCCTTCTCGCGCCGTCTCCTCGAGAGCTTGCCCCTCGAGGAGAACTCCGACGACTTCGTCTTCGACAACCAGATGCTCGCGCAGGTGCTCTGGTTCGGGTTCGACATCGGGGAGGTGAGCTGCCCCACCCGGTACTTCAGCGAGGCGTCGTCGATCAACTTCCGCCGCAGCGTCAGGTACGGCTTCGGGGTGCTCGGAACCGCCCTGGAGTTCCGCCTCGCACGCCTCGGAATCCTCCACCCCCGCCGCCTGTCGGCCGAGGGCCGTCGGCTGCTCCGCCCTCCTGCCTCTCCTCCGGGCGACGCGGGACAGGCGCCAGGCGCCGGCGTCGCCTGAGGCTTCGCGGTCCATGTCCGGACCGCCTCCGCGACCCGCCGCCTTCGAGACGCTCGCCCGCCCGGGCTCGTTGATGGTATCTCCGCGCCATGCGCGCCCGGGTCGTGCTCGCCGCCGCGGGGATCGTCGCCGCCGGGGCCGGCGCCTACCTCCCCGTGACGAGGAACGGGTTCGTCGACTACGACGACCTCGGCCACGTCGTCGACGACCCGATGGTGACGGCACCGCTCGGGCTCGAGACCGTCCGCGCGGCCTTCGACGTCCAGGGCGGGGCGGCCTACTGGCAGCCGCTGACCGTCCTGTCGCTCGCCACCGACCACGCGCTCTTCGGCGCGAACCCCGTCGCCTACCACCTCGAGAACCTCCTCTGGCACCTCGCCACGGCGCTCGTCGTCCTCGCCCTCTTCTACCG
>DATKJV010000077.1:0-12481 GCA_035543235.1 Anaeromyxobacteraceae bacterium | reverse complement strand
AGCCAGTCGAGCGGCGACGGCGGCAGCAGGTAGCTCTGGCGGGGCGAGTACGGCCGAAAGGTCTTCATCGCCCCGGCAAAAGATCATGCCGAGGCCCCAAAGTAAATGGGGCCAGACCTTTACGCCGACACGCTCCTAGCGGCGAAGCGACTCGAGGCGCGCGAGCCACTCCGGCGAGAGGCCCGAGGCGCGGGCGCCGCGCAGGAGGACCTCCAGGTAGGCGGTGGCGGGCGGCTCCTCGGATGGAAGGCGCCGCGTCGGTGCCGTGCGATAGGCAAGCGCCGTGAGCGGCACACCCTCCGCTCCCGCCTCGATCGCGACCTCGAAGGGCACGTAGAGCCCGGAGATCGCGCCCTCCTTGTGATCGACGAGGCCCCGCGCCTCCCCGGGCATGGGAACGGCGAGCCCCTCCACGACATCCCCCGGGGACTCGACGAGGCTCCCCACCGCCCCGCCCCAGCTGCGGCTCGGTGCGTCGAAGGAGAGACGGAAGCCGCGCAGCCGTGCGCGGCGGGCGTGGGAGAAGTCGGGCACCCGGTAGCCGTGCTCGGAGGCCCAGGCCGCGAAGGCCTCCCGGTCGAGCGACGACCCGTAGACGAACCAGACGAAGCCCGCCGAGGGCTTCGCCTCATGGGCCTTCCCGACCACGTTCAGCCGAGGGCTCACGGGTCAGGCCCCGGACGCGAGGGTGAGGCGCGCGATCTCGGGCGCGTTCCCGAGCCGCATGGGCGGGCCCCAGTATCCGGTACCCCGGGAGACGAAGACGTAGCCCGACCGGTCCCCCTCCACGTGCCGGTACAGGCCGCGCAGGTAGGGGTAGGCAAGGGCCGTCACGAGGTTGAAAGGGAAGATCTGGCCCCCGTGCGTGTGCCCGGAGAGCTGGAGCTCCACGCCGGCGCGGACGGCCTCCCCCACGCCCTTCGGCTGGTGGGCGAGCAGGACGAGCGAGCGGTCGGGGTCGCGCCCGGCGAGGGCCTTGGGGAGGTCCGGGCCGTGTCCCGGGGCGAGCCCGGTGGAGCGCCAGTCGTCGATGCCGGCCAGGTCGAAGGAGGCACCGGGGTCGCCGACCGCGACCCGCCTGTTGTGGAGCACGTGGATGCCGAGCCGCTCGAGGAAGGCCATCCAGGGCTGGACGCCCGAGTAGTATTCGTGGTTGCCCGTGACGAAGTAGACGCCGTAGCGGGCCTCGAGAGCGCCGAGATGCGAGACCGCCCGCCCGAGCCCGGGTACGGTGCCGTCGACCAGGTCGCCCGTGATGGCGATGACGTCGGGCTTCAGGCGGTTCGTTGCCGCCACCACTCGACGGACCTCGTCCTCCCCGATCGTCGGGCCCACGTGCAGGTCGGAGATCTGGGCGATGGAGAGGCCGGATAGCGCCCGGGGCAAGCGCTCGAGCTGCAGCGGGACCTCGTGGATCTCCGGTTCGGCGAGGGCGCTGCGGACCGCGAAGGCGCTCGCCCCGCCGACGGCGAGCACGGCACCCCCGGCGATGGCGCGTGCGAGGAGCTCCCTGCGTCCCGGGTCCGGCGGGGGAGCGGGCTCGTGCCGGAGCCAGTCCCACGCGCTCGCGAGCGCGGCCCCGCCGAGGCGGAGGATGTCCGCGAGGAGGAGCGCCGAGACGAGAAGGAACGCGACGCCGAGCCACGTCATCCCCACGAGTACCACCCCGTCGGCGATCCGGCTCGCCGGTGCACGGAGGAGGAAGATGGAGGCCGGGATGGCGACGGCCGCCACGACCAGGCCCACGGTGAGGAAGCGCCGCCACGGCTCGGCGAGCGCAGGGTCGCGCACGAGGCGTGCCCAGAGGTAGTAGTGCATGCCGCCGAGCACCACCAGCAGGACGAGGAGGAAGATGGCGAACTGGGCGAAGCGCGGCAAGGCGGTGCATTCTTAACGCAGCGACAGCCTTCCTGCCACCGACGAACGCCTACGGCGCGGGCGCGGCTCCCGGGAGGCGGTCGATCTTCGCGGCGAGGATGAAGTCGTTCTCGGAGAGGCCGCCGACCGCGTGAGTCCACAGGGTGACGTCGACGGCGTTGTAGTGGACCGCGAAGTCCGGGTGGTGCCCCTCGGCCTCCGCGAGGTCGGCCATCGCGTTCACGAAGGCCATGGCGGCCCGGAAGTCCGGGAACCGAAAGTGGCGGTGGATCCGTTCCTCCCGGAGGTCCCAGCCGTCCGCCGAGCGCAGGTAGCCCCGGAGCTCCTCCCCGGCGAGCTTCGGAACGCCGCCCTCGCACGGCACACACCGCTTGCGAGAAAGGTCCATGGGTCCGAGATAGCGGGGTCGGGAGTCCGGCGCGAGCACCGTTCGGGGAGCGCCGCACCGGAGGCGGCGCTATGCTCCGGCCCCATGGAAAGGGTCTTCTTCGCGCTCGGCGCGGCGTCCGGGCTCGTGGCGGTCGCGGCGGGGGCCTTCGGGGCGCACGGACTCCGCGCACGCCTCGCTCCCGATCTCCTGGCCATCTTCGAGACCGCCGCCCGCTACCAGATGTACCACGCGCTCGCGCTCCTCGCGGCCGCCTGGGCCACGACCCGCTGGCCGGGCCCGGCTGCTGCGTGGGCTGGCTGGCTCTTCGTCGCAGGGACGCTCGTGTTCTCCGGCAGCCTGTACGCGCTCGCGCTCACGGGCACGCGCTGGCTCGGGGCGGTGACGCCGCTCGGGGGAGTGGCCTTCCTGGCAGGCTGGGCATCGCTCGCCTGGGCGGCGCTCCGCAAGGCCTAGCTGCGCTCGATCGGGAAGCCGGCCGAGTGCCAACCGTCGACTCCCCCGTCCAGGCTGAAGACCTTCGCGTATCCGCGGCTCGTGGCGACGTGGGCCGCCGTGAGGCTGCGGACGCCGTGGCCACATACGAAGATCACCCGGTCCTGGCGGAGGTGGCGGTCCGGTTCCCGGAGGAGCAAGCCGAGCGGGACGTGGCGGGCGCCGGGCATGTGGCCGAGCGCCCACTCGTCCGGCTCGCGGACGTCGACGAGGTCGACGTCGCCCTCGGCGAGCAGGTGGCTCGCCTCCTCGGGGCCGACGCGTACGACGGGCATGGCCGCTTCTTAACGGGGAGGCGGGAGGCGGGCACGGCCAGGAACTGGGGCGGGCCGGCATCGCGGGCTAGACTCCCGCTCGCCCCATGAGCCGCGAACCGGCGACGGACCGTTTCCCTCCCCAGATCAAGTACCTCGCCCTGAACGAGGGGTGCGAGCGCTTCTCGTTCTACGGGATGAGCTCGATCCTCACCATCTACATGGTGAGCTTCCTCGGCCTGCGGGATTCCGATGCCGAGGCGAACTTCCATCTCTTCGTATTCGCCGTGTACGTCACCCCCCTCGCCGGCGCGTGGCTCGCCGACCGGTTCCTCGGGCGCTACCGGGTGATCCTCTGGCTATCGCTGGGCTACGTGTTCGGCCACGCCGCCATCGCCCTGCTGGACACCGACCTCGGGCTGCTGCTCGGGCTCTCGCTCATCGCGGCAGGGGCGGGCGGCATCAAGCCCTGCGCGGCGGCGTACGTCGGAGACCAGTTCACCGCCGCCAACCGCAACCTCATCCAGAAGGTCTACGACCTCTATTACTGGATGATCAACTTCGGCTCGCTCCTCTCGACGCTGTGCATTCCCGAAATGCTCGCCCGCTTCGGGCCGAGGGTCGCCTTCGCCGTTCCCGGGGTGCTCATGGCGCTCGCGCTGGCGATCTTCTGGGGCGGCCGGCGCACGTACGTGAACTTGCCCCCCACCGGACCGAACCCGCACGGCTTCTTCCGCGTCGTCCGGTACGCGCTCCACCGGCTCGGGACCGGCAGACCAGGGGAGCACTGGCTCGAGGCGGCAGGCGACCGGTTCCCGCGAGAGGCCGTGGACGGTGCCAAGGCGGTCTTCCGCATCCTGTCGGTATTCGCCCCCATCGCCGCGTTCTGGTCACTCTTCTTTCAGTACGGGTCCTCCTGGGTCCTGCAGGCGGACCGGATGAGCCGGAACCTCTTCGGCTACGAGGTGAAGGCGTCGCAGATGTCGTCGCTCAATGCGATGTTCGTGCTCGTGACCATCCCCGTGCTCGCGGGCTGGTTCTACCCGTTTCTCGCCCGGCACGGGCTGAAGGTCGAGCCGCTGCGGAAAATGCGGGTCGGGATGTTCGTGACCGTCCTGTCTTTCCTGTGGGTGATGGGGATCCAGGTGGCCCTCGACGGCGGGCTCCGGCCGCACGTCCTTTGGCAGGTGCCCGCGTACCTCTTCCTCTCCGTGGGCGAGGTGCTCGTCTCGGTGACGGCACTCGAGTTCGCCTACACGCAGGCCCCGCGGTCCATGAAGAGCGTGATCATGAGCCTCTGGTACGTCACCATCGCCGCCGGGAACGTCCTCACCGCGGTCGTGGCGAAGCTCAACCGCTTCCACGGCGCTTGGTACTTCGGATTCTTCGCGGCGCTGATGGTGCTCGGGGCCTTGGCCTTCTCGGCCGTCGCCCGAAGGTACCGGCCCGTCGCGCCGCTGCCCGAGGGCGAACCCGCAGGTCCCTAGCGAGCGCGCACCGCGGTAGGGGCAGGCGGCCGCGGAGCGCCGTCCTCGTAGGAGACGCGCCCTCCGAGGCTCGCCGGGATCCGGGCACCCGGCGTGAGGATCCCGACGAGGTTCAGGGGATCGGAGGCGGAGAGGTCCACCACCTCGCCCTCCCGCGGAGCGCGGCGCACGGCCCGCAGCGCCTCGACGGCCTCGGGAAGCGCGAACTGCTCGCCGGAGAAGCCCGCGACGAATCGCCCGCCACGCACCTCCCCGCGTGCCTCGAGCGCGCGGTAGACCGGCAAGAGGTCCCGCCACGGCGGCGCGCACGCTTCTCGCGCGAGCACGTCCCGCAGGACGACGCCCCAGCGTCGAAGGAGCTGACGGCCGGCGGGTTCGGCCGGGCGCGGCTGCGGGCGGGGGCCCTCCCCCGTGCCCGCGGGCGAGGGCCGCAGGAGAGCCCACCGCCCGCCCCCGTGGGCCGGCTTGCGAGCCAGACCGCGGGGACCCGGCGCGATGAGGGTCCGGAGGCCGGCGAATCCGTCGCAGGTGACGAGGCCGGCGGAAACGAGCTCCCAGAGCGCCGCCTCGACCTCGCCGGGCAGGCGACCGGTCATCGCCGCCAAGTCCGGCAGGAAGCATGCCCCGCAGCGGGTGAGTACCCCGACGAGCTGACGGGCGGAGGCCCCGAGAGCCGGCGGCTCTCCCTCCGTCGACGCGAGGAGCCAGGGGAGGTCCGCCCGGAGCGCGAGCGTGATGGGCGCGTGGCGCGTCGGAGCGGCTCGCCGGCGGGGCGCCTCCCCGGGCTCGGCCGCGACCACGAGCCGCCCGAAGGCGACCTCTCCGGATAGGCACAGCTGATCGAGGTGCGCCGGATCGTAGCCCGCGACCCGGGAGGGCAGGATCTCCCGCTCCCAGGCCCCCGCCGCGGCCTGGAATCCCTGCAGCTGCCCGACGACCTCCGCGAGCCCGCGCACGCCGTGGAGCCGTGTGCCCGGGGCGACGTGCTGCCAGCGGAGGTAGAAGCGCACCAGGTCGGCCGTGGAGACCGGCTCGATCTCGCTTCGCAGCCGGCCGAGCGTGAGGCGGTGGATCCGCGCGAGGAGGCTCCGCTCGCACCAGTGAGGGGTGCTCGGCGAGAAGCCCTCCCCGGAGAGGAAGGAACCGCGCAGGACGAGGCCCTCCGACTCGAGCCGGTGGAGCGCGTAGTCGACGAGCGCGGGAGGCAGATGGAGGCGCCGGGCCAGGCCGGTGAGGGTCACCGGGCCGAGCCGAGGCATCCAGCCGCGCAGGGCGCGCGCGACCGCCTCCTCGGCGGATGGCGGTGCGTCCTCGGAGGCGAGCGGGGCCAGGTCCGGAGCGAGCGAAGGATTTCCGTCGGGAATGCCCGCTTGGAGCGCGCGCCAGGCACGCACGCGCTCCGCCGCGACCCAGACCTCCGCGCCCGAAAGGCTGCCCCGCGCGGCGCGCCCGGCGCCGACGAGAGCCCCGAAGAGCGGTGCCCACGGACTGCCCTCCGAAGCGGGGAGGAAGCCCAGGTCGAGGAGGACGTCGTGGAGCTCGTCGGCATCCCTCGGCTCGGGCCATGCCTGGGCCGTCACGAGGCCCACCGCCTCGGGGTCGAGTGCCCCGAGCCCCTGAGCCTCAGCGGGCGGAAGCGCGCGCCGCAATGCGACCGCGCGCGCGCGGCGCTCCTCGAGCGGCGCGTCGTCGAGAAAGGCCCAGGGCCGGGCGCCCAGGATCTCGTGGCTCATGGGAGAGGGCTCCGCGAGGTCCCGCGCAACGAGGCGCACCCCGCCCGCCGCGATGCGCCGGAGCAGGTCGCGAAGCCCGCCGATGTCCATCGCCTCCTCGAGGCAGTCCCGCAGTGCCTCGTTCACGAGCGGGTGATCGGGCGGCTCGATGGCCGCACTCCGGAGGTCGGCGTTGTCCTGGCACCCCACCGCGAGTGGGAACACGGCGGCGAGGAGGTCGTCGGCGCGCATGCGCGCCACGTTCGGGGGAACCTTCCGGCCGCCGAGCACGCGCGGGAGGGCCAGGGCGCGGGTCGCGTCCCAGCGCCAGCGCACGGGGAACATGGGGGACTGGAGCGCCGCCTGGGTCAGGATCTCGCCGATGCGCTCCTCGGCCAGGAAGGAGAAGATCGACTCGAGAGGGAAGCTGTGCTGCGGGCCGAGGGACAGGAGCACACCGTCGTCGGTGGCGGCAGCCTGGAGCTCGAAGTCGAAGCTCCGGCAGAACCTCTTGCGAAGGGCAAGACCGAGCGCGCGGTTCAGGCGGGCGCCGAAGGGTGCGTGCAGGACGAGCTGCATGCCGCCCGACTCGTCGAAGAAGCGCTCCGCGACGATCGTGTCCTGCGTGGGCAGGACCGTGAGCGCGGTCCGGGCGGCGGCGAGGTAGTCGATGGCCTGCCGCGCCCCGGCGTCGGGCATCGCACCCTCCGCGGCGAGCCAGGAGATGGCCGCGTCGCGATCGCCGAGGCGCCCCTCGATGTCCGCGCGCAGTCGCGCCACCTCGGAGGAGAGCTCGGCGCTCCGCCCGGGCGCATCCCCGAGCCAGAATGGCAGGCCCGGTGCCGCGCCCCCGGCGTCTTCGACGCGGACCACGCCGGCCTCGATGCGCCGGATCCGCCAGGAGCGGTTCCCCAGCAGGAAGACGTCGCCGGCCAGGCTCTCCACCGCGAAGTCCTCGTCCAGCATGCCGACAACTGCGCCCTCGGGCTCGGCCACTACCTTGTATTGCGCGCTGTCGGGGATAGTCCCGGCCCCGGTGAGGGCGGCGATGCGGGCCCCTCGGCGGCCGCGGACCCGCCGGTGGACCGCGTCGCGATGCAAGAGCGCCCCGGCCCGCCCCCTGCGGGTGGCGGCACCCTCCGAGAGCATCTCGAGGACCGAATCGAAGTCGCGGCGAGGCAGGTCCCGGTAGGGCCAGGCCCGCCGCGACAGCTCGTAGAGGTCGTCCTCTCCGATGCCCTCCGGCTGGCTCGCTGCCTCGGCCACGACCTGCTGCGAGAGCACGTCGAGCGGGTGCCGGGGGACGGCGATCCGCTCGAGCCGCCCTTCGCGAAGGCCCCGGACGAGCGCGGCGCACTCGAGGAGTTCGTCGCGGCTCATGGGGAAGAGGCGCGCCTTGGGGGTCGCGCCCCGCCAGTGGCCCGACCGGCCGGCCCGCTGCAGCGCCACGTGCAAAGAGCCGGGGGAAGAGAGCTGAACCACGAGGTCGACGGTGCCGATGTCGATGCCGAGCTCCAGCGAGGCCGTCGCCACGACGGCCCGGAGCTCACCGGACTTGAGGCGCTGCTCGGCCTCGAGCCGGCGCGCGCGAGAGAGGCTCCCGTGGTGGGCCGCGACTGCCGCCTCGCCGAGCCGCTCCGAGAGGGCGTGGCAGGCCCGCTCGGCCAGGCGGCGGGTGTTCACGAAGACGAGGGTCGTGCGGTGCTCCTTCACGAATTCCGCGATGCGGTCGTAGGTCTCGGCCCACTGCTCGTTCGATGCCACCGACGAGAGCTCGTCCCGCGGGATCTCGATCGCCAGGTCGAGCGGGCGGCGACGCCCCACCTCGACCAGCGCGCAGTCGGGCGCCCCTTCGCGATCCACCCGCCCCGATCCCACCAGGAACCGAGCCATGTCCTCGACGGGGTTCACGGTGGCGGAGAGTCCGATCCGCTGGGGGCGGCGCCCGGTCAAGGCCTCGAGCCGTTCGAGCGACAGCGCGAGGTGGCTGCCCCGCTTGTCCCTCGCGATCGCGTGGATCTCGTCCACGATCACCTCGCGAACCCCGCGGAGCGCCCGACGCCCCTTCTCGCTCGTGAGCAGCAGGTAGAACGACTCGGGCGTGGTCACGAGCACGTGTGGCGGCCGTCGAAGGAGCGCCTGCCGTCGCGACGCCGGGGTGTCCCCGGTCCGAACCGCCGCGCGGACGGCGGGGGCCTCGAGGCCCGCCTGGGCGGCCGCGGCCCGCAGCGACGCGAGGGGCTCGCGGAGGTTCACCTCGATGTCGTTCGACAGGGCCTTGAGGGGGGAGACGTAGAGGATCCGCGTCTCGTCGGCGAGCTCGCCCGCGAGCGCCTCCCGGAAGAGCCGGTCGAGCCCGTGAAGGAACGCGGCGAAGGTCTTGCCGGAACCCGTGGGGGCCGAGAGGAGGACGTCGCGTCCTTCCTGGATGGCCGGCCACCCGAGCGCCTGTGGCTCGGTCGGCGTTCCGAATCGCCGCTCGAACCAGCCCGCGACCAGGGGGTGGAATCCAGCCAGCATCGATGGGGCTTATAGCGCCCGCCTGCGACGTCCGCCGGTCCCCCGGAATTCGCTCTCGGCGGCACCCGTTTCTCGTCTACGCTTCGCCCCCAGATGACCGACCGGACCATCCTCCGCTTCCTCAAGCTCAAGATCCCCATCCTGTGGTTCGTGGGCCCGCGCATCGTCCACGTCGACGACGAGGTCGCGGAGATCCGGATCCCGCTGACATGGCGCACCCGGAACCACCTCGGGGTCATGTACGTGGGTGCGCTCTGCGCCGGTGCCGACCTCGCCGCCGGGATGGGCGCGGCGCGCCACATCTTCGCGGGCGGCGAGCGCATCGACCTCCTCTTCAAGGACCTCCATGCGGACTTCCTCAAGCGGGCCGATGGCGACGTCCATTTCCGCTCCACCGAGGGGCAGGCGGTGGCCGCGGCGGTCGCCCAGACGCGGGCCACCGGGGAGCGCGTCAACCTCCCCGTGGCGGTCGTGGCGACGGTGCCCTCGAAGTACGGACCCGAGCCGGTCGCCCGATTCACCATGGGACTCACCATGAAGCGCCGGTGACGGTTCGGCCCGCCCCGTGGACGGGAGGCCGGCTCCCGGCTAGAACGCAGGGCATGCGCACAGCACCCGCCCTCCTCGCCGCTTCCCTCGCCGCCATCCCGGTCCTCGCTGCCGGGGCCGGGCCGGGCTGGGTGGCCGACGACTACCCGAAGGCGCTCGCCGAGGCCAAGGCGCGGCAAGTCCCGCTCTTCGTCGACGCGTGGGCTCCGTGGTGAAAGACGTGCAACTTCATGCGCGCCACGGTCCTCAGGGACCCGGCGCTCGTGAAGTTGGCCGGGCGGTTCGTCTGGCTCGAGATCGACACGGAGAAGCCGGGGAACGCGGGCTTCCTCGAGAGGTTCCCGGTGGAGGTGTGGCCGACGTTCCTCGTCGTCGACCCCGCGACGGAGAAGGTGGCCCTGAAGTGGCTCGGCACCGCCACGGCCTCGGATCTGGCGAAGTTGCTCGGGGACGGGGAGCGCGCCGTGAAGGGGCCGGAGGGGAAGGACCCCGCGGCGCTCCTGGCGCGTGCCGACCGTGCCAACGGATCCGGCGACGTCGCCCGCGCGGTGGACCTGTGGCGCGAGGCGCTCGTGCGCGCGGGGCCGTCCTGGGAGCGGAGATCCCGCGTCCTCGAGTCGCTGGCCATGGCCCTGCAGGCCTCCGATCGGACGCAGGAGTGCGCCGATCTGGCGGTGCACGAGGCGCCCGCCATGAAGCGGACGCAATCGTTCGCCAACGTGGTCTCCGTCGGGCTCTCCTGTGCCACGTCCGCGGCGGAGGAGCCCTGGGCACCCCAGGCGCTCGGCGCTCTCGAGCCGCTCGCCGCGGAGGCCGTGAAGCTCCCCGGCATCCTCGCCGACGACCGCGCCGGGCTCTACGACGGCCTCGTGGAAGCCCGAAAGCTCGCCAAGGACGAGGCCGGCGCGAGGCGGATCGCGGAGGATTGGTGGGCATTCCTCGTCGACCAGCGGAAGCGTGCACGCGGGGCGGCGGCGCAGGTGATGCTCGACTCCTGGATCGTGAGCGCGGCGCTGGCACTCGGAGACCCGGCTCGCGCCGTTCCGCTCCTGAAGGCGTCGGAGCGCGCGGCGCCGAGGGACTACAACCCGCCCTACCGCCTGGCCGCGCTCTACATCGAGCTGGGACGCTATTCCGAGGCGCTCGCGGCCTCGGACCGCGCTGTCGAGCTCGCCTACGGCCCGCGCAAGGTCCGCGTGCTGAGCCAGCGCGCCACGATCCTCGAGAGCCAGGGCGATCGCGAGGGCGCGCGTCACGTCCTCGTGGACGCCATCCATTACTCGTCAAGCCTGCCGGACTCGCAACGGAACCCGCGGCTCGAGAAGCGCCTCGAGACCAAGCTGAAGCAGCTCGAGGAGTCGTGATGGGCTCTCCGGCCGTGAAGGGCTACGGGCAAGGGAACCCCGGGATCGCCTCCTGGGTCGAGCGGCTGTTCGCGCCGACCGACGCCGTGCTGGCCGACGTCCGCCGGCGCGCCGTTGCGGCCGGCCTGCCCCCGATCCACGTCGGGCCGATGGACGGCCTGCACCTCGAGGTCATCGCGCGGGCCTGCGGCGCGAGGAGGGCCGTGGAGATCGGGACGCTCGCGGGCCTCTCCGGGATCTGCATCCTGCGCGGCATGGGAGCGGAGGGCCTGCTCCACACGCTGGAGCGGGACCCGCGGCACGCGGCGCTCGCGCGCGAGTCCTTCGAGCGGGCGGGCCTGGGGGCGCAGGTCAAGATCCACGTCGGCCCGGCGCGCGACACGCTGCGGGCGCTGGAAGGAGCAGGACCCTTCGACCTCGTGTTCATCGATGCCGACAAGGGTGGCTACCCGGACTACCTGGCCTGGGCCGAGGACCATCTCCGCGTGGGCGGCGTCGTGCTCGGCGACAACGCATTCGCCTTCGGCCACGTGCACGAGCCCGGACACGCGGACGCGGACGGCGAGGCGGTCGAGCCGATGCGCCGGTTCCTCGAACGACTGGCCGGCGGCGGGCGCTTCCGCTCGACCCTCGTGCCGACGGCCGAGGGCCTGGCGATGGGCGTGAAGGTCCGCTAGAAAGCCCAGCCCGCCTGGGCGACGGCCGACCGTTCGCCGAACGGCGCCCACTCGACGAGGACGTCGAGGCCGAGCGGCAGGGAGGCCGCCACCCCGAACGCCACCTGCCAGTGGTCGACGTCGGTGCCGGTGACGGCCTTTCCCGCGAGCGTCCAGGCGACCGGGCCGCCAAAGACGCGGGCGCCGAGGTACGGCGCGACCGCGCCGAAGAGGGCCTTGCCCACGCTCGCCGAGAGGCCGACGTCCAGGGCCGTGAGCGGCTCGGAGGGGGCCCCCAAAGCCGTGGCCGCGACCCCGGAGGCCGCGAGGCCGAGGGAGACCGCCACGAACGGCCACGCGCCCCGCCCGTCGAGGGCGAGCCACGTGCCGCCGAGGCGGACGAGCCAGCCCGGCTGCATGGTGTAGTCGACGTCCCCGGCTTCGATGCCCCCGCCGATGACCGCGCCGGCTCCCACCTGGACGGAGAAGCGCTCCCCGAGCTGGCGGGTGAGGGAGACGGCGACGGAGCGCTGGTAGAAGGGCGCCGACGTGCTCCCGAACCGGAGCTCCGACGAGAGCCAGCCGTAGGAGGCGGCCACCCGCCACGGGGTCCCCTCGTCCTCCCGGAGGCCGCAGTAGTCCTTCGCGATGGCCGTGGGACCCACGGCCGTCGATACCCCTCAAGCGCGGGAGGGCGCGGGCCACGCGACGAGGGCGACGCTCGTCGCGGCGAGACCGCAGGCGGCGAGGAGGCGCATCGGGCCTCGGCGCGGAGGGCTTCCGGGGGGAAGGCCTAGTGGACGAGGATCCCCGCCTTGATGAGGTCGCTCACCAGCGACGCGGCGACGGAGGTCGCAGCCTCCTGGGCCGAGCTGAAGTTGAAGGTGTTCGAGTTGCCGCTCCAGATGAGCGACTCCGCCGGCTTCGCGGCGTACACGTTCGTCTCCGCCTGGACGATCGTGTTCTCGGCGTAGTACCCGGGCGTGTACGCGGCCCCGTAGCCGTACCCGTAGTACCCGTACCACCCGCCGTAGTAGGGAGCGGGGGGCACGTAGGCGACCGACGGCGGCACGTAGTCGACCTGCGTCTGCTTGGCGAGCCGCTGCACGACGACGAGGTCGACGTTGTTCTCCTTCACGTAGGCGACCACCCGCTCCTTGTCGAGCTGGCCGGGCGGG
>DATKJV010000076.1:0-235539 GCA_035543235.1 Anaeromyxobacteraceae bacterium | reverse complement strand
ACCCACAACCTCCTCAAGCTGCACGCCGCGACCGCCTGAAGACAGGCCGTCGCAGGGGACCGGCGCCAACAAGGCCCCCGGTACCGCTGCTCGCCCCCGCCCCTTACCGAAAGGCCGATTACGGCGACGCGCTCCTAGGCGGCCGCACCGCCGCCGGCGCCGAGCGCTCGCGCGATCTCGGGCAGCCGGTCGGCTGCCGTCCCCCGGGCGAAGAATCCCAAGGCGCTCTGCGCGGCGAGTTCGGAGAACGGGTTCTCCTCTGGATTCACGTCGACGACCGCGGCGCCGGTCCCGAAGCAGGTCTGGCCCACCCGCATCGGGAGGTTCGTCGCGCCACTCGTCCCCACGACGAGGAGGAGGTCGGCCTCGCGCGCCGCCCTGAGCGTCGACTCGAAGCGGTAGTTCTCCTCGTCATAGTACTCGTCGAACCAGAGGACGTGGGGCCGCAACCAGTTCCCGCACCTCGGACAGGTGAGCATCCGCCTGTCCTCCTCCGTGAACGGCGTCGTCGCCTCGCGCACGCCCATGTCCGGCAGCGGGAGCCGGCCGACGCCGCACTCGTAGTTGCAGCGGACCCAGGCCGCGTCGCCGTGGATGCAGAACGTCCGCTCCTCCGAGGAACCGGCGCGGCGGTGCAGCCCGTCGATGTTCTGGGTGACGAGCGTGAAGCGATCGCCGAGGGCCCGCTCGAGGTCGACGAGCGCCCGGTGCCCCGCATTCGGCTCGGCGTGGCGAACCACGCCGAAGCGATAGAGGTACCAGCGCCAGACCTCGGCGGGCTGGATGGTGAACATGGCGTAGGTCGCCATTTCCTGGGGCATGTAGTTTCGCGAGCCCACCACCCAGTAGCCGTCCTTTCCCCGGAAGGTCGGGATGCCGCTCTCGGCGGAGATGCCGGCTCCCGTGAGCGCCACGACGCGTCCCGCTCGGTCCCGAACCTGCTTCAGGATCTCTGCGAGCCTCGGTTCCATCGCCATGGCTGGATTGTCGCACGGCGGACCGCCATCGGCTGCGGTGGCGCGGCAAGCGGTACCGTGGTAACGACGGGGCGTGTCCGAGGCGGTCACGCAGGGCGTCAGGGTGACGGTCCGCAGCGACTTCCGCGCCGACCGATCGCTCCCCGCGCAGGGACGCTATCTCTTCACCTACACCGTGCGCGTCCGCAACGAGGGGACGGCCGCCGCGAAGCTTCTCTCGCGCCACTGGATCATCACCGACGCGGGCGGGGAGCGCGAGGAGGTCGTGGGGGACGGCGTCGTCGGCAAGCAGCCCCACCTCGAGCCGGGCGGCTCCTTCGAGTACACGAGCTTCTGCGTGCTGAAGACGCCGATCGGACAGATGCGCGGCACCTATACGATGATGCGCGACGACGGAACGACCTTCCTCGCCGAGATTGCACCGTTCACGCTGGCGGTCCCGTCGGCGCTCAACTGAGCCTCGCCGCCGCGACAAGGAGGAGCACGTGAAGACGCGCGGTTACGCAACGCCCGGCCCCACCTCGCCGCTCGGGCCCTTCGAGATCGATCGCCGGGAGGTCGGCGAGCGTGACGTGCTCATCGACATCGCCTATTGCGGCGTGTGCCACTCGGACATCCACCAAGCCCGCGACGAGTGGGGCGGGTCGATCTTCCCGATGGTGCCCGGCCACGAGATCGTGGGGCGCGTCGCGCAGGTCGGGGCCTCCGTGTCCAAGTTCAGGACCGGCGACCTCGCGGGGGTCGGCTGCATGGTCGACTCCTGCGGCGCGTGCGAGACCTGCCGGCGCGACCTCGAGCAGTTCTGCGAGCGCGGTGCCGCCATGACCTACAACGGCACCGAGATGGACCGCAAGACACCCACCTTCGGCGGGTACTCCACCCGCATCGTGGTCGACGAGCGCTTCGCGCTTCGCGTCCCCGCAGGCATGGACCTCGCCGGAACGGCGCCGCTTTTGTGCGCGGGCATCACCACCTACTCTCCGCTCCGCCACTGGAGGGTGGAGAGGGGCCAGCACGTCGGCGTGGTGGGCCTGGGCGGCCTCGGCCACATGGCGGTGAAGCTCGCCTCCGCCATGGGCGCGGAGGTCACGCTGCTCAGCACGTCGCCCTCGAAGGCCGACGACGCGCGGCGCCTCGGTGCGCATTCGTTCGCGCTCTCCACGGACAAGGCGTCGATGAAGAGGCTTTCCGGTCGCTTCCATCTGGTTCTCGACACCGTGTCCGCACCTCACGACCTCGATCGCTACCTCGGGACGCTGCGGGTCGACGGGGCCATGGTCCTGCTGGGCGTGCCGCCGGCCGCGGTCCCCGTGCACGCCTTCTCGCTCATCGGCGGGCGCCGGAGCCTGGCGGGCTCGCTCATCGGCGGCATCCGCGAGACCCAGGAGATGCTCGACTTCTGCGCCTCGCACGGGATCGCCGCGGACGTCGAGGTGATCCCCGCCGAGAAGATCAACGAGGCCTACGAGCGGATGATCCGCAACGACGTCCGCTACCGGTTCGTCATCGACATCGCCACCCTCTAGGCACGGGCGGGCGTCGCTACTTGCGAAGCAGCTCGGCGATGAGCTCGGCCTCGCCGACGACGCCCTTGCGCAGGAGCACCCGGACGAGCGCCGACGAGAGGCGTGCGAGGCGCACGAGGTCGGGCGGCGCCCCTCGGGCGCGCGCGGACCGCTCGAGGGCGTCGAGCAGAGCGTGCAGGCGCGGGGAGAGGTCCGGCAGCTCCCCGTCGGCTCCCACCTCGGAGCCGAGCGGCAGCTCGATGGTGGGCGCCGGGTTGGCGGGGGCGACGTCGGCGGACGGCGCCGGCGCTGCCGGCGGGCGGGGGGGCATCGGCGGAGGTGCGCTCCTCGCCGCCATCGAGCGCGAGGCCGTGGTCTCGTCCTCGAGCTTGAGCCTCCGGACCGCCTCCGCCAGCCGGGCCTCGGCCCCGACCTGCGGGATGGCCTGCGAGACCCGGGCCGGGAGAGGCACGGCGCCAGGCGCCGCAGGAGCCTTGGGCGCTGCGGGGGCTCGGGAGAAGAACTCGTCCAGCGCCTGCGTGGTACCGCCCTCGAAGTGCCCCACCATCTCCACCGGCGCCTCGGGCTCGTCCGCCAAGGCGATGGCCTCGACGCCGCGCTTCTCCTGCAGGTAGAGGCGTCGCACCGCGCCCGCGACCTCCTGGTCGCCGGCGATCGAGACCTTCACCCTGCGACCGGTGCGGAAGGCCACCTCGTCCACGACGGCGATGTTGGTCGGGTCGGACATGGCCACCCAGACGGTCGCCATGTCGGCCGCGTAAGGCAGCAGGGTGTTCTTCTGGGCGAACTCGTAGGGGATGAGTCGCAGTGCGAGTTCGAGCGCGGGCCCGTGCTCCAGCGCGTCCAGCCGGATGGAGTCATACCCGAGCTTCCTCGAGAGCGTCTCCACGATCTGGGTTTCGGTGGCGATCTTCAGGTCGACGAGCGCCTGGCCCAGGCGCCCCCCCCAGCGACGCTGGTGGCCAAGGGCGGCCTGGAGCTGCGCTGCGTCGATCGCGCCTGATTCGAGGAGCATCTCCCCGAGCCGCTTGCGCATCGCGGTGGCCACGGGCCGACTGTAGCCCGCCGGCGCACTTCGGTCGAGAACGGCACGGGCCCGCCGCTCCCCGCTGCCCGCCGCTCAGGGGTTGTCGGCGCGGGTCGCGATCGCCAGGCGAGGGAGGCCCTCCCGCCGGGCCAGGTCCATGACCGCCACGACCCGGCCGTGGATGACCCCCTCGTCGGCCTGCACGAGGACGAGCGTGTCCGGATTGTCCGCGTGGGCCTTGGCGAGGACCTCCTTCAGGCCCGCCTCGTCGATCACCTTGCCCTGCACGACCGTCCGCCCGTCGGAGAGGACTGCGATGGCGAGGTCGTGGACCTCCTTCACGGCGTTCGCCTGTCCGCCCTTTGGCAGCTGGACCTTGATCCCGCCGTTCTGTCCGCTGCCCTCCGCGATCGCGGTGGTGGTCACCATGAAGATGATGAGCAGGACGAGGAAGATGTCGGTGAGCGGGGTGATGTTGATCTCGGAGAAGATCCCGCCACCTTGCTCCGCGGCCTGGTCGTCCGGCAGTCCGGTCATGGCCATGTCAGGCGCCCTCCGCAGCTCCTGGACCGCGCCGCGCCGGCAGCTCCTTCAGGATCTCCAGATACTCCTCGGCGAGGAGCTTCAGCTGGAGCGTGAGCTTCTGCACGCGGACGTTCAGGAAGTTGTATATGACCACGGCCTCGATCGCCACCGCGATCCCCCCGGCCGTGGTGACGAGCGCCTCGGAGATTCCGGCGGCGACGACGCTGAAGCCACCCTGTCCCGTCGCGGCCATCTGGTGAAACGCGCGCATGATCCCGACCACGGTCCCGAAAAGCCCGACGAACGGCGCGACGGCTCCGATGGTACCGAGGATCCAGAGGTTTTGGCGCATCTTGAGGTTGGCTTCCTGCCTCTGCCTCTCCACCGCTGCGGCGACCTTCTCGTCCGGAGCCGGCGCCTTGCCGGGTGAGGCGGGGACCAGGGCGGCGAGGAACAGCTCCGCGGCAGGCGTGCTGGCCCTCTCCGCCTGCGCGCGCGCGTCTTCCACGTCCCCGCGGTAGAGCGCGCGGGTGACCGCGTCCGCCAGGCTCTTCGCCTTTTCCGTGAAGCGCCACAGGGCGAGCAGGCGCTCGATCCCCACCCCGATGGCGAGCACCGAGCACACCGCGATGATCCACATCGCGGCACCGCCGGTCTTGAGCAGGCTCCACAGTTCCGTGTCCAAGCGACGTTCCTTTCCGGCAGCGGAGGGGGAACCCTAGCGCATCCCCGGCCGTATTCAAGGCGATCGCGCTCCCCCCGGGTACCGGGCCCCGGGTCAACGCCCGAGCGCGTCGCTTTCTGCCGGACCCATGGGAATCTCGACCGGCGGTGGTTCCGCGCCCGCGAGGTCGACGACCCGGGCGCCCTTCGGCGGCTCCAGGGAATAGGGGGCTCCTCCGGCGGGAGGCGGGTTCACTTCCTGCTCCTTCCATCGCAGGCTGACGCGGGTCGTCGCGCCGCGCAGGTCGGCCGACTCGGGTACGAGGAGGCCGTCGCGCCGGCGGAAGGACGAGAAGGTGACCCGCCTCGCCAACTTCTCCTCGCCCGCCCGCGGGTAGTAGATCGCCGATCGCACCGTCGCCGAGGGGCCGATCGACAGGACCTCGCGCCCCTTCGGTCCCTCGAGTTCCAGGCGGAGCGTCTCGCCGTCCGGCTCCACGGCCGCGGGTCGGCCCTCGAGGATCGGCGCGGAGCCGCACAGGAGCGTCGCGAGGTCCGGAGCCGGGAGCGGCAAGGGGAGCAGCCGAGCGAGGTTCTCCGGCGTCGCCTCGCCCCGGTAGAACACGGCGTTCCGGGCGTCGTAGAGCGAGAAGCGCCCGTCGCGCGCGACGAGGACCGCGGCCGGGTTACCGAAGAAGTCGAGGACCTCGATTCGTATCCGGCCCGGCTTCTCGGCGGCCAGCCAGGCCTCGAAGGAGCCCGACCGGCCCGGCGACTCCACCGCCACCCGCGCCGTCCCCTGGACGGAGCCGACCCGGGCCTGCGCGGCGCGCACCTCCTCGAGGAGCACCCCGGGCTCCCGGGAGAGATCGGCGGGCGGCGCGCGCACGCACCCCGCCACGAGCACCGCGGCGAGCCCCACGGCGCGTCTCACGCGCGCTCCAGTGCCTGGAGCAGGTCTGCGACGATGTCGTCGGGATCCTCGAGCCCGACCGAGACACGGAGCGTCCCGCGGTCGATCCCCTGCCGGGCCAGGTCCTCGTCGGTGGCGGCGCGGTGCGAGGAGATGGCGGGAATCGACGCCAGGCTCTCCACCCCGCCGAGCGAGCTCGCCCGGGCGACCAGGCGCAGCGCATCGTGGACGCGGGCGACCGCCTCGTACCCGCCCTTCACGCTGAAGGAGAGCACGCCCCCGCCTCCGCGCAGCAGCCGCCGCGCCAGCGCATGATCGGGGTGGGACGGAAGCATCGGGTACGCCACCCAGGCGACGCGCGGGTGACGCTCGAGCGCCGTCGCCGCGCGGAGCGCGGTGTCGTTCTGCCGAAGGACCCGGACCTCGAGGGTCTTCATTCCGCGCACCAGGTCGTACGCTGCAGCGGGATCCAGGTTCCCGCCCGTCGAGCGCCGCACGGCCACCACGGCGTCCATGAGCGCGCTCTTTCCGGCGACGGCCCCGCCGAGGTGGTCGCTGTGGCCGTTCAGGTACTTGGTCGTGCTGTGGACGACGAGGTCGACTCCCAGCGGCAGCGCGCGAAGGTTCACCGGGGTAGCGAACGTGGCGTCGAGGACCGACACGATGCCTCGCCGGTGGCATGCCTCCGCCACGGCTGCGACGTCGACGACGCGAAGCGTGGGGTTCGTGGGCGTCTCGAAATGGAGGAGGCGGGCGTTCGCCGGCGCAGCGGCGACGGCCTCCGCGAGCTGCGAGAGCGGGACCAGCCGGACCTCGATGCCGAGGCGGGCGAGCACGTCCTTCGCGAGGCGCGTCGTCTGGCCGTAGATGGTGTCGCAGAGCAGCAGCCCATCGCCGGCCTTCAGGACCGAGAGGTGCGCGGCCGCGATGGCGGCCATTCCGCTCGCGAAACAGGCTGCCCGCTCGGCCCCCTCGAGGGCCGCGATCTTCCCCTCGGCCGCCATGACCGTGGGGTTCTCGAGCCGCGCGTAAAGCCAGCGCCCCGTTGGATCGTCGAGGTAGGCCGCTGCCGACGCGGCGTCCGGGAAGCGGTAGGTCGTCGCCTGGTAGACGGGCGTCGTCGTCGAGGGCACGGCCAGGGTCTCGCCCTCCCCGGCGTGAACCGCCAGCGTCCCGAGCTTGGGCTCTTTCATGGCCCCTCAAGATAGCCCACGGCCGAGCCCCGGGCGACGCCGCCCCGGGTCCTACAGGACCGCGCCGATGATCGCGCCGAGCAGGAGCGGCCCCACGTGAGCGGCGACGAGTGCGCCTGCCCCGAGGCCCGCGACGAACCCGAGCAGCGGGATTCCGGTGAGCGCGGTCCCGAGGAAGAAGAAGAGGATCGCCGCGAGGATCGCGGGGAGCAATGCCGCCAGCACGGCGCGGCCCGCGTCGCCCGCCTTCCGCCCCCCAACGACGCCGGCCGCGAGCGGGCCCAGAACCGGTATCCAGAAGAGGAGCAGCGACAGGACCAGCATCCACAGCGCCGCTCCCAGGATGCTTCCCTTCTTCGGCGCGCCATCCGTCGCGACGGTTCCTTCACCTTGCGCCATGCCGTTCCTCCCGACCCGCCTAGAAGAGCCGCCCTTCCCGATCCAGGAGCTCGCGGGCCAGCCCGCGCGCAAGCGCGTTCTCCGGCTCCCACGGCCCGTCCGATCCCGCGGAGGCAAGGACCTCGCGCAGCGTCGCCTCGAACGACTTGCGGTCCTGCAGGAGCACGAACAGCGTCTCCGCCTCGCGCACGCGCGAGAGCTGGCACTGCGGTCCGATCGCGAGCGCCTTCTCGAATTCGACACGGGCGTGCTCGGCACCGCCGCCGACGGCGACCGGCAGGCCCGCACGCCACGCCCCGAGCGCGCGGTGCGGCCCCGCGCAGTCGATGCGGGGGTCGAGCTCCGCGGCCCGCTCCATGGACGCGATGGCGACGTCCTTCACGGCGAGCACCGCGCCGAAGCCCTTGAGCTGGGCCGCGCTGTAGGCCGCCAGGGAGAGCCAGTAGAGGGCCTCTGCGCCGCTCGCGTCGACGCTCGCGGCCGCCGCCCGGGCGTCGCCCGCGTCCACCGCCGCCGCCCACCGCGGGGCGAGCCTCCGGAGCGCGCGCTCGGCTGCACGGGAGGCGCGAGGCCAGGCGTCCGCACCGACTCCGGGGTCCCGAAGCGCCCGGAAGGCTTCCGCCCGGGCGAGCCGCAGCTCCGCCGCCCCGTCGCCGGGGTCGCGCTCGGCCGCCTGCCGGTAGTCGTCTAGGGCCTCGGAGAGGCGGGCGGGATCGCCGCGGGACTGCCAGGCAGCGTCCCCCGCCGCGAGGAGGTCCCGGGCCGAGGGGGGGCCGCCATCCGGAGCGACCCCGACGACGCCCAGGAGGAGGACCGCCGTTGCGAACATCAGCGCTTCTTCGTCCGGGCGCCCTTGCCGCCCTGCTTCGGAGGCTTGCGCGGAGGCGCCTTCTTCGCGGCCTTCTTCTTCGCGGCCTTCTTCATCGCGCCCTTCTTCGTCGCGGCCTTCTTCGGCCGAGGCTTCTTCGCCGGGGGCTTCGGCACGGTGGCCCTGGGCGCCGGCTTCGCCGGAGCGGGGGAGGCCGGGGGCGCTTGCCTCGGTGCCGGCGCGCCCGGCCGCGGAGCGGGGGCGATCCCGGGCCGGGCAGGCAGCGGGGAAGCGGGCCTCGCCGGGACGGCGGGGCGGGCCGGCGCGCTGCCGCGCGTGAGCCGGGCGAGCCGCTCCTCCTCCTCTGCCTGCGTCACGACGAGCGGGGGCTGGCCCGCGCGCTGGCGCGCCTCGTCGTCGGCGTTGTAGTAGAGCTGTGCGCTCAGGACGCCGCGGACCACGAGCTCCCCGCGCTGGTTCTCGGCCCACAGCTCGATGTCGACGACGTAGCGCCCGCCTTCCTCGAACCGCCGGTCGGCGACGCGTCCGCGCGAGGTGATGACGTCCCCGGGCCAGATGATCTTCACGAAGCGAGAGGTGAAGCGGCGCAGGCGGGCGCCGCGGAGCCACTCGACGGCGAGCTCGCCGAGGAATCCCATGGCGAGCATGCCCTGGACGAGCACGCTCGGGAACCCTGCATTGCGCGCAAACAGCTCGTCCACGTGGAGCGGGCCGTAGTCGCCGCTCGCCCCGGCGTAGCGGGCGATCTGCACCCGGTCGACGGGGGGCTTCACGAGAGGCGGCAGCTCGTCGCCCACCTTGACGGCCTCGAAGTACAGCTGTCGCGCCAAGAGCACCATGCGCGTCTCCTAGCTGCGCCGAAGGATGAACGTCTCCCGGACCCGGAAGACGAGCTCGCCCTCGGAGCCCCGGCCCTCGGTCTCCAGGACGAGCACGTCCATGGCGCCGCTCGTGCCGGCGCGCTCCTGCACGTCGGCCACCCGGCTCTTCACGGCGATCCGGTCGCCGGCCACGATGGGCCGGCCGAAGTCGATGGCCTGCTCCCCCAGGAGCAGCGAGCGAGTGCCCAGGTCGAGCGAGTGACGGAAGCGCTCGTTGAGCGCGAGCACCGAGGGAAAGGTCGGGGGCGCCGCGAGGCCGGCATAGCCGGCCGCTCGCGCGGAAGCCTCGTCCGCGTAGACGGGGTTTGCGTCGCCGATGGCCTCGGCGAACCGGAGGATGGCCCCCTTCTCCACCTCGACGACGAGGACTTCGCTCTCCCGGCCGATGAGGGACTTGTCGAGCATGCGCGCCTCGCTAGGAGCGCCCCGAGGGGAGGTCGAGGACGGTGACGAGCCCGCGGAGGACGGGCAGCGCGGCGGCCGCGTGGACCAGGCTCCAGGCGGTCGCCGCCTCGCCCGGTATACCGCCCGGGATGAGCAGCCGCACGGGCGGATCGGCGTCGATGCGGACCTCGTCCCTCGGCTCCTCCGCGCCGACGGCGAGCACGAGCTCGAGCCGCACCACCTCGCGCCCGTCCGACCAGCCGCGCGCGGACTGCCTGATGCCGGCCACTCGGCCCTTCTTGACGCCCGGGAGCTCCCGCGTCGCCAGGACGGGCTCCGCATCGTCCTCGACCTCGTCGAGCTCGAGGCCGCTCCCCAGGGCGGCGAGGGCAGCCGACTCCGGGAGGCCTACGTGGCCGACCTCGTCGGCGTCGAGGGCCTTCTGCAGCTCCTCGAGCGTGAGGCCCACGCCGGCCTTTCGCGCGAGTTCCGGACGGCGGCGGGCGAGGTCGACCACTCGTCGCCCCTCGAGGTGGCGGACGGGGCCGGTCGCCTGGGAGAGCAGCGCCGGGAGGCGGTCCAGCGCGAATCCCGGGTTCACTCCCGCGGCGACCACTGCGACGTCGTGGCGCTCGCACAGGGCGTCGAGGGCGTCCGCCTCCTGTTCGTGGGCGAGCCACGGGTAGGCGAGCTCCTCGCAGGTGGAGGCCACGCCCACCCCGGCCTTCACGGCCTGCTCGATCTGGGGGAGGACGTCGCCCAGCCTGGAGGAGGTCGCCTGCAGCAGGACGCCGCCCCAGGCGGCCCCGAGGGACCGGGTCGCGTCGGAGGCAACGACGAGGGAAGGAGCCGCCTGGCCGAGGACGGCGTCGAGCGCCCGTCCGCCGAGGCGGGGGTCGACGGCGCCGACCAGAGTCAGCTCCGGTGTGGCGAGCACCGCCCTCGCGACCTCCCGGCCGACGTGGCCCAGGCCCGCCACGACCACCGGAATGCCGCTGCCGCGCTCCGCCAAGGTCCCTCCGGCGCTTCGCCCTGGGGTGAATCGCGCAGGTTTCCAGGGAGTTCTAGGCAGATATATGGCATCCCCGCGAAATCATTCAAGGCAAAAGGGGGAGCCCCATCCCGCGCGGCGCACGCGGACACGTCCACTTTCCAAAGCAAATTCAGATGATTACGCTCGAACCCGGCGTCACTGCGCGTCAGCGCAGGAGCTTCTCCAGGAAGCGAGCCGCTGCGGGGTCGTTCCAGTCCCTTGGGCCGACCACGTACGCGACCAGCTTGCCGGTCGCGTCGACGATGTAGGTCTCGGGGAACTTGAACTCGTCGCATCGCCCGTGCCGCGCCGCACAGTAGTAGTCCTTCGTCACCTGCTGGTTCGGGTCGAGCACGACGTGGACACCGCTTGGCAGGCGGCCGAGGAAGAACTGCCGGACCGCGTCCCAGCCCTCGTCGACGGAGACCGCCACCATGCGGAACTTGCCCGGGTACCGCTCGGAGAGCTCGCGTCCGAGCTGCAGCATGGAGGGCATCTCCTCGCGGCAGGGGGGACACCAGGTCGCCCAGAAGTTGAGGAAGAGGACCTGGCCCTTCGCGTCGGCCAGGGTGAACGGCTTCCCGTCGACTGCCAGCGCCGAGAGCGGGGGAGCGGCGAGAGGCGGGGCGAGATGGGTGATCTCGAAGGCGTCGTCGCTGCGCCCCACGTCCTTCCCGAAGATCTTCGACCCCCCCCAAGAGAGGCCGCCCAGGACGGCGAGGAGCACGACGGCCACCGCTACGCGCCGGGCGGTGCGCGGCGGCGTCCCGAGCTCTCCCCCGGCCGAGGCCCCGGGGCCGGGTCCTCCGTCCTTCTGGGTGTCGCTCCGCATGGCGGCGAATTTCTTACACGAGCGCCGACCTTGCCGCCACCCGTCTTTCCAGGGACACTTCCATCATGCGCGGCTTGACGGGAAGCTTCTCGCTCATGCCGCTCGCCGAGCTGGTGGACTTCCTCGGCCGCCGGCGGGTGACCGGCTCGCTCACCTGCGAGCGCGGAACGGTGCGGAAGACGGTCCAGCTCCGCGAAGGGAACGTCGTCGGCGCGGCCTCCACCGACGCAAGGGAGTTCCTCGGCCAGCTTCTCATCAACTTCGGCCACCTCGACGAGGAGCAGCTCGCGAAGGCGTTTCGCACCCAGCAGGAGACGCGCGTCCGGCTCGGCAAGGTGCTCGCGATGGTCGGTCTCGTGCCGCCCGCCACCGTGCGCGAGGTCCTGGGGATCAAGATCCGCGAGACGCTGCTCGACGTCTTCCGCTGGGACTCCGGCGTGTTCAGCGTCGACGAGGAGCCGCCCCCACTGCCCGACGACGAACTCGCGGTCTCCGTCCCGCTCTCCGACATCTCCAAGGAGGCGGAGTTCCGGGCCACCGCCTGGGAGGCGTTCCGAGCCCAGTTCCCGAGCGGCGCGGCCTCCCTCGTCATCGACGAGGATCGCATCCCAGCCTCCGCGCGCGAGGACACCGTGGACGGCAAGCTCCTCATGCTCGCCGTGCAGGGGAAGACGATCGACGAGATCGGCCTCGCGCTTCACGCAACGGAGTTCCACCTCTATCAGCGGCTCTACGCCCTCGCGCGCCAGGGGGTGCTCCGCGCCGCCCCGGCGCCGGCCGGCTCCCCGGAGGCACCGGCGGAGATGCTCGCCGCCGCCGAGCTCGTCGATCGCTCCCGCCAGCACCTCGCGGAGGGCCGGGCCGAGGAGGCCGAGGAGGCCGCCGCGCGGGCTCTCTCGCTCGCGCCGGGCGCCGAGGCGGCGAAGCAGGCCCTCGCAGACGCCCGCTCGGCCCTGTCGTCTTCGCTCCGCAGCGTCCTCGACCGCCACTGGGTGCCCGTCGTGAAGAGGTCGCAGGCGGAGATCCAGGCGCTCAAGCTCGACTCGGCCGAGAAGTACCTCCTCTCCCGCTGCGACGGCCGCCGCGACCTGGGACAGATCTCGCAGGTGGCGCCCCTCGACGAGCTCCAGGTCCTGAAGGCCTTTCGCCGCTTCCTGCTCGCAGGGGTGGTGGAGCTGCGCTCCGGCTAGAGGCGGCGCAGCCACGCCGCAGCGAGGGCCGCGCCGAGAACCCCGCAGGAGAGGACGACGAGCGCGAGCCTGCGCGGCTCGGCCGCCCCCACCCGGGGCGGCGCAGGCATCCGTCTCCCCCACCCGGCGCGCCCCTCGAATACGACGAGCACGGGCGCGAACAGGAAGGCCATCGACGCCGACGCAGTGCCCGCCCAGGGGCCAGGGGTTCCGAGGAACGGCCTGCCGGAGAGCGCGCCGGCCACCGCCGCGAGCGCGTAGGCCGCCCCGAGCGCCGCATCCGCAGCCGCGCGGAGCCCCCGCGCGCGCTCCCGGGCTCGCCGCAGGATCCGCCGCCGCAGCGCGAGCAGGGCGAGGACCGCGGGGACGCCGGCGGCGACGGGCGCGAACGCCGCGACGGACCGCCGGGCGACCTCGTCCGCCACGCCCAGGTCCGTCCAGTGAACCGGGTAGCGAGGCGGAATCGACCCCAGCCCGAGGGCGAGCAGCGCCGCGGCGAGGCACAGGTACGCGACCGGGAGGCTCTCGAGGACGACCGCCCGAGCCGAGGTCACGGCGCCGGCCCCGGAGCCCGCTACGGCGTGGAGGGCATGGCCGGCAGCGGGAGGGCCGAGGCCTGCATGCGGCCCCACTCCCACTCGGACCAGGCCTCGAGAGCGGCGCGGGCGACGGCCGGCGCCTTCACGCGCCAGCTGCGGTCGTTCATCACCACGACGGCGAAGGCGACGCGGGGGTGATCGACGGGTGCGAAGCCCACGAACCAGGAGTAGTCCCGGTACGGGTTCGGCTCCGACAGGGAGCCGGTCTTGCCGGCGACCGTGAGCGACTGCAGCGACGAGCGCCGGGAGCGCCGCTCGCGGAACACCTGCCGTGCCGTCCCCTCGGTGACGGTGGTGCGCATCATCGAGGCCAGGTCCGCGGCGACGCGCTCATCGAGCACCCGGCGCGTGCCGGGCCGCGGAGGGGCGGCGGCCCCGTCCACCGAGGACAGGACCTCCGGCGGCACGAACACGCCGCCGTTCGCGACGATCGCGGCGATGAGCGCGCCGTGGAGCGGCGAGAGGCGCACCGGTCCGAAGCCGGCGGCGGTGGTGGCGAGCGCGAACGGGTCCTCCGGGATGTCGGCGCGCGACATCTCCACCGGCTGCGGGAACGGGATCGGGCTGTTGAAGAGGAGGCGCTCCGCCGAGGCGCGCAGGAGCTCCGCGTCGAGCGCCCGGTCCGCGAGCTTCGCGAACACGACGTTGGCGCTGTGGCCGAGCGCCGACGCGAGCGTGAGGCAGCGCCGGTCGCGCCGGGGATCGTCCGCGAGGTTCGTCCGCTGCAGGCGGTGGTTCCCGCCGTGGTAGCAGACCTCCGCGTCGGGCTCGAACCCGCGCTGCAGCAGCGCGGCGCTCGTCACGATCTTGAAGATGCTCGCCGCGGGCGCGCGCGCCTGCAGGGAGAGGCCGCGGGACGGATCGCGCTGGGAGTGCTCGGCCATGGCGAGCACGCGGCCGGTGGCCGGCTCGAGCAGCACGGCCGCCGCCCAGGGGACCCGGTAGTCGGCGAGGAACTTCTCGATCCGCCCCTGCACGCGCGGCACGAGCGTGAGCGTGGCGCGGCCGGAACCCATCGGCGCCGTGTAGCGGTCGGACTCCGGGTCGAGCCCCAGCTCGGCGAGGCGCAGCTCGTCGGCCGCCGACGTGGTCGTGGCGCCCCCCGGACGGGCGGCGGCGTCGCCGGAGGCCGCCATCGGCCACGGCAGGGCGAGGAAGACGAACAGGGCGGAACAGGCGGCCAGGAGCCAGGTCGCGTAGCTGCGGCGGTTCATCTCGGTAACGCCATCGTGCCCCATCCGGGTTGCCCCGTCAAAATGTACGGAGGGCGCCCCGTTCACCACAGGGGCGCCCTCGCGACCACTCGGCCGACGCGACGCGTTACCTGGCGCGTGCGCTGCGCGTCGTGGGCCTGCGGGCCGACCGCCGCGCCGCCTTCGCCTTCTTTCCGGCCCTCGCCTGCGGCGCGAGGGCGCGCGCGATCTGCTTCACGCCGGTCTCCATCCGCCGCTCGAGGCTCCGGACGCCCTTCTCGACGCGGCGCTCGAGCTTCCGCACGCTCTGCTCGAGCTGGATCACGACGCCCTCGACGCGCTTCTTCGCCGCGTCCGCCGCCGCCTTCCCCTGCTTCAGCACCGCCTGTGCCGCCGCGAGGCGGGCGATGGGCAGACGGTAGGGGGAGGCGGACACGTAGTCGAGCCCGATCTCGTGGCAGAACTCCACCGAGCTCGGGTCGCCGCCGTGCTCGCCGCAGATACCCATCTTCATGCCCGGCCGCGATGCCCGGCCACCGGCCACCGCGAAGCGCATGAGCGCGCCCACGCCGTCCCGGTCGATGCTCACGAAGGGGTCGACGGGGTAGATCTCGTCCTTCAGGTAGGAGGCGAGCACCGAGCCGACGTCGTCGCGAGAGAGGCCGAAGGTGGTCTGGGTGAGGTCGTTCGTCCCGAAGGAGAAGAACTCCGCGGTCTTCGCGATCTCGGCGGCCGCCAGCGCGCCGCGCGGCACCTCGATCATGGTGCCCACCGCGTAGCGCACCTTCTTGCCCCGCTCGGCGAAGACCTTGGCGGCGACGTCGTGCACCACCTTCGCCTGGTCGTCGATCTCCCGCTTCGTGCCGACGAGCGGAATCATCACCTCGGGCTGGACGGCCACGCCGTCCGCGGCGACCTCGACCGCCGCCTCGAAGATGGCGCGCGCCTGCATCTCGGTGATCTCGGGATAGGTGATCCCGAGCCGGCAACCGCGATGGCCCAGCATGGGGTTCGACTCGTGGAGGTCGTGGATGCGCGCGCGGATCCGCGCCGCGTCCTTGCCCGTGGCACGCGCGAGCTCCTGCACCCCCGCATCGTCCTGGGGGAGGAACTCGTGGAGAGGCGGGTCGATGGTCCGGATGGTCACCGGCCGCGAACCCATGGCCCGGAAGAGGCCGGCGAAGTCGGCGCGCTGCACGGGCAGGAGCTTCGCGAGCGCCGCCCGCCGCTCCTCCTCGTCCTCGGCGACGATCATCTCGCGCATCGGGCCGATCTTCCCCTCGCCGAAGAACATGTGCTCGGTGCGGCACAGGCCGATGCCCTCGGCCCCGAACGCGACCGCCACCTCCGCCTGGTCCGGCTGGTCGGCGTTGGCGCGCACGCGGAGGCGGCGGACCTTGTCGGCCCAGCCGAGCAGCTTCGCGTATTGCTGGTAGACGGGCGCCTCCTCCTCCTTGCGCGACTTCTCGATGAGGACCTGGACGACCTCGGAGGGGCTCGTCTTCACCTCTCCGGCGACCACCTCGCCGGTGGACCCGTCGACCGAGATCCAGTCGCCCTCGCCGAGCACCCTCGGTCCTGCGGGCGTCGCCACCGTCATCTTGCGCGCCCGGTAGTCGAACGACAGGGCGTCACAGCCCACCACCGCCACCTTCCCCATCTGCCGGGCGACCAGCGCCGCGTGGGAGGTCATGCCTCCGAAGGCCGTGAGGAAGCCGACCGCCGCGTTCATGCCGCGGATGTCCTCGGGGCTCGTCTCGTGCCGGCAGAGAACGACCGTCTCGCCGCGCGCCTTCCACTCCTCGGCGTCGGAGGCGAAGAAGACGATCCGGCCCGTCGCGGCCCCCGGACCGGCGGGAAGCCCCTTCGCGAGGAACTTCCCCGCCCCGACCGCCGCCTTCCACTGCGCCGTGTCGAAGACCGGGCGCAAGAGCTGGTTCAGCGCCATGGGCTCGACGCGCAGCAGGGCCTCCTCGGAGGTGATGAGCTTCTCCCGCGCCATGTCGACGGCGATGCGCACGGCCGCGAGGCCCGTGCGCTTCCCGGTCCGGGTCTGCAGCACGTAGAGCTTGCCGCGCTCGATGGTGAACTCGATGTCCTGCATGTCGCGGTTGTGGCGCTCGAGCCGCTGGCGCACCCGCTCGAGCTGGGTGGCGATCTCCGGGAAGCGCGAGGCGAGCTCGGCGATCTTCTGGGGCGTCCGGATGCCGGCCACGACGTCCTCGCCCTGCGCGTTCACCAGGAACTCGCCGTAGAACTCGTTCTCGCCGGTGGCGGGGTTGCGCGTGAAGGCGACGCCGGTCCCCGAGTCCTCGCCCATGTTGCCGAAGACCATCGACTGCACGGTCACGGCCGTCCCCCAGTCGCCGGGGATGCCGTTCAGCCTCCGGTACGCGATGGCCCGGTCGTTCTCCCAGGAGCGGAACACGGCGTCGACGGCCATGAGCAGCTGCTCCATGGGGTCGTCCGGGAAGGTGACGTTCTTCTTGCGAAGGATCTCGGCCTTGAACTCCGCGACGAGCTCGATGAGCGCCGCCACCGGAAGCTCGGGGTCGAGCTTCACCCCGAGCTGGTGCTTCTTGGCCTCGAGGATGATCTCGAACGGGTCGCGGTCCTCCTTGTGCTCGGGCTTCATTCCGAGGACCACGTCGCCGAACATGGCGACGAAGCGTCGGTAGCTGTCCCAGGCGAAGCGATCGTCCCCGCCGCTCTTCGCGAGCCCGTGCACCGTCCGGTCGTCGAGACCCAGGTTGAGCACCGTGTCCATCATCCCCGGCATGGAGACGCGCGCTCCGGACCTCACCGAGACGAGGAGCGGGTTCGCCGGGTCGCCGAACTTCTTGCCGGCAACCGCCTCGACCTTCGCGAGCGAGGTCTGGACCTCGCCGGCGAGGTCCTTCGGCAGGCGCTTGCCCTGCCGGTAGAAGGCGGTGCAGACCTCGGTGGTGATCGTGAAGCCCGGGGGCACCGGGATGCCGATGTTGCTCATCTCGGCGAGGCCTGCGCCCTTGCCGCCGAGCAGCTCCTTCATGTCCTTGTTGCCCTCGGCCTTTCCGCCGCCGAAGAAGTAGATGCGCTTCGCCGTCTTGGTCGCCATGTCGCCCCTCGCCCTCCGCGGCTGCCGTCCGCGGCCTGGGATGGATTCGCCGGACGCGGCGCCCCTCACCCGGCGAGGGCCGCCGTGCCACACCGAACAGGTATCCGCTTTTCGGGGCGAACGGACTTGCGGGCGATCAAGAAACGCCCGGAAGTGCTTGTCAAAATGCCCTTCCCGAGCGGGGTTGGATGAGTAAAGGCTGCAAAGCCGGGCGCGGCGCAGGGGGCCTCAGATGCGCAGGGACTCGATTCGCGCCTCGTCCGCCTCCGGCTCGACCTCGTAGGTCTCGACGAGGCCGTCCTCCTCCCAGGTGACCGCCACGCGCGCTGCCCTGCGCCCCTTTCCGTAGCGGGCGACGATCCGCGCGGCGAGCGTCCGCTCCTCCCAGGTGGGAGCGCCCTCGACGAGCGCCACGGGGCCGTTCACGCCCTGGGCCTCGAGGCGCGACCGGCCGCCGCGGTAGCCCTCGAGAATGGCGTTCTCCGCCTCCGAGCGCCCCACGATCAGCTTCGCCCGCGGCGAGAGGCGGAAGTGGCGCCCGGTCGACAACAGCACCACGTCCTCGCGCACGATGTGCCGTCCTTCCCCGCCTCCCTCCCGCGCGTCGAGCAGGTCGAAGAACTTCCGCGCGAAGGCCTCGTCGGTGAGGTAGCAGCAACCACCGGCCGGCTGCGGCCAGTCCGACACCCCGAGCTCGCGGGCAAGCTCGATCTGGCGCTGACGCGACCGGCCGCTGATGTCGAGGAGCTTCGTGCGGTCGACGAGTCCCTCCCGCTCCGGCACCGTCGGCTCGAGAAGCAGAGCGGAGAGGGGCCGCAGCAGCCGCCCCTCGAGGCCACTCTCCCGCTCGATGACCCGGAGCGTGTCGCGCCGCTGGCTCTTCGGGCGCTGGCCGAGGACCTCGCCGGTGAAGACGAAGTCCGCGCCCTCCTGCTCCATGATCTCGCGCGCCCGCCGCATCATGAAGATCCGGCAGTCGACGCAGGGGTTCGCGTTCGCTCCGTAGCCGTAGCGTGGATTCACGATGAGGTCGAGGTAGCCCGAGCCGGAGACGTCGACGTACTCGATCTCCACCTCCAGGTCGGCGGCGGCGCGGAGCGCCTCGTTGCGGGGTACGGTCCCGTCGGCACGCCCGCCTTTGCGGCGCTGCGTCTCGGTGATGCAGAAGCCGGTGTAGAAGTTCACGGCCTTGACCTCGATGCCCTGCCGCTTCACGAGCGCGAGGGCGAGCGTCGAGTCGAGCCCCCCCGAGATCATTCCGATGGCCTTCGCCGGCATCGCTTCGCTTCCCCGAACCAGATCCGTGCGCCGGGAGCCGCCCGGCGCAGGGAGCCATTAGCTCATCCGGCCCGCTTGCGCACGTAGCTCTTCCAGGCGGCCCCCACCCGGAACGTGCCGAGGTGCTCGTGGCGGGTCGCGCGACACCACATGGGCATGTCGGTCGCGATCCCGGGGTCGGTGGCGACGACGCAGAGCACCTCGCCGGGGGAGAGCCCGCGGATGGCCCGCGCCGCCTCGACGATGGGGTACGGACAGAGGGTCCCCGACGTGTCGACGGTGTGGGTGGGGGTGGGCAGGGAGGCCTCGGCCAATCCCGCACCCTTTAGCGCGTTGCGCGGGAAGGGCGCAAACCGCCGGGGCGTTTCTTGCCGCGATGGGGTCGGGACGGTACCCTTTGCGGCGCTCCGTGCGCCTCTCCTCGCCAATCGTCCGGCGGCTGCGGCTGTTCGCCGCCGTGGCCCTCGTCGTCGCGTCGCGGACGGCGGTCGCGGGCGACGACGCGCAGAACACCCGGCGCGCCGTCGGCTTCACCCTGTCGATGGACGTGGGCGGAGGCGGGCAGCCGGGCGCCGGCTCGGCCTACGACCCGCCGAGCCTCTTCGAGATCGAGGTCACCGGGGGGTACTACATCGGCCTCGGCTTCGCCCCGGAGCTGTCTCTCGTCCTGGGGATGTCGCCGGGGGTCTACTTCGCCATCCGCCCGGGCCTGCACTGGGCCGTCCCGGGCACACCGTTCTACCTACGCGCTGCGGTGGACGCGGCGACGCAGATCGGCTACCTGGAATGGCGCTGGGTCCTGCTCGGCGGGGGCCTGGAGCTGCACGTATCCGACGCGGTTGGGTTCTTCGCCGAAGGGGACACCGGCATCCCGCTCGTCGCGGGCGCGGGCGTCCCGCTCATGGTCCGGGCAGGGGCCTTCTACAGCTTTTGACGTGGCCGCCCCTGCGGGCGGCCGTTGCATTGGGGAGCCATCGACATGAAGCACATCAGCTGGATCGTCGCACTCATCGTGGGTCTCATCCTCGGCGCCGTCGGGGGACGGATGGCGGGCATCAACCCCATCGGCAAGAAGCTGTCCGACTTCCCCCCGACCTCGGTGCGCGAGGGCGACCTGCCCGCAGGAACGCTCGCGGGACTCTCCGACGCGCAGAAGTACCAGGTCCTGAAGGGCGTCTCCGACCGCTACGGCCGCCAGCAGGCGCCGGCGCCACAGAGGCAGCAGGAGGATCCGAAGGCGGTCTACAAGATCCCCGTCGAGGACTCCCCGGCTCGCGGGCCCCAGGACGCGCTCGTCACCGTGGTCGAGTCCTCGGACTTCGAGTGCCCGTTCTGCAAGCGGGTGCAGCCCACCATGAAGCAGCTCGAGGAGGCCTACCCGGGCAAGCTGCGCTTCGTCTTCAAGCACAACCCGCTGCCCTTCCATCCCAAGGCGATGCCGTCGGCCGTGGCCTCGGAGGAGGCGCGCCAGCAGGGCGGCGCGGCCAAGTTCTGGGCCATGCACGACAAGCTCTTCGAGTCGAACCCCAACCTCGACCGCCCGACGCTCGAGAAGCTCGCACAGGATCTCGGGCTCGACATGGCCGCCTTCAAGAAGGCGCTCGACGAGCAGCGGTACGAGCAGCGGATCCGCCGCGACCAGGCACTCGCCCAGAGCGTGGGAGCGAGCGGCACCCCGACGTTCTTCATCAACGGCCGCAAGGTCGTCGGCGCCGTCCCCCTCGAGGTCTTCAAGTCCGTGGTCGACGAGGAGCTCAAGAAGGCCGAGGACCTGGTGAAGTCGGGCGTCGCCGCGCACGACGTGTACGCGAAGACCATCGAGAACGGGAAGACGGCGCCGGCGATGATCAACGCCGGCCCGGCGGCCCCGCAGCAGCCGCCGCCGCCGCCCCCGCCGGCCGCCTCTCGCGTGGGCTTCCGGCCCGACGATCCGCTGAAGGGCCCCAAGGTCGCGAAGGTCACCGTCGTGGAGTTCTCGGACTTCCAGTGCCCCTTCTGCAGCCGGGTGAACCCCACGCTGAAGCAGCTCGCCGAGGCCTACCCGAAGGACGTCCGCATCGTCTGGAAGCACCAGCCGCTCCCCTTCCACTCGCAGGCGATGCCGGCCGCGAGCGCCGCGGAGGCGGCCCGCGAGCAGGGGAAGTTCTGGCAGATGCACGACCTCCTCTTCGAGAACCAGCAGTCGCTCGGACCCGCCCAGTACGAGCAGTGGGCGGCGAAGCTCGGCCTCGACTCCAAGAAGTTCCAGGCGGCCGAGAGCTCCGACAAGACCAAGGCTCGGATCCAGGAGGACATGCAGCTCGGCAGCAAGGTGGGCGCGAACGGCACCCCCACGCTCTTCGTGAACTGCAGGCAGATCGTCGGCGCGCAGCCGTACGAGAGCTTCAAGAAGATGGTCGACGAGGAGATCGCGAAGGCCGACCAGATGCAGAAGCAGGGCGCGAAGCTCGACGGCTCCTTCTACGAGCGCATCTGCGAGGCGAACGTCAAGGCGGTCGCCCACTGACCGGCGGCGGGGACCTCGGCGCGCCCGGGCCATCCCGGGCGCCGCCGAGCCACCGGTCCCGCATCGCCCGGAACAGCTCCGCGGGCGCCCCGAAATCGGCCGCGGCCTCCCACACCACCACCTCCCCGAGCCCGCGGAACGAGGCGCGGCCGACCTGGCGGAAGAGCTCCGCGGGGCGGCCGTCCTTGTGGAACGTGGCGACGAGCGTCTGCGGCCCGTCGCCGAACCAGTAGCGGCGACCCAGCTCCTCCGGCACGTCGGCGGCGTCGAGCTCCACCCGGCGCACCGTCCGGCTGCGCGCCACGGCCGCGAGAAAGGCCGCGAGCGCCTCCTCCGACAGGGCCGCTCCGGCGTTGTAGATGTCGCCGGTGTTCTGGTCCCCGGCCCGCGCCGCCGCCTCCAGCGCCTGCCGCACCGGAGCGGCGACCGCGCGCATCGCCCCGGCCAGATCGCCGGCGCGGGCGGCCTGCACCGCGGCCGCCTCCGCCGCCGGCGGGACGGCCAGGGACAGGGGCTGGCCGATGAACACGCTCCAGGCATGGCGCAGCTCCGGCAGCCCGCGCGCGGCGCGCTCCGCCTCGAGCTGCTGGTCGGCGCGGGCGCGCGCCGGGGCGGCCCTCGCCGTGCCCCGGGCCGACTCGTTGATCTTCTCCGCGATGGCCACCCGGTTCCGGCCGAACACCTCGTCCTCGATGGTCACCACCAACGGGGGCGGCCCGAAGCTCACGAACACGCCGGCCTCGAGCCCCTGCCCGCGGGCGCGCGCGACCGCCCGAGCGCGCTCCACCTCGAGCCGCGCACCGGCCGCGGCTCGGCTCGCCGCGCGCTGCGTCGCCCGCTCGCGCTCCGGGGTGCCGGGCGCGGCCCGCGCCGCCTCGGCCTCCGCCTCCAGGCGCTCCCCCCGCAGCCGCTCGATGCGCTCGCCGAAACCCGCCGCGAGCGCGGCCACGCGGGCCGAGACGGCATCCCGGGTCACCTCGCGCGCGAGCCGGGCCTCGTAGGCCGCGAGCAGGCGGCGGATCTCCATCGCCACGGACACGAGCGCCTCGATGCCGCCCGACAGCGAGATGGCGTCCCCGAGGAGGTTGTTCACCGTCACGCCGCCCCGGTCGCCGAGGTGCTGCATCCCCCCGAAGCGCTCCTTGGCCGCGCTCAGGATCGGCAGGTAGAACTCCCGCCGGAGGAACTCGGCCATGGGCGCCTGCCCGAGCAGTGCCGTCCGGCGCGTGAAGTCCTTCACGTCCGCGAAGAGGTGGGCGACGGGGCGCTCCTCGACCGAGCGCAGGATGGGCCCGGGCTCGGCCGAGAGACGGTACAGCCGGCCGGCCTCCCACTCCGCCTGGGCGCCTCCCTCGGCCTCCGTCCCCGTCCGCTGCGCGAGGGCGCGCCGAGCCGGGCTGAAGATCCGCTCGAGGGCCGCGTCGGCGAGGAGCGCCGTCGCGGCCGCGGCGTACTCGGCCCGCGCCTGATCGCGCCGCAGGCCGAAGGCCGCGGCGGGCTCGCGAGGCCTCCAGGCCCGCAGACCCCTGAGCGCCGCGTCCAGCGCCACCGCCGCCTCGCCGGAAGTGGCGCGGGACAGGGCGACGTGCGCGCGCGCCGCCAGCGCCCGCCTGCCCTCTTCCTCCGCGAGGGTCCCGGCGAGTGCCCCCGGCGCCGTGAGCAGGCGCCGGAGGTCCGCCGCGGCGTCGGCCGCGCCGGCGAGCTCCGCCCCCCCCACGGCCGCCGCAAGCGCCTCCCGGAGCCGCCCCGCCGCCACCGACGCCTCCGCCCGCCTCGCGGTCTCCTCGTCGGCCGCGAGCGCCAGGGCGACGTCGGCCGCGGCGGCGTCGGGATCGCCCCCGGCGGCGAGGCGTTGCGCGATCTCCTCGGCGCGCGGCACGCCCGCGGACAGCTCCGGCCCGTAGAGCGTCGACCCGGCGCCGGCCCAGCCGGCGCGCCCCCCCACGAGCGTCCCCGGGTTGAGCGCCGCCTCCAGCCGCAGGATCGACGGGTCGTCCGGCGAGAGACCCGCGTCGCGGGCGGTTCGGCCGAGCCCGGTGCGCGCCGCGACCCACAGGGCGGTGAGCGCAGCCGCGCGCAGGTAGCGGTCGATCGGCGGGCCCGGCAGGACCTCTTTCAGGCGTGGCCCCGCGAGCTGCATCGCCCCCGACAGGACGAGCGTCACGAGCAGCGGCGTCTCCTCGGAGGCGTCGGAGGCCGACATCTCCGCCAGGGCGTTTCGCAGCGCGGCGATCCAGAGGGCGGTCAGGGAGCGTCCCTTGCCTCCCGGCCCCATCCAGGCGCAGAGGATGCCTCCCTGCAGCGCCGGGTGGGCCTGGGCGGCGAGTCGCGCCGCGGCGCGGAGGTCCGGCCCCCCTCGCAGCGGCGTCAGCGCGTCGGTTGGCCGGGGCGCCGACGCGAAGTCCTCCCGCATGTAGAGCCGATCGAGCTCGTCGGCCGGGACGAACGCCTTGTGGTGCGTCGCGAGGATGAGCCCGATCTGGTCGACCGCCCCGTCCACGATGGCGGCGGCGTCCGCCGCCAGGTGCACGGGGATCCGGAGGTCCGCGAGCGAGGTGCCGAGGTGGAACCGCAGGCGCGCCGGATCGAAGCTCGAGAACGCCGCCCCCTCTGCCCGGGCGGCGCCGAGCAGCCGGACGCGTCGGGCGGCCAGCGCGGAGGGCACCTACTTCCGCTCCCCGAGCACGACGCGCCCGGCGCGTCGCTCGCCCGCGTGCGACCAGACGACCTCCACCTCGTCGCCCGGGCGGAAGAAGCGCAGCGCGTACGTCAGGTCCTGGAGGTTGCCGATGACGCGCCCGCCCACCTGCAGGATGACGTCGCCGCCGGTGACCCCGGCCTTCTCGGCGGGGCTCCCGGCGCGAACGCCCGTCAGCAGGACACCGGGCTCGCTGCGCTCCCCGAAGTCCGGGATGGTGCCGAGGTAGGCGCCATACCCCCGGGAGTCGCCGCCCGCCCCGCCCTGGCCCGGCGGGGGCGGCGTCGACACCACGGCGATGCGGTACGGCGCGTCGGCGGCCGACTCCGCGGCACGGAAAGCGAGCTGTGCCACCGCCGCGAGCCCCCGGGGGTCGACCTTGTCGGCGGTGTCGCTCGGCCGGTGGTAGTCCGCGTGCGCGCCCGTGAAGAAGTACAGCACCGGCACCGCCTTCGCGTAGAAGCTCGTGTGATCCGACGGGCCGTAGCCGTCCCCGACGAACGACGGCGAGAGCGGCAGGGCCGGGGGCCGTGCGTCGAGGGCCGCCACCCAACCGCGCAGACCGCGCGCCGTGTCCACCCCCTCCACGAAGACCCTCTTGTCCCGGGGACGGCCCACCATGTCGAGGTTCACCATCATCTGGACCTGCGCGAGCGGGCAGGCGGCGGGCATCGCCTTCACGAACTGCGCGGAGCCGAGGAGCCCCATCTCCTCGGCGGTGAAGGCCGCAAAGAGGACGGTGCGGGCCGGCGCCCCCCGCACCGCGAAGGCCCGGGCGATGGCGAGGAGCGCCGCCACGCCGCTCGCGTTGTCGTCGGCCCCCGGGTGCACCTGGTTGACGTCCGGCTCGAGCGAGTTCTCGCCGCCATAGCCCAGGTGGTCGTAGTGGGCGCCGACGACAACGCACTCGGCCGAGAGCGCCGGGTCCGCTCCCCGGAGGAGCCCCGCGACGTTGGCCGTGCGGGCGCGCACGCGCTCGATCCCCACCTCGACGCGGGCCTGGACCGCGAGCACCCGCGAGTGCGGCCGACCGTCCTCCTGTCCGGCGCGGGCGAGCGCCGGAGGGTCGACGGCCGCGCCGAGCGCACCTGCGGTGGCCTGTGCGGCGAGCACGCCCGCCGGCGACGAGGGGGAGCCTCCGAAGGGCGCGAGCGGGCCCGGCCCGCCGTGCTGCCAGTCGTCGCGGACCGCGACGACCGCCACGGCGCCGTGGTCCCTCGCGTTCATCGCCTTGTATCGCCACTCCCCGTAGGAGTAGGCGCGCGGCGAGCGGAACGGAGAGTCCGGGTCCGACTCCCGCGGGAAGTGGCCGGCGACGAGGACGACCTTCCCCTTCACGTCGACCCCGGCGTAGTCGTCGTACGACAGCTCGGGGGCGGTGATGCCGTACCCGACCCAGACGAGCTCGCCGGTCGCAGCCCCGTTGTCGCTGAAGGTGAACGGCTTCCATTCGGTTCCGGCCGCGAGCGTCCGACCGCCCACCTCGAGCGCGTTGCGGCCGGCGAGCTTCACGCCCACCGGGACCTCGAACTCCTGCAGGTATCCGCCCGGGAAGGCGGGCTTCAGCCCCAGCGCCCGCATGCGCTCGGCGATCCAGGCCGCCGCCGCCTCGTTGCCGGGCGTTCCGACCCCGCGCCCCGTTCGCTCCGGAGCGGCGAGCCAGGCGACGTCGCGGGCGACGTCGTCCGGACGGATGGCCGCCTCGGCATCCGGCGCGGCGCGAGCCGCCGACGCCGAAGCGCAGGCGGCGAGCGCCAGGGCGACGGCGGCGGCGGCGGGGGGGCGGCGGTCCATGGCTCTCACCCGGACGGTTGCGGCCCGGCGGAAGGGTCCGGAGCGGGAGACTCCTTGATCCCTGCCGGGGGAGCGGATATTTAACATCAGATGCGCCGGACGTTCTTCAAGTCGAAGATCCACCGCGCCACGGTGACCCATGCCGACCTCGACTACGAGGGCTCGGTCACCATCGACGAGGACCTCCTGGACGCCGCCGGCATCCTGGAGTTCGAGTCCATCCACGTCTGGAACATCACGCGCGGGACGCGGCTGCAGACCTACGTGATGAAGGGTCGCCGCGGCAGCGGCGAGATCTGCATCAACGGGGCCGCCGCCCATCTCACCAAGCCCGGCGACATGGTCATCCTGGCCACGTTCGCGGAGCTCGAGGAGTCGGAGGTCCGGACTCACAGGCCCTCGGTGATCCTCGTCGACGAGCGCAATCGCATCGTGGCGAAGAACGTCGAGGAGGTCGCCGGTCCAGGCCGGCGGGTCGTCGCATGACGGTGTTTCTTTGGCGCTGACAGGCTGAGCGCGCAGCCGGACCTCGACACGTTCCAGGAACTCTGCCGGCCCGGCCGCGCCGTGCCGGTCCGCGTCGAGGTCGAGGCGGACACCGAGACCCCGGTGTCCGCCTTCCTGAAGATCGCCCGCGGGAAGCGCCACGCCTTCCTGCTCGAGTCGGTCGAGGGAGGCGAGCGCTCGGCGCGCTTCTCCTTCCTCGGGGCCGGCCCGCGCGGCGTTCTCTCCTGGCGACACGGGCAGCCGGGGGACCCGGTCGAGCGCGTGCGGCGCGAGCTCTCCACGCACCAGGCGGTCCGGGTGCCGGGCACGCCGCGACTCGCCGGAGGCCTCGTCGGATACCTCTCCTACGACGCCGTGCAGCTGTTCGAGCCCCGGGTGCCCGTCGCCGGTCCCGACGAGCTCGGCTTCCCGGACGCCCTCTTCATGGACTTCGACGAGGTCGTCGCCTTCGACAACCTGCGCCACTCTCTCCACGTCATGGTCGAGGTGCGATGCCAGGAGGGCGACGACCCGCGCTCGCTCTACCACGGGGCGCTCGCGCGCATCGGCGGAACGCTGGCGGCGCTCTCGCGCCCGCTGCGCGACCGGCGGACGCCCCCGGCGGGAAACCCGACCGAGCTCCGGCCGCGCGTCACCCGAGCGGCCTTCGAGGCCGGGGTGCGGCGCGCCCAGGAGTACGTGAAGGCCGGCGATTGCCAGCAGATCGTCCTCTCCCAGCGGTTCGACGCCGACGTGAGCGTCCCCCCGTTCGAGATCTACCGGGCGCTGCGGCGCGTGAACCCCTCCCCGTACCTCTTCTACCTGCAGTTCGGCACACGGGCGCTCGTGGGCAGCTCGCCGGAGACGCTCGTCAAGCTCGAGGACGGAGAGGTGACGCTCCGCCCCATCGCGGGCACGCGGCGCCGCGGGGGAGACGCCGCGGAGGACCTGCTCCTGGAGCAGGAGCTGCGGGCGGACCCCAAGGAGAACGCCGAGCACGTCATGCTCGTGGACCTGGGGCGAAACGACGTGGGTCGGGTCGCCGAGGTGGGCAGCGTGCGCGTCACGCAGCTGAAGACCGTCGAGCGGTACTCCCACGTCATGCACCTCGTCTCGGAGGTGAAGGGGCGCCTCAAGGACGGCCTCTCCGCCGTGGACGTCCTGCGCGCCTCGTTTCCGGCGGGCACCGTGACCGGCTCTCCGAAGGTGCGTGCGATGGAGATCATCGACGAGCTCGAGCCGGCGCGTCGCGGCCCGTACGCCGGAGCGGTCGGCTACTTCGACCGCGGCGGGGACATGGAGATGTGCATCGCCATCCGCACGCTGATGCAGTCGGGGAGGCGGGTCTCGGCCCAGGCCGGGGCCGGCCTCGTGTACGATTCGCGGCCGGCGCTCGAGTACCAGGAGACGGTCAACAAGGCCCGTGCGCTCTTCACCGCCGTGGCCCAGGCCGAGTCGCGGCGCCTCGACGGCGCCGCGAGGCCGCTGCCCGCGCCCCCGCGCCGACGCCGCGCCCGCCGGGGAGGCCGCCGATGAGGCCCCGGCTCGTCCTCGTGGACAACTACGACTCGTTCACCTTCAACCTCGTCCAGTACCTGGGCGAGCTGGGCGCGGACGTGGAGGTCTACCGCAACGACCGCGTGGACGTCCCCGGGATCCGGGCGCGAGAGCCCCGCGGCGTCGTCATCTCCCCCGGTCCTTGCACGCCCAGCGAGGCCGGCGTGAGCCTCGCCGCCATCCGGGAGCTCGCGGGGGAGATCCCCATCCTCGGCGTGTGCCTCGGGCACCAAGCCATCGGCCAGGCGTTCGGCGGCCGCGTGGTTCGCAATCGCCGCATCGTCCACGGCAAGGCGAGCCCGGTCCTGCACCGGGGCAGCGGCATCTACTTCGGGCTCCCCTCTCCCTTCCTGGCGGGCCGCTACCACTCCCTGGTGGTCGAGCGCGGGAGCCTTCCCGCCGACCTGCGCGTGACCGCGTGGACGAGCCAGGGCGAGATCATGGGGCTCGCCCACCGCCGGCTCGACGTCGAGGGGGTCCAGTTCCATCCCGAGTCGGTGCTCACGGAGCACGGGAAGACGCTCCTCGCGAACTGGCTCCGGCGCGTCGCCGGCGGTTCCACCGGCTCCGCGACGGCCCTGCGCTCCCCGAGGCCGGCCCGGGCACGGAGGGGAGGGAGGCGGTGATCCACGAGGCCATCGCACTGCTCGTGGAGCGCCGCGACCTCTCCCGCGCCGAGATGGCGCGGGCGATGGGCGAGATCGCGGACGGGGGCGCCACCCCGGCCCAGGTGGGCGCCTTCCTCGCCGCGCTGCGGGTCAAGGGCGAGACCGTCGACGAGATCGCGGGCGCGGCCGAGGTCATGCGCGCCCGCGCCGAGCGCGTGCGCGTCGACCGGGACGTGTTCGTCGACACCTGCGGGACCGGGGGCGACGGGCGGAACACCTTCAACATCTCCACCACCGCTGCCTTCGCCGTGGCCGGGGCCGGGGTCGCGGTCGCGAAGCACGGCAATCGCTCGGTCTCCTCCCGGTGCGGCTCGGCCGACCTCCTCGCGGCCCTCGGCGTCGACGTCGAGGCCCCCAAGGAGCGCGTCGAGCGCTGCATCGCCGACGTGGGCATCGGATTCCTGTTCGCGCCCCGCCTCCACCCCGCCTTCAAGGCGGTGGCGGGCATCCGGCGCGAGCTCGCCATCCGGACCGTCTTCAACCTGCTCGGTCCCCTCGCGAACCCCGCGGGCGCCCGCCACCAGGTCCTCGGGGTCTACGAGGCGCGCTGGGTGCCCGTCATCGGCGGCGTGCTCGCCGCCCTCGGCGCCCGTCGCGCCTTCGTGGTCCACGGAGAGGGATTGGACGAGATCGCCGTGACCGGGGCCACGAAGGTGGCCGACGTCCGGGACGGTCGGGTGGAGCTCTTCACGGTCACTCCGGAGGAGCTCGGCCTGCCCCGCTGGCCCGAGAACGCCATCGCCGGGGGCGACGCGGACCGGAACGCCGCCATCGCTCGGGACGTGCTCGCCGGTCAGCGAGGGGCCCCGCGGGACGCGGTGCTCGCCAACGCCGCCGCCGCGCTCGTGGTGGCAGGGGCCGCCCCGGACCTGCGCACCGGCGTGGCGCTCGCGGCCGAGGCGATCGACCGCGGTGCGGCCCGTGAGAAGCTCGACCTCCTCGTGGCAGCGAGCCGGGCGCCGTGACGGTGCTCTCGGACATCCTCGCGCGCAAGGCGGCGGAGGTGGCGTCCCGCCGCGCGGAACTCCCGGAACCCGAGCTCGCCGCCCGCGCCCGCGACGCGAGGCCCGCGCGCAGCTTCGCGAGCGCACTCTCCGCCCCCGGCGGCCCGGTGCGCATCGTCGCCGAGGTGAAGCGGGCGAGCCCGTCGGCCGGCCCCATCTCCGCGACGCTCGACGCCGCCGCCCAGGCCGGCCGCTACGCGGCGGGCGGCGCGGCTGCCATCTCGGTCCTCACGGACGGCCCGGGCTTCGGCGGTTCGCTCGCCGACCTCGCCGCGGTGCGCAATGCGGTGGACGTGCCGCTGCTTCGCAAGGACTTCGTCCTCGAGCGCTACCAGCTTCTCGAGGCCCGGGTTCACGGCGCCGACGCGGCCTTGCTCATCGTCGCCGCCCTCCCCGGAGACCTCCTCCGGCGCCGCCTCGAGGACTGCGCGGCACTGGGGCTGGACGCGCTCATCGAGGTCCACGAGGAGCGCGAAGCGGAGGCGGCGCTCCGCGCCGGGGCGCGCCTCCTCGGCGTCAACAACCGAGACCTCCGGGACTTCCGGGTCGACCTCTCCGCGAGCGAGCGGATCCTGCCGCTGCTCCCGCCGGGCACCGTCGGCGTCTCCGAGAGCGGGATCCGGGGACCTGCCGAGGTGCGCCGGCTCCGCGCGGCGGGGGCGGCGAACTTCCTCGTGGGCGAGGCGCTCGTCCGGGCCGCCGACCCCGGGGCGCTGCTCGCTGCGCTCGCGTCGGTGCCCTGAGCCCGGGCGGAGGGTGTACAGTGCGCGGCGGGGCGGCGCCCCCCGCGGGAGGAGCCGGTGAGCCAGGTGAGGGTGAAGATCTGCGGGATCCGACGGCTCGAGGACGCCCTGCTCGCCGTCCGCCTCGGCGCCGACGCCCTGGGGTTCAACTTCTGGCCGGAGTCCCGGCGCTACGTCTCGCCCTCGGCGGTCGCCGCCATCGTGGAGCGCCTGCCTCCCTTCGTCACCTCGGTCGGCGTCTTCGTCAACCAGCCCGAGGCGGAGCTCCGCGCCGTGGCTGCCGAATCCGGGGTGCGGGTCCTGCAGCTCCACGGGGACGAGCCGCCCGACCTGTGCGCGCGGCTCCCGCTGCCGGTCGTGAAGGCCATCGCCGTGGATCAGGTCCGGACGCTCTCGCGGCTGCTGTCCTACGAGGTCTCCGCGTTCCTCCTCGACACGCCGTCCCGGGGATTCGGCGGCAGCGGCGTCCCCTTCGACTGGTCGCTCGCCGAGGGGGTCTCGGAGGTCGCGCCGGTGATCCTCGCGGGGGGGCTCACCCCCGAGAACGTGGCCGAGGCGATCCGGGCGGTCCGCCCCTACGCCGTGGACGTGGCGAGCGGCGTGGAGTCCGCGCCCGGCGAGAAGGACCCGGCGAAGCTCGCCCGCTTCATCGCCGCGGCCCGGGGAGCCCTGTAGATGCAACGGCCCGACGCGCGCGGCCACTACGGCCCCTACGGGGGCCGCTTCGTGCCGGAGACGCTCGTGCCGGCCCTCGACGAGCTCGAGGGGGCCTGGCTCGAGGCGCGAAGGGACGCGCACTTCCGCGAGGAGCTGACGGTCCTCCTCACGCGCTTCGCGGGCCGCCCCACGCCGCTCGGCGACGCGCTGCGCATGTCGGCCGAGGCCGGCAGCTGCCGGATACTGCTCAAGCGGGAGGACCTCTGCCACACCGGCGCCCACAAGATCAACAACACGCTCGGGCAGGTCCTGCTCGCCCGGCGCATGGGAAAGCGGCGCATCATCGCCGAGACGGGGGCGGGCCAGCACGGCGTCGCCACCGCGTCGGCCGCTGCGCTGTTCGGCCTGCCGTGCGACGTGTACATGGGCGCGCTCGACGTCGAGCGCCAGGCGCTGAACGTCTTCCGCATGCAGCTCCTCGGGGCGCGGGTGGTCCCGGTGGAGGCCGGCTCGCGGACGCTCAAGGACGCGATGAACGAGGCCATCCGGGACTGGGTGACCAACGTCCGCGACACCCACTACGTCATCGGGTCGGTCGCCGGCCCGCACCCCTACCCCGCCATGGTCCGCGACTTCCAGTCGGTCATCGGCGAGGAGGCTCGGGCGCAGGTCCTCGCCATCGCCGGCCGGCTCCCGGAGGCAGTCGTCGCCTGCGTCGGAGGCGGCTCGAATGCGATGGGCATCTTCTCCGCGTTCCTCGAGGACCGCGAGGTGGCGCTCGTGGGCGTGGAGGCCGCCGGGCTCGGGCTCGACACCGGCAAGCACGGCGCCCCGCTCGCGCGCGGCCGGCCCGGGGTGCTCCACGGCTCGCGGAGCTACGTGCTCCAGACGGAGGGTGGGCAGATCGCCGAGGCCCACTCCATCAGCGCAGGGCTCGACTACCCGGGCGTGGGCCCGGAGCTCTCCTGGCTCAAGGACCAGGGGCGGCTGCGCCTCATGCAGGCGACCGACGACGAGGCGCTCGAGGCCCTCACCTACCTGGCACGGACCGAGGGCATCATCCCGGCGCTCGAGACCGCGCACGCCGTGGCGGCAGCCCGGACCGTCGCCCGCGAACTCGGCGCGGACGGGCTCCTCGTCGTGAACGTCTCCGGGCGCGGCGACAAGGACGTGGATCAGGTGCGACGGGCGCTGGCGGCGCGCGCCGACCGCGCCCGGCCCCGGCGACGCGCCGGGCGGCGGCCGCCCGGCCGCCGGAGGGCGCGCCGGTGACCGGCCTCGACCGCACACGCCAGGCGTTCGCGCGGGCGCGCGAGCGGGGCGAAGCCGCGCTCGTCACCTACGTCATGGCGGGCGATCCCGACCTCGCCACCTCGCGCGCCATGGCGCTCGCCTGCGCCGAAGGCGGCGCCGACGTCATCGAGCTCGGCATGCCCTTCTCCGACCCCATCGCCGACGGCCGGACCATCCAGGCCGCGGGGGAGCGGGCGCTCGCGGCGGGCACCGGGGTCGAGAGCTGCCTCCGGCTCGCGGCCGAGGTGCGGCGCGGCACCGGCGCGGCCATCGCCCTCATGGGGTACGTGAACCCGATTCTCGCCTACGGCGAGGCGCGCTTCCTCGATCGCTGCGCCGCCGCGGGCGTGGACGCCGTCATCGTTCCCGACCTGCCTCCCGAGGAGGCGGTCGACTTCCGCCAGCTCGCCGCCGAGAGGGGCGTGGCGAACGTCTTCCTCCTCGCGCCCACGTCCACGGAAGGGCGCGTGGCGGAGGCCTGCGCCGCGGCCACCGGCTTCGTCTACTTCGTTTCGGTCACCGGGGTCACCGGGGCGCGCCGCGAGTTGCCCCCGGACCTGGCGGCGAAGGTGGCCGCGGTGCGCGCGCGGAGCGCGGTCCCGGTCGTGGTGGGCTTCGGGGTCTCCTCTCCTGCGCAGGCCGCCGAGGTGGGGCGGCTCGCCGACGGCGTCGTCGTGGGCAGCGCCATCGTGGAGCGCGTCGCCCGCGGCGGCACTCGCCGGGCGCGTGCCGACCGCGTACGCCGCTTCGTGGCCGCGCTCAAGCGCTCCCTTCGTCCCGGGCCCTCGCAGCGAGTCGGGCGCGCGTAATCGGCCGACCGCGACTGCGTCGGCCGCCCCTTCCGTCCCTGCGCGCGCCACGCGCCGGGACTCGGCGGCCCCTTCCTCCATACCCGCCTTGCAGACGCGATCGACCGGATCCGCGCAGGCGTCTCCGGGTACGCGCGGGACGCCTCCCGCGCCAGCGCGGCGCGGAACGGGGAGCCGGCGGCTCGCGACGACAGCGCCGCGAGCGACCCGCGCGCGGGCAGGGCGCGCGACGCCGGGGCTCGCGGTTATCGCACCGGGCGCCCGATGGCGAGCGCGATCACCCGAGCCTGGCGCATGAGCTCCTCGAACTCGGCGAAGTCGAGCGACTGGTGCCCGTCGGAGAGCGCATTCTCGGGCTTGGGGTGGACCTCGATGATGACGCCGTCGGCTCCCGCGGCGATGCCCGCGCGGGCTATGGCGGGCACGTGGCGACGCAGCCCGATCCCGTGGGACGGATCCACGATGACCGGGAGGTGCGAGAGCGCCTTCACGACCGGGATGGCGTTGATGTCGAGCGTGTTGCGCGTCATGGTCTCGAACGTCCGGATGCCACGTTCGCACAGCATGACGTTGGGGTTCCCCTTGGCCACGATGTATTCGGCCGCCATGAGCCACTCGCGGATGGTGGCGGACAGCCCCCGCTTCAGCATCACGGGCTTCTTCACCTGGCCGAGCCGCTCGAGCAGCGAGTAGTTCTGCATGTTGCGGGCCCCGACCTGCAGGACGTCGGCGTACTGCGCCACGAGGGGAATGGTCTCGGTGCTCATGACCTCGGTGACCACCGAGAGACCGGTGCGCTCCCGCGCGAGGGCCAGAAGCCTGAGGCCCTCCTCGCGCAGCCCCTGGAACTCGTAGGGGCTCGTGCGCGGCTTGTAGGCGCCGCCGCGAAGGAAGGAGGCGCCCGCCTTCTTCACCGCCTCGGCGGTGGCGAGGATTTGCTCCTCCGACTCCACCGAGCAGGGGCCGGCCATCACCACGATGCCCTTCCCTCCCACCGGGATGCCGTTCACGTCGATGACGGTGTCCTCGTCCTTCACCTCGCGCGAGACGAGCTTGAAGGGCTGGGAGACGCGCATCGCCTCCGCCACCCCGGGAAGCATGGAGAAGTCCTCGGGGTCCACCGAGCCGGTGTTCCCGATCACGGCCACCACCCGGCGCTCCGTTCCGGAGATGGGGTGCGGGGTGAGCCCCAGCGATCGGACCTTCTCCACCACGGCCGCGAACTCGGCCTCGGTGGCATGGGGCTTCATGGCGATGAACATCGGCGCTCCTCGGGCCGGTCCGGCCCGCGTCTCGAGGCTAGAAGGGACGGCCGATCGCGCCCGCGATCACCCGGACCTGCTCCATGAGCCCCGAGAACTCGGCAGGCGTGAGCGACTGCTGGCCGTCCGACAGCGCCCGCTCGGGGCACGGGTGGACCTCGACGATGAGGCCGTCGGCGCCGGCGGCGATGCCGGCACGGGCCATGGCCGGGACGAGAGCGCGGAGCCCCACCCCATGGGAGGGATCCACCACGACCGGCAGGTGGGTGAGGGACTTGAGCAGCGGGACGGCGTTCAGGTCGAGGGTGTTCCGGGTCGCGGTCTCGAAGGTGCGGATGCCGCGCTCGCAGAGCGCCACGCGCGTGTTCCCGTGGGAGACGACGTACTCGGCCGCCATGAGCCACTCTCGAACGGTGGCCGAGGGCCCGCGCTTGAGCAGGACCGGCTTCCCAATGGGCCCGAGACGCTTGAGCAGCGAGAAGTTCTGCATGTTGCGCGCGCCGATCTGGATCACGTCGGCGTACTCGGCCACGAGCGGCAGGGTCTCGGCGTCCATGGCCTCGGTGACGACCTTCAGGCCCGTCTCCTCGCGCGCCAGCGCGAGCAGCTTGAGTCCCTCTTCGGCGAGCCCCTGGAACTCGTAGGGGCTGGTGCGCGGCTTGTAGGCGCCGCCCCGCAGGAACGTCGCCCCCGCCTGCTTCACCGCGCGCGCCGCCTCGAGGACCTGCTCCCTCGACTCGACCGAGCACGGACCCGCGATCACCGCGATGCGCGGCCCGCCGATGGCGACGCCCCCGACGTCGATGACCGTGTCCTCCGCCTTCACCTCGCGAGAGACGAGCTTGAAGGGCTGCGAGACCCGGATGGCGTCGCGCACCCCCGGCATGCCCTCGAACAGTGCCGGGTCGAGCGCCCCCTTGTTGCCGGTGATCCCGATCGCCACGCGCTGGGCACCGGAGATGGAGTGCGGGACGAGCCCCAGCGAGCGGATCTTGGCCTCGACCGCGGCGATGTCCGCGGGCGTGGCGCTGGGCTTCATGACGACGAGCATGCGGTGCTCCTGGCTCCCCGGGGAGGCGGCGAAGAATACCCCACCGCCCGGAGGCGGAACAGTCGAGCCTCACCCGGCGGGCGGGCTCAGGGGCAGTAGGGCACGCCCCCCGCGGCGTAGTAGCTCTTCGCCCGGGACACGAAGTTGCCGTTGTCCGTGCTCGGCGTCGCCTGCCCGGCCGCTCCCGCCCCGAAGGCGAGCCCGACACCGTGGGAGGCCGCCACCTCGCCGACATGGGTGAGGAGGTAGTCGACGCGGTTGTCCTGGTTCGCCGGCGCGAGCGACGCGTTCCCGAGCGGGATCTGCCACCACAGGACCGGCCTCCCCACCGCCTCGGCGACGCCCTTCGCCCAGGCGAAGGCCTGGTGGAAGTCGGGCAGCGTGGCGTTCGTCGCGTCGAACCAGTTGTGTCGCGTTCCCGCGTCCCGGTCGCTCATGTCGGCCGCGACGAAGTCACCCTGGTCCGCCCCGCATGCCCTGAGGAACGCACCGAGCGTCGCGGCCTGCCCGGCCACGTCGAAGGAGGCATTCGAGTTCTGCAGGACGTCGTACCCCGTGCCCCAGCCCGAGGCGTGGAGCCCCACCTTGGCGTTCGGGGCGTACCTGCGGACCATGGAGATCATGCAGCGCCCCAGCCCGGCGATGCTGTCCTCCTCCCCGGCGCAGTCCGTGGGGTTGGCGCTCGCCACCGCGGCGGGGAGCGCGTGGGGGTCCCCGCCCGCCTGCTCGGCGTATCCCCAGAAGTCCGGCTCCACGTGCAGGAGTGCCTTCCCGGATCCCACCCGCCCGAGGAGGAAGCGCCAGTCCGCGAGGTAGCGCGCCATGAAGGCCGGGTCGCGCGCGGCCGAGGTGACCTCGGGCGTTCCCTCCGAAACTCCGCTCGCCTGCAGGATCTCGTAGTAGGTGAACATGGGGATCTCGCCGTCGGCGCCCGCCTTGGCCGCGAAGTCGAGCGCGTACTGCCCCGGGGGCAGCTGGTCCCATTGCCAGCACCCCCACCACCCGCACCCGCCGCCGGCGCACGAGGTGCCCGCCGCCGTGCACCCCGAAGCGCACGAGGCGCAGGGGCCTTGGCCGTCGAAGAGCCCGCCCGCGAGGTAGACGTAGCGGAGGTCGAACGGCGCGAGCGCCGCGACGGAGTCGTCGCCGGAGTAGCCCACCATGACGCGGGACTTCCCGAGCGAGGCGAGCAGGTCCGAGCCGAGGCAGGAGCCTCCCCCTCCGGCCCCCGACCCTTCGCCGGCCGGGGCCGCGGCACCGCCGCAGGCGCCGAGCGCGGCGGTCAGCGCCAGGGTTGCGATCGAGCTCCGCATCGGGACGGACTCTACCTGCGCCACCGCGAAGCGAAAGGGGCCGGTGTGCGTGCCGCACCCACGCCGCAGGATGGCCACCGGGCCGGCCTCGTCTACAATCCCCGCGTGCGCGAACGGCGCTGGGACTTCCTCTACGACGTGCAGAAGCAGCCGGTGCGCGAGGTCATCCTCGAGCGCTTCGCCGACGCGCTCGCGCGGGAGCTCCAAGCCTGGCCCCCCGCCGCCGAGTGGGTGAGCGAGGAGGCGGCGCGCCGCTACCGCGCCGGCCTGGCCACCGCCCCACGCCCCGAGGTCGTCCGCCTCGCGCTCGAGCTCGCGAGGCTCGACCTCGCCCGAGAGCACGAGGCCTTCGACGAGCGCATGCGCAACGACGCGGGGGGGACGTGCCGCGCAGACGGCGAGCGCGAGGCCCTGCAGCTGCTCGTCCTCTTCGTGACCGAACAGTGCCTCTCGCTCAAGGAGTGGGCGCAAGGGGCACGCCTCAGCCGCGCGGACCTCGTGCGCGCGGTGGGGCTGGCCGAAAGGCGCCTGTTCCGGGTGACGCTGGGCTGACCGCCGGGCTCGGGCTCACTTCGGCTTCGGGACCTTCTCCCAGTCCGCGAGGAACTTCTTCAGGCCGGCCTCCGTGAGCGGGTGGTGGGCGAGCTGCGCGAGCACGGCGAACGGGATCGTCGCCACGTCCGCCCCGAGGCGCGCCGCTTGGACCACGTGGAGAGGGTTCCGCACCGAGGCCACGAGGACCTGGGTGTCGAAGTCGTAGTTCCTGTAGATCTCGAGGATCTGCGCGATCACCGCCATGCCGTCCTCGGAGACGTCGTCGATGCGCCCCACGAACGGAGAGACGTAGGTGGCCCCCGCCTTGGCCGCGAGGAGAGCCTGGTTCGGCGAGAAGCACAGCGTGACGTTCGTGCGCACGCCTTCCGCCGAGAGAACCTTCACCGCCTTCAGGCCCTCCACGATGAGGGGGATCTTCACGACGACGTTGTCGGCGAAGCGGGCGTAGTAGCGCGCCTCCCTGAGCATGCCCTCGCAGTCGATCGCGGTGACCTCCGCGGAGACGGGACCCTTCACGATCCCCACGATCTCGCGGAGCACGTCGTCGAACGGCCGGCCGGTCTTGGCGACGAGGGAGGGGTTCGTGGTGACGCCGTCGCAGAGCCCCATGTCGAGGGCCTTGCGGATCTCGCCCACGTCCGCCGTGTCGATGAAGAACTTCATGGGTACCTCCGGGCGTCCCGCGCCACGCTGCGCGCGGGACGGCTCTTCCATAGCCAACCGGTCTGACGTGCCGCAAGCGCCGGGAAGGTGCTATAGGGACCCCGCATGGCGACCCGGAAAGCGGCCGTTGACGCCCGCCGCCGCGGTGCGCGTCCCGCGACCGCGCGCGCACGCGCCCTCCTCGACTACGGCCGGGTCGTGCTCGAGACCGAGGCCCGGGCGATCGCCCGTCTGCGGCTCGACCCGGCCTTCGCCACCGCCGTCGAGTGGATCCTCGCCTGCAAGGGGCAGGTGGTCCTCAGTGGGATCGGGAAGCCGGGCTTCGTCGCCCAGAAGATCTCGGCCACGCTCGCCTCCACCGGTACCCGGTCGCTCTACCTCCACCCGGCGGAGGCGGCGCACGGGGACCTCGGTCGCGTGTCGCGGCGCGACATCTTCGTCGCCCTGTCGAACAGCGGCGAGACGGAGGAGATCCTGCGGGTCCTCCCGGCCGTGAAGCGCATCGGCGCTCGGCTGGTCGCCATGACCCGCGACCGGCAGAACCCGCTCGCGCGCGCCTCCGATCTCGTTCTCGCCATCGGCGACATCGAGGAGGCCTGCCCCATGGGGCTCGCCCCCACCGCCAGCACGGCGGCCCTGCTCGCGCTCGGGGACGCACTCGCCATGACGGTGCTCGAGAACCGGCCGTTCCGGCAGGAGGAGTACGCGCTCTACCACCCCGGCGGGAAGCTCGGGCGTCACCTCATGAAGGTCTCCGAGCTCATGCGCGACGGCGAGGGAAACCCGCTCGTGCGCCAGGATGCGCAGCTGCGGGAGGCGGTGGCCGTCATGACCCGGACCCCGGGGCGACCCGGGGCGTGCACCGTGGTCGACGGAAGGGGGCGCCTGGTCGGCATCTTCACCGACGGCGACCTGCGTCGCCTCGTGGAGCGGCAGGCGGTCGACTTCCAGGCGCCCGTGTCGTCGGTCATGACCCGGAACCCGCGGACGGTGCGGCCGGAGGATCGGCTGCTCGCCGCCGCGCGCGTGCTGCGGTCGGCCCAGATCGACCAGGTGCCGGTGGTGGATGCGCGCGGGCACGCCGTCGGCATCCTCGACGTCCAGGACCTCCTCGCGGCGCGGGTCCTGTGACCGGCGCGCTCCCACCCGAAGGTCGGCTGCGGCGCGACGTCGTCGAGGCCTGCCGCCGGCTCCACGAGCGCGGGCTCATCGGGGCCGGCGAGGGGAACGTCTCCTGCCGCCTGGGGCCGGACCGCCTCCTGGTGACGCCATCCGGCGCGAACAAGGGCTTCCTCCGTCCGGAGGACCTCCTCGTCGTCGACGCCGAGGGGCGCGTCGTCCGCGGACGGGGACGCCCCTCGACCGAGCTCCGCATGCACCTCGCCGCCTACCGCGCGCGCCCCGACGCCGGAGCGGTCGTGCACGCCCATCCGCTCACCGCGGTGGCGTTCACGGTCGCGGGGCTGCCCCCGCCGAACGCGATCCTCCCGGAGGCGGTCCTCGTCCTCGGCGAGGTCGCGGTGGCGCCGTTCGCGACGCCGGGCACCGACGAGGTACCGAGGTCGCTCGCCGGCCTCTGGCGCGGGCGCGAGGTCCTGCTCCTCGAGCGGCACGGGGCGCTGGCCCTCGGCCGGGACGTGTTCCAGGCCTTCGACCGGGTCGAGACCCTCGAGCGCGTCTGCCGCGTGGCGCTCGCGGCGCGCCTCCTCGGACGCTGCGAGCCCCTGCCGCCCGACGCCGTCGATGGCGTGCGGCGGGCCGGGCAAGCCCTCGCCCGAGGCGCTACCAGCCGAACAGCACGCCGACCGCGATCCCGAGCCCGATCTCCACGGCGATCGCGACCGTGAGCGCCATCCCGACCGCCTTCTCCACCGACCCCTTCATGCGCCACCTCGCTGCTGCCCGGAGTCCTGGCGCCCGGCTGCCCGGAAGGAAGGCGAGAGCGCTTCCCCCGGCGCCGGAGCGGCCGATTTCCCGGCCCCGAGGGGGATGGTGCAAGGTCCGCGCCGGCCCCTTCCGCGGTCACGCCGGGTAGAGGCCGGACGGGACCACGGCGAGCGGCGGTGCCGCGGCGAGCAGCGCCGCCACCGTGGCGCCGGTCCCGGGCACGACGAGCGCGGGGGCGAGCTCCGCGAGGGGCGCGAGCACGAAGCGGCGATGCGCCATCCGCGGGTGCGGCACGGTGAGCGCCGCCGTCCGAACGATCCGGTCCCCGAAGAGGAGGAGGTCGAGGTCGAGGGTGCGCGGCCCCCAGCGGGCGCCTTTGCGGCGGTCCCGCAGGGCCTCGTCCTCGGCCTCGCGCAGGAGCTGGTGGAGCGACTCCGGGGTACGGCCGGTCTCGAGCTCGAGGACCGCGTTCAGATAGCGGGGCTGCGGAGGCCCGACGGGCTCGCTGTCGTAGACGCGCGAGGCGCGCAGGACGGCGACGAGCGGGGCGCCCCGCAGGAAGCGGGCCGCCCGCCCCAGGTTCGCCCAGCGGTCGGCGAGGTTCGATCCCACGGCGACGTAAGCGCGCATGGCCTGAGCGGGCGACGGCCTCCGGCTAGACGACCGGGTTCCGAAGGATGCCCACGCCGGATGCCTCGACCTCGACCCAGTCCCCGCGGCGGATCGGGCCGACGCCGGAGGGCGTCCCGGTCGTCACCACGTCCCCGGGAAGCAGCGTCATGACCTGGGAGATGTAGGCGACGAGGGCGAAGGGGTCGACCACCATGTCGCGGGTGAAGCCGCGCTGCCGCTCCTCCCCGTTCACGCGGCAGGAGACGACGAGGTCCATCGGGTCGAGGTCGGTCGCAACGACGGGCCCGATCGGGCAGAACGTGTCGAACGACTTCGAGCGCGTGAAGTGCGCCTCCGCCCGCTGGATGTCGCGGGCGGTCACGTCGTTGAGGCAGGTGTACCCGAAGATGCCCTGGCGCGCCTCGGCCGCCGAGACCCGGGTGAGCACCCGGCCGATCACGCAGGCGAGCTCGGCCTCGTGGTGCACCTCGTTCGACGCCTCGGGCAGGCGGATCTCCTGCATCGGACCCACCACCGCGGTCGACGGCTTGATGAAGAGCAGCGGCTCGCGCGGGACGTCCTGCCCGAGCTCCTTTGCATGGGCGCGGTAGTTCCGCCCCACCGCCACGACCTTGGAAGGCGCGACCGGGGCGACGAGGGACACCTGCGAGGGGTCGAGCCTCTGGCCCTCCGGCAGCCCGCCGGCCCACGGCTCCGCGGTGAGCGCCCGCAGATGAGAGCCCTCGAGGACGCCGTAGCGCTCGTGGCCGTCCTTCCGGAAGCGGCAGGTCCTCACCGGTTCCCCCGGAGCCCGAGCACGTCCTGCATGTCGTACAGGCCCGGGGCGCGGCCGACCACCCACCGCGCGGCGCGCAGCGCACCTCGCGCGAACTGGTCCCGGGAGGTGGCCCGGTGGGTGAGCTCGAGCCGCTCGCCCTGCCCGGCGAAGAAGACCGTGTGCTCCCCGACCACGTCGCCGCCGCGGAGGGCCATCACGCCGATCTCGCGCGGCGTGCGCTCTCCGACCATGCCGTGGCGCGCGAAGACGAGGTCGCGCTGCGGGTCGCGGCCGAGGGCCTCCGCCGCCACCTCGGCGAGGCGCGCCGCGGTGCCGCTCGGGGCGTCCTTCTTCTTGCCGTGGTGCAGCTCGACCACCTCGACGTCGTAGGCGTCGCCGAGCACCCGAGCCGCCTCGGCGACGAGCGCGAACATCACGTTCACGCCCACGCTCATGTTGGGCGAGAGGACGATCGGCACGCGCGCCGCGGCGCCGCGCACGCGCGCCTTCGCCTCCGCCGTGAACCCGGTGGACCCGATGACGATCGGGACGCCGAGCCGCGAGCAGGTCTCGGAGGCGGTCGCCGAGGCCTCGAACGCCGTGAAGTCGACCACCACGTCGGGCCGCACCCGCCCGATCATGTCGGCGAGGTCGGGGCCGAGCGGCACCCCGGTGCGTCCCATGCCGGCGGCCTCGCCGGCGTCGGCGGGCCCAGCGTAGCCGGGGCGCTCGACCGCCCCCACCGCCGCGAGCCCCTCGGCCTCCTTCAGCATCCGCAGGATCTGGCCACCCATCCTCCCGGCGGCCCCGGTGACCACGACCTTCACCATGACTGGACGTACCTCCTCGGGCTGCGGCGAGCGCCTCCGGGTCGCCCGGCGCGGGGGCCCCCGCCGTGGGACCCGGACGGAGCCGCGCGCCTCCCGTCGCCTCGCACGTTCACCCCTTCGCGCACCACGGCGCGGGCGCTTCGGCCGCCGCTAGGCGGCGACCACCAGCCCGAAGCGCACCATCGCGTCCCGCACCTTCGCGAGGCTCGCCTCGGAGACCGGCCACAGCGGCAGCCGGATCTCGGGACCGGCCTTGCCGAGAAGCGCCACCGCGGCCTTCACCGGACCAGGGTTCGTCTCGATGAACATCACACGGTTCAGCTCCGCGAGCGCGACCTGCTTCGAGAGCGCCGTGGCGTAGTCCCCCTTGAGGGCGGCGGCCACGAGCTCCTTCATGGCCCTCGGAGCGACGTTGCCGACCACCGAGATCACCCCGTTGCCGCCGCAGGCGATGTAGGGCAGTACCGTGAAGTCGTCGCCGGACAGGAACGCGATCGCTTCCTTGCCGACCTTCTCGACGAGCTGGACCTGGCGGTCCATGTTGGCCGTCGCCTCCTTGATGCCGGCGATGGCCCCCGCCTTCGCCAGCCTCGCGACCGTGTCGGGCATTAGGTCGACCGCGGTGCGGCTCGGGACGTTGTAGGCCACCACCGGGAACCCGGTCGCGTCCCAGATGGCCATGTAGTGGCGGTAGAGCCCCTCGGGCGTCGGCTTGTTGTAGTAGGGCGTGACGACCAGGGCGGCGTCCGCCTTGAGCTCGCGGGCCAGGCGGACGCCCTCGATGGCCTCGGCCGTCGAGTTCGATCCCGCACCGGCGATCACCTTGATGCGCCCGCGCACGGCCTCCACCACGGTCCGGATCACGTCGGCGCGCTCCTGGACGGTGAGGGTCGCCCCCTCGCCGGTGGTGCCGCAGGGCACGATGCCGTCCGTCCCCTCCGCCACCTGCCACTCGGCGAGGTCGCGAAGCGCCTTCAGGTCGGGCTTCCCGTCCTTCAGCGGCGTGACGATGGCGACCATTGAGCCGTGCAGCTTCATGGGATCCTCCGGGTGGGGGACCGACTCTAGCCCATCCGGCGCGCTCGCGTGAACCGGCGCCCCGGGGGCGAAGGCTTCTCGCCCCGGACGAGGTCGGGCCACGACTCCCGCTTCCGGACGAGCCGGGCCTCGTCGCCGGCGACGAGCACCTCGGCGGCGCGCGGCCGGGCGTTGTAGTTGGAGGCCATGGCGAATCCGTAGGCCCCGGCGGAGCGCACGCAGAGGAGGTCGCCCCGCTCGGGGATCGGCAGGCGCCTCCCCTGGGCAAGGAAGTCCGACGACTCGCAGACCGGGCCCACCACGTCCATGACCGCCTCCGGGCGGCCGGCGGTCTCGGCGACCGGCTCCACGTCGTGGTGCGCGCCGTAGAGGCTCGGCCGGACGAGGTCGTTCATGGCCGCGTCGACGACGGCGAAGCGCTTGCGACCGCTTTTCTTCACGTAGAGGACCCGCGTGACGAGCACGCCGGCGTTCCCGACGAGGACGCGCCCGGGCTCCAGGATCACCTCGCCGCGGAAGCCCCGGAGCGCCCGATTCACGGCCGTGCCGTACTCGTCGGGGTGCGGCGGATCCTCGTCCCGGTACTGGATGCCGAGCCCGCCGCCGATGTCCAGGTGCCGGACGCGGATCCCCGCCCGCGACAGCTCGGAGGCGAGGGCCCGCACCCGGGCGATGGCGTCCAGGAAGGGCGCGACCGTGGTGATCTGCGATCCGATGTGGCAGGCGATCCCGCGGATCTCGAGAGCCGGGTCGCGCGCGGCGAGGTGGAAGAGGCGGCGTGCGTCGGCGACCGACACCCCGAACTTGCTCTTCTTGAGCCCCGTCGCGATGTAGGGGTGCGTGCGGGGATCGACGTCCGGGTTCACCCGCAGAGCCACCGGCGCGCGGAGCCCGAGGCGCCGCGCCACCACCGAGACCCGCGCGAGCTCCGGCCCGCTCTCGACGTTCAGGCAGCGGATCCGCTGCGACAGCGCGAAGGCGATCTCCTCGTCCGTCTTGCCGACCCCGCTGTAGACCACCTTGCGGGGGTCCCCGCCGCCCTTCAAGACCCGGTAGAGCTCGCCACCGGAGACGATGTCGAAGCCGGCGCCGAGGCGGGCGAAGAGGTGGATCACCGAGAGGTTGGAGTTCGCCTTGAGGGCGTAGCACACGAGGTGCGCGAGACCCGCGAGCGACCGGTCGAGAACCCTCCAGTGCCTCGTCAGCGTGGCCGTCGAATACACGTAGAGGGGCGTCCCGTAGGCGCGGGCCAGATCCTCGAGGGGGATGCGCTCGGCGCAGAGGACGCCGCGGCGGCGCTGGAAGTGGTTCATCGGTCGCAGGGCCCCCCGTCCGATCCACACGGGGGCGCCTCCGCCGGCGCCCTGGCGCCTCCGTCCGCCGCCGGCGACGGCGACGGGGGGCGGGGCGGGGCCTTCACGCCGCACCCGAGCGCGGCGAGCACGGCGGCGAGCGCGAGCGCCCTCACCGCCCGAGCTCCTTCCGCCAGCGGAGGATCTGGCGGGCGACCTGCCGGGGCCCGGGCGCGCCCGGGATCTCCCGCCGCGAGAGGCTCCGCTTCGGGTCGAAGCAGCGGGCCACGTCGCGCCCGAACTTCGGGTGGAAGGTGCGCCACTCGGCGGGGCGCAGGCTCGAGAGCGGGCGCCGCTCCCGCGCGGCGAAGGCCGCCGCACGCCCCACGGCCTCGTGGGCCTCCCGGAAGGGGACGCCGCGCCGCACCAGGTGCTCCGCGGCGTCGGTGGCGAAGGCCTCGCCTCCGCCGAGCGCCTCGCCCATCCGCGCCGCGTCGAACCGGGCGGTGGCGATGGCGCCGGAGAGCGCCTCGAGCGTCTCCACGAGCGATCGCGGGGCGCCGAGCAGGGGCCGCTTGTCCTCCTGCAGGTCGCGGTTGTAGCTGAGCGGCAGGCTCTTGAGCACCGCGAGCAGCGAGACCAGGTCCCCGAGCGCCCGCCCCGCGCGGCCGCGGGCGAGCTCCGCCACGTCCGGGTTCTTCTTCTGCGGCATGAGCGAGCTGCCGGTCGCGAAGGAGTCGTCGAGCTCCATGAACCCGAACTCGCGGGTGGTCCAGAGCACCACCTCCTCTCCGAGCCGGGAGAGGTGGACGGCGGCGAGCGCGCAGTCGAACACGAGCTCCACGGCGCTGTCCCGATCGCTCACGGCGTCGAGCGAGTTCTCGGTGACGCGCGCGAAACCGAGCGCGCGCGCGGCCCGCAGCCGGTCGAGCGGCAGGGTGGAGCCGGCCAGGGCACCGGAGCCGAGCGGGCTCACGGCGGCGCGCCGGGCCGTCTCGGCAAAGCGCTCCCGGTCGCGCCCCAGCATCTCCACGTGGGCGAGCAGGTGGTGCGCGAGCGAGACCGGCTGCGCCCGCTGCAGGTGCGTGTAGCCCGGGAGGAGCGTGTCGCGGTGGCGCTCGGCCTGCCCGAGCAGCGCCAGCATGAGCCCGCGCAGCGCTTCGTCGCACCTCCGGCACGCATCGACGACGAACAGCCGCTCGTCGAGGGCGACCTGGTCGTTGCGGCTGCGTCCGGCGTGCAGGTATCCCGCGTCCCGCCCCACGATCTCGCCGAGGCGGCGCTCCACGTGCGTGTGGACGTCCTCGAGCGACGGGTCGAACCGCACCTTGCCGGCGGCGAACTCCCGGCGGACCCGCTCCAGGCCGCTGCGGATGCGGCGGGCCGCCGCCCGCGGCACGATGCCCCGCTCGGCGAGCATGGCCACGTGGGCCTGGCTCCCGCGGATGTCCTCCTCGTACAGGGCGACGTCGTCCTGGATGGACGCCGACATCCGGACGAGCCGGGGATCCGCCTCGCCGGCGAGCGCGGCGCGCGAGACGGGCTGGGCCTTCCTTCGCGTCTTCATCGGGGCCGCGGAGGCTATCACGCCCCGCCCCGCCGTAGAACGGCCCCCCGGGGACGAGGAGCTAGTAGACGATGCCCAACCCGGAGTGCAGGTACTGGGCGACGCCCGAGGGCGACACCACGCTCGAGACGCCGCTCGAGGTCGTCGTCACGTCGAAGGCCGACAGCGGCTTCAGGAGGCCGTAGCTCAGGAAGAACACGAAGCCGTCGTCCGACTGGTACTTCACGCCCAGGTCGAGCTCGACCCCGAGGGGCTTGTTCTTCATGGACGGCGTCGCCTGGGCGTTGAAGGCCTGCGAGTAGAGGACCTGCGCCCAGACGTTCAGCCCTTCGAGGATGTCCCACTTGAACGTGGGCTTCAGGTACCACCCGTTCGTCACCGTCCCGATGAGCTCGTGCCAGAGGATGAGGTCCACCTGGTAGGCGGGGTTGAACCGGTAGTTGTTGATGCTGCCGGAGGTACCCGCCACCGGCGAGTACTGCTGGCCGTCGAAGGTTCCGGGATACACGGTGCAGGTCACCGGGACCTTCGTGTAGTCGCAGCTGCGCCCCGGGTAGACGCCGAAGCCGGGGCCGTTGCCGGGAGAGGCCGCGCCGAACTCGCCGCCGATGGCCACCTTCCCGGTCTCCCCGAGCTTCCCGACGGCCTTCACCACCCCGCCGAACTGCCGGATGCTCTCGGGCCCCACCGACTGGGTCGGGTCGGAGTTGAACGACGCGTTCCCGATGCTCCCGAAGACGCCCACCGCCTCGGCCTCGAAGAGGAACCGCTTGAGGACGAAGCGCCCGAAGAGGTCGAGCGTGCCCGCGTTGGCGCTGCGGTTGATCTGCGCGACGCTCGACGACAGCGGCTGCTGCAAGGAAAGGGTCGTCCAGCCGATCCTCTGCGACTTGTAGTTGAAGAGCAGGCCGTAGTTGATGCTCGCGAGCCCCTTGTCGAGCTTCCGCTTCTGCTGGTCGGCCGTGTCCTCGCGCACCAAGCGGATGCCGATCGCGCCGACGTCGTCGGCGTCGGTGACGTTGAGCGGCTGGCCGATCCCCGCCGGCATGCTGCTGTAGAGGAGACCGGCGCTGTACCAGTCGTAGTACGGGATGATCGCAAGGCCGCCGAGGACCATGGTGATGGGAATGGCGAACTGGATCCGGTCGACGTTGTCGCCGTAGTCGGAGTCGAGCCCGTCCCCGGCGTTCTCGTAGATGCCCGCGCCCCACTGGGCGGGCATGCGGCCGAAGGAGAGGAGCCCCACGGGTGTCTGGACCTCTCCCCAGACGCGCTGGACCTCGACGGCGTTCGTGTACCAGTCCTTGCCGCTCGTCGGCGACAGCTGGCCCTGCGCGAAGTAGTCGAGGTTGTTGTAGTTCGGGCCGATGGGCGTGGAGCCGAAGACGACGTTCAGGAAGTCGAGGGTGGCGCGGATGCGGACCTGCTCCGAGATGTTGAAGGTCGAGTCCACGCGCAGCTTCATGTTCCCGCTCGTCTGCGTCCCGTTGTGGTCGTAGGCGGTGGAGTTGCCGAGCCACAGGTACCAGCCGGCGGGGTCGGCGGGCAGGCCCAGGTTCATGTTGTTGAAGAGGTCCCACCGGAACCGGAAGTAGCCGTTCAGCTCGAGGAACTGGAGCTTCTTCTTCTCCTCCTGCTCCCCGAGGAACTCGGCTGCCGACTGCGCTCCCTGGATCTCCGCGCGCACCTCGTCGCGCAGCTGCTCCTTCACCTTCGCCACCTCGCGCTGAACGGCTTCCTGGATCTGCCGGTCGATCTCGGCCTGGGTGGGCGCGGGGGCGGGCGCCGTGCCCTCCGCCTGGACCTTCGCCGCGTCCGGCTTCGCGACCGGGGCGGCGGGCGTCTGTGCCTCCGCGGCGCCGAGGAAGAGCGGCGCGGCGAGGCCGAGGAGGAGAAGGCGCGTCATGGTGCCCTCACTAATCACGCGGTTCGCCACGGGGTCAAGGACTCTTGGGACCCTGGCGCAGCTCGACGAGCACGCCGCGGCTTCCCTTCGGGTGCACGAAGGCGACCCGGGCGCCCCCCGCTCCGGGACGCGGCTTGTCGTCGAGCAGCGGCGCCCCGCGGGCGCGAAGCGCGGCCATCGCCGCCTCGATGTCCGGGACCTCGAGGCAGACGTGGTGCAGCCCCTCGCCGCGCTTCTCGATGGCCTTCGCCATGGGGCTGTCGGGGCTGCTCGGGGAGACGAGCTCGATGCGCCCGGCGCCGTGCCCGAAGATGGCCACGCGGACCTTCTCCGTCGGGACCTCCTCGACCTCGGCAAGCTCGAGCCCGTAGACGTCCCGGTAGAGCGCGATGGCGGCCTCCAGGTCCGAGACGAGGATGGCGACGTGGTCGAGGCCCTTCATGCTTCCTCCGCGGCTTTGGGGGGGGCCGGATCAAAGACGGGCCGCGCCGCGGAGTCAACTGGCACCTAGAGCGCGCGGGACTCCGTCCTGACCACCGACAGCGCCCCGATGAGCCCGACCGCATCCATCCGGGTGCCACGCCCCAGAGTGACGTGGGTCGCGTCCGCCACCTCCTGGTCGAAGGTGGGGTCGACGGCGATCCACGCGCCCCCGACCTTCACCTCGGCCCACTCGTGCCAGTAGAGCCCGTTCCCGCCCTCGCCGTAGTTCGCGTAGACGAGGCCGTAGGCCAGGCGCGCCGGGATCCCCGCGGCGCGGGCGAGGGCCACGAAGAGGAGGGCGTGCTCCGTGCAGTCGCCCTTCCCCGTGTGCAGCACCTCGCTCGCGCGGTCCCGGCTCTGCCCGTAGACCTTCTCGAGCCGGCGGTTGACCTCCCGGGAGAGCTTGCGGGCGGCGGCCCACCGGCCCGCGGTCTTTCCGGCCACGCCGTCCGCGAGCGCGCGCACGTCGGGGTGATCCCAGTCCACCTCCGGGGTGGCCTCCAGGTCCTCGCCGCCCTTCGGGTCCGGCTTGAGCCGGGGCTCGTCCCTGGCCGGGTCGTCCGCGGCCGGGCGCCGCGCGGTCACGGTGACGAGCGCCTCCCCGTTGGCGCCGGCCGTGACGAGCTGGCGCCCGTCGTCGCCGGCGAAGGAGGTCGGGAGCCCCTTCATCGTGTAGGTGATGGCCATGGGGACGTCCCTGGAAAGCGGACCCGGCAGCGCCACCCGCGACATGTTGAACAGGTCGACGACGTCGATTCGCCGGGCGATGTCCTCGGGCTCCGCCCGGGCGACCAGCGCCTCGCCGTAGCGGACCTCGAGCGTGCGCCCGTCCTCGGCGATGAGCACGCGTCCCGCCATGCGGTCCCCCTCCTCCAGCTCCTCGACGACCGCGACCGGCACCGCGACCCCCGCGCCGCCGAGCGTCGTGCGCTCGACGAAGCGGTCCTGCACCTTCCTGTTCCGGCGACGCTCCAGCTCGATCTGGGCGCCCTCCACCTGCCCGCAGCGGGCGGCGGCGAGGCGGGCCGCGTCCGCCTGCTCGGCGGTCTCCGCCGGCTGCAGCTCCACCGTCTGGACGCCGTCCTCCGCCGTGAGCGTCGCCTTGCAGGTCCTCGGCCCGCAGACGAGCTCGCCCTTGCGGTTGCCCCCGTCCCCGGACCGTTCCATCCGGTAGGAGAGCAGCCGCCCGCCCGGCCTCGCCTCGTAGACCTTCTCGTCGACCTGGCCCCGGCGCACCGTGCGCGGCCCGACCTTCGCCTCGATCACCATCTCCTGGCGGGAGACGAGGACCTCGCGGCCCTCGCGGCGCTCCTGCACCACCTCGGCCTTCAGCCAACCGGCCTTCTTGTTGAGGAGGTAGAGCCCGAACCACTCCCAGCCCGCCGGGCGGCGGACGGAGAGGATCGACGCGTCGGGTCGGCAGGCGGACGCCGCAGCCTTGGGTGCGGCCGGCGCGGCGGGGGAAGCGAGGACGGCGGCGAGGAACATGGCGGTGGGTCTCATGTCTCGATGGGCTCCCTAGGGATGTCGGCGGTTCTAACAGAAACTGGCGTTCCGCTCGCGGCGGGTCTCTGATCCGTCCGCATGAGCGTCGTCTGGGTGCTGATCCTCGCGGGATCGGTCCTCGCCGCGGCGGCGACGGGGCGCGTGGGCGATCTCCCCGGCGCCATCGCGGACTCCGCCGGCAAGGCCATCGCCACATCCATCGGCCTCGCCGGCGTCCTCGCCCTCTGGCTCGGTCTCATGCGGGTCGCCGAGCGGGCGGGCCTCGTCGACGCCCTCGGGCGGCTCGCGCGCCCCCTGCTGCGGCGGCTCTTCCCGGAGGTCCAAGCCGGGTCGCCGGCGATGGGTGCGATGGTCATGAACATCTCCGCGAACATGCTCGGGCTGGGGAACGCCGCCACTCCCTTCGGGATCAAGGCCATGGAGGAGCTCGAGAAGGAGAACCCGCACCCCGGGACGGCGACCGACGCCCAGGCCCTCCTCTGCGCCATGAACACCGCGAGCCTGCAGCTCGTTCCCGCGACCGTCATCGCCCTGCGTGCCGCGGCCGGGGCGCGGCAGCCCGCGGACATCCTCGGGGCGACCCTCGTCGCCTCGTCGTGCGCGGTCGTCACGGCGGTCGCCGCCGCCAAGCTCCTCCGGCGCCTCTACCCCGCCCCGGCCGCGCGCCGAGGCGCCCCCGGCGAGGGCACCCGTGCTTAGGAGCGCCCTCGAGCTCGCCTCCGCGTGGGCGGTCCCGGTCCTCGTGGCCGGCATCCCGGCCTACGCACTCGCCCGCAAGGTGAAGGTGTACCCCGCCTTCCTGGAGGGCGCCCGGGAAGGGCTCCTCGTCGCGCTGCGCATCGTTCCCCCCCTCGTCGCCGTCTTCGTCGCGCTGGGGATGCTGCGGGCCTCCGGCGCGCTCGCCGCCCTCTCTGCGCTCGCGGCACCCTTCACCGACCGGCTCGGCATCCCGCCGAGCGTGCTGCCGATGGTCGTCGTGCGGCCGCTCTCCGGCGGGGCAGCGCTGGGCGTGGTCGGCGACGTGCTCCGCGCCGAGGGGCCCGAGAGCCGCGCCGGCTACCTCGTGTCGGTGATGGCCGGCTCGACGGAGACCACCTTCTACGTGCTCGCCGTCTACTTCGGGGCGGTCGGCGTCTCCCGCTACCGCCAGGCGCTCCCCGCCGGGCTCCTGGCCGACGCGGCCGGCTTCGCCGCGTCGGTGGTCGTCGTCCGGGCGCTGTTCGGATAGGCGCGGGCGGCACGCCCGTCTGATCGCGATCAACCGCCGGTGGCATCGGCACCCATTCTGGTCGTAGCGGACCGCGCGCGCGGGTCCATGCTGGGAAAGGGTCGGACTTCCAGCGGCCCCGGAGGATGCACGTTGAACCGAGCCTGGCACGGGGCCTGGCCGGCGCTCCTCGCGACCGCCCTCTCGTCCTGCAGCGCGAGCGGCAACCAGGTCCCGCTGCTCGCCTACGGCAGCGTGGAGGCGCGCCAGGTCCGCGTGGCGTCGCGGACGGGAGGGCGCGTGCTCCGCGTCCTCGTGGACGAGAACGACGCGGTCGTGCCCGGACAGCCCCTCGTGGAGATCGACGTGCGGGAGCTCGAGGCCCAGCGCGACCAGGCGCGGGCGGCGCTCGGCCAGGCGGTAGCGCGGGAGCGGCTGCTCGTGCACGGCGCCCGCCGGGAGGACGTCGTCGAGGCGGAGAAGGCCCTCGCCGCCGCCCGGGCTCGCCTCGAGCAGGCTCGCCTGGATCTCCGCCGCGCCGAGGAGCTGCGCGCCGGCGAGGCCATCCCCGTCGCGGGTTACGACGCCGCTCGCACGGCCGCGGACCTCGCCGAGAGCGACGCCGCCGCCCGCCGCGCCGAGCTCGAGAAGGTCGTCGGCGGTGCCCGGGCCGAGGAGCTCGAGGAGGCCGCCGCCGCGCGTGCCCTGGCGGAGGCGGCGCTCGTGGCCGCGGAGGACCGGGTGCGCGACCGCATGCTGGAGGCGCCGACCGCGGGCGTCGTGATCCACCGGATGGTCGAGCCGGGAGAGGTGGCGCGCGCCGCGACGCCCCTCCTCGTCATCGCGGAGCTCAGCCGGCCCTACCTCGACGTCTACGTCCCCGAACCGCGCCTCGCCGAGGCGCGGCTGGGCGCGCCCGCGGAGGTGCGCGTCGACGCACTGCCCGGGCGGTCCTTCCGGGGCACGGTGAGCCACGTGGCCGCCGAGGCGGAGTTCACCCCCAAGAACGTCCAGACCGCCGAGCAGCGCGCCCGGCTGGTCTTCCGCGTGCGCGTGGACGTGGACGACCCGGGCGGCCAGCTCCGGCCGGGGATGCCGGGCTCGGCGACCTTTGGCACCGCCGGCGCCGCCCGGCCGGACGGTGGCCCCCTGGCGGACGGGAAGAGGAAGTCGTGACCGACGGGCCGGCGGTCGAGCTCCGGGACGCCCGCCGCGCCTTCGGCGCCGTCCGGGCGCTCGACGGGATGAGCTTCGACGTCCGGCCCGGCGAGATGTTCGGGCTCGTCGGGCCCGACGGCGCCGGCAAGACCACCGCGCTCCGCGCGCTGCTCGGCCTCGTGCGGCTCGACGCCGGGAGCGCGCGCGTGCTCGGCGCCGAGATCGGGCGCGACCGCTCCCGCAAGGCCGCGGTGGGATACCTGTCGCAGCGCTTCACCCTCTACGGGGACCTGACCGTCGACGAGAACCTGGACTTCTTCGGGGAGATCCACCGGGTCGCCGACCTCGCGGCGCGGCGCGCGCGGCTTCTCGCCTTCACGCGCCTCGAGCGCTTCCGCCGCTGGCGCGCGGACCGGCTCTCGGGCGGCATGCAGAAGAAGCTCGCGCTCGCCTGCACGCTCGTGCACATGCCGCGCGTCCTGCTGCTCGACGAGCCCACGACGGGGGTCGACCCCATCTCGCGCCGGGAGCTCTGGGGCCTCCTCTCCGAGCTCCTGCTGTCCGGCCTCTCGGTGCTCCTCTCGACGCCGTACCTCGACGAGGCCGAGCGGTGCGGACGCGTGGCGCTCGTGCGGGCCGGGCGCACCCTCGCCTGCGACACGCCGGCGGCGCTTCGCGCCTCGCGTCGCGCCAGCGTCGTCGAGGTCGTCTGCGCCCCGGCCCGCCGCGCCCGCGACCTCCTCGCCGCCGAGCCGCGCGTGGCGGAGGTCCAGCTCTTCGGCGACCGCCTGCACGTGGTGCCGCGTCGGCGCGACGATCGCCTCGCCGACGCCGTGGCGCGCCTCGAGGGCGTCACGGTCTCCGCGGTGCGCACCGTCGAGCCCTCCCTCGAGGACGTGTACATCTGGCGGGTCGCCGAGGAGGAGGCGCGGGAGGCAGGCGCCGACGATCGCGCGAGGGGGCACCCGTGACCGCCGCGCCCTCGCCCGCGGTCACCGTCGAGGTCCGGGAGCTCACCCGGCGCTTCGGCCCGCTGCTCGCGGTCGACCGGGTCACCTTCGACGCACGCCGCGGCGAGATCCTCGGATTCCTGGGCCCCAACGGGGCCGGAAAGTCGACGACCCTCCGGATGCTCTGCGGGCTCCTTTCCCCGACGTCCGGGTCCGCGCGGGTGGCGGGGGCGGACGTGGTGGCCGAGCCCGACGAGGTGAAGCGGCGCATCGGCTACATGAGCCAGCGCTTCTCCCTCTACGGCGACCTGCGTGCGTCCGACAACCTGGACCTGTACGGTGCGCTCTACGGGATGTCCGGGCCCGAGCTCCGCCGACGGCGCGCCTGGGCCGAGGAGATGACCGGGCTCCCCGGCCGCCTCGGCGACCGCGTGGACGACCTCCCGGGCGGGTTCCGGCAGCGCCTCGCCCTCGCCTGCGCGCTGCTCCACGAGCCGGAGGTCGTGTTCCTCGACGAGCCCACCGGCGGCGTCGATCCCGCCATGCGGCGCGCCTTCTTCCGGCTCATCGACGAGCTCGCCGCTTCCGGGGTCACCGTCTTCCTCACCACCCACTTCCTCGACGAGGCCGAGTACTGCCACCGCGTCGCGCTCATCTCGCGGGGGCGCATCGTGGCCGAGGGCACCCCCACGGCGCTGAAGGCCCTCCTCGGCGAGGAGGCGATCGTCGAGGTCCGGTCCGACCGCCCCGGTGCCGCCCTCGAGGCGATCGGCGGCGAGCCCAGGCTGCGCGAGGCGGCACTCTTCGGCGCCGGCGTCCACGCGCGGGCCGCTCCCGGCGTCCCGGAGGGGGAGGCGCTCGCGGCGGCGGAGACCGCGCTCGAGCGGGCGGGCGTCCCCCACTCGGCCCCCGTGGCCGTGCCCCCCACGCTCGAGGACGTCTTCCTCGAGGTCGTCCGGCGGGAGGAGGGGCGATCGTGAGCCTCCTCGCCGTCGCCCGAAAGGAGCTGCGGCAGCTCTCGAGGGATCCCCGGAGCCTGGCCGTGCTCGTCGCCATGCCCGCCGCGCTGACGCTCCTCTTCGGGACGGTCCTCTCGCTCGACGTGCGGCGGGTGCCGCTCGCGGTCCTCGACCGCGACTCGACGGCCGCCTCGCGCTCGCTCGTCGCCGCCATGACCTCGGGGGAGTACTTCACGCTGTCGGCACGGCCGTCGTCGGAGGAGGAGCTCGGATCGCTGCTTTCGGCGGGCCGGGCGACCGTCGCGGTCGTCGTGGGCCGCGGCTTCGAGAGCCTGCTCGCCCGGGGCGAGCACCCGGCCGTCCAGGTCGTCGTCGACGGCTCCAACGCCACCAGCGCACAGACGGCTCTTGGCTACGCCGAGCAGTACCTCACCGCCACGGGCGCACGCCTGGCCGGCGCGACGATCGCCCCGTCCCCCGCGGCGCGGCTGCGCGTCCTCTACAACCCCGAGCTCGCCTCGGACCGGTTCCTGCTGCCCGGGCTCATGGCGATGATCCTCATGATCTCGGCGACCGTGGCCACTTCGCTCTCCATCGTGCGGGAGCGCGAGACCGGGACCATCGAGCAGCTGCTCGTCTCCCCGCTCACGGCGGCGGAGGTCGTCCTCGGGAAGGCCCTGCCCTACGGGGCGCTCTCCCTCCTCGCCGCCCTGCTCGTCATGGCGACCGCCTGGCTCGCCTTCGGCCTTGCGGTGAAGGGCAGCTTGCTCGCGTTCCTCTCGCTCGCCGCCCTCTTCGTCCTCGGTGCCCAGGCGCTCGGGCTCGTCATCTCGTCGGTGACGCGGAGCCAGCAGGTGGCCTTTCAGCTCGCCACCTACGCCACCATGCTCCCCTCCTTCGTGCTCTCCGGCTTCGTGTTCCCGCTGCGCTCCATGCCCGAGGCCCTGCAGTGGCTCGCGGCGCTCCTGCCGGCCCGCTACTTCGTCTCCGGGCTCCGGAGCGTCGTGCTGAAGGGGGCGGGGCTCGGGGTCGTCTGGCCCGACCTGGCGGCGCTCGCGGGCTTCGCCGCCCTCATGCTCGGCGCGGCGATCTGGCGCCTCCAGCGGGGGCAGCTGTGACGACCTCGGGCGGCTGGATCGCCCTCGGCGGGCTCGTCCGCAAGGAGCTGCGGCAGATTCGCGCCGACCCGCGCATGATCCCGGTTTTGGTGGTCGCCCCCGTGCTGCAGCTGCTCATCTTCGGCTACGCGGCCACCATGGACGTCACGCGCGCCCGCGTGGCGGTGGTCGACCTCGACGGGTCGCCGGCCAGCCGCTCCCTGGCGGCCCGCATCGCCTCCTCCGACTCCTTCGAGCTCGCCGGCCGCGTCCCCACCGCCGACGCCGGCGAGCGACGTCTCCTGCAGGGCTCGGCCGACCTGGTGCTGACCGTGCCGGCCGGGTACGGCCGCGAGCTCGCCGCGCGGCGGGACGCCACGGTCCAGTTCCTCGTCGACGGGACGGAGTCGACGACGGCTTCGATCGGCATGGCCGGCGCCGCCGGCCTCCTCGACTCTCTCACCGCGCAGGCCTCCGCGGAGCCTTCGCCCGGCCCGGAGGTGCGCCGGCTTGTCCTCTACAACCCCGACTTCAAGTCGCGCTTCTTCATGGTGCCCGGCGTGCTCGCCATCGTGCTCCTCATCGTCACCCTCGTGGCCACCGCGATGGCCGTGGTGAAGGAGAAGGAGCTCGGGACCTTCGAGATGCTCGCGGTCACGCCGGTGTCGCGCTCGACGCTGCTCGCCGGGAAGCTCCTGCCGTTCGCGGCGTTCGGCCTCCTCGACAGCGCCATCGTCCTCCTCCTGTCCCGGTACTGGTTCGACGTACCCCTGCGGGGGAGCGCGCTGCTGCTGCTCGGCGTGGCGGTGCCCTGGGTGCTGTGCACGCTCGGGCTCGGGCTCCTCGTCAGCATCGTCTCCCGCACGCAGCAGCAGGCCATGATGACGGCGCTCTTCCTGGTGCTCCTGCCGCTCATCTACTTCTCCGGCTTCGTCTTCCCCATCGAGAGCATGCCGCTCGCCGTGCAGCCCTTCACCGAGGCCGATCCGCTGAAGCACCTGATGCTCGTGCTCCGGGGGGTCATGCTGCGCGGCGCCGGGCTCCGCGAGCTGTGGCCGCCCATCGTGAAGCTCGCGGCCACGGGCGTCGTGACCTTCGCGGGCGCGGTCGCGCTCTTCCGCAAGCGACTCGCCTGACGGGCGGCGAACGCTCCCTAGCGATCGATGGCGACGTCCACGGGCGTCGGCGACAGCAGATGCACGAGGTCCGCGGGCGCGATCCCCACGAGGAAGCCGCGCGACCCCCCGTTCACGTAGACCCGCTCCAGCGCGAGGACCGTTCGCTCCACGTAGACCGGCATCCTCCTGCGGGTGCCGAAGGGGCTCGTCCCGCCCACCAGGTAGCCGCTGTGGCGGTTCGCCACCTCCGGGCGGCAGATGCGGACCGACCGGGCACCGATCTGGCGCGCGAGCGCCTTCGTCGAGACCTCCCGGTCGCCGTGCATGAGGACCACGAGCGGCCCGGCGCGATCGTCCTCCATGACGAGCGTCTTCACCACCGCGTGTTCGTCGACACCGAGCTCCCGCGAGGAGACGGCGGTGCCCCCGTGCTCCTCGTAGCGGTAGAGGTGCTCGGTGTACGGGACGCCGCTCTCCCTGAGGAGCCGCGTCGCCGGCGTGGAGGGGACCTTTCCCACGGCGACGAGGATAGCGCAGCCGCCCGCGGAGGAAGCGCGCGCCGGGCGGGCGCCGTTCGTCTAGCATGCCGGCGACGGGGCAGGGGCACCCCGGGGAGGTCCGGGCCTTGAAGTGGTTCGTGCGGGGCGACGTCGACGGCTTCTTCGGGCTCGCGCTCGACAACCTCGTCCAGCTGCTCGTCATCGACGCGCTCTGCCGGCACGCGCTCGGCTTCCCGGCGTCCCTCGTCCGCGGCGTGATCCTGCCCGCCACCGCCGCCTCCGTGCTCTTCGGGAACCTCTTCTACGCCTGGCAGGCGCGGCGGCTCGCGGCACGCACCGGCCGCAGTGACGTCACCGCGCTTCCCTTCGGCGTGAACACGGTGTCGCTGTTCGCCTTCGTGTTCCTCGTCATGCTTCCCGCGAAGCTCGCCGCGGAGGCCGCGGGAGCGCCCGACCCGGTCCGGGTCTCCTGGCAGGCGGGTCTCGTCGCCTGCCTCGGGTCCGGCCTCATCGAGCTCTTCGGCGCCTTCGTGGCCGAGCGGGTGCGACGCTCCACGCCGCGGGCGGCGCTCCTCGCGACGCTCGCGGGCATCGCCCTGGGCTTCATCTCCCTCGGCTTCCTCTTCCGGGCGTTCGCCCGGCCGGTGGTCGGGTTCGCGACCCTGGGGGTGGTCCTCCTCACCTACTTCGGCCGGGTGCGCTTCCGGGGCGGCCTTCCCGGAGGCCTCGTCGCCGTCGCGCTCGGCACGCTGCTCGCCTGGGCGAGCGGGATCGCCCCCGTGGGCGCTAGGCCCATGTCGCCGGCCGCATGGTCGCCGCCGGGCCCGGCGCTCGGCGCGCTCTGGCAGGCCCTCTCCGGGGGATACCTCGCCCGGTACCTGTCCGTGATCCTGCCCATGGGGCTCTTCAACCTCGTGGGCTCGCTGCAGAACATCGAGTCGGCCGAGGCGGCGGGAGACGCCTACCCGGCCCTCCCGTCGCTCGCGGTGAACGGGGCCGGCACGCTGGTCGCCGCGGCGCTCGGCTCTTGCTTCCCGACGACCATCTACATCGGGCACCCCGGCTGGAAGGCGCTCGGCGCCCGGGCCGGCTACTCCGTCCTGAACGGGGCCTTCATGGCAGGCGTGGCGCTCACCGGGACCCTGCCCTGGATCGCCTGGGCGGTCCCGGTCGACGCGGGGCTCGCCATCGTCGTCTGGATCGGCGTCATCATCAGCGCGCAGGCGTTCCAGGCGACGCCGCGCGCGCACGCCCCGGCGGTGGTGATGGGGCTGTTGCCGGCCATCGCCGCCTGGGGGGTCATGATGGCGAAGGCCGGCCTGCGCGCGGCCGGCGTCGGCTCCCCCGGGGGGCCCGCCTTCTCCCCGGCCCTCTCGGACGCGTTCCTGCGATCGGACGTCTGGATCGCGGGGGGATTCGCGCTCGACCAGGGCTTCATCTTCACGGCCATGATCCTTTCCTCGGCGACCGTCTACATCGTCGAGCGCCGCTTCGTGCGCGCCGCCGGCTGGTGCGCGATTGGGGCCTTCCTCTCGGCGGCGGGGCTCGTCCACTCCTTTGCCTATGCGCCCGAGGACGTGGTCATGCGGCTCGCGCCGGCGTGGCCCTACGCCGCCGGGTGGGCGTTCGTGGCGCTGCTGCTCGTCGCCGCCCCGCTCGTCACCGAGCCGGACGACGCAGGGCACGGGTAGCGCGTCTCCTCAGCGCTCGCCGACGGGCGCGAAGAAGGACACCCCGCGGACGTTCTCCTGCACCTTGAGGGGGTGCTGGATGGGGGGGAAGGCGCGCTGCTCGCAGTCGGTGCGCTCGCAGAGCCGGCAGGTGAGACCCACCGGCACGACCGCCTGCCGGGAGTCGAGGTCGACGCCGTCGGCGTAGACGAGCTTGCGGGCGTGGCTCACCTCGCAGCCGATCGCGATGGCGAGCAGCGTCCGCGGCGCGTGGAAGCCACCACCCTCCTTGTGGACGGTGCGGGCGACCCAGAAGTAGCTCGTGCCGTCCGGCATCTGGGACAGCTGGGTGCGGATCATCCCGGGCGTGAGGAAGGACTGGAACAGCGTCCACCGGGGGCAGGCGCCACTGAAGCGGGCGAAGCGGAGCCCGGAGGCGGAGAAGCGCTTGGAGATGTTCCCGGCCACGTCCACGCGCACGAAGTGGAACGGCACGCCTTCGAATCCCGGCCGCCGGAGCGCCGTCAGCCGGTGGCAGGTCTGCTCGAAGCTCGTGCGGAACCGGTGGCCGAGCAGGTCGATGTCGTAGCGCTCCTGCCGTGCGGCTTCGAGGAAGGGGCCGTAGGGCATGAGGACCGCGGACGCGAAGTAGTTCGCGAGGACCACGCGCGTGAGGGCGCGGGCCGAGTCGCTCGTGAGCTGGGGGTCGCTCGCGTAGCGGTCGAGGGCCTCGGCCTGCGTCTCGAGCCCGATCTGATAGGCGAGTTGGAAGTTGCGCGACCCGCGCCTCAGCACCTCGGAGAGGTACAGGATGCGCCGCTCCGCGTCGAAGCGGCGGACGGCGTCGGCCATGTCGGCCGCCCGCTGCACCTGCACCTGGATGCCACGGGCCCGCTCCAGGTGTTGGATGAGCCGCTGCTGCAGGTCGTCCCCGCCGAGCCCGAGGTCGCGCCAGAGGATCTCGGCGCCCTCTTCCATCTCCGGGAAGTAGTTCATGTGGCGCTGGACGAGGTCGGACACCTCCTCGGTGGGGAGCCGGGAGGCGTCGACGCCGGTGAGGTCCCCGCGCCCGGACAGCTTCATCGCGAGGTTGTCGGCGGCCTCCCGGGCCTCGCGGAACGCGTGGTAGAGCTTGAGCACCCCCCGCGCCGCGGTGGGTGCGTGGGCCGCGAGATCGCGCACCTCCGCGGTCGTCACGTCGTCGTGCTCGAAGATGGGGTCGCCGAAGACCTCCATCAGATCGGCGACGGTTCGCGCGTCCTGCTCGGTGGAGAGCGCCTTCAGGTCGAGGTCGAAGATCTCGGCGATCTTGATGAGGAGCGGCGCCGGCATCGCCCGGCGGTTGTGTTCGATGAGGTTCAGGTAGCTCGGGGAGATCGCGAGCCGCTCCGCGAGCTGAACCTGGCTCATGTTGCGCTGCCGCCGGAGCGCGCGGACCTTTGCACCGAGCAGTGACGACTCGCGCGTGGCCATGGTGTCCCGGTCCCTTACGCTATTGCGTTCACAGGGCGATTTTCAACATTTACCGATTTTCGACGCGCCGGTCCGGCCGAGTCGACAGCTAAACCGCAGGGAATCACTTATCTATTGTCAATTGACGACCATCAAGACATGGTGCGTCAACGAAAGGAGCATCCCCCGCCCATGCCCGCCAACACCCCCGCCAACCCGCGCCGCGCACCGGAGTACGCGGACGTCCTCACCCCGGAGGCCCGCGAGTTCCTCGCCGGCCTCGTCCGCCGCTTCGGATGGCGCCTCGACAAGCTGCTCGAGCGCCGGCGCGAGCAGCAGCGCCGCTTCGACGCCGGGGAGCGGCCCCGCTTCCTGCCGGAGACCGCGTACATCCGGGCCGGCGACTGGACGGTCGCGCCCATCCCCGCCGACCTGCAGGACCGGCGCGTCGAGATCACGGGCCCCGTCGACCGCAAGATGGTCATCAACGCGCTCAACTCGGGTGCGAACGTCTTCATGGCGGACTTCGAGGACTCGAACTCGCCGACGCGCGACAACGTGCTCTCGGGCCAGCAGAACCTCCGCGACGCCATCCGCCGCACCATCACCTATGCCGCGCCGGAGACCGGAAAGACCTACAGGCTCGCCGACCGGACCGCGGTGCTCATGGTCCGCCCGCGCGGCCTGCACCTCGTCGAGCGCCACTTCGAGGTCGACGGCGAGCCCGTTCCGGCCTCGCTCTTCGACTTCGGCCTGTGGTTCTTCCACAACGCGAAGGAGCTCGTGCGGCGCGGCACCGGCCCCTACCTGTACCTCCCGAAGCTCGAGCACTACGAGGAGGCGCGGTGGTGGAACGACGTGTTCGTCCACGCCCAAGAGAAGGTGGGCCTGCCCCGCGGCACGATCCGGGCGACCGTCCTCGTCGAGACCATCTCGGCCGCCTTCCAGATGCACGAGATCCTCTTCGAGCTCCGGGAGCACTCGGCGGGCCTCAACTGCGGGCGGTGGGACTACATCTTCAGCTTCATCAAGAAGTTCCGGAACGACCCGAAGGTCGTTTTGCCCGACCGCAGCCAGGTGACGATGGACAAGGGGTTCCTGCGCGCCTACGTGCAGCTCCTCATCCAGACCTGCCACCGCCGCAACGTTCACGCGATGGGCGGCATGGCCGCGCAGATCCCCATCAAGGACGACCCGGCCGCCAGCGAGGCGGCGCTCGCGAAGGTCCGCGCGGACAAGCTCCGCGAGGTGAAGGACGGCCACGACGGGACCTGGGTGGCCCATCCGGGCCTCGTGCCCGTCGCCAAGGCCATCTTCGACGAGCACATGAAGACCCCGAACCAGATCGACCGCAAGCGCGAGGACGTGAAGGTCGCCGAGGCGGACCTCCTCGCGCCCGCCGAGGGGACGAGGACGGAGGCCGGCCTTCGCCACAACGTCCGCGTGGCCGTCCAGTACCTCGAGGCGTGGCTGCGGGGGACCGGGTGCGTCCCCATCTACAACCTGATGGAGGACGCGGCCACCGTCGAGATCTCCCGCGCCCAGGTCTGGCAGTGGCTGCGCCACGGCATGGCCCTCGACAACGGGAAGCACGTCACCCGGGAGCTCTTCGTCCAGCTCGTCGACGAGGAGATGGAGCGGATCCAGAAGGAGGTCGGGGCGGAGCAGTTCGCCGCCGGCCGGTTCCCCGAGGCGCGCGACCTCTACGTCAAGGGGTCCACCTCCAAGGAGTTCGACGAGTTCCTCACCATTCCCGCCTACGCCATCCTCGACCGCGACGAGCCGGCCGGGAACGTCGCCGAGCTGGTCGTCGCGAGGCCCGCCTCGCCCTGGCCGGCGCACCCGGACCCGCTCCGCTGGGAGGGCGTGAAGCGCAACTACGACGCCGGGGAGGTCGAGAGGCTCAGGGGTTCGGTCCGGATCGAGCACACGCTGGCGCGGCTCGGCACCGAGCGGCTCTGGGAGCTCTTGCACTCCCGCCCCTACGTGCATGCGCTCGGCGCCCTGTCCGGCCAGCAGGCCGTACAGATGGTGAAGGCAGGGCTGGAGGCCATCTACCTCTCCGGCTGGCAGGTCGCGGCGGACGCGAACACCGCCGGGCAGACCTACCCCGATCAGAGCCTCTACCCGGCCGACTCGGTCCCGGCGGTGGTCCGCCGCATCAACCGCGCCTTCCAGCGCGCCGACCAGATCGCGACCGGCGAGGGCAAGGGCGGGACGCACTGGTTCGCACCCATCGTCGCCGATGCCGAGGCCGGCTTCGGCGGCCCCCTCAACGCCTTCGAGCTCATGAAGGCCATGATCGAGGCCGGTGCGGCCGCGGTGCACTTCGAGGACCAGGTCGCCTCCGAGAAGAAGTGCGGCCACCTGGGCGGCAAGGTGCTCGTGCCCACGAGCCAGTTCGTGCGGACGCTGAACGCCGCGCGGCTCGCCGCCGACGTGATGGGCGTGCCGACCATCCTGGTCGCCCGCACCGACGCCGACTCCGCGAAGCTCATCATGTCCGACGTCGACCCGTACGACGCCCCGTGGATCGAGAAGGCCAAGGGACGCACGCCGGAAGGCTTCCACCACCTGAAGTCGGGCGTGAAGACGGCCATCGCCCGCGGGCTCGCCTACGCCCCCTACGCGGACCTCATCTGGTGCGAGACCTCGACGCCGGACCTCAGGGAGGCCAAGGAGTTCGCCGAGGGCATCCGCTCGAAGTTCCCCGGCAAGATGCTCGCGTACAACTGCTCGCCCTCCTTCAACTGGAAGAAGAACCTGGACGACGCGACCATCGCCAAGTTCCAGCGGGAGCTCGGGGCCATGGGCTACAAGTTCCAGTTCGTGACCCTGGCCGGGTTCCACGCCCTGAACTACTCCATGTTCCAGCTCGCCTCCGAGTACCGGCTGCGCGGCATGCAGGCGTACACCGAGCTGCAGGTCGCCGAGTTCGGTGCCGAGTCCCGCGGCTACACGGCCACCCGCCACCAGGCGGAGGTCGGCACGGGCTACTTCGACCAGGTGAACGAGGTCCTCTCCGCCGGCCAGGCGTCCACCCTGGCGCTCGTGGAAAGCACCGAGGCGGCGCAGTTCCAGCCCTCCGACACGGTCCAGAGGGCGCAGCGGCTCCTCGACGAGGACCACGCGAAGCTCCACGAGATCGGGCGCCGCATCCGCCAGTCGAAGGAGATGCCGACCCTCGTCCGAGCGCTCGAGGATCTCAACGCGACGCTCGTCGAGCACTTCGCCCGCGAGGAGCATCCGCAGGGACTCTTCGCCATCCTCGGGACCAAGGCGCCCGTGGAGCGCCAGAAGTTCGCGGAGATCCTCGCGGAGCACGAGAGCATCCTCGCGAACGTCCGGGAGCTCCTCGACCAGGCCAGGGAGGGCAAGGGCGAGCACGCCGGGCTCGCCGCGCAGGCAGCCATGCTCTCGCGCATCCTCGGCGACCACGAGAAGCGGGAGAGCGAGGTGACCCAGGCGATCCTGGGCCCACGGCCGGTGGCGCTCGTCTAGCGACCCGCGGCGAGGCGCGGGGCCGGGCCCGGTCCCGCGCCTAGCCGGCGCCGCCCTCGAGTATCACCGCGTTCCCCATGTCGGTGCGGGCGGCGAGCGCGTTGCGCATGGCCTTCGACACGGTGAAGGTGACGGCGATCCCCTTCTCGGCAAAGTGCCCCTGGGCGTCGCGGACGAGCGCCGAGAGATCCTCGGCCTGATCCGGGGCGCGCTGCAGGTCGACGACGACCTCGCCGGTGTCCTTGCCCCACTCGGCGCTCGGCGCGAGCAGGGCGCGGCGAACCTGGGCGAAGTAGGCGGCTGCCTCCTCCGGGGCCCCGCGGTGGCCGGCCACGCGGACGCCGGAGGGCTCGGCGAAGACGAGCGGGCGCAGGTAGCTCGCGTACAGGAAGTCGCCCGCGGCCTCGTCGAACTCGGGCGCGAGGGCACCGTCCAGCTCACCCCGGCCCTTCGTCCGATCCCCGGGCGCCGCCCCGGGCCGGAGCTCCAGGATCCCCGCCTCCGGAAGGCGCGCCCGCACCAGGTCGGCCGCGGTCTCCACCTCGCCCTCGAGCACGCGGTGGTCGAGGAACACGAGGCGGTAGCGCGTCTTCTCGGCCAGCTCCAGGCAGCGGGCGAGCGCCGCGTCCCCGTCCACGGCCACGTGCTCGGGGAGGACCTTCCGCAGCTCTTCCCGCACGCGGACCTCGGGGTGCTGGACGAGGACCCCCGGCCGCTCGGGCGTCGACCGGGACAGGTCGACGTCGAGGGTCTTCGCGACCACGTCTCGCACCGTCTCGGGCGTGAAGGGCTTCTGGATGTAGTCGCCGGCCCCGAGCTTCACGGTGGCCGCCACCGTGGCGGTGGGCGCGCCGGAGGTGACGAGGACCACCTTCACCGGGATGCCCGAGTGGCGGATGATCCGGAGCATCCCCGGCCCGTCCAGGACGGGCATGTTCAGGTCGAGGAAGACGAGGTCGAAGGGGACCCGCCTGAGCTTCGCGAGCGCCACGGCGCCGTTGTCCGCCTGGTCGACCTCGAGACCGTAAGGCTCGAGGCTCGCCTCCAAGGCGCGCCGCACCGAGCGGCTGTCGTCGACGATCAGGATCCGCCGCATGAGCTCGCCGTGCCGATGATATCAGGGGGGGCCCGAACCTCCCATTTCCCCTGCCCCGACGCCGCGGCGCGGTAGGCTCGTGGCATGGCGGCGCGCGTCCTCCACTTCGCCCTCGACGAGCTCCGCCGCCGCTACGGGAGCCTCCTGCCACCGGGCGCGGACGCTCGCCACGACACCTCGGCGTTCCGCGCCTTCCGCGAGGCTCTCCTCGCGGAGGCCGCCCGCGCGGCCACCGCCCCCGCGGAGCTCCGCATGTGGTGGGAGGGCACGTTCAACGGCTACTGCCTCGCGGTCTCGTGTCAGCCGGCGGAATCCCTCGCGGGGCTCGAGCCTCGGGCGGCCTGCGCCGCCGAGGACGACCGGGTCGCGGCGGCGGTCGCAGGAGGGTATCCTCTCGGGCGCGTCACCCCGGGGCACGCGGAAGTGGCGCGGGACGAGGAGGGCGCCGCGTTCGAGGCACCCTTCGGGACCGCTTCCGGCCACTTCGGTGCGCCCGGGGTGAGGAGGGTCGCATGAAAGCCGTCGTGTTCGCTGGAAAGGGCGGGCCCGAGGTCGCGGCGGTCCGGGAGATCCCCGACCCGGTCGCGCAGCGTGGCGAGGTGCTCGTCCGGGTTCGCGCCGCGGCGCTGAACCGCGCCGACCTCCTCCAGCGCCGCGGCCTCTACCCGCCGCCTCCGGGCTATCGCGAGGAGGTCCCGGGCCTCGAGTTCGCGGGGGAGGTCGCCGCGGTCGGCGAGGGCGTCACCGCCTGGAAGCCCGGCGACCGGGTGATGGCCATCGCCGCGGGGGAGGCCCAGGCCGAGTTCGCGATCGCCGACCCGCTCATGCTGCTCGCGATCCCGAGCGGCCTCTCCTTTCCCGAGGCCGCCACGCTGCCCGAGGCCGGGATCACCGCGCACGACGCCATGGTCACCCAGGGAGGCATGCGCTCCGGCTGGACGGTCCTCGTCCACGCGGTCGGCTCGGGCGTCTCCACGGCCGCCGTCCAGATCGCAAAGGCCATGGGCGGCACGGTCATCGGGACGAGCCGCACGGCGTCCAAGCTGGAGAAGGCCAGGGACCTGGGCCTCGACCACGGGGTGCTCGTCTCGGGCTCGGAGCCCAAGTTCGCGGACGAGGTCCGGCGCCTGACCGCCAGGAGGGGCGTGCCCGTCATCCTCGACTTCGTCGGCGCCCCCTACGCGTCCGAGAACCTCGCCTCGCTCGCGCCGCTCGGCCGGATCGTGGTGATCGGGACCATGGGCGGGCCGAAGGCGACCCTCGACCTCGGGGCGCTCATGCGCGCCCGCGCCCAGGTCTCGGGCACGGTCCTCCGCCCACGGCCGCTCTACGAGAAGATCCAGGCCACCCAGGCCTACGCGCGAGACGTCCTCCCGCTCGTCGCCGCCGGAAAGGTGCGGCCGGTTCTCGACCGGGCGCTTCCCGCGGAACGGGTTCGCGAGGCCCACGAGCAGATGGAGAAGAACGAGTCCTTCGGGAAGATCGTGCTCGAGTTCTGACGTCCCGGCGCCCTGGCGTGGCGGCCGATGCCCGGATCGGGGTAGAAGGCGGCCCCATGGCGAGCGAACCCCGTGGCGGCCCCGCGGCCGCGCCGTCCCCCCCGCGCGAGCTCACGCTGCGCGCCGTCGCCGTCGCCGTGGCGGTCGCGGCCATCATGGGCGCCTGCTACCCGTACGTGGTCCTGAAGATCGGGTACGGGCCCAACATCTCGGTGGTGAGCGCCTTCTTCGGCTACATGCTCCTCGGCCTGCTCGCCGTCGCGACCGGCGTCGCCTCGAACCGGTTCGAGAGCAACATGGCCCAGACGGCCGGCACCGCCGCCGGCCAGACGGGCTTCATGGTCATCGTCCTCGCCGCCATCGACATGCTGAACGACCGGCCCGGGCTGGGGTTCTCGCTCCACCTCTCCGGCTGGCAGATCTTCCTCTGGCTCACCTTCGGCGGGCTCGTCGGGGCCTTCCTCGCCGTCCCGCTGCGGCGCCACTACATCGACGAGGAGGACCTCACCTTCGCGGACGGCACCGCCGCCGGCGAGACGCTCGTCGTCCTCTACCAGGGGCGCCGGGAGGCGGCGGAGCGCCTCAAGGCGCTCGCCGGTGGAATGGGCCTGTCGGCCGCGCTGTGCTTCGTGCGCGACGGCCCCATGAAACTCTTCCCGGGAGAATGGGACTTCGGGCGCCACGGTCACGCGCTGCGGCTCGGCACGGAGCTCGGCGTCCTCTCGTTCGGCGCGGGGCTCCTCGTCGGCCTCCGGGTGACCCTGTCGATGCTGCTCGGCATGGTCCTCGCCTGGGTCATCGCGCCCGAGCCGCTGCTCGCCCGCGGATGGGTCCACGCGCTCACCTTCGGGGAGGTGCTGAAGTGGGTGATGTGGCCGGCGACGGGCCTCATGGTGGCGGGCGGCGTCACCGCCCTCGTCCTCAAGTGGCAGGTCATCGCCCGCACCTTCCAGAACCTCTCCTCGCGCGACGCGGACTCCGGCGAGTTCCCCATGCGCTGGGTCGTCACCGGGGCCGTGCTTTCGTCGATCGCGCTCGCCGTCGTCCAGAAGGCCTCGCTGGGCTTCCCGCTGTGGCTCTCGGCGGTGTCCCTCCTCCTCTCCTTCCCGCTCATGCTCGTCGGCATCCGCGTCCTCGGGGAGACGAACTGGGCGCCCATCAGCGCCCTCGCGAACCTCATGCAGGCCGTCTTCGCGGCGCTCTCCCCGGGGCACCTGCCGGTGAACATGATCGGCTCGGGGATGAGCGGGACGGTCGCGGGCCAGGGCGAGCACCTCATGCAGTGCTACCGCGCCGGCAAGATCATCGGCTCCAACAACCGACACCTCACCTTCCTGCAGCTCCTCGGGGTGCCGGTGGGCGCGGCCGCCGTGGCGGTCGTGTACCCGGCGCTGCGCGCGAAGTACGGGTTCGGGGAAGGCGGGCTCACGTCCCCGATCAGCGTGAAGTGGGCCGGCTTCGCCGAGCTCCTCTCGAAGGGCTTCGCCTTCCTGCCGCCGGGCTCGATGGCGGCGCTCTCGTTGGCGCTCGCGCTCGGCGCGCTCGTCACCGTGCTCGAGCCGCGCTGGCACCGGTTCCTGCCCTCGCCGACCGCGGTCGGCCTCGGCATGCTCATTCCCGGCTACGCGGTGGTGCCCATGGTCGCCGGCGGCATCGCCCAGGCCCTGTGGGCGCGAGCGAGCCCGAGGACGGAGGCGACCTACAACATGCCGCTCGCCTCCGGCTTCATCGCCGGAGAGGCGCTCGTGGTCCTCGTCTTCTCCGTGCTCGCGATCTTCGGGATCCGCTTCTGATGCCTCCGGCCGCGCCGCCCGCGTGGGTCCACGTCCACCGCGAGCTGCAGCGGGCGCGGGGCGCAAGGCGGCTCCTCCCCTGGGCGGCGGGCTCGGCCGTCGTGGGCTACGCCTTCGTCTCCTACGCCTCGCGAAGCCTACGGGGCGGGCTCCCCTTGCTGGTCGCCGGCGCGGCGCTGTCGCTCCTCATCGGCGCCCTGGGAACCCCGCGGTGCCCGGCCTGCGACAAGTCCCTCTGGATCCGCGGCGAGCGTCCGGGGCCGGCCACCGCTCCCCGGCCGACTCGCGTGGAGAGGGATCGGCGCTGCCCGCGCTGCGGGACCGGGTTCGAAGGCGCCGGAGCGCAGCCGCCGGTGCGGTGGTAGATTCCGCCGGCATGCCCACGAAGCCTTCCCGCGACCTCGAGACCTTTCCCAACCCGAACCCCGGGCGCCCCTACGTGATCTCGATGGAGTGCCCGGAGTTCACCTGCCTGTGCCCCAAGACGGGACAGCCGGACTTCGCCACCATCCGCATCCGCTACGTGCCCGGGAAGCGCTGCGTGGAGCTCAAGAGCCTCAAGCTCTACATCTGGAGCTTCCGCGACGAGGGGCACTTCCACGAGGCGGTGACGAACCGCATCTGCGACGACCTCGTGGGCGCGCTCGCCCCCCGCTTCATCGAGGTCCAGGGGGACTTCGGCGTCCGCGGCGGGATCCACACCGTCGTGACGGCCCGCCACGGGAGCGAGCCGCGGGGGTAGGGCGCCGTCCGGAGCCCGGGGCGGGCATCCCACCTCCGGGTGGTGCTACATTCCGGCGCCATGGCCGCCGAAGGCGACGAGAGGCGCACCGGGCCGGGCCGGCTGCCCTTCCTGCCCGAGTCCCTGCTCGGGACCACCCTGGACGGCCGCTATCGCCTCTCCTCCCACCTCGCCTCGGGCGGCATGGGGGCGGTGTTCCGGGCCGAGCACGTGTACATGCGCAAGGACGTCGCGCTCAAGGTGCTTCGTCCGGACCTTTCCGCCTCGCCGGACCTGGCGGAGCGCTTCCGCCGCGAGTCGGAGATCGCGAGTTCCCTCGACCACGAGAACATCGTCCGCGTGAGCGACTTCGGGCGCAGTCCCGAAGGCTACCTCTTCCTGGCGATGGAGCTGCTCGAGGGAGAAAGCCTGTACGACCGGCTCCGCCGCACCGGCCCGATGGCCCCGGACGAGGCGGTGCCGATCCTCGTCCAGGTCTGCGCTGGGCTCGAGGCGGCCCACCGGCGCGGCGTCGTGCACCGCGACCTCAAGCCCGAGAACATATTCCTCGACGCGTCCGCTCCCGGACGCCCGGTCGTGAAGATCCTGGACTTCGGCATCGCGAAGATCTCGGAGCCGCAGGGCGCCGCGACGACCGACGTCGGGCTGGTCGTCGGCACGCCCGAGTATCTCTCCCCCGAGCAGGCCTTCGGGCAGGAGGTCGACGCGCGCGCCGACATCTACGCGGTCGGCATCGTCGCGTGGCGCATGCTCGCCGGCCGCCACCCCTTCCAGGCCGACAGCCCGCGCGCGCTGGTCATGAAGCAGGCCACGGAGCCCGTGCCCTCGCTCGCCGAGGTCCGGCCGGCCCTCGCCGGCTGCCCTGCCCTCGTCGCCGCCGTGGCCCGCGCCTGCGCGAAGAATCCCGCCGATCGCCCGCGGAGCGCCGCCGCCCTCGCGAGCGACCTCGCGGGAGCGCTCGCCGCGGGCGGTTCCCTCGCCGGGGCATCCGACGCCGGCCCGGAGGTGCCGGCCGGCGAGTCGATCACGGTCTCGCTGCCGACGCCGCTTCCGGCGGTGGCGCGCCGCCGGCGCCACTGGGTTGCGGTCGCGGGCGCGGCGGCCGCCGCCCTCGCGCTGTCGGCCGCCCTCCTCTACCCGCTCACGCGTCCGGTGCCGCGGGTCGAGGGGCTCCTCGAGGAAGGGCGCCCGGACCGGGCGCGGGAGGTGGCCGAGGCAGCCCTCGAGTCGCGGCCCGGGGACGCCCGGCTGCGGACGCTCCTCGGCCGAGCGCAGCAGCGCCTCGGGCAGCCCACGGCCGCCCTCGACAGCCTGGAGACCGCCTCGCAGGCCGACCCCGCGGCCCTCGACCCGGAGGCGCTCGCCGACGTCGCGGGCGCCCTCGTGCGCGACCGCCGGACGGCCGAGAGGGCCGCCCGGGTGCTCGCCCGCGCCGGCCCCGCCGCGGCGCCTGCGGTGGTGGCCGTCCTGCCCCGCACGTCGGGCGCGCAGCGCCTCCGGGCGCTCGAGCTCTTGCGCTTCCTCGGCGCGGAGGACCGGATCGACGTCGTCGGCGCCTGGGCCCCGCTCCTCGTCGACCCGGACTGCGAGCTGCGCCGGGCGGCTGCCCGCCGGCTCGGCGACAGCGGCAGCCCGTCGGCCGTCCCCCACCTGCGGGCGCTCGCCGAGAGGCGCGAGGAGCACGCGGTCGTGGCCTTCCTGAAGCTCACGCGGACCGACCCGGCGTGTGGCGCCCGCGAGGCCGGGGAGGCGCTGCAGCGCCTGCAGACGGCGGCGCGCCGCCGGTGAACGTGGTATCGATCGTGCGTTTCCGCCGCGGCGCGGCGGGCGCCTGGAGGTTCGAATGAAGGTCGAGGTGACGGGGGCGGCACCGCTCGAGGCCGAGGCCTCGGTGCTGGCCGTTCCGGTGTTCGAGGACGAGGTCTCGGGCAACAAGGGCTGGTTCGCCGAGATCGACCGGCGGCTCTCCGGCCACCTCGCGACGGCGGCCCGCGAGGAGGAGTTCGAGGGGAAGCCCGACCAGAGCCTCTCGCTTCGCGCCCTGGGCAAGCTGCGCGCCGAGCGCGTGATGCTCCTCGGGATGGGCGGGCGGGAGGCGGCGCAGACCTCGCTGCCGCGCAGCGGGTTCGAGGCGCTGCGAATGGCGGCCGGCAAGGCCTCTCGCGCGGCCCAGAAGGCGGGCGCGCGGCGCCTCGCCTTCGTCGCCCCGCGCTTTCCGGGCCAGACCGCCCACGAGGCTCGAGCCATCGTCGAGGGCGCGCTGCTCGGGGCCTACCGCTTCGACCGCTACAAGAGCGAGAAGAAGAAGTCGAAGGACGTCGACTCCCTGCTCGTGCTCGTCCCGCAGGGGCTCGAACGCTCCAAGGAGGTGAAGGAGTCCGTCTCCCTCGCGCGGTCCGTCGCCGCGGCGGTGTCGTGGGCGCGGGACCGGGTGAACGAGCCGCCGCTCGCCTGCACGCCGACGCGGCTCGCGCAGGCGGCCCGCGAGCTCGCCAAGGAGGCCGGCCTCCACGCCGAGGTGCTCGGGCCGCACGAGATCGCGGGGCTCCGGATGGGCATGTTCCTCGGCGTGACGCGCGGCTCGGCCGAGGAGCCGCGCCTCGTGAAGATCTCCTACGTTCCCAAGGGCTCTGCCGCGAAGAAGCCCCCCACGGTCTTCGTCGGCAAGGCCATCACCTTCGACTCGGGCGGCCTCTCGCTCAAGCCCACCGAGAGCATGGTGGACATGAAGACCGACATGGCGGGCGCGGCCGCGGCCATCGCCGCCATGAAGATCGTGGCCGAACTCGCCCCGCCCTTCCCGGTCCACGCGCTGGTGGGCGCTTGCGAGAACATGCCGGGCGGGCGCGCCTACAAGCCCTCCGACATCCTCATCGCCCGCAACGGCAAGACCGTCGAGGTGACGAACACGGACGCCGAGGGGCGGCTCGTGCTGGGGGACGTGCTCGCCTGGGGCGTCGAGACCCTCCACCCGGCCATGGTCGTGGATCTCGCGACGTTGACCGGCGCCTGCGTCGTCGCCCTGGGCATGACGACCACCGGCGCCTTCGGGCCGGACGGCCCGGCCATCGACGCGGTGCTCGCCGCGGCCCGTGCCGCCGGGGAGGACACCTGGCGGCTTCCGCTCACCGACTCCGTCAAGGAGGAGCTGAAGAGCGACGTGGCGGACCTGAAGAACGCCGGTGCCCGCTGGGGCGGGTCCATCAGCGCCGCCCTGTTCCTGAAGGAGTTCGTGGGCGACGCGCCCTGGACGCACCTCGACATCGCCGGGCCCTCCAACGCCTCCAAGGAGAGGGGGTACGTGGCGAAGGGCGGCACCGGGGCGGGCGTTCGCACCCTCGTCGAGCTCGTCCGCGCCCGGGCCGCGGAAGAGGAGCGCCCTGCGCGGCGCTAGCGGGATCCCCTTGACCCCGCTCGAGGAGCTCGCCCTCCTTCTGCGCCCCGCCGGTGGCGGGGTCCCCCTCGTCTCCACGGGGCGGGCCGAGCAGGAGGCGCTCGAGCGGCGGCTCTACGGGGCCGCGAGCGGCGAGGAGGTCCTCGAGCGCTTCCGGGCCCGCCTCGCGCGCGCCGCCTCCGCCCGGGCGGTGCTCGTCGGCGTCCCGTCGGACACGGGCGCCGGCCGTCGCCGCGGCGCGAGCGAGGGGCCGCTCGCCATCCGCCTTCGCATCCTCGAGGAGGACCCCGGCTGGTTCGCCCGGGCCGAGGCGTCGGGCCTCGTCGACCTCGGCGACGTCCTCACCGTCCCGCAGCTCCTCCACGACGACATGCTGTCGGACGGGCAGAAGGCCGCGTCCCGGCGCGCGCTGTACCCGGTCGCGGGCGAGGCCGGAGCGCGACTGCCGGTGTCCCCCCTTTCGATCGCGGAGCGGGTCCTCGACCTCGTCCTCGGCCAGAACCCCCGGGCCATGCCGCTCGTGCTCGGCGGGGATCACTCCGCCGCCTGGCCCGCCGTGGCCGCGCTCCACAGGGTGCGGCCGGCCCTGGGCCTCGTCCAGGTCGACGCCCACACCGACCTGCTCGAGGAGCGGCTGGGGGTGAAGTACTGCTACGGGACGTGGTCGTTCCATGCGAACGAGCTCCTCGGCCGCGGGGGCCGCCTCGTGCAGGTGGGCCTGCGGGCCTCGCGCCACGACCGCTCCCACTGGGAGCGGACGACCGGGGTGCGCCAGATCTGGGCCGCGGAGGTGCTCGCCGACCCGGAGCGGGCGCTCGACGAGCTCGTCGCGGCGGTGCGCCGCTCGGGAGTGTCGTCGGTCTACTTCTCCAACGACATCGACGGCACCGACGAGTCGTTCGCCGACGCGACCGGAACGCCGGAGCCCGGCGGCCTGCACCCCGAGTTCGTCGTGGAGCTGGTTCGCCGCCTGGGCCGGGAGGTGGGCCTCGCCGGAGGCGACGTCATGGAGGTCGCCCCGGCCCTGGCCTCCGCGACTGGCGGCCCCGGGCGCACGCTGTCGCTCGCCGCGCGCTACCTCCGCGAGACGGCGGCAGCGGCCCTCGGCACGCCCGTCTAGCGCGACCCGGCGCCGCCCGGCGGCGGAGGCGCGCGCAGGTCCTTCGACGGCGGCGCGGGGGGCAGCGAGGGCTTCTCGGCCTCGACGCGGGCGAGGACCTCGGCGATGGCCCTCTCGAGCTGGGCGTCGCGCCCGGCGAGGACGTCCTTCGGCAGGTTGTCCACCTCGATGTCGGGAGAAACGCCCTCGTTCTCCGCGATCCAGTTCCGCTTCAGGTCGTAGACGCCGAACTCGGGCACGAACGTGTATCCCCCGTCGACCATGGTCGAGGAGAGCCCCCGGATCCCGACCGTCCCCCCCCAGGTCCGCTGTCCGACGATGGGGCCGAGCCCGTAGGCCCGGAAGAAGTAGGGGAAGATGTCCCCGTCCGAGGCCGAGTACTGGTTCGCGATGGCGACGAGCGGCCCGTGGAGCGCCGCGGCCGGCCACGTCCCCGGCTGCTCCTCCCGGAGGTTCGACATGCCCACCACCCTCCGGCGCAGCCTCTCCAGGATCATCTGGGAGACGAACCCGCCGCCGTTCGCGCGCACGTCCACGACGAGCCCCTCCTTGTTCACCTGCGGGTAGTACTGGCGGATGAACTCGGTGAGGCCCCGCGGCCCCATGTCGGGGATGTGGACGTATCCGACCCGGCCCTTCGTGGCCTCGTCCACGCGCCGCCGGTTGGCCTCCACCCAGTCGAAGTACCGGAGGTCCCACTCGTCGGCGAGCGGCTGGACGGAGACCTCGCGCGCCCCCTCCCGCGTGGGCTTCTGGTTGACGGCGAGCGTCACGGTCCGGCCCGGGGTCTGGGCGAGCAGTCGGTAGGGGTCGTCGGCCGCCGAGAGCTCCACCCCGTCCACGGCGAGCAGGTAGTCGCCCGCCGAGACCTTGACGCCCGGGGCGGCGAGCGGCGAGCGACGCCCCGGGATCCAGCTCTGCCCGGGGAGGATGCGGGCGACGCGCCAGCGACCGGACCGGAGATCGAGCTCGAGGTCCGCCCCCAGCGTGCCCACCGGCACCCGCTCCGGCCGGGGCAGGTCGCCGCCGCCCACGTAGGTGTGACCGGACCCGAGCTCCGCGGCCATCTCCCCGAGCACGTAGGTGAGGTCGAAGCGGTGGGTGACGTGCGGGAGGAGCGGCTCGTAGCGGCGTCGCATGGCCGGCCAGTCCACCTTGCCCATGTCCGGGAGGTAGAAGAAGTCCCTGTACAGCCGCCAGGTCTCCGCGAAGATCTGCGCCCACTCGGCCCGCGGGTCGAGCTCCATCCGCATCCCCTCGAGCTTGAGCGCCCCGTCGCCGACCTTGAGGCCCTCCTTGGGCTCGACGATCCCCCAGGTGGAGCCCGACTTGTAGAGGAGCTTCGCGCCGTCGCGGGACACGTCGAACTGCTCGACGTTCCCGAGGAGCTCGGTCTCCTTCCGCTTCTCGAGGTCGTAGACGCGGATCGACCCCGTGCCCCCGCCCTCGCCGAGGTCCCGCGTGGGCCGGGCGAGCCAGTAGACCCTGTCCTTCACCGCCACCAGCGAGCGGTCGTTCCCGGGCGCCACCGGGAACGGGACGATCCGCCCCTCGATGCCGGCGAGATCGATCCGGAGCGGCTCGGGCTTCGCGGCTCGTTCCTTCTGCTCCTTCTCCTTCTTCTCCTTCTCCTTCTTCTCGGCCTCGCGCGCCTCGGCGGCCTTCACCTCGTCGCTGCGGGGCGCGAAGGGCGATGGCAGGTCCGCGCGCAGCGTGATTGCGTGCGGCCGCGTCGTGCGGTTGACCGTGAAGGACCGCTCGAACTCGCCGAGGGTCGGGGCCACGTCGCGGTCGGAGAGCACGAACAGGTAACGGCCCTCGGGGTCGAATGCGGGCTCCCGGGTCTCGAAGGCGTCCGAGGTGACCTGCGTGGTCACCTTGGTCTCGAGCGAGTACAGGGAGACCGCCGAGAACTCGTTCGCCGCGCTGCTCGCGTAGGCGATCCACCGGGAGTCGGGGGACCAGGCGTACTCCGAGATCTCCCGGCGCGGGGACTTGGTGACGAGCACCGGCTTTCCGTCCGCGACGGAGACCCACCAGAGCCTGAGGCCCCTGTCGGCGTACGCGATCTTCTGGGAGTCCGGAGACCAGACGGGCGGGAAGTGCCAGCTCGGGGGACCGTGGGTGAGCTGGACGGGCTTCGACCTCCCGTCCTGGGAGACGACGTAGAGCTCCTCCTCGCCGGTCGCGTCCGAGAAGTAGGCGATGCTCTTGCCGTCCGGGGACCAGGTGGCGTTCTTCTCGCGCACGCCTTGCGTGCGCGTCACGTTCCGGACGTCCCCGTTCTCGGCGGGGACGGTGAAGACGTCGCCGCGCGCCGAGAACACGGCCCGCTGGCCGTCCGGCCCGAGCTCCGCGTCCGTGATCCTGTCGTCGACCCGAACCCAGCGCCGCCGCGCGTCGCGCTCGTCGTCGGGGAGGTCCACGCGCACCTTCCGCGCCTGCCCGTCCTTCGGGTCGAGGACGTAGAGGTAGCCCCCGTTCTCGAAGACGATCCGACCCGACCCGGAGTGCGCCCACTTGACGTCGAACTCCTCGAAGGCCGACACCCGCGTGGTGGCTCGCGTGGCCACGTCGTACCGCCACAGGTTCACCTTCCAGTCCTCGCGGTCGGAGAGGAAGAAGATCGACCCTCCGATCCACATCGGCTGGGTGTCCGTCCCCCGCCAGTCCGTGACCCGCTCGATCGCTCGGGTGTCCAGGTCGTAGATCCACACGTCCTGCGCCATTCCGCCCTGGTAGCGCTTCCAGGTGCGGAAATCGCGGAAGATGCGGGTGATGGCCACCTTGTGGCCGTCGGGCGAGAACGAGGCGAAGCCGATCTCGGGGAGCGGGAAGGGCTCGGCCGGGCCGCCCTCGGGCCGCACCGTGTACGGCGCCCCGATGAACCCGCCGATCGGGCCGCGCTGGCTGCGGAAGAGCACCTTTCCGTCCGGGGTCCAGCCGATGACCATGTTGTCGAAGCCCAGGCGGTCGACGTTCTCGCGGGACGGGTACCAGGTGAGCCGCCGGGGCGTGCCGCCCCCGGACGGGACGACGTACACGTCCGACGACCCGTCGTAGTGCCCAGTGAAGGCGATCCACTTCCCGTTGGGCGAGAACCGGGGGAAGAGCTCGATCCCGGCGCCGCTCGTCAGCCTCCGGGCGGTCCCGCCCGACGCCGGTACGGTCCAGAGGTCCCCCCCGTGCGAGAACACGATGGTGTCCCCGTTGATGTCGGGGAAGCGGAGGAGCCGCGCGTCCTCGGCCGCGCCGGCGCGCAGGGCGAGCGCGAGGGCTGCCGAGGCGAAGAGGGCGCGGGGGGAATGGGGGAGCATGCGGACCTCCTTGGGCCTTGCCGGCCGCGCATTAGACACGACTTCCCGAGCCGCGAGAACGCCTCGGACGTCCCGACCCTTCCCGGAGGTGGGGCGCGTCCAACCCGGCGAGGAATGGCCTTGAAACCCGCCTCCCGGGCGGCTAACACCGGCCCCCGACCCTTTTCGACCCACACCGCACGAAAGGCCCTCACGCCATGGATCGAATCCTTCGCCGGCGCTCGTCCCTCGTCCTCCTCGGGCTCCTCGCCGCCTCGCCCGCGTCGGCCGCCGCCCCGAAGACCGAGGGACTCGCGCCCGCCGAGGCCACCGCCGCGGCGCGGGTGACGGCGGCGGAGATCTCCGCCCACATCCGCTTCCTCTCGGACGACCTGCTCGAGGGGCGCTTCCCGGGGACCCGGGGGTCGGAGATCGCCATCCGCTACGTCGCCACCGAGCTCGAGGGGATGGGCCTGAAGCCCGGGGTCCCGGGGCGCGACGGCGCCCCGCCGTCCTGGATCCAGAACGTGCCCCTGGTCCGCCACGTGAGCACGCCGCCGGAGGCGATCGCGTTCCGCCGGGGAACCGAGGTCGTCAACCTGCCGACCGGCCCGGGCACCTCGGCCCGCGTCGTCGTGCGGTCGCTGGGCGACACCGACCACGTGCAGGTGAAGGACGCCGAGCTCGTCTTCGTGGGCTACGGGATCGTCGCCCCGGAGCAGGGCTGGGACGACTACCGCGGCGTCGACGTCCGCGGCAAGGTGGTCGTTCTCCTGAACTTCAACCCGCCCTTCGCGGGCGAGGGCGTGCGGGTCTGGTACGGCCGGTGGGACTACAAGTACATGGAGGCCGCTCGCCACGGGGCGGCCGGCGCGCTGCTCATCCACACCACGGAGTCCGCGAGCTACCCCTGGCAGGTCGTCGCCACCTCCAACCGCTCGGTCGGCTTCACGCTGCCGCCCGACCCCGGCGAGCCCCTCCTTCCCTTCCAGGGCTGGATCGCCCACGAGGCCGCCGAGGCGATCTTCCGCCTCGGGGGACGCGACCTCGGGGCCGACGAGGCGGCGGCCAAGGACCCCAAGGCGAAGGGCTTCGCAGGTGCCCCCCTGGGCGTGAGGATGTCCCTCGACATGCCGGTCCGCCTCGAGCGGATCGAGAGCGCCAACGTCGTGGGCCTCCTCCCCGGCACCGACCCTGCGCTGCGGGGCGAGGCCGTCGTCTTCACCGCCCACCACGACCACCTGGGCCAGCGCAAGCCGCCGGTGGAGGGGCAGCGCAACGTCTTCGGCGGGGCGCTCGACAACGCCTCGGGGTGCGCGTCCGTGCTCGCCATCGCCCGAGCCGCGGTGTCCGACCCGCCGCGCCGCTCGCTCCTCTTCGTCTTCCCGACGGCGGAGGAGCAGGGCCTCCTCGGCTCCCGCTGGTTCGCGCGCCACCCGACCGTCCCGGCCGGCCACATCGCCGCGGTCGTCAACGTGGACGGCATCAACAAGTGGGGCAGGACCACCGACGTGACGGCGCTCGGCTTCGGGCGGTCGGACCTCGACCCGGTGATCCTCGCCGTGGCCGCGGCACAGGGGCGCACGGTGCATGGCGACCCGTTCCCCGATCGCGGCTCCTACTACCGCTCCGACCACTTCGAGTTCGCCCGGGTCGGCATCCCCGGCGTGTCCGTCACGGGAGGCCCGACCTACCGAGGAAGGCCGCCGGGCTGGGGGAAGGAGCGGAGCGACGAGTACGTGCTGCACGACTACCACCAGCCGACCGACGAGTACCCGCCCTCCCCGGGCTCCTGGGATCTCTCCGGCGCCGTCGAGGACGCTCAGCTCGACCTCGTCGTCGGTCTGCGCGTGGCGAACGCGCCCTCGCTCCCGGCGTGGAAGCCGGGCGACGAGTTCGAGAGCGCGCGCAAACACGCCCAGCGTTGAGCGCCGGGCGGGCCGGCGGGTACGGCGAGGCCCTCGCGTTCGTCCACGATGCGGGCTTCTCGGGGTTCGCCGAGCGCGGCGGCGCCGGGCTGGTGTCCCGCCTGCGGGAGCGGGCGCCCCGCGGGGGGGCTGGTCGTCTCACGCGCCGCATCACGACCTTCGTGCGGGACGGCAGGACCTGTCGGTGCGCGGACGACGTGCTTCCCTCCGCCTCTACCCGAGGTCCGAGGTGGCCGCCGCCGTCGCGGACGCGGGCTTCCCGGCCCGCGTGCTTCGAGGCCACGGGGCACTGCGCCTCCCGCCGGGACTCGCCGCCTTCCTCGCCGTGCGGTGGGGGCGGCTGGGCGGCTACCGGGGCGACGCCCCTCCCTCCGAGCTCGCGTCGCCGCCTCCGCCCGGAGCGCCCCAGGACTCGGGGTGCCCCGCCTTCCAGCGCATCGCGGCGTGGATGCGGGTGCGCCCGCTCGGGTGGTCGTAGAAGATCGCCTCCTCGAACGGGCCGGGCTCGAGCTTGCGGTACTCCGCGAGGTGGAGCGCGGCCCGGGCGAACCCGTCCGGCTGTCCCGCCGCGTTCAGCCCGAAGAGGTCCGCCTCGTATTCCGCCGTCCGGCCGAGCGTGTTGACGATCGGCGTGAGAACGAAGAAGTAGGAGGAGAAGAGAAGCGCGGCGAGCGGCAGTCCCGCGGGGTCGGCGATGCCTCGCACGCGCCAACGCGCCTCGTAGCGTCGCCGCAGCCTCTCGAAAAGGGTCGCGACGATCCCGAACCCGGCCACCGCGAGCACGCCGAACTCCAGCAGTCCCTTGTAGATGTGATGCAGGACGTAGTGGCCCATCTCGTGCGCCATCACCGCCTCCACCTCCGGGAGGGAGGCGCGGGCGAGCAGGTTGTCGTTCAGCGTGATTCTCTCCGTGCCGAGGAGTCCGGCAACGTTCGCGCTGATGCGCCTCGTTTGCTTCGATGCGTCGACCTCCCACACCTGGGCCGCGCGGATCCCGTTCGCGCGCGCGATGGCGAGGATGGGCTTCACCACCCGCGCGTCGGCAAGCGGCTTCTGCTCGTTGAAAATCGGCACGATGAGGACCGGCGTGACGAGGGCGAGGAACGCGAGGAACGCCGTGGCAGCGACGGCGCCCCAGAGCCACCACGCCTTTCCCGCACGGCGCACGATCGCGTAGAGCAGGCCCACCCCGAGCCCGCCGAGCACCACCGCGAGCGCGAGCCCCTTCGCCTCCTCGGCCAGCCATCCGCCGAGCGTCAGGTTGGACAGGCCGTACTGGTGCTCGCGGTAGTGGTCCCGGTAGAGCTCGAGCGGGAAGGAGAGCACGGACAGCGCGATCATGAACTGCGCGCCGTAGATCGCCGCCCGGACGCCCGCCGGGCGCGCGAGCCGTTCGGCCCGGTCGCGCATGCGCGCCGATGTCCCGGCAAAGAGCAGCAGCAGTAGCGAGCCCGCGGTCCAGAGGAAGCCGAAGAGCGAAAGCCAGTACCCGCCCTCGGCGTAGGCGTCGGACCGCGCCCTCGTCGCGGGGGGGACCTGGTCGAGGTAGGCGCGGGTCGCCGCTTCGGGGTCGATGCGGCCCGAGGCGCCGCTCGCCGCCGGCGGCGGCGGCGGCAGTGGGATCGGCTGCGCGGCGGCCGCACCGGCGGGGCCGGCGACGAGCAGGGCGAGGAGTAGGGCTCGGGCGTTGTGGGGCACCGTCGGGCTCCGTCGAAAACGGTCGGGGGTGAGGCTTACCCCGTCGGACCGATTCCCGCCAGGTGGGGGCGGCTGGCCTGGCGGGCGGGCACCTCGTAGGATTCCGCGCACCCGGGAGGAAGTCATGTCCACGCTCGCTCTCCTCGCCTCGTTGCTCGTCGCCACCGCTCCGCAGGCGAAGAGCCCGCGGGTGGATGAGCTCGCGGCCTCGGTCGATCCCTCGAGGATGCGCTCCACGGTGGAGGCGCTCGTCGGGTTCGGGACGCGTCACACCCTCTCCGACACCGCCTCGGACGCCCGCGGCATCGGCGCCGCCCGGCGCTGGCTCGTCGCCCGCTTCGAGGCTCTCGCCCGGGAGCCAGGCTCGCGCCTCGTCCCGTACCTGGACCGCTTCACTTGCGAGCCGGGGCCGCGGATCCCCCGGCCGACCGAGATCTGGAACGTCGGGGCGATCCTGCCCGGCGTCGACGGCGCGCGGGCGAAGGAGGCGCTCGTCGTGGTCGCCCACTACGACAGCCGGGCCTCCGACGTCATGGACGCCTCTTCCGACGCGCCGGGGGCGGTCGACGACGGAAGCGGCGTCGGCATCGTCCTGGAGCTCGCACGGGTGATGGCGCGAGAGCGGCCGGCCGTGTCCGTGTACTTCGTGACCGTCGCCGGGGAGGAGCAGGGGCTCGTCGGGTCCGCGCGGCTCGCGGGCCAGCTCAAGGCGGAAGGCGTGGACGTGCTGGCCGCGACCAGCATCGACATCGCCGGGAACACGGAGGGGCAGGACGGCGTGAAGGACAGCGTGGACGCGCGGATCTTCAGCGAGGGGGTGGGCGCGGGGGAGACCGAGGCTCGGCGCCGCCTGCGGGAGGCGCTCGGCTCCGAGAACGACGGCGCGGCGCGAGAGTGGGCGCGCTACCTGAAGAGGGTGGGCGAGCGCTACGTCGAGAACCTCGACCTCTGGGTCATGCTGCGGCGCGACCGGATTGCGCGCGGGTCGGACCACATGAGCTTCGCCCGGCTGGGGTATCCGGCCGTCCGCCTCTCCGAGGCCCACGAGCACTACGATCGCCAGCACCAGGACGTCCGGACCGCGGGTGGCCGCAGCTACGGCGACGACCTGGCCCACTTCGACGCCGCCTATGCGGCGAAGCTCGGCCGCGCGCTCGCCGCCGCGACCGGGCACTTGTCGGCCGCGCCGGCGCCGCTCGTGGAGCTCTCGCTCGGAGGGGCGGTGAGTCCGGACACCCGGCTCCGGCTCGCGCTCCCGAAGGACCCTCGCGTGGTCGGCGTCGTCGTCTACCGCCGCCGCGCCGACTCGGTGGCCTGGCAGCGCGCGACGAACTACCCGCGCCAGGGCGAGGTCGTCCTCGCCGGCGTCGTGCCCGACAGCAACGTGTTCGCCGTCGCCACCGTGGACGCCGACGGAAACGAGAGCCTGCCGACCTATCCGTCGCGGCTGGAGTGAGGCCCGGGCGAGCCGACGACGCTACTCGCCCGCCCCGGGGGAGGGCGGGCACTGGCTCTCGTAGGCGCCGAGCTTCCGCACGAGCGCCCGTCGCTCGGTCGGGGAGCCGCGGTCGGGAACCGCGTCGATGGCCCTCTGCTGGACGGGGATCGCCTCGGCGCACTGGCCGAGGCTCGACAGGACGGCGGCGTAGCCGGCGAGAACGGGGGAGCTCCAGGGGGCGAGCTGGGCGGCCAGCCTGGCCACGGGGAGCGCCTCCGCCGCCTTGCCGTTCGCGAGCAGGGCCTCGGCGAGGTTGTGGAGCGCGGCGACGTTGCGCGGCGCGATCTGGGCCGCGCGGCGCAGCGCGGCCTCGCGCTCGTTCACCAGGATCGGCCCGTCGAGTGCCTCGGCGAGGAAGGTCTGGGCGCGGACGTCGTTCGGATGTCCGGCCACGGCACGTCGCGCGTACGGCAGCGGATCGGCGTGCTCCACCGCGGCCAGGTACTCGAGCGCGACCGGGTGCGCGGGATCCTCGAGGAGCGCCTCCTCGATCTCCGAGCGAAGCCCCCTCGGGTTCGGCTCGGACCCGAACTGCCAGATCTCGAGGCGCGCGGCGTGCACCTCCGGGGGCGCCATGGGCCTCTCGAAGTACGCGACGATCGGAAGGGGGTCGCCCCGCCGGCGCTGGACCGGGAGCTCGCTTCGCGCGTACGAAGCAAGCTCCTCGTCGAGCACGTCGAGCGCCCCGGGCCGGTCGGGGTCGAAGACGGGCAGCGCCGCCTGCCAGGCCGCCATGGGGGCGAGCCCGGCCTCGAGCTGACGCTCGAACGCCGCGAAGTCGTTCGGCCGGGTGCTCACCAGCCAGTGCACGAGCAGCCAGCTCGTCGCGTAGTAGTCGAGCAGCGCCCTCTCCCCCGGGCCCCCGTCCCAGGCGAGGAGCTCGCCGGCGGGGACCGGCGTCCTTCGCGCCCTCTTCAGGCGATCCGCCACCGGGGCCCCCACCGTGACCGTCGTCCCGGAGGAGTTGGACTGCACGGTCTCCATGTAGGCGGCGAGCCCCTCGGAGAACCAGCGCGGCTGGCGCCGGAAGCGCACGGCGAGGAAGTCGTGCGTGATCTCGTGCGCCAGCATCGCGTTCTGCCACGACCCGATCTCGCCGGGGACGACGATCCGCGGCGGCCCGCCCTCATCGCGGATGTAGTAGCCGAGCGCGCCCTCCGGCGAGAACGGCTGGTATTCCTCGAGCGTCCGGAACGCGATGACGCTCACGCGCCCTTCCGGGGAAGGCCCGTCCCCCGGCAGTCCCACGGCCACCGCCGCTCGCAGCCTCTCGATCTTTCCGAGCAGTTCCCCCGCTTCGGGCGCCGGCAGGTCGGTGCGAAGGACGTAGTGGAGGCTCGCCATCTCGTGCCAGGGCGGACCGCCCGCGGCGGGGCAACGGAAGGTGCGCGGCGCGGTGGCGCAGGCGGTGGCGGCCGCGAGAGCGAGGATGGAAAGGCCAGCGGGCGCGGGAAGCCGCCCCATGCGATCTATGCTAGTCGGCGGCGGGGCGGTGGCAAGCGGGGCCCCCGGGACGGGGGGTGGCTGCCCTCAAGCCCTCGAATTCGCGAGCCCCAGGGCCGCGGTCAATGGATCCGGGGCAGGAGCGGCAGCGACGCGACGAGCGCCGCCTCGGCCTCGGCGAGCTCCGCGAGCCGGGTCACGGCGGCCTCGCCGCCCTCCGCGCGCGCGAGCTCGACGAACAGCGTCTCGTGGCCTGCCTCGGCCGCCGCCATGCGCCCGTAGACGTCGCGCAGCCTCTCGTCGCGGAGGGCGGCGGCGAGCAGCGCCAACCGCTCGCGGCTCCTCGCCTCGACGAGCGCGCAGACGAGGAGCCGGTCGAGGAGCCGCGCGGGCCCGCCACGGACCATGCGGAGGAGGCCCTGGACGTACGGGTCGCCACCGTCGGGTGGCAGGGTCCGGCCCCGCCTCGCGAGCTCGTTCAGGATCGTGAGGAAGTGGTGCGTCTCCTCCTGCGCGAGCTTCGCCATCTTCCGGACCAGGTCCGGCCGATCCGGGTGGTCGGCCACCAGCTTCACGGCGGTGGCCGCCGCCTTCTTCTCGCAGTGCGCATGGTCGCCGAGGGTGGCGTCGAGGTCGGAGAGCGCCACCTCCGTCCAGCGCGGGTCGGTCGTCCGGCGGAGGATCGTCACGGCGGGGAGTCTACCCCTTCGCGCCGCCGGCGGCGGCACCGAGGCGGGCCACGGCCACCGGGTCGAGGCGCGCCGGCGCCCGTGGGATCCTGGCGAGGTCGAAGCCGTCGACCAGCTCGGCCGGCCGCAGCGCCGCCCCGGCGGGCGCGAGGCCGGACAGGGAGGCGAGGAGGCCGACGACGGGCTCGGGGCCGACGCCGCGCTCGCGGAGCTCTCCCAGGGAGAGCGCGCCGTGCCGCTTCGCGAGGCGCTCTCCGTCTGGCCCGACGACGAGCGGAACGTGGGCGAAGGCCGGCGCGGACAGCCCCAGCGCCTGGTAGACGAGGAGCTGGCGCGCGGTGGAGGCGAGGAGGTCGTCGCCGCGCACCACCTCGGTGATGCCCATCGCCGCGTCGTCGACCGCGACGGCGAGCTGGTACGCGGGCGTCCCGTCCGCGCGGGCGACGACGAAGTCCCCGACCGTGGCGGAGACGTCCACCGCCTGCGGGCCGTGGAACCCGTCCACGAATCGGACCGGGCTCTCCCCCACCCGCAGGCGCCAGGCCGGCCGCCTCGAGCGTTCCCTGTCGACCCGCTCCCGCGCGGAGAGGCTCCGGCAGGTGCCCGGATAGCGCGGACCCTCGTCGGACGCATGGGGTGCCTGGGAAGCCCGCGCCACCTCGGCCCGCGAGCAGAAGCAGGGATAGGCGAGGTCCGCCTCGCGGAGGCGCCTGAGCGCCGCGGCGTAGAGCTCCATCCTCTCGGACTGGCGGTACGGGCCGGACGCGCCACCGACGTCGGGACCCTCCTCCCAGTCGAGGCCCAGCCAGCGCAGCTCCGCGAGGATTCGCCCCTCGAGCCCCTCCCGGACCCGCGGCCCGTCGAGGTCCTCGACGCGCATGACGTAGGCTCCCCCTCGAGCGCGCGCCGCGAGCCACGAGAGGAGCGCGGTGCGGGCGTTCCCCAGATGGAGGGGCCCGGTGGGGCTGGGCGCGAAGCGCCCTCGGTAGATCGCACCTTGGGACAAAATCGCCCCTGGATATCGCTCCACGAATGAGGCTACAAGGTTCCGCTCCGATGCGTCAGGCCGGCGTCCTCCTCCCGCTCTTTTCGATACGCTCCCCCTCCGGCTGGGGCCTGGGCGAGATCCCGGACCTGGTGCCCTTCGCCCGCTGGGCCTCGTCGGCCGGCTTCGCGCTCGTCCAGGTCCTGCCGGTCACGGAGGCGGCGCGCGGTCAGAACAGCCCGTACTCGGCCCTCTCCGCCTTCGCCATCGACCCGGTCTACCTGGCCGTGGAGTCGGTCGAGGATTTCGCCGCCGCCGGGGGAGTCGACGCGCTCCCGGACGGCGACCGGGAGCTGCTCGCCGCCGTCCGCGACTCCCCACGGGTTCGCTGGCGGGACGTGCGGGCGCTCAAGCACCGCGCGAGCGAGCTCGCGTTCCGCTCGTTCCTCGGCCGGGAGTGGCACCGGCGAAGCGCCCGCGCGCGCGAGCTCGAGGAGTACCGCGCACTGCACGCCTCCTGGGTGTGCGACTACGCGCTCTTCGTCGCCCTCCACGACGACCTCTACGCCGGACGGAGCTGGGGGGAGTGGGACGACGGCCTTCGCGCGCGGGAGCCGTCGGCGCTCGCGTCCGCGCGCGCCTCGCTCTCGGAGCGCGTGCTCTACCGCTGCTGGCTCCAGTGGCAGCTCGACCTCCAGTGGCACGCCGCACGCCGGGCCGTGAACGAGGCGGGGGCCGAGCTCATGGGGGATCTCCCCTTCATGGTGGCGACCGACTCGGCGGACGTGTGGTCGCGGCCCTTCGACTTCCGGCTCGACGCGCGCGCCGGGGTCCCGCCCGACGCCTTCAGCGCGGAGGGCCAGGACTGGGGCCTGCCCGTCTACCGCTGGGACGAGATGGCCAAGAACGGGCTCTCCTGGATCGGCGAGCGGGCGCGCCGCTATGCGGAGCTCTACGGCGCCTACCGCGTCGACCACGTGGTCGGGTACTACCGCAGCTACTTCCGTCCCAACGACGGCGGCGAGCCGGGCTTCGTGCCGTCGACGGAGCCCGAGCAGGTGAAGAACGGGGAGCGGGTGCTCGCCGCGTTCGCCAGAGGCGCGCGCGTCATTGCCGAGGACCTGGGCGTCGTGCCCGAATTCGTGCGTTCCTCGCTCGCCTCGCTCGGCATCCCGGGCTATCGCGTCCTCCGCTGGGAAAAGGACGCCGGCGCATACCGCGACCCCGCGCGCTGGCCGGCTGCCTCGCTCGCGACGAGCGGGACCCATGACACGGATTCCCTCGCCGACTGGTACGAGTCGCTCGAGCCGGCGGAGCGCAAGGCGCTCCTCGCCATCCCCGGCCTCTCGCGCCTCGCCATCGAGGCGCCGGAGCGCTACGACGACGGCGTCCGCGACGCGCTCCTCGAGCTCCTCTACCAGTCGCGCTCGGACCTGGTGCTGGTCCCGCTGCAGGACGCGATGGGCTGGCGGGACCGCGTCAACGTGCCCGGGACGGTGAACGACCTGAACTGGAGCTTCCGCGTCCCCCTGGACCTCGCCCCGCAGCTCGCCGACACCTCGACCACGGCGAGGCTGCGCTCGCTTGCCGAGCGGAGCGGCCGGGTCGCGCCCGAGTCGCCGTGAGCGCCTTCTTCTACCTCGTCCGCCACGCCGAGGCCGCGCGGCCCGAGGGTGTCGCGGACCGCGAGCGGCCGCTGTCGGAGGAAGGGCGGGCCTCCTTCGCGCGCCTGCTCTCGTCGCTCCCGGTGGCGTTCCGGCCCGCGCGCGTGCTCGCGAGCCCGTACGCCCGGGCGCTCGAGACGGCCGCCCTGCTCGAGGCCTCGACCGGCGTCCGCGCCGAGGTCGAGGGCGCCCTCGCCGCCGGGCACTCCACCGGCAAGGACATCCTGCGGCTCGGGCGCGGCGCGGGCGCGGGGGCGCTCCTGGTGGGGCACAACCCCGAGATGGCGGAGGCGGTCTCCCTCGCCGCGGGCGCGGCGCAGGGTCTTCCCCCGGGCTCGATCGCGGCGGTGGACGACACCGGGGGCGCATATCGGCTCCTGTGGGTCCGCAGCCCGTAGCGAAGGGCCGGGGCGCGGAGAGGAAGGGGCGCCGGCCCCCTGGTATCCTCCCCGGGATGACGGGAACGGATGGCGCTGGGTCGCGCGGAACGCCCGGGGCGGCGCCGCAGCGCCCGCGGTTCGTCGAGGAGCTCGAGACGCTCGTCCGCGCCCGCTACCCGCTCGTCTACCTCGTGAGCTGGGAGGAGCAGCGGGTCGACGCCCACCTCGAGGAGCTCGCCAGGGAGCACGGGAAGGCCTACCTGACCTGGTCGGCGACGAAGGGGCTCCGCCAGCAGGGCGGGTCGCGAACCCCGGCCCCGGAGGCGTCCCGGGAGCCTCCGGCCGCGCTTGCCGCGATCGAGAAGCTGGCCGATCCGTCCCTCGTCGTCCTGAAGGACTTCCACCCCTACCTCTCCGATCCGGGCGTGGTCCGCGCACTCCGGGAGCTCGCGCAGTCGCTCAAGTCGACGTACACGACGCTCATCCTCCTCTCGCCCATCCTGCAGATCCCGCCCGAGATGGAGAAGGAGATCACGGTCCTCGACGTCCCGCTCCCGACGTACCGGGAGCTCTACGACCTCCTTCGGGAGATCGCCGAGGTGGTGGTCCGCGGCAAGAAGGCGGTCGTCGACCTGCGCCGCGAGGACGTCGAGCAGATCGTGAAGGCCGCCCAGGGCCTCACCCTGTCGGAGGCCGAGAACGCCTTCGCGAAGGCCATCGCCTCGGACCAGAAGCTCTCGCGCGCCGACATCGCCCTCATCCTCGACGAGAAGCGGCAGGTCATCCGCAAGAGCGGGCTGCTCGAGTACTACCCGACCGAGGAGCACTTGCAGAACGTCGGAGGCCTCGAGAACCTGAAGACCTGGCTCTCCCGGCGCGCCAACGCCTTCGGGGAGCCGGCTCGTCGCTTCGGGCTCCCGGAGCCGAGGGGGCTGCTCCTGCTCGGCGTGCAGGGCTGCGGCAAGAGCCTGGTCGCGAAGGCCATCGCCTCGACGTGGAAGCTGCCGCTCTTGCGCCTCGACATGGGGCGCATCTTCAGCGGGCTCGTGGGCTCGTCCGAGGAGAATCTCCGCCGGGCCATCCGGGTCGCCGAGAGCGTGGCACCCGCCGTGCTCTGGACCGACGAGATCGAGAAGGGGCTCTCGGGGAGCAGCTCCTCCGGGAGCGCCGATGGAGGCGTCACCGCCCGGGTCTTCGGTGCGCTGCTCACCTGGCTCCAGGAGAAGACCGCCCCGGTGTTCGTCGTCGCCACCGCGAACCGCGTCGACCTCCTGCCCCCGGAGCTCTTGCGCAAGGGGCGCTTCGACGAGATCTTCTTCGTGGACCTCCCCTCCGAGGCCGAACGGCGCGACATCTTCCGCATCCACGTCGCCCGGCGCGGCCGGCGGCCCGAGGCCTTCGACCTCTCCGAGCTCGCCCGCCTCGCCGAGGGGTTCAGCGGCGCGGAGATCGAGCAGGCCGTCATCTCCGCCCTCTACGACGCGTTCGCGGAGGGCCGGGACCTCGCGCAGGACCACCTGACGCGCTCCGTCCGGGAGACCTTCCCGCTCGCCACCACCGTCCGCGAGGAGATCGAAGAGCTCCGGGACTGGGCGCGGGCCCGCACGCGCCCGGCCTCGCCTTCGCCGGAGACCGCGAGTGCACCTCCCGCCGTGGCGCGTCCCGGGTGACCGTGGGCTCGGAGACGCGCGACCGGTTCCTGAAGCTCGAGCGCCCCCGCGAGGCGGCGCCCGGCCGGGTCGACCCGCTCGCGCACGACGAGCGATTCGATCACGTCGGGGGCGAGCCCGCGCCGCACGCCCGCCCCCCGCACGCACCGCAGCCCGGGCTGGAGCGGTTCCGACCCGCTCCCGAGCGGCCACTCGAGGTCGCCGAGATCCCCGATGGCGCTCCGCCGTTCCAGCGCTGCTCGCGCTGCCTCGCCGACAGCTCGCGCTATGCCTCCACGTGCGAGCGCTGCGGGGCGCAGCTCGACACGGCAGAACAGCGGCTCTTCAACGAGAGGCTCTGGGCCTCCCGCGCCGCCGGGGGCGCCGCCCCGCCGCCGCCGGACGCCGGCGCCCCCGCGCCGGACGGGCGCCTCGGCGCGGATGCGGCGCGCGGGGCGAGCCTCGGGATGCGCCTCCTCGAGAGACTCCCCGGTCCTGCCTGGCGCGCCCTCGCCCTCGTCGTGGGCGGCGGCGTCCCGCTCGTCGCGCTCCTCCTCGGGCGGGGCTCGGTGCGCGCCCTGGGGCTCGTCGCCCTCGTCGTCGGCGCGGTCCTCTTCGCCCCGCCCGACTGGCGGCGGTCCGAGAGGCGCTGAGGCGCGGCCTGTCGGCTGCGCTTGATCTCGAAGCTTCACTGGGTGATTGTTCGGGTCCCCTCCGGAGACCCGAAATGGCCCACATCCCCAGCGCCGCGCTCGCCGAGAAGGCCGTGAACACGATCCGCATGCTGGCCGCGGACGCCGTCCAGCAGGCCAACAGCGGCCATCCCGGAATGCCCATGGGCGCCGCCGACATGGCGTTCGTGCTCTGGACGCGCCACCTCCGCCTGAACCCGCGCGATCCGCGGTGGATGGACCGGGATCGGTTCGTCCTGTCGGCCGGCCACGGTTCCATGCTCCTGTACTCGCTGCTCCACCTCTTCGGCTTCGACCTCTCGCTCGACGACCTGAAGCGCTTCCGGCAGCTCCACTCCCGGACACCCGGGCACCCGGAGTTCGGCCACACCCCGGGGGTGGAGGTGACGAGCGGACCGCTCGGCCAGGGGTTCGCGAACGGCGTGGGGATGGCGCTCGGACAGGCGATGCTCTGCGCGAGGCTCGGCCCGGGCAACCCGGTCGAGGACCACTGGACCTACGCCATCGTCTCGGACGGCGACCTCATGGAGGGCGTGGCCTCGGAGGCGGCGAGCTTCGCCGGCCACCACCGGCTCGGGCGGCTCATCTACCTCTACGACGACAACCAGGTGACCATCGACGGCCGCACGACACTCTCCTTCTCCGGGGAGGACGTGACCCGGCGCCTCGAAGGCCAGGGCTGGCAGGTCCTCTCGGTGGACGGTCGGGACCACGACGGGATCTCCCGGGCCATCGACGAGGCGAAGGGCGACCCGTCGCGCCCGAGCCTCATCCGGGTCCGGACCATCATCGGCTTCGGGTCCCCCGGCAAGCAGGACAAGTCGAGCGCCCATGGAGCGCCGCTCGGGGAGGAGGAGCTGCGCGCGACGAAGCAGTTCCTCGGATGGCCCCTCGAGCCCCGGTTCCTCGTGCCCGAGGACGTGCGGGCCTACTTCGGCGAGGTCGTGAAGGGAAAGCTCGCGGACTACGAGTCCTGGCAGCGGCGCGAACGCGACTGGAGGGCCACCCACGCCGTCGAGGCGCGGCTCCTCGACGCGCACCTCGAGCGCACCGTCCCGCCGGACCTCGAGGCACAGCTGCTCGAGGGCGCCGACGGGAGCGACGCGACCCGCAAGCTCTCCCAGGCCGCGATCCAGAAGGCCGCGGCCCTCGTGCCGGCGCTCGTGGGGGGCTCGGCGGACCTCGCCGAGTCGAACCTCACCGACATCAAGGGGTCGCCTGGCGTCGGACCGGAGCGCCACGCCGGCCGCAACATCCACTTCGGCATCCGCGAGCACGCCATGGGCGCGATCGCCAACGGGCTCGCCTACGACGGCGCGTTCGTCCCCTTCGTGGGCACCTTCCTCGTGTTCTCGGACTACATGCGGCCGGCGGTGCGGCTCGCGGCCCTGTCCGGCATCCAGGTGATCTACGTCTGGACCCACGACTCGATCTTCCTCGGCGAGGACGGGCCCACGCACCAGCCGGTGGAGCACCTCAGCGCGCTGCGGGCCATCCCGAACCTCCACGTCGTCCGGCCGGCCGATGGCGCGGAGGTCGCGGTGGCCTGGAGCCACGCCCTCTCTCGCCGCAGCGGGCCCACCGGCCTCGTGCTCAGCCGCCAGAAGCTCGCGCCGCTGCGGCGCGAGGGCGGCGCCAGGCCGTCGGACATCGCGCGCGGGGGCTACGTGGTCTCCGATCCGCCGGGTGCCCGGGTGACGCTCGTCGCCACCGGCAGCGAGGTCTCGACGGCACAGGCGGCCGCGGAGCTCGTCGCGGGCAAGGGCGTCCCGGCGCGCGTCGTCTCCGTGCCCTGCCTCCAGTGCTTCGAGGCCCAGCCCGAGGCGTACCGCCGCGGCGTGCTTCCGGAGGGGCAGAAGGTGGCGGTGGTGGAGGCGGGCCGCGGCCTCGAGTGGTGGAGGATCGCGGGCAGAGGCGGCCTCGTCATCGGCATCGACCGGTTCGGCGCGAGTGCCCCGGAGAAGGCGCTCGCCGAGGAGTACGGCCTCACGCCCGCGCGCGTCGCCGAGCGCGTGTTTCGCTGGCTCGAACCAGCCTGAGGGGGCGAGGACCGGCCCCTCCCAGCGACAACGCCCCGCCCCCGTCGGGGGCGAGGCGTCGGTCCGTGCCGCGGATGCGGCTCGCTAGCGCATGACCGGCTGCTGCGCCGGCATCATCGGCTGCGGCGAGGCGACGGGATGCGCCTCGATCTTCTCGCCCTTGGAGAGCATCTTCAGGGACAGGGCGAGCAGCTTCGCGAGCAGCTCGGCCGATCCCGGAACGTCCAGCTTGCGATAGATGCGCTTGCGGCGCGCGCGGATCGTCTCCGGGGAGACGCCCGCCGCGGACGCGGAATCCTTGCAGGCAAAGCCCTGCGCGATGCGCAGCACCTCGGCGCGCTCGGCCGGGGTCAGGTTCGTGCCTTCAAGAAAGCGAGCGGCGAACGGCTGGAGAACTTCGATGTCGATCTGAGCCATCTTCGACCATCCCTTCACCAGAGGAGCTTCTTCCGTACCTCTCTCCCGGGTCCCGTCCGCTCGCGGTTTCCCCCCGCTCTTCAACATCCCCGGCCGGGACCCGACTATCGAAACGATAGCAACGCCCCGCCTGGATGCCACCCCCCTTGGCCTACTTTTCTTCACCGGATCCGATGTGTCTGATTTTTCGGGAGATTGACCGACGACAACGACCCAGTCGGGCACCGAATATAACCCTTTAGGGTGATACCCGCAACTGGGGAGACGCATTGGGGTTCGTCTCGTCAGGGGGCCGGCCACGAGGCGAAGCGCTCCGCGAAGCGCGCCCTCGCGTCCGCGAGCCGTTCCCAATCGAGCGCGGGCGACCGGATCTCCGCGGCGGAGCGCACGCCGTAGGGAAGCAGCACACCGCGGCGCAGCGGGAGGTACCCCGGCGCGCGCGCCACGACGAGCTCCTCGGCATCGCTCGAGGCGAGCCACGCGGCGAGGCGCCGCGCCCCCTCCGAGGGCGCAGGCCGCCCCAGCAGGGCCACCGCCGTCGGGAACACGAGCGTGCCGCTGCCGTCCTGGTCGGGGTACACGGCCTCGAGCGCCGCGGCGCTCACCGCGCCCGCCGCTCCCTGCTCCGAGCCGGCCAGGCCGAAGGCGGCCTCTCCCGACGCCACCCGCGCCTGGACCTCCACGTCGGTGGCCGCGAGCCGCGGCCGCTCGCGAGCGATGGCGCCGGCGAGGAGGCTCGCCGCCTCCTCCCCGAACACCTGGGCGAGCGCCGCGAACGTGAGCGGTCCCGCGCCCTTCCCCAGGGGGACGAGGGCCTGCATGCCGGCGAGGCGCGGGTGGGCGAGGTCCCGGAGGTGGCGGGGGACGAGCGGGAGCCCGGCGCGGGGGTTCACGACGAGGATGCGGGCGCGCGCGCACAGCGGGAAGAAGCGCCCCTCCCTGTCCTTCCAGCGCTCCTCCACGTCCGGCTGCGGCGGCGCCGAGCCGGGCGCGAGCAGGTCTCGCACGGCGAGTGCCTCGGCGGGGTCGCCGAACCACGCGACCTCGGCCCCGGAGAGGCCGGGCACGAGCACGACCCGCGCGACGCGCCGGTTGACCGCCAGGACGGACAGGGCCTCGGCGGCGAGCGGTGAGACGGTCGCGTGCACGCGCACCACGGGAAGGCTCGCGGCGTCGGGGCGGCAGGCGCCGAGCAGGGCGGCCCACGCGAGGGCGGGGAGGGCGGCGCGCAAGGGCCCTACCCCATGCTGATGCGATCGCGCCGCACGCGTCCGCCGGCGTGCTCGGCCCGGTCGCCGCCCATCCCCTGGGCGCGCAGGAGCGCCTCGGACGCGGCCCGGACGAGCGAGGAGAAGGACATCGTCCCCTCCCCGTCGAAGGTGGCCACGCCCGCGCTCACCGTCAGGTCCGCGGGGTGCGAGCGCACCCGCTGCACCACGCGCCTCGCCACCTCGACCGCTCCGCGGGCCGACGTGTGCGGCATGAACACGAGCAGGCGCTCCTCGTTGTAGAGCAGCGGCAGGTCGATGTCGCGGACCGTCGCGGCGATCATCCGCAGGAGCTCCCCGAGGAGCGCCGCGCGCGCCCGCCCGGCCATCCGCGCCGAGATCTCCTTCCAGCGGTCGACGGCGAAGAGGGACAAGGACACCGGGTAGCGGTACCGCTTCGACCGCTTGATCTCCATGAGCAGGAGCTTCTTGAAGAACTCGTAGTCGTAGATACCGGCCGCGGTGGGACGCATGCCCTGCTGCTTCTCGAGCTCGGCGATGCGAAGGGACTGCGCGTGCACGCGTGCCATGGCCCGGCACAGGCTGACCACCACCGGGCGCGAGAGGGGGGCGACGAGCAGCCCGTCGGCCGAGAGCTCCTCGGCCGCCGCCTCCTCCTCGTCGTGGAAGAGCAGCACCACCGGGAGGCCCGGGTCGACGCGCTTCAGATCCTCCAGGAACGGGGCGCCCCGGGCCACCTCGGGCCTCACCACCGCCACCGCGAACGCCCCGGGCTCGAGCACCTCCGCGGCCTCCCCCGGCAGGCCCACGTCGACGCGGAATCCCGCGCCCTCGAGATGGCGGCGGAGCGCGGCGGCGACGGGACCGCTTTCCTCGATGACCAGGATGCGTTGCGCCATGGGCGAGGCGGGATGCTACCATTCGCGGGCGTGCCCGCGAAGCGCATCGCCCTCGCCCAGATCGACCCCACCGTGGGCGACATGCCCGGCAACGCGGCCAAGATCCGGGACCTCACGACCCGCGCCCGCGCGGCCGGCGCGCAGCTCGTCGTCTTCCCCGAGCTCGCGGTCTCGGGGTACCCGCCGCGGGACTTCCTCGACATGCCCGAGTTCGTCTCCCGCTGCCAGGCGGCCGTGGCCGAACTCGCGCGGCCCGCCGAGTGGTCGCGGGGGATCTCGGTGGTCTTCGGATTCCCAGAGGCGGCCGCGGAGGCTCCGCCGCCCGGCCTCTACAACGCCGCCGCCCTCCTCGACGGGGGCCGCCTCGCGGCCGTGGGACGCAAGTCGCTGCTCCCCACCTACGACGTCTTCGACGAGACCCGCTACTTCCTGCCGGCTCCGTCGGCCACGGCGGCGGCGGCCGCGGACCTGGGCCTCCGCCTCGGGCTGTCGGTGTGCGAGGACGTCTGGAACGACAAGCGGTTCTGGGACCGCCCGCGCTACGAGCGCGACCCCATCGCCGAGCTCACCGCCGCCGGGGCGGGCCTCGTCGTGAACGTCTCCGCCTCCCCGTACTCCCTCGGGAAGCCCGCCCTGCGCGAGCGGATGCTCGGGGCCAGCGCTCGCTCGCACCGGGTGGCGATCGCCTACGTGAACCAGGTGGGCGGCGACGACTCGCTCGTCTTCGATGGCGCCTCGATGCTCGTCGGGCCGGACGGCGCCGTGCGCGCCCGCGCCCCCCTCTTCGAGGAGGCGCTGCTCGTCGTCGACCTCGACGGCGGGCGCCCCGAGATCCTCGCCCCCGACGGGACGTCCCAGCCACCGCCCCCTCCGCCGGATCCGACGCCGGACGGCCAGGCCGACGAGGTGCTCGCGGCGCTCGTGCTCGGAGTCCGGGACTACGTGCGCAAGTGCGGCTTCCGCTCGGCGGTGATCGGCCTCTCGGGCGGGATCGACAGCGCGCTGACGGGCTGCGTCGCCGCGGCCGCCCTGGGGCGCGAGGCCGTGCTCGGCGTCGCCATGCCCTCCCGCTACAGCAGCTCCCACTCGCTCGAGGACGCGCGGGAGCTCGCCGGGAACCTGGGGATCGGCTTCCAGGAGGTCCCCATCGAGCCCATGCACGCCGCCTACCTGGAATCGCTCGGACGCGCCTTCGGCCGGCCGCCCGGCGATCTCACGGAGCAGAACGTGCAGGCGCGCATCCGCGGGCAGATCCTGATGGCGATCTCCAACGAGACGGGGGCGCTCCTCCTCTCCACGGGCAACAAGAGCGAGCTCGCCGTCGGGTACTGCACGCTCTACGGCGACATGGCGGGGGGCCTGGCGGTCATCGGAGACCTCCCGAAGACGCTCGTCTACCGCGTGGCGCGGGCCGCCAACCGGCGCTTCGGGTTCGCCGCCATCCCCGAGCGGACCTTCACGAAGCCGCCGTCGGCGGAGCTCCGCCCGGACCAGGTGGACCAGGACACGCTCCCCCCCTACGACGTGCTCGACGACATCCTCGCGGCCTACATCGAGGACCGCCTGACGGTGGAAGCGATCGAACGGCGGGGACACGCGCCCGACCTCGTGCGCCGGGTTCTGCGCATGGTGGACGGGAGCGAATACAAGCGCCGACAGGCCGCCCCGGTGCTGAAGGTCACGGGCAAGGCCTTCGGCGAGGGGCGGCGGCTGCCCATCGCCCACGGTTACCGCCCGTGAGTCACAGCACGCCGAGGAGCGCGGCGACGACGAGCCAGAGGGGGCCGCCGACGAGGAGCGCCGCCACCCAGAGGGCGCCGTAGAGGCGCCGGCGCGCGGGCGTCGCGGAGCGGCGCCCGGAGAGCGCGTAGAGGGTGGCCGCCACGGTGCCGACGGCCAGGAACCCGAGGAACAGGACGACGGGGTGGCGCGGCCCGGAGCCGGTCACACCTGCATCACGTCCTTTTCCTTGGCGGCGCAGATCTCGTCGACGCGCTTCACGCCGTCGTCGGTCGCCTTCTGCATCTTCTCGAGCGCCTTCTTGGCCTCGTCGGCGGCGATGTCCCCGTCCTTCTCGGCCACCTCGATGAGCTCCTTCGCGTCCCGCCGCTCGTTGCGGATGGCGATCTTGAACTCCTCGCCCTTCTGCTTCACCTGCTTCACGATCTGCTTGCGGCGCTCCTCGGTGAGCGGCGGGATCGGCACCCGCACGATGTCCTTGTCGCTCTGGGGGTTGAGCCCCAGGTTCGCGTCCCGGATGGCCTTCTCGATCGCCGGGATGAGGCTCTTCTCCCAGGGCTTCACGGTGATGAGCCGCGCGTCCGCCACGGCGAGCGTTCCCACCTGGCTGAGCGGCGTCATCTGCCCGTAGTAGTCGACCCGGATGCCGTCCAGCAGGTGCAGGTTGGCGCGACCGGTGCGGATCGACTGCAGGTCGGCCTGCAGCGAGTCGAGCGTCTTCTTGATGCGGTCGGAGAGGTCCTTCAGGATGTCGTCGGCGGCGCTCATCTCTCGCCCCCTGTCCCAGCGCGCCCTAGGCGGCGCGCGTGGCGTGCTTGCCCACGGTGGTCCCGATCTCCTCCCCGAGGGCGACGCGGCGGACGTTGCCGCGCTGGGTGAGGTCGAAGACCACGATGGGCAGGTCGTTGTCCATGCACAGGCTGATGGCCGTGGAGTCCATCACCTTCAGGTTCTTCTTCAGGACGTCGAGGTAGGAGAGTTGGCGGAACTTGGTCGCGGAGGGGTTCTTCTTCGGATCGTCCGAGTAGACCCCGTCGACCTTCGTCGCCTTGAGGAGCACGTCCGCGTGGATCTCCATCGCCCGCAGGCTCGCGGCGGTGTCGGTCGTGAAGTACGGGTTGCCGGTGCCGGCGGCGAAGATGACCACCCGCCCCTTCTCCAGGTGCCGCATGGCCCGGCGCCGGATGTACGGCTCGGCGACCTGGTGCATCTCGATCGCCGACTGCACCCGCGTGAGCACGCCCAGCTTCTCGAGCGCGTCCTGCAAGGCCATCGCGTTGATCACGGTGGCGAGCATCCCCATGTAGTCGGCGCTCGAGCGGTCCATCCCCTCGGTGGCGCCGGAGACGCCGCGGAAGATGTTCCCGCCCCCGATCGTGAGGGCCACCTGCACGCCCAGGTCGACGACGTCCTTCACCTCCTGGGCGATGGCGGTGAGCGTCTTCGGCGAGATGCCGTACTTGCCCTCGCCCATGAGCGCCTCGCCGGAGAGCTTCAGCAGGATGCGCCGGTACCTGGGCTTCGGCCTCTCGTTCGTCTTCTCGGCGCTGCCGGTGTGGGCGGTCTTCATTGGGGTCTTCGCAGGTTGGGGCATTGTACTCGAAATGAACCCCGGGCTACGCGCCGCCGACGGCTCCCGCCGGACGCGCCTCCGCGCCCTGGGCTCCCCGCCCCCTGCGCCGTCGCCGGCGCCCGCCGCGCCGGCGGCGCCGCCGACCTTCCCGGACCTCGTCGCCCCCGGCGGGGGTGCCCGAGGCGGCGGCCGGCGCGCCCTCGGCCGACGGCGCCCCCCCGGCCTCCTCGGCGTCCTCGTCGGGGCCGGCCGGCTCCCCTCCACCCGCCCGGCGCTCGCCCTCGGCCCTCCAGCGCGCGAGGGCGTCCGCGCCCTCGCCGGTCGCGCGCACGCCGATCTCGAGGATCTGCAGCGCGTCCCGGAAGTACGCCTGGGCGGAGACCGAGCCGCCCCTCCGGCGGCGCCGCCGCGGGGGGCCGGTGAGCTGGCGCTGGGCGGCGAGCGCGAGCCGCGTCCGCTCGGCGATGCGCCGCGGCAGCCGCGCCGTCTGCACGAGCTGGGTGAGGAGCGCATCGGCGGCGCCGTCGCCCCCGGGCCCGTGGCGCAGGTGGGTGAGCAGGGCGCCGAGCAGCACCGCCTCGCTCACCTCCTCGCCCGTGCGCACCAGCGCGTCGAGGGCGGCGAGGTATGCCTGGAAGCGGGCGCGCGCCGCGGGGTCGGCGGTCTCGAGCGTCGCGGAGAGCGACGGGAGGACGACCGGCAGCGCCCCGGCGGTGCGCAGGAGGTCGAAGGCGCGCGCCGCACCGCCGCAGCGGAGGATCTTGAAGATCTCCTCGAGGACGCGGGGCGGGGCACACCGGGCGAGCTCGCCCGCGTGGCGGCGCATGGCGGCGAAGACCTCGGGCTCGACGGTGAAGCCGAGCCGCGCCGCGAAGCGGATGGCGCGGAGCGCGCGAACCGGATCCTCTCGCATCCGGATCTCGGGGTCGCCGATGGTCGCGATGCGCCGGGCCTCGAGGTCGTGGCGCCCCCCCACGTAGTCGATGACCTCGCCGAGGAACGGGTCGTAGAAGAGCCCGTTCACCGTGAAGTCGCGCCGCCGGGCATCCTCCTCCGCGGTCCCGAACACGTTGTCGCGGGTGATGAGCAGGTCGGCGTCGCTCGGAACGTCCTCGGCGACGTCGATGGGGTTGGCCCGGAAGGTGGCCACCTCGATGATCTTGCCGCCCCGGAAGTACACGTGCGCGAGGCGGAAGCGCCGACCGATGAGGCGGCAGTTCCGGAAGATGGCCCTCACCTCGCCCGGGTGGGCGTCGGTGGCCACGTCGAAGTCCTTGGGCGTCCGCCCGACGAGCAGGTCGCGCACGCAGCCGCCGACGAGGTAGGCCTGGTGGCCGACGTGCCGGAGCCGCGAGATGACCTTCACCGCGTCGGGGTCGAGCCGCTCGACCGCGATCTCCGGCTCGTGCTCGGGTCGAGGGAGGTCGGGATCGAGGGCGAGGCCGCGCGCGTGCGGGACGGGGCGCTCCGAAGAGCCCTCGCGCCGGTCCCGCGACCGGCGGCGGGGCTCGGGGTGACCGTGGCGCGGCGGCGCCGCGCGGGCCGCGTCCGGTGCTGGGGAGGTCTTCAGGGGGGCCTGCTCCGATGCAGGCGGGGCGGAGTGTCGGTTCTCTGGTTGTTCCATGCGCTTGCCGGATCGGGGGGCGCCTCGCCCGGGGGCTCATCCGCCGGGTCCGCGAGGCGCACCTGCACCGTCGGGCAGTCCTTTGGCCTGGGTTGTAAGGGAAGGAGATCCCGGCGTCAATTTCCTTCTGGGAACATCTCGACCTGGCTCGGGCCCGCTCCGAGCACCTCGCGCACCGGGGCGAACGACCGTCGGTGGATGGGGCAGGCCCCGCGTTCCTTGAGCGCCGCGAGGTGGTCCGGGGTCGGGTACCCCTTGTGGCGGGCGAAGCCGTAGCCGGGGTAGGCCCGGTCCATCTCCTCCATCAGCGTGTCCCGGGTCGTCTTCGCGAGGATGCTCGCCGCGGCGATGGTGAGGGACAGGGCGTCGCCGTGCACGATCCCGTCCTGGGGGATGTCCAGGTCGCGGATCCTTCGCGCGTCGATGAGCAGGTGCTCGGGACGCACCGGCATGGCGAGCACGGCGCGGCGCAGCGCGAGGATCCCCGCCCAGTACACGTTCAGGCGGTCGATCTCCTCCACCTCGGCCCGGCCGATGCCGAAGGCCACGGCGTTCTGGCGGATGTCGACCGCGAGGCGCGAGCGCTCCTCGGGCGCGAGCGCCTTGGAGTCGTCGACCCCGCGCGGGCGGTAGTCGCGGGGGAGGATGCAGGCGCCCGCCACGACCGGACCGGCGAGCGGAGCCATGCCCGCCTCGTCGACCCCGGCGACGAGCGCGACGCCCCGCTCCCACAGCGCCGTCTCGTAGCGCAGCAGCCTCCGAAGCCGCTGCCCTTCGGCGCGGTTCCGGCTCCGCCTGCGCCGCAGCGCCTGGAGGACGGAGCGGGCGCCCGCCCTCCGGTCGCGGGCGAGCGCCTCCTCGCAGGCCGGCGAGAGCGGCTCCTCGCGAGCGAGGAGCCGATCCCGCAGCTCCGCGACGGACAGCTCGGCGAGCTCCTCGGGGTGCATCGCGCCGGCATGGTAGCCGACGGGCGCGCCCTCCGTCACGTGCTGCTCACGCCTGGCATCGGGGGCAGTAGAAGGTCGAGCGCTGCGCCTGGACGATGCGCCGCAGGCTGGCGGCGCGGCAGCGCGGGCAGCGTTCCCCCTCGCGGGCGTAGACCTTGAAGGGGTTCTCGGCGCCGGGCTCCTCGACGTAGGCCACCTCCGGCCCGTCCTCCTTCTTCAGCGTGCGCTCGATCGAGCGCAGCACCGCGCGCCCCAGGCGCCCCACCTCGAGCCGCGTGAGCGACCGCGAGCGGCGCCTCGGGTCGACGCCCGCGAAGAAGAGCGCCTCGCTGGCGTGGATGTTGCCGACCCCGGGCAGGATCCGCTGGTCGAGCAGCGCCACCTTCACCGGCCGCCGCGTCGCCCGGAGGAGGAGCCACAGGCGGCGCACGTCGATGCCGTCCTCGAGGGGATCGGGCCCGAGCCCGGCGAGCTCGGGCAGATCCTCGAAGCGCGCGCCGGGCACCACCCGGAGCCGGCCGAAGAGGCGGGGATCCCGGTAGTGGAGCACGGCCCCGTCGTCGAGGTGCAGGCGGGCGCGCGAGTGGGCCGGCACCGGCTCCCCTGGCTCCCGCCGAAGCCACTTCCCGGTCATCCCCAGGTGCGAGACGAGCCCCAGCGGCGCGCCGTCGGCCTCGAGCGTCACGAGGATCTGCTTCCCGCGCCGCCGGATCTCCCGCAGCCGGCTCCCCCGCAGCGCGTCCTCGAAGGCGCGCGGGGAGAGCGGACGGAAGATGCGCCGCGCCGCCGGCTCGGCCTCGACGCGCACGAGGCGCCGCCCCGACGCCCAGCGGCGCAGGTTCCTCGCGGCGATCTCGACCTCGGGCAGCTCGGGCATGGCGGTCCCGTCGGGGCGCGCTCCCAAAACCCTAGCGGCGGCGCTCGAAGGCCGCCGCGAAGAAGCCGTCCGTCCCGTGGCGGTGCGGGAAGAGGCGGAGCTCGTGGCCGGGGGCCCCGAGGCGCCGCGCGAGATCCTCTCCGAGCGCCCGGGAGAGCGGCGCGGGCTCGAGCCCCGGGAGTCCGGCGGCGAAGGCCGAGACCTCCTCGTTCTCGGCTCGCGCCACCGAGCAGGTCGCGTAGACCAGCCGCCCGCCGGGCGCGACGAGGCGCGCGAAGCGCCGCACCAGCTCGCGCTGCTCGCCGGCGAAGCGGTCGAGGTCGGCCGGCTCGAGGCGCCAGCGCGCGTCGGGCTTGCGGCGGAGCGTCCCGAGGCCGCTGCAGGGCGCGTCCACGAGGACCACGTCCGCCTTCCCCTCGGTGGCCGCGAGCGCGCGGTCCGCCTCGGGCCCGGCGGGGATCGCCTGGGTGCGGAGGTTGTGGACGCCGGCCCGCCGCGCCCGCCGCCGCGCCTCCGAGAGGCGCGCCTCGTCCACGTCGAGCGCCAGGATCTCGCCCCGGTTCCTCATCTCCGCCGCGAGCGCGAGGCTCTTGCCGCCGGCGCCCGCGCAGGCGTCGACGACCTTCATCCCCGGCCGGGCGCCGCAGGCGAGCGCCAAGAGCTGGCTCCCCTCGTCCTGGACTTCGAAGAGCCCTTCCCGGAAGGCGTCGAGGGAGAAGGCGTTCGCGTGACCGGTGAGCGCGAGGCCCCAGGGGGAGAAGGCCGTGGGCTCGGCGGCGGCGCCCTCGGCGGCGAGGCGCGCCCGGAGCGCGTCGCGGGTCGTCTTGAGGAGGTTCGCGCGCACGGTGAGGGGCGCACGCGCGTTCATCGCCCGGGCGAGGGCGCGCCCCTCCTCGGCGCCCAGCTCGGCGACGAGACGCCGTGCGATCCATGGAGGGAGCGATTCCTCCGCCGCGAGCCTGAGCGCCGGGTCGGCGAGTTCCGCGATGCGCCGCTCCGCCCCGGCGAGCGGCGCCAGGGTTCCCCGCGGGACGCCGGTGCGGCGCTCCGCCTCTTGGGGCGAGAGGCCCCCGTGGCGGGCGAGCCAGGCCGCGTAGACGGCCGCGAGCGCCGGCCGGCCGCCGAGGATCCACTCGAGCTGCCCCTGCCAGCGCACCGCGCCGTAGAGCGACTCCGCGACGGCCCGCCGCTCGTTGGAGTACAGCCGCGTCTCGCGCCGCAGGACGACCTCCAGGGCGCGGTCGGCGAGCCAGCCCTGCTCCCGGACGCGCCCCAGCACCTCGAGCACCGCCGCGTCGACGAGGTCGGTCCGCAGCGGGCGCTCCCCGCGCGGGCGGCTCCTGTGCGCCCCGCTTCGCATCGCCTCGCTACAGCGCCTCGAGGACCGCCGCGACGTGGCGGTCCACCTTCACCTTGGGGAAGACCTTCTCCACGGTCCCGTCCGGCGCGACGACGACGGTGGTGCGAATCGTGCCGAACACCTTCTTGCCGTACATGGTCTTCTCGCCCCAGACGCCCCAGGCCTTCTGCACCTCGAGGTCGGAGTCGGACAAGAGCGGGAAGGGGAGCTGGTACTTCGCCTTGAACTTCTTCTGGCTCTCGGGCTTGTCCTTGGAGATGCCGAGCACGGCCACCTTCTTCTTCCGGAACATCGCGATCTCGTCGCGGAAGTCGCACGCCTCGCGCGTGCAGCCCGAGGTCATCGCCTTCGGGTAGAAGAACACGACCACCCGGCGGCCCTTGAAGTCGGAGAGCTTCACCGCGTTGCCCTCCTCGTCGAGGAGCTCGAAGTCCGGGGCCTTCTTTCCTTCGGTGAGCGCCATCTCGATCCCTCCGTCGCTGTTAAGGTCGCACGCGGGCAAAGGACCGCCCACGAGATACACTCCCGGGGATGCGAGGCGCAACGCCCCGGGTGATGCTCGCCTGGGCCCGGGACCGGCAGGGCCAGCGGGTCCACGTGGGCGACCTCGAGAGGAGGTCGCTCCCCGGCCGCGCCCCCTTCGCCTGCCCCCGCTGCGGCGAGGAGGTCGTGGCGCGGCTCGGCCGCGTGCGGGCCCGGCACTTCGCCCACCGCCCGGGCTCGACCTGCCCGCTCGCGGCCCCGGAGACGGCGCTCCACCACAACGCGAAGGAGCGGCTCCTCTTCCTTTGCTTCGAGGCCTTCGCGGGGCGCCGGGCCGTCCGGCTCGAGCGGCGCTGCCCCGGCTGCCGGCGCCCGACCGCCGCGGACCTCGCCGGGCTCGGCGACGGCGCGGTCCTCGAGGGCAGCGCCGGCGCGCTGCGGGCGGACGTGCTCGTCACCCGGGGAGGGGCGCCGGCGCTGGCGCTCGAGGTCCGGGTGGCCCACGCGATCCCCCCGGGCAAGGAGGACGCGCTGGCGCAGGCCCGCCTCCCCGCCCTGGAGATCGACGCCCGGGGGGAGTGGGAGCGGGCGGAGGGCCATGCGGCCGTGGTCGTGGCCTCGCGGAGCTTCGGCTTTCCCCCCTGCCCCGCCTGCGCCACGTCGGCCCGGGCCGAGCGGGACCGGGGCGGGGGCGGGGAGGGGGCGCTCGTCGCGGAGCTCGAGTCCTACCGGGCGCGCGGCCTCATCGGCCCGGCGCCGGGGCCACCCGGGGAGGCGCCCCCCCTGTCTCCGGAGGAGCGGCTCGCGCTCGAGCGGTCCTTCCGGTGCCCGGAGTGCGGCGGGCGGGCGCTCGAGATCGGCCTGCGGCTCGCTCGCCACGCCTGCGGCGGCACGGCGCCGCGCGCCGTGGCCTGGAGGGGCTACGACGGCCGGCTCGTCTCGCTCGCCTGGTGGCGGAAGTAGGGGGCCGATGCCCAGGTTCCCTTAGACCTTCTGCGCACTTGCGCCACCGTCGAGGTTGTGTTAGGAACCCCACGCCCGTCCGGGATCCTCTTGGCCGGGCGCGAGAAGGGCAGCTACCCGCTGCAAATACACACACTTCTCGTCCGGCTGCCTCCGGTCGCGGCGGCCGGGTGGAGGGCTTTTCCTCCCCCCGGCGCCCCGATGGCCGCCGGGTGAAGAGAAGTGGAGGAAAGAAACCGGAGACAGAGATGGAGAACCAGATCCCCGAGCAGTCGCCGCTTGCCGCTCCCCCGCCTCCCGAGCCCCCGCCGCCCGCCCCCGAGTCCATGGCGGGTGCGCTGCAGTCCGCCGGCTCGGCCATCACCATGAAGCAGCTCCTCGAGGCCGGGGTCCACTTCGGCCACCAGACGAGGCGCTGGAACCCGAAGATGAAGCCCTACATCTTCGGGGCGCGGAACGGCATCTACATCATCGACCTGCAGAAGACGGTCGGGCTCGCCCGGACCGCCTTCCGATTCGTGTCCGACTCGGTCGCGAAGGGCGGCAGCGTCCTCTTCGTCGGCACGAAGAAGCAGGCGCAGGACGCCATCCGCGAGGAGGCGAGCCGCGCCGGCATGTTCTACGTGACGAACCGCTGGCTCGGCGGAACGCTGACGAACTTCAAGACCGTGAAGACCGGGATCGACCGCCTCAAGACCATCGAGAAGATGGCCGCCGACGGCACCTACGAGCGCCTTCCCAAGAAGGAGGTCGCCTCGCTCGAGCGCGAGCGCGAGAAGCTCGAGAAGAACCTCGGCGGCATCAAGGACCTCTCGCGGCTTCCCGCCGCCCTCTTCGTCATCGACACGAAGAAGGAGTACATCGCCGTCCACGAGGCGAACCGCCTCGGCATCCCCGTGGTGGCGGTGGTCGACACGAACTGCGACCCCGAGGGCATCGACTACGTCATCCCGGGCAACGACGACGCCATCCGCTCCATCCGCCTCTTCACCGGCAAGGTGGCCGAGGCCTGCATCGAGGGCAAGGCTCGCCACGGCGCCTGGGTCGCCGAGCACGGCGGCCGCGAGCAGGCGGAGGGGGGAGAGGACCGCGACGCCGCCAGCGAGCGCGGGGAGAAGCGGGAGCGCCGCGGCGGCCGCCGCGAGCGCCGGCCCCGCGAGGACCGCGGCGCCGCGAGCGCCAACGTCGAGGTCCTGCGCAAGGGCGAGGTGGCCCCGGTGACGGAGGAGCCGCCCGCCGCCGAGTAGCGCCCCGGGCTCTTGTGACTGGCGGGGGCGGGCCCATCGCGGGTCCGCCCCCTCGTCTTGCAACAGTACGCAGAACGAAAGGACCGAACGTGGCCGAGATCAGCGCGAACGCCGTGAAGGAGCTCCGGGAGAAGACCGGCGCCGGCATGATGGACTGCAAGAAGGCCCTCGCCGAGGCCGGCGGGGACTTCACCAAGGCGGAGGAGGTGCTCCGCAAGAAGGGACTCTCCGCGGCCGCCAAGAAGGCCGCGCGCGTCGCGACCGAGGGCGCGGTGGCGAGCTACGTCCACATGGGCGGCAAGATCGGGGTGCTCGTCGAGGTGAACTGCGAGACGGACTTCGCGGCGCGCAACGAGGCCTTCCAGACGCTCGTGAAGGACGTGGCCATGCAGATCGCCGCGTCGTCGCCGCTCTACGTCCGGCGGGAGGAGGTTCCCGCGGACGTCGTCGCGAAGGAGCTCGAGATCGCCAAGGCGCAGGCCCGGGAGCAGAAGAAGCCCGAGCCCATCATCGAGAAGATCGCGCAGGGCAAGCTCGACAAGTACTACAAGGAGTTCTGCCTCCTCGAGCAGCCCTTCGTGAAGGACGACAAGAAGAGCGTCCAGGACATGATCACCGAGCAGGTCGCGAAGATCGGCGAGAACATCCAGGTGCGCCGCTTCGCCCGCTTCGTCCTCGGCGAGGGTCTCGAGAAGAAGTCCGAGAACTACGCCGAAGAGGTCGCGAAGGCCGCCGGCCTGAAGTAGGCGCCCCCCGTCGGCGGGCGCCCCGGGCTCGCCCGGGGCGCCGCCCGCGCGCCGCCCCTACCGGTGCGTGCCGCGCAGGATGACGACGAAGAACGTGTTCCGCCCCAGCGTGGGGTGGTCCCCCTGCGCGATGCCCACGCCGAGGGAGTCGGGGCCCGCGGCCACCATCTTCGGCTGCTTGGCGTAGTCGAGCGGCACGGTGGAGGCCCCCGCCAGCATGCTCACCGTTCCCTTGAACGACTTCTTCACGTCCGCGAGCAGCTGATCGTCGCGGCTCTCCGGGAGGTTGCCCCCGGCCGCCGCGAGCTCCTCGGCGTACCTCTGCGCCGCGGACTGCAGGACGCCGTCGACCTTGAGGAGCGGCATCTTCGCCTCGGCGCGCCGCTCGTTGATGGCCGCGACGAGCTGGCTGCGGAGGTCCTTCGACTCGACCTTGGAAGCGACCTTGACGAAGATCTCGGTGAGGAAGACGACGTTCTTCCCGTCCTTGCCCGGGATCGCGACCGACCCGACGCCGGCACTCGTCACCTCAGGGTTCAGCATGTTGGCGCGGTGGGTCGGGCTCGAGACGAGGCGCTGCGCCGCGTCGGAGACGCTCGTCCCCTGGGCCGGGTTCACGAGGACGAGCGCCGAGCCCGCGCCCGCCTTCAGGAGCGCGGCGTTCACCTCGGCCGGCGAGGCCACGGTGGCCCTTCGCTTGTCGTCTGCGAGCCCATCGGCGACGGCCGCCGCGACCTTCGCCACCGCGTCGTCCCAGGCGAGCGCAGGGAGCCCGGCGTCCGCCCGCTCGGCGTTGATGGCCGCGAGCACCTGGCGGTCCTGTCCGGGTCCCTCGATCGCGACCTTCGGCGCGTCGACGTCGACGCAGGTTGGCAGGTCCTTCCCGCAGGGCAGCTCAAGGTTCGCGACCTGGACTCGCTGGCCGTCCACCACCCCGGTCACCTGCACGAAGATCGACCCCGGGTGGGTGCCGCAGGCGACGCTCGCCTTGAAGGCGTCGCCCGGGGCCTGGTCCGGGGTGGTCACCTGCCCGCTCACGTCGGAGACCGTCACCTTCGGGTCGGTGGCGCCGTTCAGGTGTCCCGAGAGGACCGCTGTCTGCCCGAGCTCCAGGCGCCGCGGGAAGGGAGGATCGATCGACAGGACGTGGTCCTCGAGGACGACGACGATCCGGCTCTCTCGCTGGGCGAACCGGTCGGCGCGGGGCAAGAGGACCGCGACGGCGGCGTAGCGGGGGTTCACGGCCCGCTTGGCGAAGCCCATCACGTTCCCGGCCAGGTTCTCGGCGACGGCCGCGTCCTCGTCGCTCGGGAGCTTCCCGATGAGCACCTGGCGAGCGGCGACCGGCAGGCCGAACCACGCGGAGACGAAGGCGATGACGGCGTCTCGCGGCGGGGCCGACTCCTTCCAGTTCGCGAAGGTGGCGGCGATCGCGCAGAGAGGACCGGCCATTTGCGGCGCCGGCCGTCCGGCGGCCTTGGCGGCGCGCCCGACCTCGCTCGGCAGGACGTCGTTGAGCGAGTTCTTGGGGCACGCGGGCGCCCCGCCGTCGCCGAACGTCGGGACCGCAGGGAGGCCCGGCGTGAGCTTTCCGTCCTTCACCGCCCCCGGGGGAAGCTGTTCGGCGAGCGCCGGTGCCCCGGCGAGAACGCCGAGCGCCGCGAGCGTGCCGGCCAGGATGCGGAGACTCCGCTGCATGTCGTCACTCCTTGTCTATAGCGCGCGCCGGCACCGGCCCGCGCCGCGCCCGGGTTCGCGAGTCCCCGGGACTTCGCGGGAAGCCTAGACGGATCGGCGCCGCTCTCGGGGAAAAAAGAAGTGGGGCGGGCAGGCGCCTGTCGCCCGCCCGCCCCACGATGCTAACCGACTAGAACGTCTGACCGAGGCGGAAGTAGAAGAACGTTCCCACCCAGTCGTAGCCGGGGTCGGTGTTCGCCGAGAAGGCGGTGTAGATGTACCGCGGATACGCGTTGAAGATGTTGTTCACGCCGAACCCGAAGAGCGTGTTCCCGAGCGTCGTCTTGAGCGTGTAGCTCACGTACAGGTCGGTCGTGTCGTAGGCGCCGACGCTCCGCTGCCAGCCGGTGGGGTTCTGGTAGCACTGGCCGCCGCCGGTAGCGTAGTAGCCCGTCGGGCCGCCCTGCGCGGTGCCGTCGCACTCCACGAAGCTGCCGATGAAGTGGTTGGCGATGTTCGCCGCCCAGCCCTTCCAGGCCCAGTTCACGTTCACGTTGAACTTCCAGTGCGGGTACAGTGCGCCCTGGGAGGAAGCGCCCGTCGACCCGAAGTCGTACGTGCCGGCGACGTGCTGCACGCCGCCGTCCGGGTGCGTGTAGTCGAAGTAGTTGAGCCAGGTGGCCGCGAAGAAGGCGCCCCACTTGCCGATGTCGGTGTCGGTCTGGTACTTCGCCGCCATGTCGATGCCGGCCGTGGAGTAGGTGCCGACGTTCGAGAGCGTGTCGTTCACCTCGATGATGTAGCCGGTGACCGGGTCGCGCTGGATGGCGGCGCACGCGGCCGGCTGGGCATCCTTCGTCGTGTTGTAGCAGTTCGGGATGATGACGGCCGCCCCCTGGCTGCTGATGGCGTTGTTCACCACGTAGCTCCAGTAGTCGGCCGTGATCGAGAAGCCCTTGAGGAAGGTCGGCTCGAAGACGACGCCGGCCGTCCAGACCTTGGCGGTCTCGGGCTGCAGGTTCGGGTTGCCGCCGACGAGCGAGTTGAACTGCGTGCTCGTGTCACCCGTGCCGGTGCCGGTGGGGCCGAGCGCGGCGTTCGGGTTCGTCTTGTTGCCGGGGTTGTTCTTGCAGTTGTTGTAGAGCGTCGTCCCCTGGGTGAGGGGGCCCTGGCAGGGGTCGGTCGCCTGCTCCGCCGAGGTCGCGGTCCCGCCGTTCAGCTCGGCGATGCTCGGCGCCCGGAACGCGGTCGAGTAGGTGCCGCGCAGCGTGACGTCGCGGATCGGGCGCCAGCGGCCGCCGACCTTCCAGCTCCAGTTCGTCCCGAAGTTCGAGTAGTCGGAGAACCGGAGCGCGCCCGTGATCTCGAGGTCGTTGATGGCAATCATGTTCGAGACGAGCGGGAGGACGAGCTCGAGGTACGCCGCGTTCACGAAGTAGCTGCCGAACGGCGTGCTCTGCCCGGAGTAGTCGAAGCTGTTGAACGCGTTCGAGATCGGGTTGGCGATGTACTGGGCGGCCTCGTTCAGGTACTGGTAGCCGGCCGCGACGCCGATCATGCGATCCGAGGTGGGGATCTTCCAGATCTCCGCCTGGGTGTTGAACTCGTAGACGACCTGCTGGTCGAGGCCGTAGTTGACGAGCGCGCCGCCTGTGACGTAGGTCGCCGCCGCGAGCGAGCCCGGGCCGCCGCTCACGCCGCCCGTCATGTTCAAGGGGACGCAGGTCGGAGCCGGGATGGGGTTCGCCGCCGTTCCGCAGATGACGGTCTTGCTCCCCGGGTCGTAGTAGTTCGGCCCGAGCGCGCTCGAGAGGTTCGAGAGGACGGCGGAGCCGGTCTGGGTGGTGCTCGCGTCGTTCCGGCCCCAGTTGAGGGACGTGTCCCAGGTCCAGCTCGGGAGGATGTCGGGGATCTTGCCGTCGGCCCCGACGACGATCTGCGCCGTGTCGACGACGAAGCTGGACGCGCGCGGGCCCCACTCCACCATGCGCTTGCGCCAGGTCACGTCGATGCCGGTCGTGTTGTAGACGTTGTCGGTGCCGATGATGAAGCTGCCGATGGGCGTCCCGCCGGTGTTCAAGGGCTCGGAGGCGAGCTGGATGCTCGAGGAGCGGTTCGTATAGCTGGCCTCGAAGTAGGCGCGGGCGTTCGAGCTGAGCTTCGCGTCACCCGCGGTGAATAGCGAGATCCTCTGCAGCGGCGTGAGGAGCCAGTTCACCGACTGGTAGTTGTACGTGTCGTTGTTCGGACCGGAGGAGACGTACGGCCGCCAGCACTGCTCGTTCCCGTAGACGTCCGTGTAGCAGGCCTTGCCCGGGTTCGCCGAGTTGGTCGGGGCGTTGATGAACCGCGTCTGCCCCGGGTAGAACTGCTGCAGCTGCTGCATGAACGGGGTCCAGGTCGTCGAGTCGGTGGGGACCGCCTGGGCAAAGGCGATGTAGCCGGCGGGGACGGAGCCCGAGCCGCCGGGGCTCGTGCCCACCGGGCCGTTGTCGGGGTTGGCGTTGTAGGCGAGGGCCGCCGACGACCAGGGGCGCGCCGACGAGAAGATGCCCTGCTGGTTGAAGTACTCCGCGCTGAAGAACACGCTGCCGGCGTCGCCGGAGGTGCCGGACTGCGCGAAGATGTCCCAGCTCTGGCCGTCGCCGTGGCTCGAGATGCCGTACTGGGCCTGGGCGGAGGTGCCGGTGTAGTTCCGCTTGGTGATGATGTTCACGACGCCGGCGACGGCGTCCGAGCCGTAGATCGCGGACGCGCCGTCCGGCAGGACCTCGACGCGCTCGACGGCGTTCAAGGGAACGGTGTTCAGGTCCACGCTCGTGTCGGTGCCGAGGCCGCTCGGCACCATGCGGTGGCCGTTCAGGAGGACGAGGGTGCGCTGGGTGCCGAGGCCGCGGAGGTCGACGCGGATCGAGCCGTCGCCGCCGTTGTTCACCTGCTGGTTGAAGGTGGTGACCTGCTGCGGCAACAGCTGCAGGAAGTCGCCGACGGAGGCGCGGCCCGACTCGACGATCGACTCGTGGCTCAAGAGCGCCACCGGGGCGGGGGCGGTGAGGTCGAGGCGGCGAACGCGGCTGCCCGTCACCACCACCTCCTCCATCTGCACGGCCTCCGGCACGACGGTGAGGCTCGCGCGGAGGGTCGTGTCGGCCTTGACGACCAGGTCGGCCCGCTCGAACGGCTTGTAGCCGCCGAGCTGCACCTGCAGCTTGTAGTCGCCGGGGGGCAGGTTGGGGAGGGTGAAGCGACCGCTGCCGTCCGTCACCACGGTCTGCTCCGCGCCCTTCAGCGCGGGGCTCGACGCGATGACCACCGCGCCGGCGACGATGTTGCCCGTCGACGCGTCGGTGACGACGCCCGTGATCGTGCCGTTGTTCGGCGAGACCGGGGCGGCCGGGGGCGGCGCGGCGCCCGGCTTCTCGACGGTGATGTTCTCTTGCGCGGACGCGGTCGCCGCAAACGCGAGGAGCGCGACCGGAACGAGCCAGAACAGGCTCAGCGACTTCTTCCTCATGACTCTGTCTCCCTGGAGAGGATCCGGTGAAGCCGTTGCTCGACGAGGCTCTGGAATGGTTTGGAACACTGCACCGTTCGCCTGATTCGCGGTTTCTTCACACGAGTGTCGCACTTCTTCGCACCGGCCCCCGGGAATGTCAACATGGACTTCGGTGTTATCTTCGGATCGGTCTCCGCTGACCCATGTCCCATGACGCGATGGGCCAGACCCGGGCCTGCCGTCCGCGCCCTCGCCCTGTCCCCCGCGAAGGGGTGGCGCGGCTCGCGCCCCGCCACATTCGCTGATCGTGAACCGGGGGGCCTTCCCGGTCCGGCGCGCACCGGCTGTCCGCCCGCGCCCTCCGTTCGGGGTTGACAAGAGGGGCGTGTAGGACTAGAGACCCCCCTCATTTCCGGGCTGATTCTCCCGTCAATCGCCTCGAGGGGCTCGGCTAGTGTTCGACGAAGTCACAAAGCAAGAAGGCGGCAAGCGCGTCGCCCGCCGGGGTGCGTTCCTCGCGGGCTCGACGGTCGCCCAGATCCTGTTCGTCGCCTTCCTGATCGTCGCGGGCGAGCGAATCCGCGCCGCCGTGAAGTCGGAGCCGGTCGTGGAGGTGAAGTTCGTCAAGACCGCGCCTCCCCGGCCCCCGCCCCCGCCGCCGGCACCCCCGGCCCGGAAGCCGCCCCAGGATCGCCCGAAGACCGAGGTGAAGAAGTCGCCCCCCATGGCGATGATCCAGCCGAAGACCGTGCAGGAGGAGATCAAGCCGCCCGACCCCAACGAGCCCGAGGAGGACTACGAGGGCGGCGAGGAGGGCGGCGTCATCGGCGGCGTCGCGGGCGGCGCGGGGCAGGCCCCCGCCGGACAGCACACGGTCGAGGAGGCGCCCCGGTACGTGACGACCGGGTTCAAGCCGCCGAAGCTCGCGAGCCGGACCTGCCTTTCCGAGAACATGAAGCTTCCCCCGGAGCTCATGGAGATGGTCTCCGGCCCGGTCACCGTCAAGTTCGCCGTCTACTCGAACGGAGCCGTGGGCAGCATCCAGATCCTCACCGCGCTGCCGGACCCCCGCATCTCCGAAGCCATCAAGCGCGCCATCTCGAACTGCGAGTGGGTCCCCGGCGCCGACGCCCAGGGAAAGGCCACCGCCCTGTGGGTGATCCAGCCGTTCCGCTTCGCGGACTAGCATCCCGTCTCGTTTCCTTCAGGAGAAAGCACAGATGTCCCTCCCCGTGATCGACGCCCTCCAGCAGCTCGTGGTCCAGGCCAACGAGCCCGTCATGTCCTTCGACCTCGTGAACATGTGGCGCACGATGGGCCCGTTCGCGAAGTTCATCGCCATGGTCCTCGCCGTCATGAGCGTGTGGTCGCTCGGCGTCGCGGTGGAGCGGCTCGTGACGTACGGCCGGGCCACCAAGGCCTCGCGCAAGTACGCCGCGGACCTCGCCTCGCTCCTGCCCGCCGGCAAGTTCAAGGACGCGGTCGAGCTCGCGAAGGCGAAGCCCTTCGCGCGCGGCTACCTCCCCAAGGTGCTCGGGCTCGCCCTCGACGAGTACAACAAGGGGCTCGAGGCCCTCGCGAACAAGGGGCCGAGGGACGTGGGCGACTTCGACATCGTCGCCGCCGTGAACCGCGCCATCGACCGCAGCCAGCTGCGGACCATCAACGACCTGCGCCGCGGCCTGGGTTCGCTCGCCACCATCGGCTCGACCGCCCCCTTCGTCGGACTCCTCGGCACGGTCGCCGGCATCATCACCGCCTTCCAGGCCATGGCCGCGACCGGCTCCGGCGGCCTCGGGTCGGTGTCCGCCGGCATCGCCGAGGCGCTCGTCACCACCGCCTTCGGGCTCCTCGTCGCCATCCCCGCCGTGATGTTCTTCAACTACTTCACGAACCGGGTGGAGGAGATCCAGGTCGACGTGACGGACTCCGCGAACGAGCTCATGGACTTCTTCATCAAGGAAGGGCGGAGCTAGACCGGCCGCCCCGAGGGGCGCTCCGGGCCAGCGAGGACTCGCGTCATGTCGATGGACGTCGGCAGCAAGAACGTCAAGAGCGACATCAACGTCACGCCCCTCGTCGACGTGGTGCTCGTTCTCCTCATCATCTTCATGGTGATCACCCCCATGCTCCAGCGGGGCAAGGCGGTGACGCTGCCGGACGCGAAGCTCGTCTCGGAGCTCAAGTCGGGCGGCGACCCCGTCATCCTCTCCGTCACGCGCGACGGGAAGGCCTGGCTCGAGAAGGTGGAGGTCAAGAGGGAGGACCTCGCCCCTGCCCTCGAGGCCCAGATGGCCAAGTTGCCGGGCGCCCCGATCATGTTCAAGGGCGATCGCGAGACGGACTACAAGGCCATCCGCGAGGTCATCCTCGAGGTGACGAAGACCCACGTCATGGGCGTCTCGCTCGCCGCCACCCAGCTCAAGGACGCGAGCGACGTGAAGGGGGCGAAGTAGCCATGGCGATGCAGCTCGGGGGCAAGCGCCCGGTCACGGACATCAACGTCACGCCCCTCATCGACGTGGTGCTCGTGCTCCTCATCATCTTCATGGTGCTCACCCCGCTCGCCGAGAAGCAGATGTTCATGCGGGTCCCCGAGTACGAGCCCCCGAACACCCAGATCATCCCGCCCGAGGCCGTCCCTCCCGATCAGATCGTCCTCACCGCCTTGAAGAACGGGCGGGTGCTGCTCAACAAGCAGGACCTGACCGTCGAGGAGGCGATGGCGAAGCTGAAGCCCGTGTACGAGGGGCACTACTCGAAGGTCCTGTTCTTCAACGCCCAGGACGGCACCCGCTACGAGTTCGCGGTGCACGTCCTCGACGAGGCCCACAAGGCGGGCGTGAACACCATCGGGATGATGACCGACCCCCCGATGATCGTCGAGGCCGGCGCGGACGGCGCTCCGCCCGCCGACGGCGCCCCCGCGGCTCCGCCTCCGCCGCAGTAGCCCCGCCATCCTCTCAGGGAAGGTCCGGCTCCGCCGCGAGGCGCGCGAGCACGGCCTCGAGCTCCTGCGGGAGCGGGCTCGCGGCCTCGGCGCGCCCCCCCTCCGGCCTCTCGAAGCCGAGCCGGGAGGCGTGGAGGAAGTGGCGGCCGAGCCCTTCGAGGCGCGCGGCGTCCCCCCCGTAGAGCACATCGCCCGCCACCGGGTGCCCGGCGTGCGCGAGGTGCGCGCGGATCTGGTGCATGACGCCGGTCGCGATGCGGACCTCGAGGAGCGTGAAGCGCCGAAACGCCCTCGCCACCTCCCAGCGCGTCTCGGCCTCGCGCGGGGCCCCGGCCCGCCCGGGCAGGCGGCGGGCCGCCTCCTCGTCGGGCACCGCCACGACGCGCCCGCCCCGCTGCGCGAGCGGCACCGTCGAGAGCCCGCCCGAGGCCACCCGGCCTGCGACGAGCGCCAGGTAGACCTTCGCCACCTCGCGCCGGGCGAGCTGCCGGTGCAGGGCCTCCCAGGCGGCCCTGTCGCGCGCGAAGAGCACGCAGCCGCTCGTCTCGGCGTCGAGCCGGTGGACGGCCCCGCCCTCGCGCGCCTCGGGGGAGGCGGAGGCGCACTCCGGGAAGCGAGCGGCCACGGCGTTCGCGAGCGTCCCCGCCTCGCCCTCGCGCAGCGGGTGGGTCGCGATCCCGGCCGGCTTGTCGGCGACGAGCCAGCGGTCGGAGGAGAGGAGCACGGCGAGCGGCAGCTCCGGCTGCGGAACGGGCGGCCCCGGCGGCTCCGCCACCTCGAGCTCCACGGCGGCTCCGGGCCGCGCCGGCTCGCTCGCCCGCGCCCGCCTCCCGTCGCACCGCACGCGCCCCTCCCGGAACGCCTCCTTCACGGCGGCCCGGCCGATGCCGAGCGCGTCGGCGATGGCGCGGTCGAGCCGGCCCGCCACGCCCTCTCCGAGCTCGATCCGCCTCCTCACCGTCCCCCCGTCCGTCGGCCCGGACCGGACCGTGGCCGCGCCCGGCGCCGGCCCGTCCCCCGCGCCTTGCGCCGCACCGGGTCCCGCATGGGCATGAGTCCCTGGAAGAGCTGGGCCTCGGTGTAGACCCTTCGCCCGCCGTACTCGCCGGGCCGGTACGATCCGGTGGGCCGCTCGAGCCACATCCGCACGCGCACCGCGCCCCGGTGGGCGAACGGCGCGAGGACCTCGTCGGGCGCGGTCGCGAGGTAGCGCGCGCACAGGGCGCGGATGCGGCGGTCGTAGGCGCTCCGCGGAAGTCGCTCGTGCAGGCGCTCGGGGTGCAGGGTGCCGTCGAAGCGCTCGCTCGCGTGGTAGAGCTCGTGGAGCACCGTGGCGATCCTCTCCTCGGGCGTCGAGGCGACGAACCACCGGGGACGGAGCGTCACCACGTAGAGGATCTTCCTCCCCCGGACGCGGACGAGGGGCTTCACCCGGCCGCGCCCGCCCCGCCCTCCGGTCTCGGCGAAGTGGGCGGGCCGGATGGTGGCCCGGGAGGCCCGGCGCGCCTCGCCGGCGACGACGAGGACCCGGGACGCTCGCACGTGGGAGAACTCCTCCACCCTGCCGGCGACGTCCCGGATGAGCCTCTTCACCGCGAGCGTCATGTTGGGGCGGCGAGGCACGGCTGCCACCGATAGCGCCGAGGCACCGTCCGCACAAGCGCCCGCGCCGGAAGCTCGCCCTTGTGGACACCCTCCCGGGACACTAGGATGCTCTCCCCATGCAAGGTTTCCTCCTCGGCGTGCTCCTCGCGGTCGGCTCCGCCCTGGGGCTCGCGGCCGTCCGGGCGCTCCGCGCCCGCGCCGCGGAGGCGCGCGCCCTCGGCGACGAGCTCCGGAAGGTCTCCGGCCGGCTGGACTCGCTCGAGGGCGAGCTTTCGCGCACCTCGCTCCGCGCCGACGTCGCCGAGACGGTGCTCATCGAGAAGGGCGTCGCCGACGAGGAGGACCTCGACGAGGCGCGGCGCTACTTCGAGCAGAACGGCCAGCCGCGCTACGTGCGGGAGCGCGACGGAAACCTCCACTGAGGGGGCGCTTCCCGCCTACCGCCCTCGCCGCCGACCGGGTGCCTCGGGTGCGGCCGGGGCCGGCTCGAACCGGGGCTTTTCCGGGTGGCGGCGGTACACGAGGACGGTGCGGCCGAGGATCTGGGCCACCTTCGTGCCCGCCCCGGCGCCCGCGAGCGCCTCGGCCACCGCGAACCGGTCCTCGGGGCTCTCGGTCCCCACCTTCACCTTGACGAGCTCGTGGTCGGCGAGCGCGCGGTCGAGCTGGCGCAAGACCGCCTCCGTGAGACCCTCCTTGCCGATCTGAACGACCGGGCAGAGGTGGTGCCCCGCGGCGCGGAGGGTCCGCCGGAGCTTGCCCGACGGCATGAGGGACTGCTTCCTCGGGTTCACGGGCGCGGGCACCGGCGTCACTTCTTCAGGAAGCGCAGCTCGCGTATCAGCTCGGCGTGGTCCGGGATCTCCGCGATGCCCCGCTTCCAGTGGCGCTCGGCCGCGGTCGCGTCCCCGACGAGCTTGGCCATTCGGCCGAGGAAGAGGTAGGCGGGACCGCACTTGGGGCTCTTCGCCAGCGCGCTCTCGATCGCCCGCTCCGCCGTCATCCGCTGCGCGCGCTTCTGGCTCTCCGGCGCGAGCAGGAACTCGACCCACGCCTTCCACACCGCGTACTCGGGCTCGTCGGGGTAGAGCCCGAGCGCCTCGTTGACGCGCGCGAGCGCCTCTGCGTAGGAACGCGCCGCGACGAGCGGCGGGACCTTCTCGAAGACCTGCTCCGCCTTCAGGATGGCGGCGATGTCCACCTGGGCCGAGCCGCCCGTGCGGAGCTCCTCGAGGTAGGCGGCGCGGGAGGCCTCGTTCTCGAGCACGGCCCAGGCGGCACCGACCCGCGCGAACACGTCGGCGCGGAGCTTCCTCGCCTCCTCGCCCTCTCCCTCGGGCGCCGCGTCGGGGTGGTACGTCTTCGCGATCTGGAAGTAGGCCGCCTTGATGCGCGCGGTGTCGGCCTCCTTCGGGACCCCGAGCACCTGGAAGTGGTCGCTGTCCCGGAACCGCTCGAGAGTCGCGCGAAGCGCCTCCACCGTCTGGGACGGAGCGGCCGCCGGCTTCGCGGCGGGCGCGGCGGGCCGCGGCGCGGCGGGCGCCGGGCGCGGAGCCGGGGCCGGCCTCGCCGGAGGAGGCTTGGCAGCGGCCGCGGGCGGAGGCGCGGCGGGCTTCGCCGCCGGGGGAGGCGGAGCGGGCGCCGCCGCCGGCGGGGGCGTCGACGGCACCGGCTCCGCCGGTTCGGCTTCCGGGGTCGGGGCCCGGGGCGGCGCGAAGGCGAGGAGCTCGGTCTCGGCGAGGAGCAGGGCGACGCGGCGGACGAAATCCGCCTCGGACGGATGGAAGGCTGCGAGATCCTCGACGGTGCGCCGGCCGTCGAAGAGCCCTGCCATGCGGGCCTCCTGCGGGTTGAGCTTCAGCTCGGCGATGTCGACGCGCCCGCCCACGCGCGACCCGGCGAGCGCGGTGCGACCGCCGAGCCGGCGCTGCACGCCCGGGGCGTCGAGCCGCCGCACGGCGTCGCAGAGGAGGCCCCAGCGGGAGCCCAGCGGGAACCCGTAGGCGGGCGGCGCCACGCCGGGCTCCCAGCGCCAGGTGCCCGCCTCCGTGGCGAGCGCGCGCCAGACGAGCCCCGCGCCGTGCTCCTTCAGGTCCTGGAACCGCGCGGCGGGGTCGATGAGCCGGAGCTCGACGAGGGCCGCGAGCAGGTCCCCGCCGAGGCTCCCGGCCAGCTCGCGGGCGTCGGCGGCCTGGTCGGCGCGCAGTAGCCCGCGCTTCACCAGGAACTCGCCGAGGTCGTCCGGCGGCCAGGTGGACGAGCCGTGCTCGACCACCCCCTTCCGGAAGGTGAGGCCGTAGGTGGCGAGCTCCGATCCGATGACGAGACGGCCGGCCGCCTGCGAGGCACAGGCGAGGTAGTACAGGTGCAGGGGGCTCTCGCTCGCCAGGTTCCCCTCGGCGGCGAGTCCGGCCGCGATCGCGGCGGACGCGGTCACCTCGGGTGCGTCGAGCCCCCGGCCGGCGAAGGCGGAGCCGGCCGCCGGGCCCCCGGCGGGCACACGCTTCAGTACGGGCGGCCCCCCCGCGCCCGGCTCTTTCGGCCGCTCGCTCACCTTCCGCTAGACTACCACCGTCTCCCGGTACTCGCCGAAGACGTCGCGCAGCGCGTCCGAGATCTCCCCGAGCGTCGCCTCGGCCTTCACGGCCGCGAGGATGAGCGGCATGAGGTTCTCCTTGCCTCGCGCGCCCTCCCGCACCGCGTCCACGGCCTGGCGGGAGGCGGTGGAGTTTCGCCGGGCGCGGAACTCCCGGAGCCTGCGCACCTGCGCCTCCTCCAGCGCCGGGTCCACCTTCATCACCGTCACGGGCGGCTCGTCCTGGCGGTGTGCGTTCACGCCCACCACCACCTGCTCCTTCGTCTCCACCTGGCGCTGCCAGGCGTAGGCGGCGTCCTGGATCTCGCGCTGCACCCAGCCCTTGGCGATGGCCTCCACCATGCCGCCCATCTCGTCGATCTTCCGGATGTAGGCCTCCGCCCGACCCTCGATCTCGTCGGTGAGCGCCTCGACGGCCCAGGATCCGCCGAGCGGGTCGATGACGTCCGCCACGCCGGACTCGTTGGCGATGACCTGCTGCGTGCGGAGCGCGAGGAGTGCCGAGGCCTCGGTCGGAAGACCCAGCGCCTCGTCCCGCGAGTTCGTGTGGAGGGACTGGGTGCCGCCGAGCACCGCCGCGAGCGCCTGCAGGGTGACCCGAACGACGTTGTTCTCGGGCTGCTGGGCGGTGAGCATGGAGCCGGCGGTCTGGGTGTGGAAGCGGAGCATCCAGGACCGCGGGTCCCTGGCGCGGAACCGCTCCTTCATGATGCGCGCCCACAGGCGCCGCGCGGCGCGGAACTTCGCCACCTCCTCGAGGAGGTTGTTGTGGGCGTTGAAGAAGAACGAGAGGCGTCCGGCGAACTGGTCCACGTCGAGCCCGGCGCGCCGGGCGGCCTCCACGTAGGCGATGCCGTCCGCGAGCGTGAACGCCACCTCCTGCACGGCCGTCGAGCCGGCCTCGCGGATGTGGTAGCCGGAGATGGAGATGGGGTTCCACTTCGGCATCGACCGAGCCGTGTACGCGAAGACGTCGGTGATGACGCGCAGCGATGCCTGGGGCGGGTAGATGTAGGTGCCGCGCGCCGCGTACTCCTTCAGGAGGTCGTTCTGGATCGTCCCCTGCAGCTCGGACGCCGGGACGCCCTGCTTCTCGGCCACCGCCTGGTAGAGGGCGAGCAGGATGCCGGCGGTCGAGTTGATGGTCATCGACGTGGAGACCTTCCCGAGCGGGATCTGGTCGAGGAGCGTCTCCATGTCGCGGATGGAGTCGATGGCCACGCCGACCTTGCCCACCTCGCCGCGGGCGCGCGGGTGATCGGAGTCCCGCCCCATCTGCGTCGGGAGGTCGAATGCCACCGAGAGCCCCGTCTGGCCGGACTGCAGGAGGTAGCGGTAGCGCCGGTTGGACTCCTCGGCGGTCCCGAAGCCCGCGTACTGGCGCATGGTCCAGAACCGCCCCCGGTACATGGTGGGCTGGACGCCGCGGGTGAACGGATACTCGCCGGGGAGGCCGAGCCGCGCCTCGAGGCCCGCGCGCACGCTGCCCGGACCGTACACCGGCGAGAGATCGACCCCGCTCGTCGTCCGGAAGACCTTCTTTCGCTCCGGCGCCTTCCCGACCGCCTGCCGGTAGGCGCCCTCGAGCCAGCGCGCCTCCGCGCTCCGGGACCGAGCCGGCCCGGCACTCCCGCCCTTCGCCTTCGCCCTCGCGGACCTGACGGTCTTGGCGGGCGGGCGGCTCTTGCGGACCTTGCGGCGGGTAGGGCTCTTCCTGTTCCTCATGATGGGTGTCCTCCGGGGGCGCTGGGTCCTCGAAGCGCCCTCTCGCGTGCCGCCGGACGGGGCGGCGCCCGACTACTCGACCGCGGCGAGCCGGGCGCCGCGATCCACGGTCTGTCCCTCCGCCACGAGCACCTCGATCACCTTGCCCGCCTTCGGGCTCCTCATCTCGTTCTGCATCTGCAGGGCTTCGACGACGACGATGCCCTCCCCCTCCCGCACCTCGTCTCCCACCTTCCGCAGCACCTTCGCCACGCGACCGGGGAGGGGCGCCAGGATCTCGCGCCGGCCGTCGGGGGCGAGCCGTGCGGGCGCGCGGCGCATCCGCAGGCGCCGCTCGTCGAGGACCTCCACCGGGAACACGGAGTCGCCCACGTTCACCTTCACCTCGCTGCCGGTCTCGTCGAGCTGGACGGAGTGGCTCCTCTCGTCGATGAGCAGCGAGACCGTGCCGGAGTCGTGACGGAACGCGTCGACTCGCCGCCAGGTCCCCCGCACCAGGACGTCGTAGACGCCCGGCGCGACCGCGCGGACCTCGAGGGCCTCCTCCTGCTTCGCGCGACCGAGCAGCGCGAGGTAGCGGCTCACCGCTCCCCCCCGGAGAGCTCGCGCGCCCGCGCCGCCCGCGTCCAACGGGACTCCGCCGCGCGAGAGGCGCCGGTTCGGGCGGCGAACTCCTCCGCCCGGTCGTGGTCCCGCCGGAACGCAGCCACCGCCGCCGCGACGAGCGCCACCTCCTCGAGCGCGGGGTCCGGGGGGAGGACGAGCTCGCGGGCGTACGTCGCGCAGAATCCCGTGTCGTAGTCGCCGGCGCGGAACGCCGGGTGGTCGAGGACCGCGCGGAGGTAGCGGACGTTGGTGGCGATGCCGTGCACGTGGTAGTCGGCGAGCCCCCGCCGCAGCCGATCGATGGCCTGCTCCCGGGTGGGCGCCCAGCCGACGACCTTGGAGATGAGCGGGTCGTAGAAGGAGGGCACGACCCAGCCCGCGTACACGCCGGAGTCGTCCCGGATCCCCGGCCCCCCCGGAACGCGCAGGTACGTGATCTTGCCCGGCGCGGGCAGGAAGTTCCGTGCCGGATCCTCCGCATAGACCCGGGCCTCGATGGCGTGGCCGCGCGGCTCCACCTGCTCCTGCGCCGGGACGCCGCGCCCCTCCGCGACGTCGAGCTGCATCCTCACCAGGTCGAGCCCGGTCAGCATCTCCGTGACCGGGTGCTCGACCTGGAGTCGCGTGTTCATCTCGAGGAAGTAGAAGTTCCGGCGCGCGTCGACGAGCAGCTCCACGGTCCCGGCCCCGACGTAGCCGACCGCTCGCGCGGCTGCGACGGCCACCCGCCCCATGGCGCCGCGCATCTCCTCGTCCACGACCGCGCTCGGGCTCTCCTCCACGATCTTCTGGTGGCGGCGCTGGATGGAGCACTCCCGCTCGCCCAGGTGGATGGTGTTGCCGGCCTCGTCCGCGAACACCTGGACCTCGACGTGGCGGGGCCTCTCCAGGAACTTCTCCACGTAGATCCGGTCGTCGCCGAAGGCCGACGCCGACTCGCGCTTGGCGGTCTGCCAGAGGGAGGCGAAGTCCTCGGCCCGGTCGCACCGCTTCATCCCCTTGCCACCGCCCCCGGCCGCCGCCTTGAGCATCACCGGGTATCCGATGCGGTCGGCGAAGGCGCGAGCCTCCCCCTCGTCGGAGAGCGGCCCGTCGCTTCCCGGGACGACCGGCACGCCGGCCGCCCCCATGCGCCGGCGCGCGCTCGTCTTGAGCCCCATCTCCTCCTGGCTCTCCGGACGCGGTCCGACGAACGTGAGCCCGGCGTCCCGGCAGGCGCGGTTGAAGTCGGGACGCTCGGACAGGAAGCCGTATCCGGGGTGGACGGCGTCCGCGCCCGTGCGCGCGGCCGCGTCGAGGATCCGCTCCGATGCGAGGTAGCTCTGGCGCGCGGGGGACGGGCCGATGTGGACCGCCTCGTCCGCCATGCGGACGTGGAGGGCCCCGCGGTCCGCGTCCGAGTACACCGCGACGGTTCGGATCCCCATCTCGCGGCAGGTGCGCATCACCCGCACCGCGATCTCGCCGCGGTTGGCCACGAGGACCTTCCGGATCCGCCTCCGCTCGCTCATGTCGCCGCCGTCCGGCACCCTTCGTCGCGGTCCGGGCCCGTCACGATACCCGCCGGCCTCGGGCCCCGTCCACGGAGAAGCGTCCGACGCCTCGCGTCATCTCTAGCCCCAAAGGGTTCTCGCCCCGGCGCACCCAAGAGTGCAAGAAGCGTCGGGATCGCGCCGCCCGCCCGGGCGGCCGCCGGGAGGCCTCCACCATGATGATCCTCGTCGCCGACACCTTCCCCCGTGAGCGGCTCGCCGACTTCGAGGCGCTCGGGCTCCGCGTCGTCCACGATGCGTCCGTGTCGGCGAAGGACCTGCCGGCCAAGGCGCGGGACGCGAGCGTCCTCGTCGTCCGCTCCAAGCAGGTCATCGGGGAGGTCTTCGAGGGGGCCCCCGCCCTCTCGCTCGTGGTCCGGGCGGGGGCCGGGGTGAACACCATCGACGTCGCCGCCGCCTCCCGGCGCGGCGTCTACGTCGCCAACTGCCCGGGGCAGAACTCGATCGCGGTGGCGGAGCTCGCCATCGGACTCCTCGTCTCCCTGGACCGCCGCATCCCCGACAACGTCGAGCGGCTGCGGGCAGGCAAGTGGGACAAGAAGACGTTCTCCGAGGCGAGAGGCCTGTTCGGGCGGACGCTCGGCATCGCCGGCGTGGGAGCCATCGGCCGCGAGGTGGCGCACCGCGCCCGCGCGCTCGGGATGCGCATCGTCGCCTGGTCCCGGAGCCTGGACGACGCGAAGGCCCGCGACCTCGGCGTCGAGCGCGCGCCCGACCTTGGCGCGCTCGCCGCCAGCTGCGACGCCCTCTCGCTCCACCTTCCTCTCACGAAGGAGACGCGCGGGATCGTCTCGCGGGAGATGCTCGCCGCCATGCGCCCGGGTGCCCTCCTCGTGAACACCGCCCGGGCCGAGCTGGTCGACGAGGCGGCACTCGTGGAGGCGGTCCGCGCCGGGCGCGTCCGCGTCGGCGCGGACGTCTTCGCGGGCGAGCCGGAGAAGGGACAGGCCGACTTCCAGAGCCCGCTCGCCGCGCTGCCCGGCGTCTACGGCACGCACCACATCGGCGCCTCGACCGAGCAGGCCCAGGACGCCATCGCCCGAGAGACCGTCCGCATCGTGGAAGCCTTCGTTCGCTTCGGACGGGTACCGAACTGCGTCAACGTCGCGCGGAAGACGCCGGCCCGCGCCCGCCTCGTGGTCCGCCACTACGACAAGGTCGGCGTCCTCGCCAACGTGCTCTCGGCAATCCGGGAGGCAGGGATCAACGTGGAGGAGGTCACGAACACCGTCTTCGAGCAGGCCGCCGCCGCCTCCTGCTCCATCGACCTCGACGATGTCCCCTCCGCGGACCTGCTCGCGCGGATCCGTGCCCGCCAGGACGAGGTGCTTTTCGTCGACTGCGTGTCGCTCTAGCCGGCCGCAGCGTCGGCCGGCGCGGGGCCGGCCCGCCGTGCGAGCGCTTGCGCGATGGCCGCCCGCGCCGCGTCGCGCAGCGCCCCCGGCGATTCGTAGGCTCGGGAATTGAGGGGCTCGAGCACCTCGACGACCGCGTCCATCCGGGTGCGGAGCATGAGGCCGTGCTTGGGGAGCGCCTCGTAGGTCCCGAAGATGGCGATGGGGATGACCGGGACCCCCGCCTGCAGGGCGAGCTTGAACGCCCCCTCCTTGAAGGCCTGCAGCTCCCCGGTCGTCGTCCGCGTCCCCTCCGGGAAGAGGAGCACCGGCGCCCCGATGGCGAGGAGCTCCAGGCACCGCGCCATCATCCGCCGCACCGAGTCCGCAGCGCCGCGCGTGAGGGACACGTAGCCGTTCAGGACCATGTTCCAGCCCACGATGGGAATCCGGAAGTTCTCGACCTTGGAGACCCACTTGTAGGGCCGGAAGAGGCCGTACAGCACGAGGATGTCGATGAGCGACGCGTGGTTGGCGACGAGTACGGCCGCCGACCTCCAGGGCAGCCGCTCCCGCCCCACGAACCGGCACCGCCACAGCGGGTTCGTCCACACGTACAGCGACCCCCACAGGCAGCTGTACAGGTGGAGGAGCACGCGGCGCCGGTCGAAGGGGAACGTGACCAGGAAGATGAGGAGCGCCCCGACGAACAGGACCGGGAGCGTCACGAGGACGAACGCCCACACCAGCACCGAGACGACGACGTACACGACCCAAGCGTACCGGCTCGGCCGCCCCCGCGCCAGGGAAGCGGGGGCCTCTAGACCGCGGCCGAGCGCGGGGCGTCGGCCGGGGAAGCGGGCTCGGTGGAGTCCGGCGTCCCGCCTCCCACCTCCTCGAGGATGCGGTAGAGGCCGTGCTTGGGGAGGCGCATGAACCCCGACCAGGCGATGCCCGCGAGCGTCCCGTCCTCCAGCCAGTCCGCGATCCACTCCCAGGCGAAGGACACGTCCCGCTGCGCGAGGCCGGCACCGTTCTCGCGCGCCCACCGGCGGTTGTAACGCTCGTGAACGCCGACCGGAGGCGCGAAGATGATGGGGATCCCCAGCGCCGCGTAGAAGGTCAGCTCGGACGGTTTCGTCCAGAGAATATCGGTGCGCGCCATGAGCTCGTCGAACTGGTCGAAGTAGTCCTCGTGATCCACCGCCCGCAGGATCTCGACCCCCTTGCCGAGCCACCCGTCGAGGCCGGCGCGGGACACGGACTCCCGGAGGTGGTCGGCGACCTCGCGGCGGACGCCGGCGACGAGCGCCAGGCGGAACCGCCCCTCCTGCACGGCCGCCCGGAACCCGGGCAGGAAGCGGCGCGCCAAGTCGACCTGCGCCCCGGCTCCGCCCACCGCGAAGGTGAGCAGCGGCGCCTTCCCCTCCTCCTCGGCCGGCAGGGGCCCGAGGAACTGGGCGAGCTCTTCTCGGTACCAGCGGCGGAACTCGCGCGTGGGATCGAGCCGCACGAGCCGGGCCGCGAGGTGGCTTCGCAACGTCGTGAGGCGCGGCCCTCCGACGAGCTCGTCGGGAAGCGGAAAGCCCGTGAACGCGATCCGGTGCGCCGGCACCCCGTAGGTGCGCAGCCGGCGCATGGCCCGGGGGCTGGGCACGAGGTAACGGATGCTCGTCCGCTCGGGGTCGAGCGGGGCCCAGACGCGGTTGATGTCGCTGTCGGTGACCACGCAGAAGACGTTGTTCAGACCGGCCCGGTCGGCCGCGATGGCCGGCGAGTAGAAGGTCGTGAGCAGCGGGTCTTGCGTCTCCTTGAGCCGGGTCACGAGCCCGAGGCCGAGGTGCCGCCGCCGGATGAGGCGCTCGAGCGCCATCACTCCCTGGGTCGGGCTCGACAGGTCCCGGTACGGGTGGAGCCGTGGGATGTCCGTGATCGAGTCGAGCAGCCACCGGAAGGGGCGCCCGATCGCCGGAATCTGCGAGACGCGGCTCGTCCACTCGTACGCGCCGCGAACGCGTTCCCAGACCCTTCGCTCCTCCGGGAGGACGAGCGGGGGCCTGTCGACGTGAATCACCTCGCGGCCGAGCGCGCGGGCGAGCGGGCGGGCGGCTCGCAGGTGGCCGTATCCCATGTCCACCGAGACCACCATGGGCTTGACCCGGTGGAAGTCGAGAGTGGGGGGTGCGCTGGTCGACATGGCGGCGCGGCGTCCGGAGGACCGGCGACTCTACCGCGAAGGCGGCAGCCGTGCGACGGGTACTCCGGCCGGCGCAGGTTTCTCGAGGACGGTGCCGGGGAGCACGCGCAGCCGGGCGCCGCGCCAGTCGACGGTTCTCCGGAAGAAGCCCTCCACCCAGGAGAGCCCGAGCACGAGGTCCTTGAGCGGCACCGCGGCGAGCTCGAGCGGTCGGAAGCCGGGAGGCCGGAGTACCCGACCGGCCGCCCGGTCCAGCAGCGACCGGGCGAGCACCGCGAACCCGAACGCCGCCGCCCCGGCGCTCCCCGGGCGCGCGGCGAGGCCCAGCGCGGCCGCGAAGACCGGGTTGAGGACGAGCTGCGCCGCATACGGGGCGAGGCCGACGAGGTTGCGCTGCAGGATGCTCCAGCGGCGGCAGCGCGCGGCGAACTGGCCGAGCGTCCTCTCCCGGTTCACGTTCTCGATCGGGCGCGACGCGATCTCCACGCGCTTGCCGAGCGCACGTGGCACGAGGATCCCGAGCACGTAGTCCTCGGCGAGGACATCCTTCACCCGGCCGAGGCCGCCGAGCGCGTGGAGGTCGGCGCGGCGGATCGCCAGCGACTTCCCCATGACGATGTCCCGGCCGGCCACCCGCTTGGCGGCGGCGATGGCGGGGGCGATGCCGCCCGCCAGGTGCAGGTTCTCGAGCAGAGCCCCGAGTCTCCGCTCCCCCACGCCGGCGATGAGGTGCGTGACGAGTCCGACCTCCGGATCCTCGAGGCGCGCCACGATCTCCGCCAGGTAGCCGGGCTGCACCCGGACGTTGGAGTCGGAGACCACGAGGATCTCGTGACGGGCCTCCGCGGACAGCGTGGCGAGTTGGTTCACCTTCGGGTTCATCCCGATCTCGCCGCGCTGCACGACCACCCGGAACCGGTCCGGCCACCGCGCCGCCGCCGCTCGCGCCACGCCTCCCGCGGGATCCTCGGCGCTCTCGAGGCCGAGGAGCACCTCGTAGGACGGCCAGTCGAGGGAGGCGAACGAGGCGATGTTCTCGACGAGGTCGTCGTCGAGCCCCTTCATGGGCTTGAGCACCGAGACCCCGGGAGACCCCGTTGGCCGCGGCGCGGGCGCCGCGAGGAGGCGCCTCAGCGCGAGCGCCTCGACGCCGAGGACGAGGAGGCCCAGGGCAGCGAGGGCGAAGAGGACGGTGGCTGCGCCGGTCATCGGAGGTCCGCCGCGGCCGTCGAGCCGGCGCGGCCGACGCGGTCGCCTCAATGTAGTACCGGCGCGGCGGGGGTGCCAGCCGCGCCCGGAGCCGCCGCAGCGCTAGAGAGGGATGTTCCCGTGCTTCTTGGGCGGGCTGTCCTGGCGCTTCGTCCGGAGCATCTCGAGCGCCCGGATCAGCTTGGGCCGGGCGTCCTCCGGGCGGATCACCTCGTCGACGTATCCGAGGCGGGCGGCCTGGAACGGGTTCGCGAACTTCTCCCGGTACTCGCCGGCGAGGCGCTGCCGCTCCGCGGACGGGTCCGAGGCGCCCAGGATCTCCTTGCGGAACACGACCGAGACCGCGCTGTCCGGCGCCATCACGGCGACCTCGGCGGACGGGAACGCGTAGTTCACGTCGGCGCGGAGGTGCTTCGAGGCCATGACCGCGTAGGCCCCGCCGTAGGCGCGACGCGTGATGACCGTGACCTTCGGGACGGTGGCCTCCGCGAAGGCGAAGAGCAGCTTGGCCCCGTGCCGGATGATCCCGCCCCACTCCTGGCCCAGCCCGGGGAGGAAGCCCGGCACGTCGACGAAGGTGACGAGCGGGATGTGGAAGGCGTCGCAGAAGCGGACGAAGCGCGCACCCTTCACCGAGGCGTCGATGTCGAGGACCCCGGCGAGGACCGCCGGCTGGTTGGCGACGACGCCGACGGGCCGCCCGTTCAGGCGGACGAAGCCGACGACCAGGTTCTCGGCGAAGTGTGCGGCGACCTCGAAGAAGTGTCGGTCATCCGCCACGGCCCGGATGACCTCCTTCATGTCGTAAGGCTTCGTCGAAGCGTCGGGGATGAGGGTCTTGAGCGACGCGTCCCTTCGGGTCGCGTCGTCCGTGCACGGCTGGGCCGGGGGGTCGTCCACGTTGTTCTGGGGGACGAAGGACAGGAGCTCCCGGGCCGCCCGCAGGGTGGCCTCCTCCCCGTCGAAGGCGAAGTGCGCCACCCCCGACCTCGTGGCGTGGGCCCATGCCCCTCCGAGGTCGTCCTTCGTCACTTCCTCGTGGGTCGTGGCGCGGATGGCGTCCGGGCCAGCGCTGAACATGTACGCCGTGCCCTTCACCATGAAGATGAAGTCGGTGATGGCGGGTCCGTACACGGCGCCGCCGGCGCAGGGCCCCATGACGACGGAGATCTGAGGCACGACGCCCGAGGCGAGCGTGTTGCGCAGGAAGATGTCCGCGTAGCCCGCGAGCGCCACCACCCCCTCCTGGACGCGCGCGCCGCCCGAGTCGTACAGCCCGACGATGGGGCACCCGGCCTGCACCGCGAGGTCCATCACCTTGCACACCTTCTCCGCGTAGGCGCCGGAGAGGGAGCCGCCGAACACGGTGAAGTCCTGGGCGAAGACGAAGACCTGCCGCCCCTCGACGTGCCCGTAGCCCGTCACCACGCCGTCCCCGGGGATCTGCTGCTTGTCCATGCCGAAGTCGGTGCAGCGGTGCGTCTTGAACTTGTCCACCTCCACGAAGCTGCCCGGGTCGAGCAACAGGTCGATGCGCTCGCGAGCGGTGAGCTTCCCCGCCTCGTGCTGCTTCGCGATGCGGCTCTCGCCCCCGCCTCTCTCGGCTTCCTGGTCCATCCGCTCGAGCAGCGCCCGGCGCGGATCGGGGTCGGTGGGCTTGTTCATAGGGGCCGCGAGCTTAGCGAGGGCGCTCCGAGCCTGGCAAGCCGGGAGACGGGCCCCGCGCCTACCCGCGGGGGTTGCGCTGCCGCCACCAGTCGGCCCAGGCACGGGCCGCCTTCTCGCGCTCGGCGGCAGGCGCGTCCGCGAAGTAGGGGACCGGCGGCGGTCCGGCGTGGCGCAGCTCCTCCGCCGCGACCTGGCGGACGTCGCGATCCGGGCTCGTCAAGGCGTCGAGGAGCCACCGGGACCGGGGGGTCCCTCGGTGCTCCTGCCACCAGGCGAGCCAGCGGCCCGGGTCGGACCCCAGGCGCTGGAGCGTGATGTGGCCGAGCGCCTGCGCCGCCGTCGCCCCGAGCTCGCCCCCGGCCTCGAGCAGCTGGATGAGCACGGAGACCGATTCCGCGTCGCCCACCTCGCCGAGCGCCCGCACCGCGGGCACCACGCGCGCTGGCGTGCCCGATCCCAGGTCCCTGCGCAGCGCCTCGAGGACCGGCCGCACCTCGTCCCGGTCGCGTGCGGCTGCGAGCGCCCTGCGCGCCGCGGCCGCGACCCGCGCGTCCCCGTCGAAGAGGCGACCCGCGATGCCGCGCAGGGCCGCCACGCCGCCCAGCCGCGACAGAAGGAGCACCGCGAAGCGGCGCCGGTCCGGGGCCGGGTCCGCGAGGGCGGCGAGGAGCGGGTCGGCGGCCGCGGGGCCGAGCGCGGCGATCGCCGCGAGGACCGGACCCTGCTCCTCGACCGGGGTGGCCTCGGAGGCCCCGTCGCGAACCTCCACTGGCCCGGGAAGCCGCTCGACGAGCGACGAAGCCGCCTCTGGCCTCTGTTGCAGGGCGGCGATGAGGCTCGACCGCTCCGCCGAGCCACGCGCGCTCTGGACCAGGCGCTCGGTCAGCGTGGCCACGTCGAGGGCGCGGGGCGACGCGAGCGCCTCGGATGCGGGCGCGACCTCGTAGTCTCCCATGTCGACGTCCACCGCGAAGGGCAGCGCGTCGTCCTCGCCGGCGCGCGCCGGCTCCGTGACCTGCCAGCCTTCCTCCCCCGGTCCCGACGGCGGATGGAGCTTCCGCTCCCGGATGACCCGCTCGAACGCCGCACCCAGGGCGCCGAGGACGAGGAACAGGTCCCCGAGGCGCCGGGCCGACACCGGGGCATCGCCGTTGTCGGCGTAGAGCACGCACACCGGGCGTTCCCGCAGGAACACCGGGTGCAACAGCACCGTCCGCGGCGTGCCGCGCCGCAGACCGGACAGGATGGAGGCGGTCACGGGGTCGAGCGCCGGTGGGCCGAGGTACGGGCCGCGCGTCTCGATCGCCGTCCGGAAGAACCCCGGGTCGGAGAGCTCCACCGCCACCCGCCGGCACTCGTCCCGAGCGCTCTCGTCCCGACCGAGCGCCTCGTGGCCGTACAAGGCGTCGCGGGTGACGGCGAACACCGCCGCATACTCGAAGAAGTCCCGCATGTAGCGCAGCGCGGCGAGGATCACCTCGTCGCGGTCGACGGCGGAAGCCAGCGCGGCCCGGGCCTCGCCGAGCGTCCAGCCCGGCGCCGGCGAGGAGGCGACCTCCCGCGGCGGTGGGGCCGGCCTCGGCTGGGCAGCGATCGACCCGATCGCCTTCGCCAGGTCGGCTGCCGTCGGGCGCACGGCGCCGTCGGGGCGCGGCGCGGGCGCCGGCGGTGGGGAGGGCTCGGGCACGGGGGGCACCGCCTTCGCGACCGGGGGCTCCTCCGCGACGTCCGGCTCGGGCACGTCGTCCGGCGGCTCGGGGGCCCCGCCGCGCTCCCGGAGAGCGCGCAGCCGTAGCGGGATCGTGGTCCCGTACAGTCGGTGGACGAGGTCGCGCACCTTCCACTCGGGTGCGACGTGCGGCCTCAGGTGGAGCGACAGCATGAAGCTGATCTCGTCGAGCAGACCGAGATCGGGCGGGTACGCCGCGACGACCGACAGGTCCCGTCCCTCGAGGGCGAAGGGCGCGATGCCGTGGCGCTCCGCCACCTTGGCCGGGAACACGCGCCTCGCCCGGGCGTCCGGCTCGCCCCAGGCGGAGTCCGGGGCCGCGGGAAGGCCAGACGCGCGCGCCAGATACCCGGAAAGCTTCGCCTCCTCCACGAGGCCGAGCTCGAGGAGCGCCGTGTCCAGCGTACCTCCCGCCTCCTGCTGACGCTCGGCCGCGCGCTCCGCGTTCGCCGCGGACACGACCCCGTCTTTCACCAGGAGTTCGGCAAGCCTGTCGGCCACGTTCCGGTTGCTGGCCCGGGTGTCTTCCGGGCGGTTAAGGCGCCGAGACCGGATACGTTCCGGCGCCGAAGTCGTGCAGTGAACGTCCGCTTCGCGTGAAGAGGCCGAGGAGGGGCCCCAGCCCGAGCAGGAGGAAGGAGGGGATGGCGAACGCGGCGCGCAAGGCGCTCCGGCCGAACGAGGGGCGTCGGCCGTCCGGGCCCACGACGCGGAGGCGCATCACGCGCTTTCCCGGGGTGGCTCCCATGAGCGCGACCCCGAGCCACTGGTACGCGAAGGTGACGACCGCCACGACCGCGAGTGCGGGCAGGAGCACGCCGCCGCGCCGGGTGAGGGCGTCGACGGCCTCGTCGAGGCCCAGCGACGGGGGGAGGTCCGCCCGCGACACGATGGGGCCGAGGAGCAGGACGAGGAATACGCCGGCGATGGCAGCGTCGATCGAGGAGGCGACGATCCTCCGGAACGCCGGTGCGCGGCGGTAGTGGACCTCGATGGCGTCGACGTCGGCCTCGAGGTCCAGCTCGGGCTCGTCGCGCCCCGCCTCCGCGGGCGCCGCTCGGGCGGGCGACGCGATCGCGGGCGACGCGATCGCGGGAGGCGCGATGCGCCCGATCGGCTCCATTCGGGGTGGTTCGGGGACGGGGGCCGGACCCGTTGCAGCGCCCTTCCCGTTCGCACGGGGCGGCGCAGCCTTCGGCGTTCGGTCTGCCGCGGGCGCCGCGGGGGGACGGGGGGGCGGCTGCAGGGGCGCGAGCGCGGAGAGTCGGAGCTCCCCGACCGATTCCCTGGCCGTCGCCATCCTCCTGGGACGGGCGGGCGGCTCCATCTCCCAGGCACCGGACGCGGGCGCCACCTCCCCCGCCCGGGTGGGGGCCGGCGCCGCCACCGCGGGAGCGGAGGGGGGGCGGGAGGCTCCGAGCGGTGCGACCGGGCGCGCGGCGGGGGCACTCCGCCCGGCCGCGCGACGGTCGATCTCGATGGGTCGGTCGAGCGGCGACGCGAACGCCTCGTCCCCGAAGGCGATGGGCGCACCACAAGACTTGCAGCAGATCGAAGCTGCCTCGTTCTCCGTCCTACAGCGGGGACAACGCACCGCAAAAAACCTACCGGCGGCTGGTAGGCCGGTCAAGCAACCGGCCTTCGCACATGATATCGCGCGCTATCCGAGATCGCCAGCCAGGTGCTGGATCAGCGCCGTCGCGGCGATCGCCGCCGTCTCGGCCCGCAGGACCCGCGGACCGAGCGACGCGAGGGTGCATCCGGCTTCCCTGCACGTCCGAAGTTCACCATCGGTCATGCCACCTTCCGGCCCGACCACGGCGAGAAACCCCCGGGCGTCGCCCGGGACGGTCGTCGCCAGCCGCACCCCCGCGACGTCGAGGGCGAGGCGCACGAAGCCGGCCGGCGCCCGCAGGACGTCCGCGAGCCCCGCCGGGGGCGAGACCTCAGGGACGTCGGACCGTCCGCACTGTCGCGCCGCTTCCGCCGCGATCCGCTGCCAGCGCCGCGTGCGCTCGAGCGCCCGATCGCCGTCGAGCCGCACCACGGACCGCGCCGCCCGCCACGGCAGCAAGCGCGATGCGCCGAGCTCGGTCGCCTTCTGGACGACCCAGTCCGTCTTCTCGCCCTTGGCGAGCGCGAGCGCGAGATGGACGGCCACCCCGGGGCGGGGCGCCTGCCGCCTCTCCCCGAGGACGAGCTCGCTCCCCGTGAAGACCGCCTCCCAAGCACCTCCCTCGCCGTCGAAGACCTCCACCGGGGCACCGGCCTCGAGCCGGAGCACGTCGACGAGGTGATGCAGCGCCTCGGGGCCGGGCCGGGCGACCCCGCCCTCGATGGCCGCACGGCCGACCAGGACGCGGGGGCGGCTCACGGTTCGGGCCTCTCGAAGCGCAACAGCGACCACTCCCCCTCGCGGCGGGGCGCGAGCTCGCGGAGGCCGAGCGCGGAGAAGGCGGAGCGCACCTCGCCCTCCTGCGCGACGAGAAGACCCGCGAGGACGAGCTCGCCGCGGGGCTCGAGGCGTGCCGCAAGGTCGGGCGCGAGCTCGACGAGGACGTTTGCGAGGATGTTCGCGACCACGAGGCCGAACGCGCCCTCGACCTCGCGCAGGGGGGTCTCTCCGATCTCCACGGACACGCCGTTGCGCGCCGCGTTCTCGGTGGCCACCCGGACGGAGATCGGGTCCACGTCGATGGCGACCACGCGGCGGCTCCCGAGCTTGCGCGCGGCGATCGCGAGCAGGCCCGATCCCGTGCCCACGTCGAGCACCCGGGCACCCGGAACCCGCAGCAGGACCTCGTCGACCGTGCCCAGGCACAGGGCGGTCGTGGGGTGCGTGCCCGTGCCGAACGCCATCCCGGGGTCGAGCACCACCTCCACGGTCCCCGGCGGGGGCGTCGCCGCGATCCACGAGGGGCGGATGAACACGCGGCCGACCGCGAAGGGCGCGAGCCCCTTCTTCCACTCCTCCCCCCAGTCGCGCTCCTCGACCCGCTCGATGACGGCCGGGACCGCCAGGTCTGCCGCGGCGCGCTCCGCGTCGTCGCGGCCGGCGAAGTAGGCGACGAGGAGCACGCGGCCGGCGGAGGGCTGGGACGCACCCGGCATCGGCACGAGGCTCGGCTCTCTCTCCTCCACGCCCACCGCGCCCGCCTCGAAGAGCACGGCGCTCGCAGCGTCGGATTCGGGGGCCGGAACCTCGGCACGGAGCGACCAGCTGGCGTCCATTGTGGGCCAAGGTAGCATCCCCTCTGCCGTTTGGGCGTGCCCCGGTTCCGGGATAGCATCGCCTCGAGTGCCCTTCCAGGTGGTTCACATCGAGGCCGACGCGGCCGTCGCGGAGGAGGTGAGGCGGGCCTTCGCGCCGGCCGGCTTCTCGGTCGTGAACGTGGGCCAAGGCGAGTCGGCGGTCGACCGCTGCCGCTCCACGCGGCCGGACCTCGTGCTCCTCGCCGCCGAGCTGCCCGACATGAGCGGCTTCTCGGTCTGCAATCGCCTGAAGCGCGCGCTCGGCCCGGTCCCCCTCATCCTCTACACGGCCGAGCCCAACGACGCGGCCATCGCCGCGCACCGGGCCGGACGGACGCCCGCGGACGACTACCTGCGCCGTCCCTTCGACGTCGCGGACCTGCTCGGCCGCGCGGCGCGGATCCTCCAGGCCGCGGCTCCCGCTCCGGCGAGCGCCTCTCCCGCTCCTCCGCCGCGCCCGGTGCCCCCGCCGCTCACGGCAGGGGCGTCCTCGAGCGCCGTCGCCCCGCCGACGCCGCCGCCCATGCCGGGCGCTCGGCCTCGCCACGCCGCGGAGGCTCCACCCGCCGAACCCGCTCCCGTCCGTCGTGATTTCTCGGATCCCTTCGCGGACGCGCCCCGGGACCCGGCCCCACCGCGCGGCAGCCCGGAGGAGAAGCTCGAGTTCTTCCGGGAGCGGCTGCGGGTGCGCGACGCCTTCCTGGCGCGCGTACGCGACGCGTTCGGAGCCCTTCGGCAGGAGGCCGAGCGCCTCGAGGCCGACCTCGCCGCGGCTCGCGCCACGCTCGCGGCCGAGCAGTCGGCCTCCCAGGCCCGGCTCGCGTCCGAGGCGGAGACCCGGCTCGCCGTGGAGCGGCGCGCCGCGGAGCTCGAGGGACAGGTCGCCGCGGCGGAGGCACGCTCGGCCGAGACCGCCGGCCGCCTGTCGGAATCCGAGGCCACGCGCCAGTCGCTCTCGGACGTCTTGTCCGCGACCATGCAGGAGCGGGAGGCGGCCGAGCAGGACTGGACGCTGCGGCTCGCCCGGGCCGACGAGGAGCGCGCCCGGCTCGAGTCTGCCCGGGAGCAGGACAAGCAGGCGGCGCGGGAGACCCTGGCCGCCCGGACGAAGGACTGGGAGGAGGAGCGCGCCCGCGCGGACGCCGATCGGGTGCGGCTCGAGGCGGCGGTCGCCGACCTGGAGGCACGGCTCTCGGCCCTCGAGCACGACCGGGACCGGCTGGCCGCCGAGGAGGCGCGCCTCTCGACGGAGCTCTCCCAGGAGGCGGCCTCGCACGCCGAGACGCGCGGAGCCGCCGAGCGGACGGCCGCGGAACTGCGCGCCGAGCTCGACGCGGCGCGGCGCCATGCCGAGGCACTGGCCGGGGAGCTGTCCGAGGCCCGCGCGCTCGCCGAGACGCAGGCCGCCGAGCTCGCCCGTCGCGGGGAGCAGCGGTCGGCGCTGGAGGAGGAGGTCCGCCAGGCCCGGGCGGAGGCCGGCGCGTTCGGCGAGAAGGCGGTCGCGGCGGAGCAGGCCTGGCTCGCGCAGGGCGCCGAGCTCGAGGCGGCGAAGCGGCGCAACGCGGAGCTCGCCCAGGCGCTCGACGGCGAGCGGACCTCCGTCGAGGGCGCACGCGGGCGCGTCGCCGCCCTCGAGGCCGACATCCAGGCCGCGACGCGCGAGCTGGCGCGGGCCACGTCCGAGCGCGACCAGGCTCTCGAGGCGGCACAGCAGGAGCGACGCGGCCGCGAGGAGGCGCTCGCCCGCGGCGCCCGCCTGGAGGCGGAGGCCGCCCGCCTCGCCGAGCTGGAGACCCAGGCGAGCGAGGCGGCGAGGTTGCGCCGCGAGCTCGCCCAGGCCCACGAGATCGTCCAGCAGAGGACGCAGCAGGTCGAGTCCGCCGCGCGCCAGGCCCACGAGGCGTCGGCCGAGCGGGAGCGGTTGCGCGAGCGGCTCGAGCTCGAGAACTCCCGGCTGGCCGCGGACCTCACCCGACGGGAGGCGGAGGCCCATGGCGCCCGTCGCCGGGCGGGCGAGCTCGAGCAGGAGCTCGCCGGCCGGGCGGGCCGCTTCGAGGAGACGGCCGCGAGGCTGGAGGCGGAGCGCCAGGCGCGCTCCCGCGAGCTCGCGGAGGCCGAGAGACGGCACGCCGAGGAGGTGGAACGCCTCCGGGTCGCCCTCGTGGATCTCGAGCGGAGGCTCGAGGGCAGCGCGCGGGCGGAAGCCCAGTGGCGGCGACGGGCCGGCGAGCTGGAGAAGCGCGCCGCCGCGCCCGCCCAGCCCGCCGCGGACGTGGTGCGGCTGGCCGAGCGGATCCGGACGCTCGAGGAGGAGGTCACCGACCTCCGCGAGGAGAACGACTTCCTGAACGCCGAGGTCGCCCGCTTCACCCAGAAGAACCGCACCGCGTGATCCGCGGCCGCGGCCGCGCTAGATCGTCCGGGTTGCCCTCCCGTCCCTACGGCGTCTACGTTCACTTCCCCTGGTGCACCCTCCGGTGCCCGTACTGCGACTTCGCGGTCACGACCGCGAGGCCGGTCGAGGGCTCCCGCTACGCGCGCGCCGTGGTGAGCGAGCTCGGGCTGCGCGCCCCCGCCTTCGGCGGACTCCGCTGCGAGACCCTGTACGTCGGCGGCGGCACGCCATCCCTGTGGAATCCGCGGGACCTCGCTCCGGTCCTGGGCGCCGTCCGGGCGCTCGGCCTGGCCCCCGGGGCGGAGGTGACGATCGAGGCGAACCCCGAGTCGGCCGACGGGGAGCGGGCTCGCGCCTGGCGGGACGCTGGGGTCAACCGGGTCTCGATCGGCGTGCAGTCGTTCGACGCGGCCGTCCTCGCGAAGCTCGGGCGGCGCCACGGCCCCGCCGCCGCCGAGCGGGCCATTCGCGACGTGGCGGCCGTGGTCCCGAACGTCTCGGTGGACCTCATCTACGGCGCCCGCCGGTCGTCCGTGGCGACGGCGCGGGCCGATGCCGAGCGCCTCGCCACTCTCCCCGTGATGCACGTGTCGGCATACGCCCTGACCCTCGACGCCGAGCTGCTCGCCGAGGACGTGCCCCTCGCGCGCCTCGTGCGCGCCGGGCGCCTCACCCTCCCCGCCGAGGACGAGGTGCTCGCCCAGGCCGATGCGCTCGGCGACGCGCTCGAGCGGGCCGGGCTGCGCCGGTACGAGGTGTCCAACTTCGCGCGCCCCGGATTCGAGTCGCGCCACAACCTGCTCTACTGGAACGCCGAGAGCTACCTCGGCGTCGGCGCCGGGGCGGTCGGCTGCCTCCGCGCCGATGGCAGCGCGATTCGCTGGTCGAACCACCGGGGGCTCGCCGACTGGTTCGACGCCGTCGAGGCGGGGCGCGTCCCGTCGGCCGACGAGGAGCGGCTCTCGGCGCCCCAGGCGAGGAACGAGCGCCTGATGCTCGGCCTGCGGACGGTGCGGGGGATCGAGGCAGGGCTGCTCTCGCCGGCGCAGCTCGCCGAGGCCCGCGCGGCGGTCGAGGCCGGGCTCGCCGTCCTTCGCGACGGCCGCCTCTCTCTCACCCCGCGGGGCATGGACGTGCACAGCGCCCTCTCGGAGCGCCTGTTCGAGCCCCTCGGCGCGGCGTGAAGGTGCGATGCCGGCGCAGACCCGCCCACATCGAGGCGTCGGGGCGCGGCTGGTACGATGCGCGCGTGCGACGCGTCGTGCTGCCGCTGCTGCTCCTCGGCCTCGGCGCCGGAGCGTTCGTCCTCGCGTGGAACGCCCGGCCCACGTCTCGGGTGCCACCGACCACGGTGGTGATCGAGCGCGTGCGGGAGACGGCCCGCCTCGAGACCCTGGAGGTCTCCCTCTACCGGAAGATCTCCTTCGCCCCAGAGCCCGTTCCCGCGGGGTCGCTGTGGGGCGACGTCCTCGCGTGGGTGAAGGACACCATCCGCCCGAGCCGCGGGCGCGCCATCGTCTTCGCCGACGCGCACGTCGGCGTGGACCTCGCACACTTGGGGCCGCAGGCGCTCCGGGTCGTGAACCGGGAGGTCTGGGTGGTCCTGCCGCCCGTCGAGGCACGCGTCGAGCTCAAGCCGGGCGAGACCGAGGTGATCGACTCCAACCTCGACACGGCCGAGACCGCACAGCTGCTCGAGCGCGCCCGGGAGGCCTTCCAGCGGGAGGTGGAGGCGGATCCGCGACTGCGCGAGCGGGCCCGGCGGCAGGCCGAGCGCGCACTGCGCGAGCTGCTGACGGGGCTCGGGTTCGTCGACGTCCACTTCGTGGACCGGCTGCCCGGCACCGGGACGACGTGACCGCGGGGTCGGCGGGGCCACTACCGCGCCGCCGGCCCGAGGTCCACGGGAACGGCCTGGGCCTCGTCGACCTCCGCCGCGAACCGCGCGAAGGCCGCGTACTCCGAGACCGGGATCCGCGCCCGGGCGATCTCGGTGCGATCCACGCGCACGAGCGCCCCGCCCTCCACCCGCTCCTCGCGCAGGTAGCGCCCGTGCGGACCCTCGACCGTGCGCGCGGGCGCCGGGACGGGCGTGGCGCCGTCGGGAGGCACGATCGCGAGCCGGATCGTGGCTCGCTCGCTCGTCGGAAGCAGGAGGGGCGTCTCGCGCCTCCCGATCTGCGCGTAGCGCGAGCCCAGCCGAGACGCGAAGGGAACCGCCTCGACCACGAGCCTGCCGCCGGCGACCTGTGCGAAGCCCGGGACCCGCGCCCGGTAGCGGATGACGAGCGGCTCTCCCGTGCGTCGCTCCCCCTCGAACGAGACGGTCTCGAGCGACAGCCCGCGGAAGCTCCGGCCGAGCCCGTGCTCCACCGCCTGCTTTCGGCCTCGCTCGTCGAGCTCTTCGAGCGCGGCCTTGGCGCCCGCGGCATCGTACCCGGTGAACCGTTCGGAGCCCTCGAGCACCGCGTCCCCGCCGGCGGCGACGGCGATCCGGAGGTCGACCTCGTAGCGGTCCTCGGTGGCGTCAGCGGGGGTCTGCACGACCTGGAGCGCCTCGCCGGGCGCCGGCAGGAGCAATCCCTCCGAGCCCCGGGCCGTCGACGGGATCGCGCCGAAGGGCGCCCACCGCAAGGACGGGTCGAGCCACAGGACGGCGTTGCCGACCGGGACGCGAAGGACGGCCTGCGAGTAGAGGTCGGTCCTCGGGAAGCGGTGCGGTCCGGGGTCCGCCGGGAAGGGGCGCACGAGGACGATGCGGGCCGGGAAGCCGAGTGCCTCGAGGACGGCCGCGAGCGCGAGGGTACGGCTGCCGCGGCCGCGCGAGACCACGTGGCAAGCCTGGTCCCCGAGCGATCCCGTCCCCTCGATCGCTTCCATCACCTTCTCGTACGCGGACCGGACGAGCGGCTCGCCGGAGAGGGGCTTCCCCGCTCCCCCGGGGCGCGCCGCCGTCGCGGCCAGCGCCTCGACGTCGCGGCACGGGCGAAGGCGGTCGACGACCGCGTCCGCCGCCGCGAGCGCCGCGGCGTCCAGCCCGGCGCCCGCGCCCACCGAGAGCATGGGGAAGAACTCGGAGATCGAAGGGGCGTCCGGCTCCGGGACCTGGGCCTCGACTTGCCAGGCGTCGGCCCGGACCACGTCGCGGCCCGCCTCCCGCACCACGGGCGGGGTCGCCATGTTGCGCGCCTCCACCTCCAGGCCGCCGGGCGGGGCGGCGACCGCGTAGGTGGAGTGGAAGAAGGGGAGGTCGTCGCCACGGAAGAAGAACGGGTCCGCGCTCCAGCCGGGGATGGCCGGACCGCGGGCGGGCCGGCCGCGCATCCACTCCACCTCCAGGAGATCGCCCGGCTCGAGACCGGCCGCCGAGATGGTCCGCTTGTCGCCCCCGGGATCCTCGGCGTCCAGGACGCGGCCACCGGCCTTCCAGGTCCGCACGCCCAGCACCACCGCGCCGCCCGGGATCTCGACCTCGCCCCAGCGCTCCACGCCCTTCGTGTCGAGCACCTGGGTCACCTGGTGGATGCGCTCGGTGTAGGACCCGTCCGGGTAGGCCTCCACCGCCGCGGCGTCGAGCACGAGCGCCGCCGACGTGGGCGGCCGGATCCCGGAGGCCCGGTACTCGCGCACGGCCTTCTCGCCGTCGGAGGCGAGCGAGGCGAGCACCTCCGTCCCGTCCTCGAGCGCCAGCGCCCGCCGGAGCGCCAGGTCCGAGCCGTCGAGCGCGAGGGCGCGCTCGCGGGCGGCGCGCGCCCGGCTCGACTGGCCCGAGAGTTCCAGGACCTCGCCAAGGCGCCGCTGGATGCGCGGGTCCCGGGGCCACAGGTGGGCCACGTCCTCCAGTTCGGCGACCGCCGCGTCGGCGCGGCCGGCGGCGACCAGCGCCCGCGCGAGAGACATGCGGGCGTCGACCCGCGCCGGCGCGGCGCGAACCACGAGCGCCCAGGCCTCGGCGGCCCCGCTCAGGTCCCCGCGGATCCTGTGGTGCTCGGCCATCCTCTCGCGCCCGGACGGGCAGGCCGCGAGCGCCCGGGCGAGTTCGTCCTCGCGGGCCAGCGCGTCGCGGTGGCTCGCCATTTCGAAGGCCATCGCGGCGCCGGCGCAGCTGCCGGCGTGCTGCCACCCCTCGAGCGCCAGCGCCTCGCTCGCCTCCGGGAAGTGTCGCGCCCCGAGGAGCCGTGCTCGTGCGAGCAGCACCTTCGGGCTCTGGGCAGCCGGGCCGGGCATCGCCTTGAGGAGCTGGCGAGCGTCGTCGAGCCGCTCGGTCACGAGCGCGAGCTCGGCGAGCTCGAGCTGCGTGGACGCGTCCCCCGGATCGATCTTGAGGGCCTCGCGCCAGGCGGCCGCCGCCTTGACCTGGGCCGTGCGGTCGGCCTGCGAGCCGTCCCCGGCGATCGCGTCTCCGCGCGCCGCGTGCACGGGCGCCGCGCCCGGCAGCGCCTGGACGGCCTCTTCCAGGAGGGCCACCGCCGACTGCCGGTCGGTGTCCATTCGGTCGCGGGCGGCGACCAGCCGGGCCAGCCCGGGTCCCGCCTCCGGCTCGAGCGTCTGGGCGAGCTCGCGTGGCGTGAAAAGCGGCGCGGGCGTCGGGCCGGCTCGGACGGGCCCGCCCCCACCCGTCGCGGCCGACCAAGCCGCGTCCGAGGGGGCGCCGTCGCGGCGGGCGAGCGTCGCGGCGAAGGACGGGCGGACGGAGCCGCGCGTGAGCTTGACGAGCAACCGGTGCGTCCCGGGAGCGAGCTCGACGGCGACGACCTTCACCGTGGGCGGCCAGCCCGCGAAGGCACGCCTCTCCACGAGCGGCACTCCGTCCAGGAACGCCTTCATGGAGACCGTGCACCCGACGGTGAGCAGGTACTCCCCCCCGTGCTCGAGCCGCACGTCGGCCGCGAGGTAGAAGACGTCCCCGGCGAGTGGCTCGCCGTCGAGGGAGGCGGCGCCGTCGGGGAAGGGGATGGGGCGGGACTCGACCGCTGCCCCGCCGGTCACCTCCCAGCGCGCGAGCCAGGGGCCGGTCTCGGGCGCGAACGGACGGTCGAACTCGTGCGCGTGGTAGGCGCCGAAGGGCCCCGCCACCGACCAGGCCGCGGCCGTCCCGTTGTCCCGCCGGTGGCGGGAAGCGTCCTCGGGGCGCCCGCGCGCCTCCGCGAGCGCGGCCCGGGCGACGCGCGCCCGGTACGCGGCGACGCCGTGGAGGCGCCCCGAGGCGAGGAGCGCCGCCAGGGCCTCGTCGATGGAGGTCGAGAGGGTCGCGGACGCGATGCCGATCTCGACGAGCCTTCGCACGGCGACGGGCGCGAGCGGGTGGTCGGGCGCACCGCGCGCCAGCGCGAGCAGCGCCTGCGCCTCGGCCGCGTCGTCGAGCGAGCGCTCGGCGAGCATGGCGCGACCGAGGTGGGCCCAGGGGTCGGAGGGGTCGAGGGCGAGCGCGGCCTGGAACGAATCGGCGGCCGCGGCAGGGTTCCCCTGCTCGAGCCACGCGTGGAATCCGGCCGCGGCGTGATCCGCCGCGCTCGGGCTGCCGTCCTTCACGGCGGCGGCGGCCCGCTCCAGGTGGCGACTCGAGGGCGTCCCGGCGCAGCCCGCGCCGAGAAGGACAGCGACGGCGAGCGGGAGGCCGCGGGTCACGGCGCCCCTCCCGCCGGGACGGCCGCCGGGGCGAGGCGCACCGTGCGGGACAGAGCGCCGTCCAGGCGCGCCATCAGGTCCCGGAACGCGGGGTAGTCCGCGGCCCGGACCCGGCTCGCCTTGATCCGCACGACGCTCTCGGCCACGAGCACCCCGTCCACGGGGCGAACGGAGACCTGGTAGGAGCCGAACGCGGTGTCCTCCGACTGCGGCGGCGCGAGGTCGGCGGGGGCGAGTCCCGCAGGGACGACGTAGCGCATGACGAGGCGGCTCTCGAACGGCTGGCCCAGGATCAGGTCGTGCTCGCGCGTCGACAGGGGGGCGAAGCGCTCCGTCCAGGGCGCCCGCTGCCCGAAGGGCGAGAGCGCGAGGCCGCCGTTCTCGACGCGGGCGAACCTGGGGACGGTCAACCGGAAGCTGAGCGCCACGTCCCCCTCGATGCGCGAGGGGTCGCTGACGTCGACCGACTCGACCCGCAGACCGGGGAAGGTGCGCGAGAGGGTGCGCTCGAGCGCGCTCTTTCGCTCGTTCTCGGCCTGGAACGCGCGCCGGTGGTCGGGCGCCTGCACGCCAGAGACCCGGCTTGCGCCGGCCACCTCGGCGGAGCCGTCGCGGGCGATCACGATCCGGTACTCCGACTGGAGCCGGTTGTCGTCCACCCGCGAGTCGGGCACCACCGTGAAGGTCGGCGGCCCTCCGGGGTTCACGACGAGCGCGGTGGCGCCCCGGTCCTCCCCGGGCAGCTCGCGCGACCCCGACCCGGTGGCGGTGCCGTCCAGCCAGAGGTCGAACTCCGGCACGTAGAGGATGGCGTGGTTGAAGACGGCGAGCGAGGCGGGCTGCGCCGGGACCGAGCCCAGCCTCCGCATGCGCAGGAGCACGAGGCGCGAGTCGATGCCCAGGACCTCGAGGAGGGCGTGCATCAGGCTCGCCTTGTCCTTGCAATCGCCGAAGCGCCGCACGAGGACCTGGTCCACCGGGTAGGGCTTGTACCCGTGGATCCCGAACTCGAGCCCCACGTAGCGCGTGTTCGTGACCACGTAGTCGTACACCGCCCGCACGAGCTCCCTGCGCAGCTCCGCGTCCGAAAGGCCGGCCGGCGCCGCCGCCTTCACCTCCGCGGCGATCCGCCCGGCGGTGGCCCGCACCTCGGGCCCCGGGCGCAGCTGTTCGCGGACGAGGCCCTCGTAGAACTTCGCCACGTCCGCCCAGCTGGCGTAGGTGGAGACGTGGACGTAGCGCCCGACCTCTCCGGGCCCGGGCATGCCGGGCTCGGGGTTCGTGCGCGGGAGAGCGCGCGCGGTGAAGCGGCGCTCGCGGACGCCGCCCGGCAGCACCCTCTCGGTGCGCTCCAGGCCGGGGAGCGACACCTCGTTCGCGTAGATGGGACGCCCCTCCGGGGCGAGAAGGACGTAGCGGCTCTCCAGCTTTCGGACGGAGTCCGCGAACGGGACGACCTCGCCGAAGTAGTCCGACAGCAGGTTCTCGGACGCCACGTCGTCGATCCGCCAGGAGAGCTCGAGCACGTCGCCGGCCGCAAGCGCCGGGAACGAGACCACCCGCGCGCGGGTGTCGTAGTAGAGCCGGTACCAGGGCTCGCTCGTGCTGTGGTCGGCCTCCTGGTGGGCTTCCACGAGCGTGCCGTCCGGCTTCCAGACCCGGGCACGCTCCACGCGGAGGTCCTGGCGCCCCGGCACGTAGGAGAGCCCCTGGCTCCTCAGCGCGTCGGCTCCGCGGGCGGTGTAGGCCTTCACGACCGCCTGCACGTAGGTGGCCGAGAGGCCCGAGGGGTACACGCGCGTCACCTTGAGCTCCGAGAGCACGACCGCGTCCTCGTCGGGGCCCGGCGGAGGCGCGGTCCGCGCCAGGGCCGCAGCGTCCGCGAGGTACGGCGCCTCGAAGCGCTCCCGCTCCGGCCGCAGCTCCTGCACGAGATCCTTGAGCTGGGGGCTCTGCGGCTTCAGCTCGAGGGCGCGCTGGAGGTCGGCGAAGGCGTCGCTCTGGCGCCCCTCCCGAAGCAGGGCCCGACCGCGCCGCTCGTAGACGTCCGGCTCGTCGGGGCAGATGCGCGCCGCCGTCGCGAACTCTGCCTCCGCCTCCTCCGAGCGGCCGTTCGCGGCGAGGAGGTCCGCGCGGCGCAGCCGCAGCCACACGTCGGAGGGGTCGAGGCGCTCCGCCTCGGCGAGCTGCTCGAGCGCCCCCTCGAGGTCTCCCCGGTCGAGCAGGATCTGGGTGAGGGCGGTGCGGGACGCCGCATCGTCGTAGCGAAGGGCGAGGAGCTTCCGCAGCAGGCGTACGGCCTCGTCGGTCTGGTCGAGGCGCTTCGCCGCGCGCGTCGCGGCCTCCACGGCGAGCGGAACCTCCGGCAGATCCGCTCCGAGGCGCCGCATGTCGAGCGCGCCGCGGGACGCCATCCCCGCCTGCTCCCAGGCCTGGCCGAGGGCGGCCCGCGCGGCCGCGAAGCGCGGCGACGCCGCGACGACGGGCTCGAGCAGCCGGACCGCGGCCTGCGGCCGGCCCCGGCGCATCTCGAGCTCGGCGAGGGCGAGCGAGGCGAACGGGGATCCCGGCTCCGCCGCGAGCGCCGCCTCCGCCCGCTCCCGGACGCGGTTCAGGTCCTCGTCCTCGAGCCGTGCCGCGAGCAGCTGGGCCCGCGCGGAGCCGGGCAGGAGCTCGGCGGCCCGCCGGGCCTCGCTGGCGGGGCGGTGGTCCCCGGCGTCGCCCGAGCGCTTCTCGGCGAGCGCGACGGCGAGGTCGAGGCGCGCGCGGCCCTCCGCCTCGCCCTTCTGCCCCGCCGCTCGCTTCTCGAGCACCTCGACGAGCGGCTTCACGGGCTCCGGGCGCGGGCCCGGACCGGGAGGCAGAGGCGGCAGGGGGGGCAGGGGAGCCGGCCGGAGCGCGAGCGCACGTCCACCCGGGTCGGTGAGGCGCGCCATCAGGACGAGCTCGCCCTGGTCGTTGCACAGCTTCACGAGGAGGCGGTTCGCGCCCTTGCGGAGCGTGACCTCGACCCCGGCCTGATCGAGGCGCGCCGGATGATAGGCGGTCGAGCTGAGGACCGGAGTGCCGTTCACCCATGCGCGGAACGCGCCGCTCGCGCCGATCCACAGGCGCGCGCGCTGCTCGCGGGGCGACGGGAGGACCGCCAACGCGTAGACCGTGACCTCGCGCACCGGGCGCAGGACCGAGCCGAGCGCGATCGCGCCGCGCGCCTGGGCCTCCGGAGGTACGGGCCTCCAGCCCACCTCCCTCGCCTTCCCGGGGAACCGGGCGCCGAGGTCGATGCCCGCCTCGGGCGGGAAGGCGGTGTCGAGGCCCCGGCGCCCCTCGTTGTCGAAGGGGCCCGCGATCCAGAATCCCTGCACGAATCCCAGCTTCGCGAGCTCGGCGTCCGCCTTGCGGAGGGCGCCCCGCGCCCGCTCGACGCCGGCGAGCCGCCACCGCGCGATCGCCCGGACCTCGGCGTTGGCGCGCGGGTCGTCCGCGACGGACTCGTAGGCCCGCGCCGCCCGGGAGAGGTCGGCGAGCCCGAGCTCGAGCTCGTGGACGCGGGCGAGCGACACGATCGCGCGCGGGTCGCTCCTCGCCTGCTCGAGCTCCGCCACGGCGTCTGCGAACTCGGCCGCGACGGGGTCGGCGGCGGCCGGGGCGACCAGCGCCAGGGAGAGTGCGAGGGGCGAGAGGAGCACGTGAGCAGTGTACCGTTGGAGGGAGCCGGGAATTCCTCGCGGCCGCGGCCTTCGGGGCGGAGGCCGCGGCCCCTGCGGGCCGGCGGCAGCCTAGCGGACGACGAGGCCCAACCCCTTCATCTCCTTGGGCTGAGGGAGCCCCATCACCTGCAGGGCGGTGGGGGCCACGTCGGCCAGGACGCCGTCCTGGCGCAGCTTCGCTCCCCGCAGGTCGGGATCGGCGACGATGAACGGGACGGGACCGAGGGTGTGGGCGGTGTGCGGCTCACCGGTCTGCGGGTCGACCATCATCTCGCAGTTGCCGTGGTCGGCCGTGACGAGCATCGCCATGCCCGCCTCGCGGGCCGCCTTCCAGAGTCGGCCGATGCACTCGTCCACGACCCGCACGGCGGCCACGGCCGCCGCGAGCTTGCCGGTGTGTCCGACCATGTCCGGGTTCGCGAAGTTGACGAGGATGAACCCGTACTGCTTGGAGCGAACGGCCTCCACCACCTTGTCGGCAACCTGCCGGGCGCTCATCTCGGGCTTCTCGTCGTACGTCTTCACGTCCCGGGGGCTCGGCACCAGGACCCGGTCCTCGCCGGGCAGCACCGCCTCCCGGCCGCCGTTGAAGAAGAAGGTGACGTGCGCGTACTTCTCGGTCTCCGCGCAGCGCAGCTGCCGCAGCCCCGCCCTGGCGACGACCTCCGGGAAGATCTCGGTCGGCTGGTCGGGCTCGAAGGCGACCGGTAGCCCGAAGGTCTTGTCGTACTCGGCCATGCAGACGTAGGCCGCCAGCCGGGGGCGTGCGGACACGTCGAAGTCCTTGAAGTCCGGCTGCGTGAAGGCCCGCGTGATCTCCCTCGCGCGGTCCGCCCGGAAGTTGAAGAACAGGATCGCGTCGCCGTCGCGGCCCCGTGCCACCGGCTCGCCGTCCCCGTTCACCACCACGGTCGGCTTCACGAACTCGTCGGTCTCCCCGCGCCCGTACGCCTCTTCGACCGCGGCGACCCCCGAGGACGCGCGGTAGCCGGCGCTGCGGACCATCGCCTCGTACGCCTCGTGCACCCGGTCCCAGCGCTTGTCCCGGTCCATGGCGTAGAAGCGACCCATCACCGTCGCCACCTTTCCGTACCCCTTCTCCCGGAGGCGGCGCTCGAGGGACTGGACGTAGCCGAGCCCCGACTTGGGAGGCGTGTCGCGGCCGTCGAGGAAGGCGTGGACGAAGGCGCGCGCCACGCCTTCCCGCCGGGCGAGTTCCAGGCACGCGTGCAGGTGCTCCTCGTGGCTGTGGACCCCGCCGTCGGAGACGAGCCCCATCAGGTGGAGCGCCCCGCCGGAGGCCTTCACCTTCCGCGCCGCTTCGACGAGCGCAGGGATCTGGAAGAAGGATCCGTCCTCGATGGCGCGGTTGATGCGCACCAGGTCCTGATAGACGATGCGGCCGGCGCCCAGGTTCGTGTGACCTACCTCGGAGTTGCCCATCTGCCCCTCGGGGAGGCCGACCGCGAGGCCGGAGGTCTTGAGGGCCGTCGTCGGGAACTCGCTCGCCAGCGCGTCCATCTGGGGCGTGCCGGCGATCGCGATCGCGTTCGCCTCTTTCTCCGCGCGCAGCCCCCATCCGTCGAGGACCACGAGCAGGACGGGCTTCACCTTGGGCAAGGGACACCTCTCAGCGCGCCCGGGCGGGGCGGAAACGGGGTTTCTCGATCGTAGGCAAGGGGCGGGCGCATCTCAAGGGCCGGGTGGAGCCCGCCGGCGGCACGCCCCGGCGCATGGCGGCACCGATCGGTCACTTGTGGTAGGGCTCGCCGCGGAGGATCGTGAAGGCCCGGTAGAGCTGCTCGGCGAGCACCAGGCGGGCGAGCCGGTGCGGGAGGGTCAGGCGCGAGAGGGCGAGCGTCTCCTGCGCCCGCGCCCGGACGGCGTCCGAGAGGCCGTCGGCGCCGCCCACGACGAGGGTCACGTCGCGTCCCCCCTCCAGCCAGGTGCCCACCCGCCGCGCCCACTCCCGGCTGTCGAGCGCCTCGCCCCGCTCGTCGAGGGCCACGACGCGCTCGCCGTCCCGGAGGCGAGCCAGGAGCGCCCGACCTTCCTCCTCGCGCGCCCGCGGCGTCCCCGCGGCCTGGCGCGCCTCGGGCGACTCCTCGAGCTCGAAGCGCAGGTAGCGGGAGAGCCGGGTCGCGTATTCCTCCACCGCCGGGGAGAAGAGGCCGGATCGGTCCCGCCCCACCGAGAGGATGCGGATGCGCACGGCGGCAGTGTCGCCCGGACGCGGGCCCGGGGCCACTCCGTCGTTGGCCCTCGGGCGTCGTCGCGCCCGCTGCCCGCATCGGCGCCACCGACTCGTCACCGAAGGGCGGGGCAGTCGGGCCGGGGCCTGCTATAGAGGAGCCCCATATGACGAACCAGACATCCCTCGCACCCTCTGTCCCCGTCATCCGGATGGCCGCCCGCAAGCGCGTCGCGCTCGTCGCCCACGACAACTGCAAGCTCGACCTCCTCGACTGGGCCTCCTACAACAAGGGCACCCTCGAGCGGCACCGGCTCTACGCCACCGGCACCACCGGGCGCCTCTTGTCCGAGAAGCTCGGGATCGAGGTGCACCGCCTGCTCTCGGGCCCCCTCGGCGGAGACCAGCAGCTCGGCGCCATGATCGCCGCCGGGGACCTCGACGCGCTCTTCTTCTTCTGGGACCCGCTCGAGCCGCTCCCCCACGACACCGACGTGAAGGCGCTCCTGCGCATCGCCGTCCTGTACAACATCCCGACCGCCTGCAACCGGGCGACCGCCGACTTCCTCGTGTCCTCTCCGCTGCTCGGGTCCGAGTACGAGCGGCGGCAAACGGACCCGAGCTCGCGCCTGCGACGGCCCGGCCTCCCCGGGTGACGCTGCCCGCCTCGACCGTCGGCTGGCTCGCGCTCGCTGCGCTCGCCGCCGGCGCGGTCGACGCCGTGGCCGGGGGCGGCGGCCTCATCACACTCCCCTCGCTGCTCGCGGCGGGCCTGCCGCCGGGCGTCGCGCTGGGCACGAACAAGGGGCAGAGCGTCTTCGGGTCGGGGGCGGCGCTCGTCCGCTTCGCCCGGGCCGGGCTCGTGGACCGGCGCATGGCGCGCGTCACCTTCCCGTCGGGTCTCGCCGGCTCCCTCGTCGGCGCAGGACTCGTCCTGCTCGTTCCGCCGTCCGCCCTGCGCCCCCTCGTCCTCGTGCTCCTCGTGACGGTCGCCGTGGTCCTCGCCCTGCGCCCCGCCGCTCCGGCGCCGCGGGCGGTGCCCCGCCGGCGCCCCGCCGCGGTCGCGGCGGTCATCGCGGCGGTCATCGGCGCCTACGACGGCTTCTTCGGCCCCGGGACGGGCACCTTCCTCATCTTCGCCTTCACGCTCTTCCTGGGCGCGCGGCTCCAGGAGGCCTCTGCCGACGCCAAGGTGGTGAACTTCGCCTCCAACCTCGCGGCGGTGGCGCTCTTCGCCTCGCGCGGCACCGTGGCCTGGGGGGTGGCCCTGCCGATGGCCGCCGGCCAGTTCGCGGGCGGCACGCTCGGCGCGCACCTGGCGGTCCGCGGGGGGGACCGGCTGGTGCGCTGGGCGGTGCTCCTCGTCGTCGCCGCGCTGGTCGTGAAGCTCGGCGGAGACCTCGTCCGCGGTTGAACCGGCGGAGGCCCCGCCCGGAGACGGCGACGGGGCCCCGGGCGGGACCCCGTCGCCAGGCGCGGCGCCGTGAACGCCTCTAGGCTTGGGCCTTCGGCTTCGGGGCGGAGGCCGCCGCGGCGGCACCGGGAACCAGGTTCGCCGGGCTCATCGCGCGGGCGAGCTGCTCGTAGAGGGCGTAGCGCTCCTTGGCGAGGCGCTCCGCCTCGGCGACGAGCTTCTTGTAGGTGTCGGGGTCGAGCTGCTCCACCATCCGGAAGCGCGTCTCCTTGGCCATGAACTCGGCGAGCGACACCTTGGGGATGCCGGAGTCGAGCTTCAGCGGGCTCTCGCCCTTCGCGGCCCGGCGCGGATCGTAGCGGAAGAGCGGCCAGTACCCCGAGTCGACGGCCATCTCCTGGTGCACGATGGAGTCGGCCATGTCGTAGCCGTGGGCGATGCAGTGGCTGTAGGCGACGATGACCGAGGTACCGGGGAAGCTGTCGGCCTCCTTGAAGGCGTTCACGGTCTGCGCGTCCTTCGCCGCCATGGCCACGCGCGCCACGTAGGGGTGGCCGTAGGTCATGGCGAGCATCGCCAGGTCCTTCTTGGGCACGGACTTCCCGCCCATCGCGAACTTGGCGGCGGCGCCCATCGGGGTGGCCTTCGAGGCCTGGCCTCCGGTGTTGGAGTACACCTCGGTGTCGAGCACCAGGATGTTGACGTCGCGCCCCATGGCGATGACGTGGTCGAGACCGCCGTAGCCGATGTCGTAGGCCCAGCCGTCGCCGCCCACGATCCAGATGCTCTTCTTCACGAAGTAGTCGGCGATTCGCTCGAGCTGCCGAGCCGCCGGGGCGTCGACGGTCGCGAGCTTGCGGCGCAGCACGTTCACGCGGCTCCGCTGCGCCTCGATCCCCGCCTCGCCCGACTGATCGGCCTCGAGGAGCTCCTTGACGAGTTCGCCGCCGACCGACCCGGACAGCGAGCGCAGCAGGATCTTCGCCTGGTCCTCGATCTTGTCGACGGCGAGGCGGATGCCCAGCCCGAACTCGGCGTTGTCCTCGAAGAGCGAGTTCGCCCAGGCCGGGCCCTTCCCGGCCTCGTTCATGGTGTAGGGCGTCGTGGGCAGGTTCGCGCCGTAGATGGACGAGCAGCCGGTCGCGTTCGCGATGATGGCGCGATCGCCGTAGAGCTGCGTGAGGAGCTTGATGTACGGGGTCTCGCCACAGCCCGCGCAGGCCCCCGAGAACTCGAAGAGCGGCTCGAGGAACTGCGTGCCCTTCACGTCGAGCTTCACCTTGGAGCGGTCGGCCTCGGGGATCTCGAGGAAGAAGTCGAAGTTCCGGCGCTCCTGCTCGCGCAAGGGGACCATCGGCTCCATGTTGATGGCCTTGTGGCCCTTCGCGGTCTTCGACTCGGCCGGGCAGAACTCCACGCAGACCCGGCAGCCGGTGCAGTCCTCCGGCGCGACCTGGATCGTGTACTTCATGCCCTTGAACTCCGAGGAGCGGAAGTCCATGGACTTGAACGTGGACGGGGCGCTCGCGAGCTCGGCCGCCGGGTAGAACTTCGCGCGGATGGCGGCGTGGGGGCAGATGAGCGCGCACTTGTTGCACTGGATGCAGAGCGGCGAGTCCCAGACGGGGATCTCGAGCGCGATGGCCCGCTTCTCCCACTTGGCCGTGCCCGACGGCCAGGTGCCGTCGATGGGGAAGGCCGAGACCGGGAGGAGGTCGCCCTTCCCGGCGAGCATGATGGACGTCACCTTCTTCACGAAGTCGGGCGCCTTCTCCGAGACGAGCGGCGGGCGCTGCTTGGTCCCGGCCTGCTTCCCGGCGAGGTCGACCTGGTGCAGGTGGTTGAGCGTCTGGTCGACGGCCTCGAAGTTCTTGCGGACCACCTCGGCGCCCTTCCGGCCGTAGGTCTTCTCGATCGCCTTCTTGATGAGGTCGATGGCGCGCTCCCGCGGGAGCACGCCCGAGATGGCGAAGAAGCAGGTCTGCATGATTGTGTTGATGCGACCGCCCATCCCGGTGTCCTTCGCCACCTTCACGGCGTCGATGACGAAGAAGCGCAGCTTCTTGGCGAGGATCTCCTGCTGGACCTCGCGGGGCAGGTGCTCCCAGACCTGCTCCGGCGCGTACGGCGAATTGAGGAGGAACACCGCCCCGGGCTCCGCGGCCTCGAGCATCTCGTACTTCTCGAGGAACGAGAACTGGTGGCAGGCGACGAAGTTGGCGCGGTTCACCAGGTACGAGGAGCGGATCTGCTTCGGGCCGAAGCGGAGGTGCGAGACCGTGACGCTGCCGGACTTCTTCGAGTCGTAGACGAAGTAACCCTGCGCGTAGTTGGGCGTGTCCTCGCCGATGATCTTGATGGAGTTCTTGTTCGCGCCGACCGTGCCGTCGGCGCCGAGGCCCCAGAAGTGGCAGCGCACCACGTCCTGCCCCTCGGTGTTGAAGGCGTTGTCGGTGGCGAGCGAGAGGTGGGTCACGTCGTCGACGATGCCGACGGTGAAGTGACGCTTCGGGCGCGCGCGGGCGAGCTCCTCGTAGATGGGCTTCACCATGCCCGGGGTGAACTCCTTGGACGACAGGCCGTAGCGGCCGCCGATCACCGTGATCTCGTGGTGGAAGCGGTCGATGTGCGCCTGCTGCGCCTCGCGGAGCGCGGTCACGACGTCCTGGTAGAGCGGCTCGCCGAGCGCCCCCGGCTCCTTCGTCCGATCGAGGACCGCGATGGCCGTCGTGGTGCGGGGAAGCGCCGCCATGAAGTGGCCGAGCGAGAACGGGCGGTAGAGCCGGACCTTCACGAGGCCCACCTTCTCGCCGCGGGCCACGAGGTGCTCCACCGTCTCGTGCGCCACCTCCGCGCCCGAGCCCATCATGACGATGATGCGCTCCGCCTCCGGGTGGCCGACGTAGTCGAAGAGCTGGTACCTGCGCCCGACGATCTTCGCGAAGTCGTCCATCGAGGCCTGAACCGCCCCGGGGGCCTCGTGGTACCAGTTGTTGCACGCCTCCCGGGCCTGGAAGAAGGCGTCCGGGTTCTGGGCGGTGCCGCGGACCACGGGCGCGTCGGGGGAGAGGGCGCGCGCCCGGTGGGCGGCCACGAGGTCGTCGCTCACCATGCGGCGGAGGTCGTCGTCGGTGAGGAGCTCGATCTTGGCCACCTCGTGCGAGGTGCGGAATCCGTCGAAGAAGTGCAGGAACGGGACCCGGCTCTTCAGCGCGGCGCGCTGGGCGATCGCGGCGAAGTCGTGGGCCTCCTGGACGGAGTTCGACGAGAGGAGCCCGAAGCCCGTCTGGCGCACCGCCATCACGTCCGAGTGGTCGCCGAAGATCGAGAGCGCGTGCGTCGCCACGGCGCGCGCGGAGACGTGCATGACGAACGAGGTGAGCTCGCCCGCGATCTTGTACATGTTGGGGATCATGAGGAGCAGGCCCTGCGACGCCGTGAACGTCGTCGTCAGCGCCCCCCCCTGCAGGGCGCCGTGGACGGCGCCGGAGGCGCCGCCCTCGGACTGCATCTCCACCACCGAGGGCACCGCACCCCAGATGTTCTTCTTGCCGAGCGCCGACCACTCGTCCGCCCATTCGCCCATGTTCGACGACGGCGTGATGGGGTAGATGGCGATGACCTCGTTCGTGCGGTGGGCGACCGAGGCCACGGCCTCGTTCCCGTCCATGGTCACCATTCGCCGCTCTTGGGACATGCGTCCTCCGAACCTTCGGGTCGGCGCCGGTCAGGCCGGCGCGGTGTGGTCCTCGCTGCCGGATCCGGAGGCACCGGTGGAGCGCGGGCTCCGCCCGCCTTCCGAGGGGGGCATGCGAGGCGTGGGGCGACATTGTAGCAAGCCGGCTGCCCCTCGCGGCAAGCGGGGCTCGCGATTCCGCAGCCTTGCCCATCCGGGCACTCGGCGAGCGCTCCCTTGATCTCGATCAACGATGCGCGGGGAGGTCTCCGCGACCGGCCCGACCTTGCGGACTGGCTTCACCTCTCCGCACGCCAACCCGGCGTTGCCGCGCGCAGGGCGCCAAGGCCCGCGGATTGGCGGTGGGTCGTTCTAGGCCGGGGTGAGGCGCGGCGCGTCCGCCCAGAGCCCCTCGAGGTCGTAGAACTTGCGGGTCTCCGGGGCCATCACGTGGACGACCACGCTCCCGAAGTCGAGGAGCACCCAGCCGCCGCCGCTTCGCCCTTCGGCCCCGAGCCGGGTGGCGCCGAGCCCGGTGAGCCTCTCGTCGACGGCGTCGGCGATGGCCGCCGCCTGCCGGTCGCTGTCCGCGCTCATGAGCACGAAGTAGTCGGCGACCCCCGAGAGCTCGCGGACGTCGAGCACGACCGGCTCCTCGGCCTTCTTGTCGAGACCTGCCGCGACGGCCGAGAGCGCCCGCTCTCGCCCGTCGTCCTGCTCGGCGGCGGCGGCCGGCGCCCTGGCCGGGGCGGGGGCCGGCGCCGGGCGAGGCGCGACCTTCCGCGGCCGCCTCGCTCCCCCCCGGACCGGCTTTCGCGCGGGGCGCGCCTTCGCGTGGCGCTGCGGGCGCTTCGCCGGCTTCCTCGACCTCGGAGCTTTCGCCATTTCAGGTCCTCACGTGTCCCTGGCCCTCGACCACGTACTTCTGCGTGGTGAGCTCGGCAAGCCCCATGGGGCCGAAGGCGTGGAGCTTGGTGGTGGAGATCCCGATCTCGGCACCCAGCCCGAGCTGACCGCCGTCGTTGAAGCGAGTGGACGCGTTCACCATCACGGCGCTGGCGACGACCTCCCGCTCGAAGCGCCGCGCGTTGTCGAAGTCGTTCGTCAGGATCGCCTCGGTGTGCATGGAGCCGTAGCGCGCGATGTGGTCGAGCGCGCCCTGGAGGTCCCCGACGACGCGGACGGCGAGGATCTTGTCCAGGAACTCCTTGCCGTAGTCCTCCTCGCGCGCCGGCACGCACGCGACCCCGGCGCGCTGCAGGATGGTGAAGGACGCCGGGTCGCAGCGGAGCTCCACGCCGGCCGCGGCGAGCGCCCGCCCGACCCCGGGCAACAGTCGCTCCGCCGCCCCCCGGTGCACGAGCAGGCACTCGAGCGCGTTGCAGACGCCGGGGCGCTGCACCTTTCCGTTCATGGCGAGCGCCACCGCCCGATCCTCCGGCGCGGACTCGTCGAGGAACAGGTGGCAGACGCCCTGGTAGTGCTTCACCACCGGCACCCGGGATCGCTCCGCCACGGCCCGGATGAGCCCCGGGCCGCCGCGGGGGATGGCGAGGTCGATGAGCTCGTCGAGCTCGAGCAGCGCGAAGGTGGCGGCCCGGTCGGGAACGGGTACCACCTGGGCGCACGCGGCCGGCAGTCCGGCCCGCTCGAGCCCCTCCGCGAAGGCGGCCCCGAGAGCGAGCGACGACCGGAGCGCGTCCGACCCGGGGCGGAGGATCGCGGCGTTGCCGCTCTTCACGCACAGGGCGGCCGCCTCGATGGTGACGTTGGGCCGGGCCTCGTAGACCATGAGCACGACGCCGAGCGGGATGCGCACCTTCCGGATCGACAGGCCGTTCGGCCGTCGCCAGGTCGCGGTCACCTCTCCGACCGGGTCGGGAAGGGCGGCCACCTCCTCCAGCGCCGCAGCGATGCCCTCCAGGCGGGCCTCGTCGAGGGCCAGCCGGTCGAGGAAGGCCGCGCTCTGGCCCGCCGCCCGGGCGGCGTCCACGTCGACCCGGCTCGCCTCGAGGATCCGGCGCCGGTGGCGGGCGAGCGCCCGCGCCGCCTCCCGGAGCGCGAGATCCTTGCGGACGGTCTCCGCCCCGGCGAGCACGCGCGCCGCGCGGCGGGCCTCCTCCGCGAGCCCCCGCATCCGCGCCGCCAACGCGTCGCCCGCGAACTCGGTCGTGTCGTTCATGTCTCGGTCTCGTCGTGCCCCGGCTCGAGCAGCACGAGGTCGTTCCGGTGGACGACCTCGTCGAGATACTTATACCCGAGGGCCTTCTCGATCTCGCCCGTCTTGAGGCCGGCGATCCTCCGCACCTCGTCCGCCCCGTACCCGGCGAGCCCCCTCGCGAAGGGGCGCGAGCGGTCCACGGCGATGTCCACCGGGTCCCCGACGCCGAACTGCCCATCCACGTCCTTCACCCCCGAGGGCAGCAGGCTCTTGCCCTGCTCCACGAGGGCCCGGCGCGCGCCGCCGTCGACGAGGATGGTGCCCTTGCCGCGGGCAGCGACCGCGAGCCAGCCTCGGCGCCCCGAGGAGCGCTCGGCCGCCGGGGTGAAGACCGTCCCCACCGCCTCGCCGGCGAGCAGCCCCGCGAGCGCCCCCGGTCGGCGTCCGGAGAGGAGCGCGGTGACGACGCCCTGCGCGGAGAGCCGCTTCGCCGCCTTGAGCTTCGTCACCATCCCCCCGACGCTCCGCTCGCTGCCGGCCCCGCCCGCCATCCGCTCCACCTCGGCGGTCACGCGCTCGACGTCCGGGACGAGGCGGGCGCCGGGCCTGCTCGGATCGGCGTCGTAGAGCCCCTCCACGTCGGTGAGCATCGCGACGAGGTCCGCCTCGATGCAGGTGGCGACGAGCGCCGCCAGGCTGTCGTTGTCGCCGACCTTGATCTCCTCGACCGCCACCGTGTCGTTCTCGTTCACGACCGGAACGACCCCGTCGTCCATCAGGCGCGCCAACGTGCGGCGGGCGTTCAGAAAGCGCTTGCGGCTCGCCAGGTCCTCCGCGGTGAGGAGCACCTGCGCCACGGCCTTCCCGCGCCCGGCGAAGGCCCGCCCCCACTCGGCCATGAGGTCCGGCTGCCCCACCGCCGCGCAGGCCTGCTTCGTGGCGATGTCCCAGGGCTTGCCCGGCGTCCTGCGGAGGCCCAGCCGCTCCGCGCCGAGCGCGATCGCTCCCGACGACACGACGAGCAGGCGGCGGCCGCGGGAGACCTCGCCGAGCTCCCGCGCGAGCCGCTCGCAGTTCTGTCGGTCGAAGCGGCCCGCCGGGTCCGTCAGGCTGCCGGTCCCGACCTTCACGACGAGGCGGCGGGCCTTCTCCAGGGATTGGCGCACTACGCGCATCTTAGGCGAGGGCCTGCCGCCGCGGCCAGCCCGCGTCCGTGCGACAGGATCGCGTCGGTCGCCGCCCTTTCGGGCACTGTGGCCACCCCGGCGTCGCCCGGATATGCTCACTCGCAACGGGATGCACGACGTCTTCGGGAACACCCTCGGACTCAAGCCCCACCAGGTCCAGGCGCTCAAGCGAACCTACCGTCGGCGGGTCGACGCCTCGCAGGTGGTCTCCACCGAGCTGGCCCGCCACCTCACCGAGATCTCGCGCGACACGAACCGCCAGGTGGGCGTGCTCCTCGATCGCAAGGGCGACGTCCAGTGGGTGATCGTCGGCGACGCGGGCCGGCTGGAGCTCCCGGACGTGGGGCGCGCCCGCGCGGGCTCGCACCGCCTGCGCGGGCTCCGGCTCGTGCACACCCATCTCCGCGGGGAACCGCTCACCCGCGACGACCACACCGACCTCGCGCTCCTGCGGCTCGACCTCGTGGCGGCGGTCGAGGTCCTCGCGGACGGCCTCCCCGGGCGGGTTCACCTCGCCCACCTCGTCCCCGAGAACCCGCAGGGCGATCTGTGGAAGGACGAGGTCGCGGCCTCGGCGCACGAGCTCGGCTACGACGCCGCCGGGGGGGCGCTCGCGCTCGAGGACGAGTTCGCCCGCTCCCGTGCGGCGCGGCGGACCGGCGGCCGGGAGCGCGCCATCCTGGTCGGCGTCGGCGGGCGGGGACGCGACCGGCCGGCAGCCGAGGCCTCTCTCGAGGAGCTCCGGGAGCTCGCGCGGACGGCCGGCGTGGAGGTCGTCGACGCCACCCTGCAGATGCGCCGGGACCCGGACCCTCGCACCCTCATCGGCAAGGGCAAGCTCGAGGACATCCTGCTCCGGTCCATGCAGCTCATGGCCGACCTCATCATCTTCGACGCCGACCTCTCCCCGTCCCAGGCGATCCACATCGCCGAGGCGACGAGCCTGAAGATCCTCGACCGCACGCAGCTCATCCTCGACATCTTCGCGCAGCGCGCGCAGTCGGCCGACGGCAAGCTCCAGGTGGAGCTCGCCCAGCTCAAGTACCTCTACCCGCGGCTCGTCGGCCGAGACGACTCGCTCTCCCGGCTCGCCGGCGGCATCGGGGGGCGCGGGCCCGGCGAGACGAAGCTGGAGATCGACCGGCGCCGCGTCCGCGACCGCATCACCCAGCTCGAGAGGCGCATCGAGGCGCTCTCGGCCGACCGGCAGGTGCGGCGCAAGCGTCGCAACGCGCGCGGTCTTCCGGTGATCTCCATCGTGGGCTACACGAACGCCGGCAAGTCGACGTTGCTGAACGCCCTCACCGACTCCGCGGTCGTGGCCGAGGACAAGCTCTTCGCGACGCTCGATCCCACGAGCCGGAGGCTCCGGTTCCCGCGCGACCGCGAGGTCATCGTCACCGACACCGTGGGCTTCATCCGCGACCTCCCCGACGACCTCGTGAGCGCGTTCCGGGCGACGCTCGAGGAGCTCCTCGACGCGGACGTGCTCCTCCACGTGGCCGACGCCTCCGACCCGCACCTCGACGACCACGTCGCGGCGGTGGAGTCCATCCTCCGGGACCTCGGCCTCGGCGAGACGCCGCGACTGCTCGTCCTGAACAAGATCGACCGGCTTTCGCCCGGCGAGGGCGAGCGCCGGGCCCATGGCCGGGACGGCGTGGCCATCTCCGCGGCGACGCGGCAGGGCCTCCCGGCGCTCCTCCACCGCTGCGACCGGATCCTCTGGGCCGACCGCAAGGTCCCGTTCGCGGACGTGGCGCAGAGCGCCTCGGACGGCGAGCCGACGCGGACCGAGCCCGCGCCCGCGCAGACCCCCGCCGAGCCCGCCCTCTTACGGAAGGGCGCATGAGCGCGGCCGCCCGGCCCGGCGTGGCGCACCCGCGAGGCGCGTCGTAGAGTGCCGGCGATGCGTGCCCGGGCCGCACTCGCCGTCGCCCTGACGCTCGCCGGCTGCGGCCGCGCGGAGCGCGCCCGGGAGCGGATCTCGCGCGCGACGGAGCACCCCGCGCTCTTGGCATTCGACTGGGCCCGGCCGGAGGGGTCGCTCCGCATGGGTCCCGACGAGGCGGCGTCGCGGATCGGCTCGTTCGACTGGGATTCCTCCGTCTCCTGGAGCGCCTCGAACGCGAGGACCAGCGCCCGGGTCCAGGCCGCGGAGCGCCACCGCCTGCGCCAGCTCGCCGGGGGCGACTTCGCGGTGGAGAGCGACATCGACCCGGGCCAGGGCCCGGGTTCGGAGACCGGCAGGCGCGTCGTGTGGGTGAAGGGGATGACCTACGCGCGCAGCCGCTTCCCCGCCTCGGGCGCCTGGCGCGAGCGGCCGACCGACCGCGGGCGGGACGCGCGGCGATTCCGCGACGAGAGCTTCCTCGCGGCCGACGTGGTCGACCTCCTCGGCGGAGCGCTGAAGCTCGTCCCGAAGGGCGAGGCGACGGCGCTCGGGCGTCCGGCGAAGCGCTACGCGCTCGTCCTGGACCGGCAGGCCTTCGCGCCCGGCCCCTCGCGGCTCGGGGAGTCCCCGCCCGCGGCCGGGGTCGACGAGGACACGAAGAGGCGCCTCGCCTTCCTCGACGGACGGGAGCCACTCGCGGCGGACGGCCTCCTCCTGGCGGACGCCGCGACGGGGGTGCCCCTCGAGATCCGCCTTCGCGCCTCGTTCAAGGTGCGCGACGACCCGGATGCCCGCGTCGACCTGGATCTCGCGGGACGGCTCACCGCCGTGGGCGGGGCGGTGGGCACCGTCGAGCCGCCCTCCAACGCGCTCCCGGACGAGCGGAAGCCGAAGGGGGTGGCCCGGGCGCTCGAGGCCGCCGGCCTGCGGAAGAAGAAGGCCCCGTCGGGGGAGGCGGAGCCGGAGCCGGACTCCGACTCGGAGTGACGGCTGCGGGGTTCGCGCTACCCGACGTGCCGCCGCCAGTCCACCATGAGGCAGCGATCCTGCACGACCAGGATCCCCGCCCGCGCGAGCTCCTCGGCGGCCGCGTCGTTGCGGATCCCGAGCTGGAACCAGACGGCGCGGGGCCTCTTCGCGAGGATGTCGGCGACGTGCGCCGGGATGTCCCTCGGCCTCCGGAAGACGTCGACGATGTCCACGGGGCCCGGCACGTCCGCGACCTGGCGGTACACCTTCGCCCCGAGGATCCGCGTGGCCTCCGGGTGGTGGACGGGAACCGGAACGACCTCCGCCCCGTGCTCCGCAAGGTACTTCGGCACGTAGAAAGCGGGCCGGTCCGCCGCTTCCTCGGTCCGGATGCCGAGGACGGCGATCCGCTTCGAGGAACGCAGGAGCGCCGCGATGCGATCGTCGTCCTCGAGGAGGTTGTCGCGCCACGATTCCATTCGTCCAGGGGATCTCTTTCGACGGCGCGCGCCGCCCGCAACCGAAACGCCGAGCCGGCGGGCGCGCGCGGGCGATCCGCGCCCGCGGCCTTGCGCCATCTTGCCCCGGACCGCGCGTCGCCCGTCGGAGGGTGGCGATATCGTCGCGCGTCGATCGGGCGAAGAATCACACACTTGCGCACCTTGTCACCTGAAAAATGGACACGAAGGTCGGGCGGCCTACGATGGCGAGCGTGAGGCGCGCCATGGAAATCGTGGACGACGTGACGAGCGAGGTCTCTGGAATGACGACGAGGAAGACGGCCCAGGCAGTGATCACCGAGTCGGTGGCGCAGTCCGTCCTCCGGCGGAGCGGGGCGCGCGAGCTTGCCCCCTCCGAGGAGAGGGTGATGCGCATGCGCCTCGGCGCCTCCCTGCCTCGTACGGACGCCCTCGAATGGGTCGGTCAAGGCGACGAGGACCTCGCCATCGAGCTGCGCGCCCTCGAGATCGAGACCTACCTGAAGCTCCGCGAGCGCAGCGCCCGCCGCGCGGCGCCCGCGCCGCAGGCCTCCCGCTCCAAGGAGAAGATCATCCGCGCGCTCCGCCGCAAGGGCCCGAACCGCTAGCCCCCCCGCTCGATCAGCCGCGACAGGGCCCCCGCCGCCACAGCGAGCGGGGGCCTTTCCTTTCCGGGACGAGCGGAGCCGGCCGCGACGAGCCCCGCGATCGCGGGCTGGGTCCGGGGATTCCGGTAGTAGTCCACGTCGTAGCGCTCCACGAGCTCCTGGCGCAGCGCCTCCCCGAGCGCCGCTCCTCGGAGCGAGGCCGCGAGCGCCGACGCGTCCGCGTCGCGCGCGGCGAGGCCCTCCGGCCAGGCGGCGTGCGCGGCGGCGGAGAGGGCCTCGCGGTGTGCCGCTCGCCACGCCGCCCCGGACAGGCCCCGCTCCGATTCGGCCGCCACGCGCAGCGCCGCCGCCCGCACCCGGAGCTCGAAGAGCCGCCGCAGGGCGAGCGACCGCACGAGGTCCGGCAGGTGCCTCCGTTCCACCCCGAGCGCGCCCTCGAGGAATCGCGGGATCGTGAAGAGCGCCACGGCGAGCGCCCCCATCGCAGAGGGGAAGTCGGGTTCGCGCGCGCTCGGAGCCCTCGCCGCCGCCGCCACCGCCTCTCCCGCCGCGGCGAAGAGCGCCATCCAGTCGGTCGCGCCCCCCTGGCGCCGGAAGGACACCCGCTCCTCGAAGACGTGCGCGCCGGGCCACTTCAGGGGTCGGTCGGCGGCGTCGAGGCGCACCCGGCCGGCGTCGAGGCCCATTCCGCGGAAGGCCCGCGGCAGCTCCGCAGCGAGCGGGGCCGGACGGAAGAGGCCGTCGTAGCGGCGCAGCGCCAGGAGGTGGCGGAGGTCGGCGCGATCGAGGTCGGCGGTCGGGAGCCCCTCCCGCGTCGCCGCCCAGGAGAGCGCCTCCCGGTACGCGTCCTCCGACTCGTCGAGGAGCGCGTCGGCCTGGACGACGTCCTCCCAGGGCGGCGTCAGGCCGGACTCCGCCCGAGCCGCGGCCCTGCGCTCCGCCGCGGCCTCCCGGTGGGTGGCGGCCGCCGCGGCTGCCGCGGCGGCGGCCCGCCCGAGTTCCTGCCTCCGCCGCCGGTCGGGCTCGGCGAGCACCCCGAGCTCCGCGGCGGCGAGCGGCTGGGATCCCCCGGGTCCGAGCGCCACCGCGGCAGACTCCGCGGCCCGCCAGGCTTCCTCCTCGGCCGCCACGGCGCGCTCCCCGCGCAGCGAGGCGACGCGGAGGGCGAGCTCGCCGGCCCCGGCGTCCCGGAGCGCCGCGACCGTGGCGCGGTGCGCGGCCCTCGAGCGGGCGCGGAAGAGCGGCTCGATCGAGGGCGCGCCCTCGAGGCCGGCCACGTGGCGGAATCGCTCCTCGGCAAGCTCGCGCGACAGAGCGTCGACCTCGAGCCGGAGGATCTCCATCTCGCCCGCGTCCACGGCCCCGTTCTACCGCGGATCCGAGCGTCGGTCCCGCCCGGGCGTGCTCGACCGGCGGAGCTCGACGCCCTTGACACCGGCCACGGCGCCGTTACCTTCCCGCCGTTCGCCTCCCGGAGCACACGATGCCCATCTACGAGTACGACTGCCCCCAGTGCGGCCGGTTCGACGCCCTGCAGAAGATGTCCGCGCCCCCGCTGCGCCGGCACGACCAGTGCGGGTCGCCCGTGCGAAAGGTCATGAGCGCCGGCTCGTTCGCCTTCCGGGGCTCGGGCTTCCACGCCACCGACTACGGCAAGAGGCCGGCGACCTGCGATGCGCCCAAGGGCGCGGGCTGCAGCGGGTGCCCGGCGGCGGACGCTTGACGTCGCGGGGCGCCGCGCGTCCCATCGTCGGGCCCGGTCGGTGAAGCGCCTCGTCCTGCGCGCCGGCCCGTCCGACCAGGGGGAGCGCCTCGACCGCTTCATCGCCGCTCGCGGGGGGATCTCCCGGGGGGCGGCGCGCCGAGCGCTCGACGCCGGAGGCGTCTTCCTCGGCGGGCGGCGGTGCAAGGTGGCGAGCCGGGCGCTCGGGGCCGGCGACGAGGTCGTCGTGAACCTGGAGGAGGCCGGGCGCGCGGCGGAGGCCCCCCGCCCCCTGGAGCGGTCGAGGCTCCTGTACGCGGACGCGGAGCTGGCCTTCGTCGACAAGCCCGCCGGGGTGCCCTCCCAGCCCACCCTCACCACCGACCGCGGCCACGTGGCGGAGGCCGCCTCGCGCGCCCTCGGCGCTCCCCTGTTCCTCGTCCACCGGCTCGACCGGGAGACGAGCGGCGTCATGGTCCTCGCCCGCACCCGCGTCGCCGCGCGCCGGCTCTCGGAGGACTTCCGAGACGGGCGGCCGGCGAAGACCTACCTCGCCCTTTGCGTTCGCGCGCCTTCACCCCCGGAGGGGCGCGTCGAAGCGCCCCTCGGCCGGGACGAGCGCCACCCCGGCCGCCGGGTGGTCCGCGAGGACGGCGAACCGGCTTCCACCCGGTACCGCACGCTCTCGGTCGGGGCGAGCGGCACGGCGCTCGTGGAGGCGCGCCCCGAGACCGGACGCACGCACCAGATCCGCGCCCACCTCGCCCACCTCGGCGCCCCGCTCCTCGGCGACGTCCGCTACGGCGGCCCGCGTGCGGTGGGCGAGCGGTCCGTGCCGCGGGTCATGCTCCACGCCTGGCGGCTCGCGGTCCACAGGCCTTCGTCCGGCCAGCGCCTGGAGGCCGAGGCCCCCGAGCCAGAGGACTTCGCGGCGCTCCGCCGGGCGCTCGCCGGCACCCCCTGACGGGCGGCCACGCCGCAGCGCGGCAAGGGTGCGGAACGCGACTGGCAGCCCCCCGGGAAACGTGGTTAGGTTCCCGCCCCGAGGCGCGGCCCGGACGCCGCAGACGAGGAGTGGATGGCGATGAACGACACGACGCCCCCCGCGGGTGCGAAGAGCTTCCACCCGTACATCGCCGCCGACCGGTCTCTCCCGGAGTTCACGGTGAAGGCGGTCGTCGCCGGCGCGCTCTTCGGGGTGCTCTTCGGAGCCGCGACCGTCTACCTCGCTCTGAAGGCCGGCCTCACCGTCTCCGCGTCCATCCCCATCGCGGTCATCGCCATCTCGCTCGGACGGAAGCTCCTCAAGACCAACATCCTCGAGAACAACATCATCCAGACCACCGGGTCCGCCGGCGAGTCCATCGCCGCCGGGGTCGTCTTCACCCTCCCCGGCTTCCTGTTCCTCTCCTCGGGTTCCTCCGGAACGAGCGTCGGGGCCGGCTACTTCAACTACCTGACGCTCTTCTCTCTCTCGCTCGTGGGCGGCATCCTCGGCGTCCTCATGATGATCCCGCTCCGTCGGTCGCTCATCGTGAAGGAGCACGGCCAGCTCCAGTACCCGGAGGGTGCCGCCTGCGCCTCCGTGCTCATCGCGGGCGACCGCGGTGGGAGCTTCGCGAAGACCGCCTTCCAGGGCGTGGGGCTCGCCCTCGTGTACGCCATCCTCCAGAAGGTCTTTCACGTGATCGCCGAGGTTCCGGCCTGGGTGACCCGGCAGAGCAACAAGTGGCTGCCGTCCGCCACCGTGAACGGCGAGATCACGCCGGAGTACCTCGGCGTGGGCTACATCATCGGCCCGCGAATCGGCGGCGTCCTCGTGGCGGGCGGCGTGCTCGCCTGGCTCGGGCTCATCCCGCTGCTCGCCGTGCTCGTCCCGCCCGACGCCGTCGCCGCCCAGCTCGTCAAGCTCGGGATGATGCGGGACCTGGCCACGGCCGGGGGCCCCGGCGGCTGGGACCCCGCCGCCCACACCTTCGCGAACGTCCCCGCCGCGATCTACCGGGCCTACATCCGCCAGATCGGCGCCGGGGCGGTGGCCGCCGGCGGGTTCATCACCCTCGTGAAGACGCTCCCCACCATCTGGTCCTCGCTGCGCGACAGCATCCGATCGCTCAAGGGAGCCGAGGGGAGCGGGGACGGGGTGGCCCGCACCGAGCGCGACCTGTCGTTCGTGACCGTGCTCGTCGGGAGCGTGGGGCTCGTCGTCGTGCTGACGCTGCTCCCCATCGTCCCCGGCCGGACGGTCCTCAACAAGTTCTTCATCGCGCTGCTGGTCATCGTCTTCGGCTTCATCTTCGTCACGGTGTCGTCCCGCATCGTCGGGCTCATCGGATCATCCTCCAACCCCATCTCCGGGATGACGATCGCCACGCTCATGGCGACCGCGATGGTCTTCGTCGGGCTCGGCTGGACGGGAAGCGCCTACGAGCCGATGGCGCTCGTCGTCGGCGGGATGGTCTGCATCGCGGCGGCGAACGCGGGGGCCACGAGCCAGGACCTGAAGACCGGGTTCCTCGTGGGCGCGACACCCCGCCACCAGCAGGTGGCGCTGTTCGTCGGCGCCATCTTCTCCTCGCTCATCATCGGGCTCACCGTCCAGGTCCTCGACCACCCCACCGCACAGCAGGCGGCCCAGGGCGTCGTGCACGCCATCGGCTCCGACAAATTCCCGGCGCCCCAGGCGACGCTCATGGCCACCCTCATCAAGGGCCTGCTCTCGCTCAACCTCGACTGGACCTTCGTCCTCGTGGGCGTGTTCCTCTCCGTGACCATGGAGCTGTGCGGCGTGAAGTCGCTCTCCTTCGCGGTGGGCGCCTACCTACCGCTCTCGACGACGCTGCCCATATTCGTCGGCGGGGCGGTGAAGGGTCTCGTCGACTGGCTCGGGGCGCGCAAGGGGCAGGCGCCCGAGGAGGGCGAGCTCGGCGGCGGGAGCCTCTTCGCCACCGGCCTCGTGGCCGGCGGCGCGCTCATGGGCGTGATCGTCGCGCTCCTCCAGGTGAACGACGACGTGGACCGGTTCTTCGCGACCCGCCTGAACCTCCAGCCGGCGCTCACCGGGGTCCTCGGCACCGGCGGCTACGAGCTCCTCGGGGTCGCCTTCTTCGCTCTCCTCGCGTCCCTGCTCTTCCGGACCGGGCGGCGCTCCCACGTCTCGCTCGACTGACCGGGTTCCGCGGACCGTCCGAGGTCCCATGCCGACACCCCGAATCTACGTCTACACCTTTTGCTGGAACGAGGAGGCCATCCTGCCGTTCTTCCTCGACCACTATGGGCGCTTCGCAGAGAGGATCGTCGTCTACGACAACGGCTCCACGGACCGGACGGTCGAGATTGCCTCCGCGCACCCCCGCTGCGAGTGCTATTCGTTCGACACCGGCGGGAAGTTCGAGGAGCGAGTGCTCACGACCCTTCGAAACCGGGCGTGGAAGGAGCATCGCGACGTGTCCGACTGGGCCATCGTGGTCGACGCCGACGAGTTTCTGACTTTCGAAGGGCTCGACCCGCTCGCGGTCGCCTCGCATTGCGACGCACGCGGGTACTCGCTCGTCCAACCGATCGGCTACAACATCGTTCTCGACGCGGAGAGTTCGCTTCCCGCGCCCGGCGGCCTGCCGCTCGTGGAAGCCCACCATCTGGGTGTGCACAAGAAGAAATACTCGAAGCCCTGCATGTGGAGCACGCGGCGCGTGGAGTCGTCGGAGCTATCGCTGGGCTCCCACTCTGGCGTGTTCCGCCCGATGCCGCGCGTCTACCGGGATCTTCGCATCCGTCTCTACCACTACCGCTACCTCGGCCTCGAGCACATGCTCGCGCGTTACCGCCTGTACGCATCTCGCCTGAGCGAGTTCGGCCGCGAAAAGGGATACGGGTACCAGTATCTGTTTCCGGAGACGCGCCTGAGGGCCGAGTACGAGGACGCCGTGCGGCGGCGCCGCGACATCCGGTCGTCGTTCTCGCGCTCCCCGGTTCTTGGCCCCGTCCTGCGCGCGGCCTACGGCGCCGTGGCGCGGATGGGGATGCGGCTCTAAGGGCCGGGCACGGAGCGCTCAGGAGGGTGGACGTACCGCCCGCCGCTCCTTGCGCCGGACGACGGCTACCCAGATCGCGAAGAAGGCCGCGGCGAGCGCGGCGACGACGAACTCCGCCGCGTGAACGTCCTTCTTCAGCTGCTCGATGTGACCCGCGAAGTACCAGCCGAGCGAGACCACCAGCGGCACCGAGACCAACGCGGACGCCCCGTCGGCGATCAGGAAGGTGGCGCTGCGAACGCCGGAGGCGCCGGCGAGCGCGAAGACCGGGAGCCGGAGGCCGGAGGCGTGGCGAGCCGCCATGATGGTTAAGACCGCGTGGCGGGCGAAGTGGCGCTCCACGAAGGCGCGCCGGGCCGGCGTGAGCACGCGGCGCACGTGCGGCGAGTCGAGCACCGCCGGGCCCAGGCGCCGCCCCAGGCGGAAGAGGAGGTAGTCGCCGCCCACGAGCCCGACCCAGGCGACGGCGACCGCCGGCACCAGGGAGAGGACGCCGCGCCGCGCAAGGTAGCCCGCGGTGAGCTGGACGAGCTCCTCGGGAACGGGAAGGCCCACGCCCCCGGCGAGGAGGAGCCCGAACACGGCCGCGTAGGTGAATTGGCCGACGAGTCGCAGGAGCACGCGTCCCTCCGCTCCGAACGTAGCACGCCCCGGGCACCCGCCTCAGGCGACGCACCGGAAGTCGCGGAGCTCCGCGAACCCCTGCTTCTCGAGCTCGGCGCGGATGAGGTCACGCGCCCCCGGAGCGCCCACCGCGACGAGGAGCGGCACCCCCCGCACACGCGCCGCCTCGCCGTACGGCACGACCGGGGCCCCGAGGATGCGCCGGCCGAACTTCCTCGGGTCCACCTCCAGGAACAGGGCCACCCGGATCCCGTGGGCTGCGAGCGCCCGGGCGAAGGCGCGCCCCGTCTCGCCCGCGCCCCAGAGCGCGACCTCGCGGCGGCCGGTGAGCGGCCCGGCCGCGAGCCAGGCGGCCTTGAGCGCCCGGTGGCGCTCGAGCGCGTAGCGGCCGTCGCGGCGCGTCAGCCGCGCCGGCGACTCCCGCCAGTCGAGCAGCACCTCCGGCACGTTCGTGAGACGCCAACCCGCCGCGCAGAGCCGCAGCCACAGGTCGTAGTCCTCGGGGAAGTCCCCGTCGCGCCAGCCGCCTGCGGCCGCGAGAGCGGCCCGCCGGATCGACGTGGCCGGGTGGACGAGGGGCGCCTCCACGAGGAGGTCTCGCTCCACGTGCGCTGGCGTGACGAGACCGTTCAGCCACGCCGCGTAGCGACGCATGCCGCCCGCCACCTCCCGGCGCGGGAAGAGCCGCACCCGGGAGCCCACCGCCGCGAGCGAGGCGTCGCGCGCCAGGGCGCCGAGCTGGACCTCGAGCCGCCGGGCGTGGGCGACGTCGTCGGCGTCCATGCGCGCCACCACCTCGGCGTCGCAGCGGGAGAGGCCCCGCTGGAGCGCCTTCGCGATCCCCTCCCGGGGCCCGCGGACGACCTCCAGCCGCCGGTCGCGCTCGGCGAGGCGGTGGACGACGTCCGCGGTGGCGTCGCGCGACCCGTCGTCCACGACCACGAGGCGGAGGTCGCGCTCGGTCTGGCGGAGGATCGAGGAGGCCGCCGCGCGGATCGTGCGCTCCGCGTCCCGCGCCGGCAGGAGCACGGCGACGCGCGGCACGGCGCCGCTAGCCCTCGTAGTCGCCGCCGACGACCGGCTCGAGGTCCGTCGGCGGAACTTCCATGGCCTCGCCCTCGGCGGCCTCCACGGCCTCGGCGGGCTGGGCCACGAGTTGGCTGCACAGCCAGACCGCGGCGAAGTAGTAGCCGGTGGGGCCGAGCCCCACGACCTGGCCGCGCGTCGCCGGGGCGACGAGGTCGCGCCGCCGCCACTCCTCCCGCGCGTGGACGTTCGAGATGTGGACCTCCACCGCGGGGCAGGGAAGGGCCTTCAGGCAGTCGTGGAGCGCGTAGCTCGTGTGGCTGAGCGCGCCCGGGTTCACGATGACGCCCTTCGCCTCGTGCCGGTTCTCGTGCAGGAAGTCGAGGAGCGCGCCCTCGTAGTTCGACTGGATCGCCTTCACCGGCTGCCCGTAGGCGGCGCACGCCTCCTCGACCATCTTCTCGATCTCCGGAAGCGTGGTCGCGCCGTACGTCTCGGGCTCGCGCTCGCCGAGCAGGTTCAGGTTCGGTCCGTTCACCAGCAGGATCATCGCCGTCTCCCGATCTCTCGCGCCGCCGCGCGCACCGCCGCGTCCCCGGCCGTCACGTCCCACTCTACCGTCCAGCCGCGCCCGCGGCGAACCGGCAGCACCCAGCGCAGGCCGGCGGAGGTCCTCTTCTTGTCGTGCCCCATGAGGGTGAGGGCGCGGCGCGCCAGCCCGGCCGGCACCCGGACCGGGAGGCCCGCGGCGAGGAGGGCGGCCTCGACCTGCTCCACCGATGCCGCGTCGACCCGTCCGAGGAGCCTCGCGAGCCGGAACGCGAAGGCGAGGCCCACCGCCACCGCCTCGCCGTGCCGGTAGCGCCTGAATCCTCCCGCCGCCTCGACCCCGTGGCCGAAGGTGTGCCCGAGGTTCAGGAGCTTGCGCTCGCCCCGCTCGGTCGGATCCCGCCTCACGACCTCGAGCTTCACCTGCGCGCATTCGGCGATGACGGCCTCGTCGACCGGGCGGCGCGCGAGCGACGAGGAGAGGCGCGGGAGCCGCGCGGGGCGGATGAGACCGTACTTCAGCACCTCCCCGAGCCCCGAGGCGAGCTCGCGCGGGGGGAGCGTCGCGAGCATTCGCGGGTCGGCCAGGACCGACGAGGGCGGATGGAAGGCCCCGACGGCGTTCTTCGCACCGGGGAGGTTCGCGGCGGTCTTGCCGCCGAGGGAGGCGTCGACCATGCCGAGGAGCGTCGTCGGGATCGCCACCCAGTCGACCCCGCGCATGAACACCGCGGCGAGGAAGCCCGCGGCGTCGGTGACGGCGCCGCCGCCGAGCGCCACGACCAGGCTCCTGCGGGTGAGGCCCGCACCGAGCAGGCGGACCGCCGACCGCTCCAGCACCGCGAGCGTCTTTCCGCCCTCGCCGTCCGGGAGCACGACCGTGCACGAGAGCGTCCCCGTGCGCTCGAGAGCCTCCCGAACGCCGCGCCCGAGCGGCGTCCCGAGCACGCGGGCGCAGGTGACGAGCGCCACGCGGTCCCGGCCCTGCGCGACCTCCGCCGCGCGGCGCGGCAGGACGCGCCCCACCTCCACCTCGTAGCGGTGCGTTCCCTGGCGCGCCCGGAGGACCCGTGTGCTCAAGCGCCGGCTCCCAGGATCCCGAGGACCCGCCGGGCCACCGCATCCGGGGAGAGGCCGTCCACCGCCACCCGGTGGGTCGCGCGCCGGTAGAGGGGCAGGCGGCGGCGCCACAGCGCCTCCCACCTCGCCGCGAGAGGCCGGCCCTCGCCGGCGCCGAGCCGCCGCGCCGCCTCGCGCGGCGAGACGTCGAGGAACACCACCGCCCCCACCGCGAGCAGGTGCTCGGCGTTTCCCGGGTCGCAGAAGGCGCCGCCCCCCAGGTCGGCCACGACGGGCCCGGAGATCCGCCGCACCACCGAGCGCTCCTCGGCCCGGAAGGCCGCTTCCCCCTCCTCCTCGAACACCCGCTCGACCGGCCTCCCGAAGCGGCTCTCCACGAGCTCGTCGCTCGCGAGCACCCGGCGGCCGAGCAGGAGCGAGAGGGCGCGGGCCACCGTCGACTTCCCGGAGCCCATCATCCCCACGAGCGCCACGGTCTCACCGGATCCGAGCGACATAGGCCTCGACGGCCCTCTCGATGTCCCGGATCGCGTCGCCCGCGAACTTCTCGACGAAGGCGTTCGCGAGCTCCCAGCAGACCACCGCCTCGCCGACGACCGAGGCCGCGGGCACGGCGCAGACGTCGCTGCGCTCGTAGCGGGCCTGGGTCGCCGCCCGGGTGTCGAGGTCCACGGTGGGAAGCGGCGTGACCATCGTCGGGATCGGCTTCATGTAGGCGCGGACCTGGAGGACCTCGCCGTTCGTCATCCCGCCCTCCAGCCCGCCCGCGCGGTTCGTGTCCCGGAAGAAGCCGCGCTCCGGCGAGTGCCGGATGGCGTCCTGGAATCGGTCGCCGGGCAGGTCGACCCGGGTGCCGGCGCCGACCTCCACCGCGCGGATGGCGGGAATCGAGGCGAGCGCCCCGCACAGCCTCCCGTCGAGGCGGCGGTCGGGGTGCACGTAGCTGCCGAGGCCGGGCGGCAGCCCGGCCGCGTAGATCTCGAACGCCCCGCCGATGGACCCTCCCCGCTCCCGCTCCCGGTCGACGACGGCGCGGAAGTCCCGGGCGAGCTCCGGGTCGGCGGTGCGCATGTCCGACGCCTCGATGGCCTCGAGCTCGGCGGCGGTCGGGGGGCCCTCGGGGCGCGAGTCCCGCTCCCCGATGGACGTGACGCGCGACGACACCGCGATGCCGAAGTGGGCGAGGAGCTGGCGCGCGAGCGCCCCGAGCGCCACGGTGGCCGCGGTGGAGCGGGCGCTCGCCCGCTCGAGCGCGTCTCGCGCGTCGTCGAAGCCGTACTTCAAGACGCCCGGGAGGTCGGCGTGGCCCGGCCGCGGGCGGGTGAAGCGCGGCCCGCCGCGCGCGGTGGGCGACACCAGGTCCTTCCAGTTGTCGTGGTCGCGGTTCCAGATGACGAGCGCGATGGGCGATCCGAGCGTCACCCCGCCTCGGATGCCGGAGAGGAACTGGGCCTCGTCCCGCTCGATCGCCTGGCGGCCCCCCCGGCCGTATCCCTTCTGGCGGCGGGCGAGGTCGCGGTTCACGATCGCGAAGTCCACGGCGAGGCCGGCCGGGAAGCCCTCGGCGATGGCGGCGAGCGCGGGGCCGTGGCTCTCGCCGGCGGTCAGGTATCGAAGTGCCATCAGGAGCTCCTTCCGTGCCGCCCGACGGCCCGGGCCATCGCCTCCTCGGAAGGGTGCCGGTCGAGCCAGATGCGGAAGGCGAGCGCCCCCTGCCGCACGAGCAACTGCTCGCCGGTGACGAGCCGCGTCCCGGCCTCGCGGGCGGAGCGGGCGAAGGCGGTGTCCCCGTACACGAAGTCGACCGCGACCTGCCCCGCCCTCCAGGCGAGCAGGGGCAGCTCCCCCGACTTTCCCGGGAGGCCGAGCGAGGTGGCGTGCACGACCGCGTCGGCGCGGATCGCCTGGGCCGCGGCGTCGTCCCACGCGGACGGCCGGGCCGCCGACTCGGGCCGCCCGAGGGCGAGCGCCATCTCCCGGCAGAGCACCGCCGCCGCCTCCGGCCGCCGGGCGGCGACCGTCACCTCGGCCCCCATCTCCAGCAGCGCCCACACCGCCGCCCGGGCGGCCCCGCCGGCGCCGAGCACGAGGCCCCGGGAGCGCGGTCCGAGCCCCGCCTCGGTGAGCAGCCCCCGGAGCGCTGGCGCATCCGTGTTGTGGCCGGCCCAGCCCGCCTCGAGCCGGGAGAGCGTGTTCACGGCACCCACCTTGCGGGCGATCGGGTCGAGCGTCTCGCAGAGCCGCGCCGCCTCCTCCTTGTGGGGAACGGTGACGTTCAGGCCCGCGAACCCGAGCGCGTGCGCGCCGCCGAGCGCCGCCTGCAGATCCGAAGGCGCGACCGGGAGGGCGAGGTAGGCGGCGTCCACGCCGGCCTCGGCGAAGGCGGCGTTCTGCATGACCGGCGAGAGGCTGTGCTCCACCGGCCAGCCGACGACGGCGAAGAGGCGGGTCTTGCTGGATATCACGCCGCCTCCGAGAGCCGCTCGAGGATGTCGAAGAACGCAGGGAAACTCGTGTTCACGCAGTCGACGTCGTCGAGGACCACCTCCGCCCCTCCGGAGAAGAGTTGCGCGACCGCCATGCTCATCGCCACCCGGTGGTCCATGCGCGTTTGCACCGACGTGCCCGCGAGCGGGGTCGGGCCCTCGATGGCGCACCCGTCCTCGAAGAGCTCGACGCGCGCCCCGGCGGAGGCGAGCGCCTCCCCCATGGCCGCGAGCCGATCCGACTCCTTGACGCGGAGCTCCCGCGCGTCGCGGATCACGGACCGCCCCCGCGCCTGGGTGGCGAGCGCCATGATCACCGGCAACTCGTCGATGAGGCGCGGCACGAGCGCTCCGCCGATCCGGACGGCGCGGAGCTCGCCGCCGTGCACGGCCAAGTCGGCCCGGGGCTCGCCGGCGCTCTCGCGGACGTTGTCGAGGCGGACGTCGGCCCCCATCTCGGCGAGGACGTCGAGGAGCCCGGTCCGGGTGGGATTCGTCCCGACGCCCAGCGCCCGCACCTCCGAGCCCGGGATGGCCGCCGCCCCGCACAGGAAGAAGGCCGCCGAGGAGATGTCTCCGGGGACGTCGATCTCCCCGCCCGCGAGCGGCCCCGGGGAGATGCGCACCTCCAGGCCGTCGGTCGCGATCCGCGCCCCCATGCGGGAGAGCATCCGCTCGGTGTGGTCGCGGCTCCGGGCGGGCTCGAGGACCGAGGTCTCGCCCTCCGCCGAGAGGCCGGCGAGGAGCGCCGCGGACTTCACCTGCGCGCTCGCCACTTCGAGCACGTGCCGGGCGGCCTTCAGCGGTCTTCCGCGGACGACGAGCGGCGGGAGCCGGTCGCCTGCGCGCGCCCAGAGCTCCCCTCCCATCCTGCGGAGCGGCTCGATCACGCGCCGGACGGGGCGCCGCCGGAGAGAGGCGTCGCCCGTGAGCACGGAGATCCCCGGGACCCCTGCGAGCACGCCGGCGAGGAGCCGGAGGCTCGTGCCGGAGTTGCCGCAGTCGACGACGTCGTCGGGCTCGCCGAGCCGCTCGGGCGGGGTGACGACGACCGCTCCTCCCTCCTCGCGGACGGTCGCCCCGAGGCGCTCGACCGCCTTCCAAGTCGCGTGCACGTCCTCGGCGCGGAGCAGGCCCGTGACCCGGCTCTCGCCTCGGGCGAGAGCCGCGAAGAGGAGCGCCCGGTGGGAGACGGACTTGTCTCCCGGCACCTCGAAGGTGCCGCGCAGGGGGCCCCGGCGGCGGCAGACCATGCGGCTCAGAAGAGCTCCTCCCGGGCGGCCCGGGCGTCCTCGAGCGCCTGGCGCGCCGCCTCCGGCGACTCGGCGATGGCCCCGAGGATGCGGTGAAGCTGCCGCTCGAGCTCCCCGGCCGCCTTCGGCAGGTGGGCGTTCCGGCGCGCCACCTCTCCCTGAATGTCGAACGCGAAGCCGGCGAGGCGCGTCATGTCGTTCATGCCGGGGCCGGCGAGCGCCGCCGCGAGCGGCCCCGCGCCGCGCGCGGAGACGGCGAGCGCGCCCGCCACGAGGTAGGGCAGGTGCGAGACCATCGCCACCGCGGCGTCGTGCTCGGCGGCGGTGCAGAGGGCCACCTCGGCGCCGAGCGCCCGGTGGAGGCCCACCACCCGGTCCACCGCTTCCGCGGGCGCGCCGTCCGTGCAGACGGCGACCGTCCCGCCCCTCCAGCGGTCCGCCCTCGCCGCCTCGTACCCGCCGCGTCCGCCGAACATGGGGTGGGCCCCGACGAAGGACACCTGCGGCCTGCGGTCCCGCCCGGCCACCCGGAGCACCTCCTCCTTCGCGCCGCCGACGTCGGTGAGGACCGCCCCCGGGCGCATCCTGCCGGAGACGGGCGCGACGAGCGCCTCGATCGCGGCGATGGGGGTGCACAGCACCACGACCTCGCAGTCGGCGAGCCAGTCGCCGGGTGCCTCGTGGACCTCGTCGGCGACCCCGTCCTTCGCGGCCCGCCCGCGCACCTCGGCTCGCGTCTCCGCCGCGAGCACGCGCACGGTCGCGTCCGCGGCCTTGGCGCCTCGGGCCAGCGAGGCCCCCATGAGGCCGAGGCCGACGACGCCGATCTGCCGGGGAAGCGTGGCGCTCACGCGAGGGGATCCCTTACCGCCCGCCGGGCGTCCCCGCCAGGTCGGGGCGAAGCGCCCGCGCCCCGCGCAGGTACACGTGCTTCGCCTCCCCGGGCCGTCCGGAGTCGAGGTGGATGAGGACGCGGACCACGCGCGGGAGCGAGCCCGGGACCGGGATCTCCCGCGAGCAGATCATGGGGACCATGGTCCAGCCGCACCGCACCCGCGCCGAGCGGGCGGGAAAGTCGGCGTCGAGGTCGTGGGTCACCGTGAAGATGGCCCAGACGATGTCCTCGGGGCGGATGGCATTCGCGTCGCAGATCGCCTGGCAGAGCTCCGCCACCCCGTCCTCCATGGCCTGGACGGTGTTCGCGTCGATCTGGGTGGCCCCTCGGATCCCGCGCATCGCGCCCGGAGCTTACTTCCAGACGCGCCGGTCGTCGATCCGCTTGGCGCCCTCGGGGATCTGGCCCGCTCCCACGGCCCGCACTTCTCCCCGCACCTTCACCTCCTCGCGCAGCGCCTCGGCGAGGCGGGTGGCGAGCGACGCGTCCACGCCCGGGCCGACCTCGACCAGGTACTCGAGACGGTCGAGGTGCTGCTCCCGCGTCACCACCGCCTGCCACCGGGTGACCTCCGGGAAGCGCTTCACGACCTCGGCGATCTGCCCGGCGCGCACGAACATGCCGCGCACCTTCACGCCGTCCCCGACGCGGCCCAACAGACCCGCGAGCTTCGGGGTGGTGCGCCCGCAGGCGCAGCGCTCCTCGGGCCCGAGCGCCGAGAGGTCGCCTGTGGCGAAGCGCAGCAGCGGATACGCCACGTCGAAGAGGGTGCCCACCACCTCGCCCGGCTGGCCCGGAGGAGCGGGCTTGCCGGTCTCGAGGTCGAGCACCTCCACGATGGCGTCGGGGTGGACGTGCCAGCCGCCCTTGTCCGGACACTCGTAGGCGAGGCAGCCCAGATCGGCCGTCCCGTAGCCCTGCAGGACGCGCACACCGAAGTCTCCCTCGAGCTCGGCCCGGAGCGACTCCGGCAGCATCTCCGCGATGACGAAGGCGGTCTCGAAGGACAGCCGCGTCCCGAGCTCCCTCCCCTTCACGAGCAGCGCGTGCAGGAAGCTCGGCAGGCCGAGGTAGGCCGTGGACCGGAGGTGGGCCGCCACCTTCACCTGGAGCTCGGCCTGGCCGACGCCGGCGGGGACGACGGCGCAGCCGACCGCCCGGGCACCCGCGTCGAGCATGAAGCCGAGCGGCGTCAGGTGGTAGCTCGCGGCGTTGTGGGCGACCTCTCCCTTCCGGAACCCGGCGGCGACGAGCGCGTGGCGGAAGCGCCAGTAGTCGTCGCTCGCGCCCTGGGGGTCGTAGATCGGGCCCGGCGACATGAAGATGCGGGCGAGGCGCCCCGGGTCGACCGCGAGGAGACCGCCGAAGGGCGGCTCCTCCGCCTGCGCGGCGGGGAGCGCGTCCTTGCGGAACACCGGGATGCGCACGAGGTCGTCGAGGCCCCGTACGTCGCCGGGAGCGAGGCCCGCCCCCTCGAGGAGGCGGCGGGCGCGCGGCGCGTGGGCGTACGCGTGGGTCACGGTGCGGTGCAGGCGCTCGCCGCGCAGCGCGCGCCGGGTCTCCGGGGCCTGGCACTCGAGCGACGGGTCGAGGATGCGGGAGGGACGCAGGCTGGGCATCGGGCCTCCTCGGGCGCACGCTTCGGTGGCGGCGCCTCGCGGGTTCCGCCGGGCTCCTCTAGGAGAGCCAGCGCTTGCGGCGCTTGTAGAACTTCAGGTTCTTGTAGCTCTTCTTCTCCCCTTCGGCTCCGCCGCCCAGGTAGAACTCCTTCACGTCCTCGTTGGCGCGGAGCTTGTCGGGCTCCCCGTCGAGCACCACCCGGCCGCCCTCCATGATGTAGCCGTAGTCGGCAATCCGGAGCGCGAGGTTCGCGTTCTGCTCGACGAGCAGGATGGTGGTCTTCTCCTCCTCGTTGATGCGCCTCACGATGCGGAAGATCTCGGCCACGAGGAGCGGGGCGAGCCCCAGGGACGGCTCGTCGAGCATCATGAGCTTCGGGCGGGCCATGAGCGCCCGGCTGATGGCGAGCATCTGCTGCTCGCCGCCCGACAGATAGCCGGCGAGCTTGCGGCGCCGCTCCCGGAGCCGGGGGAAGAAGTCGTAGCAGAGGTCGCGGTCGCGGCGCAGCCCGGCGCGATCGCCGCGTGTGATGCCCCCCATCTCGATGTTCTCCTCGACGGAGAGATCCTCGAAGACGCGGCGGCCCTCCATCACCTGGAAGATGCCGCGGCGCACCACCGTCTCGGGAGGCAGCCGGTGTATCGGCTCGCCCTGGAAGGTGATGGCCCCGTCGGTCACCTCGCCCTCCTCGCTGCGGAGCAGGCCCGAGATGGCCTTCAGCGTCGTGCTCTTGCCGGCGCCGTTCGAACCCAGGAGCGCCACCACCTTGCCCGCGGGAACGGACAGGGAGAGCCCCTTCAGGACGAGGATGACCTCGTCGTAGATGACCTCGACGTTCTTGAGCTCGAGCATCCGTTCGCTCCGCGGAGGCGGCGGGCGAGGGCGAGGCCCCGCCCGCCGCCCGGCTCCTACAGCCCCAGCCAGTCCGGCTTCCGGGGCATCGTGTACTGCGCGATCTTCACGAGCTTCCCGTTCTGGACCTGGTAGATGGCGGTGGTGGTCGTGGGCCGGTGGTCGGTCGGCGTGTAGGTCACGGGCTCGGTGAGGCCGCCGGTCGAGAAGTCCGTGAGGGTCTCGAGCGCCGCCTTGATGCCGGGGCCGTTCAGCTGCCCCGCCTTGTCGGCGCGCTTGAGGCCCTCGGCCCAGACGAGCACGTAGGAGAAGCCGCGAATGTACATCGTGTCGCCCTTCTCGCTCGCGCGGTACTTCTGGTGCACCGCCTCCACCGTCTTCATCTCGGGGACGGGGGCACCGTAGGGGACGTCGGGCATGACGCCGGTGACGCCCTCGGCGAGCGGGCCCGCGACGGCCACCAGGGTCTCCGAGAAGCCGTAGGGGTTCGAGCCGAACTTGATCGCGAGCCCGAGCTTCTTCGCGTCGCCGAGGACCAGCCGGACGCCGGTGGTGGTGACGTTGATGTAGGCGTAGTCGACCGCCTTCTGCTTCATGTTGAGGAGCTGGCTCGTCGCGTCCTGGAAGTTCGGCGGGAGGACCTCCTCGTCCACCACCTCGAGGCCGATCTCCTTCGCGTAGGCGCGACCGGCGGCGAGCGGGGCGCGGCCGTAGGCGTTGTCGCCGTACATGAAGGCGACCTTGGCCTTGCCGGCCTTGGCGCCCCAGTCCTTCTTCACCCACTCGAGCCAGGCGCGCAGCTGGTCCGAGTACGTGGGGGCGACGAAGAAGTTGTAGGGGTACTTTCCGGGGTCGGAGATCGGGGCGGCGAACGAGCCCGAGAAGTAGGGCACCTTGTCGTTGGTGACGAAGTCCTTGAGCGCCTCGGTGTCGCCCGTCCCCCAGCCCTGGATCATGACGACCTTCTCGTCGGTGGTCAGGCGCTTGTAGGCGGCGCGCGCCTGGTCGATCTTGTACGCGTAGTCGACGCCGATGAGCACGATCTTCTTGCCGTTGATCCCGCCGTTCTCGTTCACATGGGCGACGGCGTCCTGGACGCCCTGCGCGAAGATCTTGCCGACGTCGCCGGTGACGCCGGTCAGGTCGAAGATCCCGCCGATCTTGATCTCCTGCTGCGCGCTCGCCCAGCCGGGAAGCAAGGCCGCCGCGACGAGGGCGAGAAGGGTGGGGAGGAGCCTGCGCTTCGCTGCCATGTCCTGCCTCCTTGACTCTGGGTCCGCTGGGAACGCGTTCGCTGCCGTCGACTGCTGGTAGGAGACTGCTAGTAGGAGAAGGGGTACAGCTTCCAGTAGTTCTTCACGTGGTGCCACCGGGCGGCCATGCCGTCCGGCTCGAACATGAGGAACAGCACGATGACGAGGCCGAAGAGCACGCTCTTGAACGGCGCGAAGAGGCCCATGGCCGCGGGCCAGTGCGCGGACAGCATGTCGTTCGTGAGCCGGAGGAGCTCCGGCAGCAGCGTGATGAAGATCGCGCCGAAGATCGACCCGAGGATGCTCCCCAGCCCGCCGATGATCACCATCCCCAGGTAGTCGATGGCGACGGAGATGGGGAAGTTCTCGGGGCTGATGATGCGCGCCTGGTAGGCGAGGAGCGAGCCGGCCACCCCGATGTAGAAGCTCGACACCGCGAAGGCGAGCAGCTTGTAGCGGAAGACGTTCACGCCCATGACCTCGGCGGAGATGTCCTGGTCCCGGATGGCCACGAAGGCCTTGCCCACCTTGGTGCGGAAGAGGTTCTTCGCGAAGAAGAGGAGCCCGACGAGGAGCGCGAGGATGAGGAAGTAGATCTTGCGGTCGTCGGAGAGCGCGAGGCCCCCGATCCGCGCGGCCGGCACGCTGATGCCGTTCACGCCCCCGGTCATCGCGTCCCAGTGGGAGACCGTGAACTCGACCACGTAGTGGGCGGCGAGCGTCGCCACCGCGAGGTAGAGCCCCTTGAGCCGGAGCGACGGGACACCGAAGACGAGGCCGACGAGCGCCGTCACGGCGCCGGCGAGGGGGATGACGACGGGGAAGGGGAGGCCGGCCTTCCCGGCGAGCGCCGCGGTCGTGTAGCCGCCCACCGCCAGGAACGCGGCCGTCCCGAGGGAGATGAGGCCGGTGAAGCCGGTGACGATGTTCAGTCCCGTCGCGGCGATCACGGCGATGAAGATCCGGTTCAGGACGTCCAGCCAGTAGGTGGTGGCGAAGGCCGGCACGGCGAGCAGGAACGCGAGGAGGAGCGCGAGGAGGAGCCGCGGGAGCGGCGATTCGAAGATCGCCATGTCCTCGGCGTAGCTCTCGCGGAAGTCGCCGCAGCGCATGCCCCCTCCTCCCTCAGACCCGCTCGATCTTCACCTTGCCGAACAGCCCGTACGGCTTGATGGTTAGGATGACGACGAGGACGATGAAGGGCGCGACCTCCTTCGCCCCGCCGCCCACGACGGGATCCAGGTAGCCGCCGGCCAGGTTCTCGAGCACGCCCATGACGACGCCGCCCACGATGGCGCCGCCGATGCTGTCGAGCCCCCCGAGGATGACGACCGGGATCACCTTCAGTCCGAAGAGCGCCAGCGCCGCGTCCAGGCCGCCCCGCACCCCGGCGAGCAGCACCCCGCCGATCGCGGACACCACCGCGGCGATGCTCCAGGCGAGCGCGAAGATGCGCTTCACGGAGATCCCCATGGAGAGCGCCACCTGCTGCGAGAAGGCGGTGGCCCGCATCGCGATGCCGGAGCGGGTGAACTTGAAGAAGAGGGTGAAGACGACGAGGAGGACCGCCACGCTCGCGGTGCTGTAGAGGTAGCCCTGCGAGACGGGCAGGGGCCCGAGCTGGACCGGGTCGGACGGGAAGATGGTCGGGAAGGGCCGGAGATCCGTCCCCCAGATGGCCTGGACGACGCCCTTGAGGATGGCGGAGAGGCCGAGCGTCACCATGATGAGCGAGATGACGGGCTCTCCGATCATGGGGCGCAGGATGAGCCGCTCGGTGAGGACGCCGAGCAGCGCCATGAACGCCATGGTGACGACGAAGGCCGCCACGAAGGGCAGGTGGTACTCGACGGTGAGCGCGAGGCAGACGTAGGCCCCGAGCATCATGAACTCGCCCTGGGCGAAGTTGAGCACGCCGGTCGACTTGTAGATGACGACGAAGCCCAGCGCGACGAGCGAGTAGATGCTCCCGGTGACGATCCCGTTCAGGACCAGCTGGACGAAGAAGTCCACCTAGGCGGCCTTTCCTTTCGGCTCGTCGAGCTTGCGGACGAGCAGCCGGGTCTGGATGCGGGCGGTCTTCCCGTCCTGGAAGCGGATGGTGGTGTCGATGTCGACCTCGCCCCGGTCGCCGTAGAGGGCGTCGATGACCTCGCGGTAGCGCTCCTCCACGAAGCCGCGCCGGACCTTGCGCGTGCGGGTGAGCTCCTCGTCGTCGGCGTCGAGCTCCTTGTAGAGGAGGACGAACTTCTTCACCCGCGCCGCCGCCGGGAGCGTCTCGTTCACCTCGTCGACCTCCCGCTGCACGAGGTCGTAGACCTCCTGCTTGGCGGAGAGGTCCGTGTAGGTCGTGTAGGAGATGCGGTTCTTCTCCGCCCACTTCCCGACGACGCCCATGTCGATGTTGAGCATGGCGGTGAGGTACGGACGCCCCTTCCCGACGACCACGGCCTCCTTCACGTACGGGGAGAACTTGAGGCGGTTCTCGATGAACTGCGGCGAGAACTGGGTCCCGTCGGCGAGCTGCATCACGTCCTTGATGCGGTCGATGACGACGAGGTGGCCGTCCTCGGCGAGATACCCGGCGTCGCCGGAGTGGAGCCATCCCTCCTCGAGGCTCTCCCGGGTGGCCTGCTCGTTCTTGTAGTAGCCCTCGAAGACCGCCGGGCTCTTCGACAGGATCTCCCCGCGCTCGGAGATCCGGACCTCGGTGCCGGGGATGGGCTGCCCGACGGTGTGGAACTGGATGTCCGCGTCGCGGTGGATGCAGGAGATCCCGCTGATCTCGGTCTGGCCGTAGATCTGCTTGAGCGGCACGCCCATCGCGTGGAAGAAGCGGAAGACGTCGGGGCCGAGCGCGGCGCCGCCGGTCGAGGCCGAGCGGAGGCGGGTGAACCCCAGCCGGTCCTTGAGCGCGCGGAGGAGCCCCCAGTGCGCGAGCCGGTAGAGCACGCGCAGCCCGAGCGGCACGGGCCTCTTCGCGAACCGGAGCTCGGCCACCTTGCGGCCGACCGGCATGCACAGGCCGTACATGAACCTCTTGAAGGGCGTCGTGTCCATGATGCGAACCTGCACCGTGGACGTGAGGTTCTCCCAGATCCGCGGCGGGGCGAACATGACGTGGGGCCCGATCTCGCGGATGTTCTCCATCACCGTCTCGGGCTCCTCCGGGAAGTTCACGGTGAAGCCCACCGCGAGCGCCGCGGAGAGGGACATCATCTGCTCCCCGATCCAGGCGAGCGGGAGGAAGGAGACGAACTCGTCGCCGGGCAGCTTCGGGTCGACGTCCCCGAGCGCGAGGGCCATGGAGAGGAGGTTCCGGAACGTGAGCATCGCACCCTTCGGGAAGCCCGTCGTCCCCGACGTATAGGAGACGATCGCCAATGCGGAGGCATGGCCCGCGCGGACGTTCTCCTCCCACAGGCTGGGGCGGCTGCGGTGCAGCTCGTGCCCCCTCTCCTCGACGGACCCGAAGGAGACGAGCTTCGGGTGGCGGTAGTTCCGGAGTCCCCTCGGGTCCGTGTAGACGACGTAGCGGACCTTAGGGAGCTTCTCGAGCATGTCGAGGATCTTGTCCACCTGCTCCTGGTCCTCGGCCACGACGAACGTCGCGTCGCAGTGGTCGATGACGTAGGCCACCTCGTTCAGGTTGGAGTCCTGGTAGAGCCCCACCGACGCCGCGCCGGCGGCCTGGGCGGCGAGCTCGCTCCACACCCACTCCGGGCGGTTGTCGCCGATGATGGCCACCTTGTCCCCGGGGGCGAGGCCCAGGGCCACGAGGCCGAGCGAGAAGTCCCGCACGTGGTCGTGGACCTCGCGCCAGGTGTACGGCTGCCAGATGCCGTACTCCTTCTCGCGCATCGCCACCTTGTCGGCGAAGCGCGTGGCGTTGCGCACGAGCAGCTTCGGGAAGGTGTCGTTGCCGTTGAGCCGCTCGAGGATGTCGGCCAAGTTGCCCCTCCCTACTCCACGGCCTGCTGGCCCAGGTAGGCCTCCTGGACCGCCGGGTCGCCCTGGACCGCCTCGGGTGTGCCGTCGGCGATCTTCTCCCCGAAGGAGAGCACCGTGACCCGGTGGGAGACGTCCATCACCACCCCCATGTCGTGCTCGATCATGACGGTGGTCGTCCCCCGGTCCTCGTTGATGTCGAGGATGAACCGCGCCATGTCCTCCTTCTCCTCGGCGTTCATCCCGGCCATGGGCTCGTCGAGGAGCAGGAGCCGCGGCTCGAGCGCGAGCGCCCGGGCGAGCTCCACCCGCTTCTGCAGGCCGTAGGCGAGCGTCCCCACCACCTTCTTGCGGATGTGCTGGATCTCGAGGAAGTCGATGATGTCCTCGACCACCTCGCGGTTCTCGATCTCCTCCTTCTTGGCCGGGCCCCAGTAGAGCCCGCCCTCGATCACGCCGCGGCTCTCGTGCACGTGGCGGCCGATGAGGAGGTTGTCGAGCACCGTCATGCCCTTGAACAGGGCGATGTTCTGGAAGGTGCGCGCGATGCCGAGGGTGGTCCGCGTGGCGGGCGAGAGCCGGGTGATGTCCTTGCCGTCGAACTCGATCGACCCTCGCTGGGGGCGGTAGACGCCGCTCACGCAGTTGAGCAGGCTCGTCTTGCCGGCCCCGTTCGGGCCGATGACGGAGTGCAAGGCGCCGGTCTCCACCTCGAAGCTGACGTCGGAGAGAGCCGTCACCCCGCGGAAGTTCAGGGTGACGTGCTTCACGGTCAGTATCGCCATGCGCCTCCTGCGGTCCCCCGACGGCGGGGGGCTGCGAGCCGAACCTTCTTACATCCCCGAAGAGGTGCCCCGGGGCAATACGCACCGCGCCACCCGACCCCCTCCAGGGGCGCCGCCTTCGGCCCCTAGCCCGGGGGCCAGAACATCGGCCGTCCCCCGAGGCAGTGGAGGTGGACGTGGAAGACGAGCTGCCCCCCGTCCCGGTTCACGTTCACGACCGCGCGCCAGCCGGGCTCGGCGACGCCCCGCTCCCGGGCGATCTTCGCCGCCACCCGGAAGAGCTTTCCCGCCAGCGCGTCGTCGCCCGGCCCGAGCTCGTTCAGCGAGGCGATGTGCCTCTTCGGAACGACGAGCACGTGCACCGGGGCCTGGGGGTTTCGGTCCTCGAAGGCCACCACGTCCTCGTCCTCGTGGACGAAGGTGGCGGGGATCTCCTTCTTCGCGATCTTGCAGAACAGGCAGTCGGTCACGGCTTCACCTCGGGGCGCTTGGTGGGGGAAGAGGATAGCGCGGGTCGACTCAGGCGCGGGAGTCGAGGAGGATGGTCACCGGCCCGTCGTTCACGAGCTCGACCTCCATGTGGGCGCGGAAGACGCCCTTCGAGACGGGAAGGCCGCGCGCGCCCAGGGCGGCGCACACCGCCTCGTAGAGGGCGTTCGCCTCCTCGGGCGGCGCAGCCCCGACGAAGCTCGGGCGGTTTCCCTTCCTCGCGTGGCCGAGGAGGGTGAACTGGGAGACGACGAGCAGCCCTCCTCCGACGTCCGAGACGGAGCGATTCATCTTCCCGGCGTCGTCCTCGAAGATCCGGAGCTGCGCCACCTTGTCCGCCATCCACCGGGCGTCCTCGGCGGTGTCTCCCGCGGCGACGCCGAGGAGGACGACGAGGCCGAGACCCACCTCGCCCGTCGCCCGTCCGTCGACGCGCACCGCCCCCCTCGTCACCCGCTGGATCACGGCCCGCATGGCGCCCTCATGCCACGGGCCGGCGCCCGCGGGTTCGCCCCTTTCGGGGCCTACGATGACAGGGACGGGATCGCGTGGTAACTCCGGCCGACCCGATGCTCCTCGTTCGCGACGTGCAGACGAGCGACCTCCCTGCGCTGCGAGAGCTCGCGCGGGTGCTCAACTCCGTGAACCTGCCGGCCGACGACCGGGCGCTCGCGGGCATCATCGAGCGCTCCCGGCAGAGCTTCGCGTGCCGGATCCCGGACCCGCTCCGGCGGAGCTACCTCTTCGTGGCCGAGGACCCGCGCCGCCGCCGGGTCCTCGGCTGCTCGATGGTCATCGCCCAGCACGGGACGCGGGAATCGCCCTGCACCTTCTTCGACGTGGCGGAGCGGGAGCACTACTCCTCGACGCTCGACCGCCACTTCCGCCACACGGTTCTCTCGCTCGGGTTCCACTTCGACGGGCCCACGGAGATCGGGGGCCTCGTCGTGCACCCCGCCGCCCGCCGCCGCGAGGAGCAGCCCGGCAAGCAGCTCTCGTTCGTCCGCTTCCTCTACATGGCGATGTACCCGGGACGCTTCCGGGAGACCGTCCTCGCCGAGCTCATGCCGCCGCTGTCCGCGGACGGCCGGAGCGCCTTCTGGGAGTCGTGCGGACGGCGGTTCACCGGCCTCGACTACCAGGAGGCCGACAAGATGTCGCGGCGCAACAAGGAGTTCATCCAGCAGCTCTTCCCCGCCTCCGACCTGTACGCGACGCTCCTGCCGCCGCGCGTGCGCGCCCGGCTCGGCGCCGTGGGGCCGGAGGCGGAGGGCGCCCGCCGGCTCCTCGAGCGGGTCGGGTTCCGGTACGTGAACCGCATCGACCCGTTCGACGGCGGGCCGCATTACGAGGCGCGCCTCCGGGACATCAGCGTCGTGCGGACGCACCGGGAGGCGAAGGCCTCCGGGCGGCCGCCCCCCCGCGGCTGCCCGGAGTGGCTCGTCGGCGTCTCCCGTCCCAGACAGCGCATCCGCTTCCGCGCGGTCCGCTCCCCGGCGCGCATCGCCGCCGGAGAGGTGGAACTGCCGGCGGACGCCCTCCGGCTCCTCGGGGCGAGGCCCGGGGATCGCGTCCACCTCCTGCCGCTCGAGGGCGGCACCCCTCCCGTGGCGCGTTAGTCCCCAGTCTTACGAGGGATTTCTCCTGTGCTCACCCCTTCCGCCGGGGTGGGGGACTCGTGTCCCACGTCGTAGAGACCTGCACGGAGTAGGTCGAAAGAGGTATAGGTCGGGTGGGAGGGGCCGCTTGTGAGACGCCGTCTCCAGGATACGCAGCCAAATTACGCCAAGCTGGTGGCGGTATTCGCGGCGCTGACGGCTGCCTGCGCATCGCCCGGACACCGCGGGCCACTGCCCCCTTTGGAGGAGTGGCAGGCCTCCGCCGCGGAGGTCGCGGAAGAGGAGCCCCTCCCGCCCGACCCCGAGGTGGAGGACCCGTTCCCGGACATCCCCTGGGACTTCGTCCCGAGAGATCTGCTCGCTCCGGCCCCGCGCCAGACGCGCGACGCCCGCCTCGCGACGGTCGAGGGGCACGTGGCGAGCCGCATGCGGAAGCCCGCCGCGGTCGATCCGGCCCGGGTGGCCGAGGCGATCCTGCGCGCGGCGGACTGGGCGGAGGTCGACCCGATCCTCGTCCTCGCGATGATCGAGGTCGAGTCGGGGTTCGACCCGTCGGCCCGCTCGAGCCGGGGCGCGCGCGGCCTGATGCAGGTGCGCCCCGCGACCCTGTGGCGCGAGGCCGAGCTCTCCGGGCTCGCCGGGAGCGATCCCCACGCGCCGGAGCTGAACGTCCCGGCGGGCGTGCTCTACTACCGGCGGCTCCTCGACGCCTTCGGGAACAAGTACGTGGCCCTCATCGCCTACAACGCCGGCCCGAACCGGGTCTCCGCGCTGCTCCGCAGCGGGGGGATCCCCGAGCGCTTCCGCGAGTACCCGAGGCGGGTCATCGCGGCGGAGGCGCGGCTCCGGCGGACGCTGCGGTTCGCCGAGGCGCCGGCCGCGGTCCCCGGGCGGCTCCCCGCGGTCGTCGTCGCCGACTAGGCGCCCCCGTCAGCGGGGCGCGTCCCACCACAGGTCGAGCGGCAGGGGCTCGTCCCGCAGCACGGGCTCCACGCCCAGCCGCCGCAGCACCGAGAGGACCTCGTCGATCACCCGCGGCACGGCGGCCTTGAGCCGGGGCGTGAGACCGCTTCGCAGCTCGACGTCCTCGGGGAGCGCCCCCACCACGAACACCTCCCGGGGCGCCCGCCCGGCGAACTCGAGCGTCTCCAGGTGACCCTTCAGCCCGAAGGCGTGCGGGCTCATGCGGTACTCGCGGTCGGCCCGCATCACCGCCTCGCGGTCGAGCACGCGCACCTCTCCGGGCGTCCCGGGCGCGTGCAGGGAGTTCACGGAGACGAGCGCATCCGCCCCTTCCAGGAAGGGGACCAGGTTCAGGCCCTGGGTGCCGATCTCCAGGAGCTGGACGTCGCCGGGAAACCGGTAGCGGGACTCGAGGACGCGGACCACCTCGGGCCCCAGCGCCTCGTCGCCGAGGAGCACGTTGCCCTGGCCGATGACGAGGACGCGCGGCACGGGACGCCCTTCTACGCCGGCGGGGACCCCGAAGCAATCGCCGTCAGGCGACGAGCACCGTCCCGACGCTTCCCGGCTCGAGCACGGCTCGCGTCAGGTCCCCCGCGGCGAGCCGGCCCACGATGACCACCGAGCGTGCGCCCTCGGAGAGGACGGCGAAGGACTCCTCGAGCTTCGGGATCATGCCGCCCTGGATGCTCCTGTCCCGCACCCCGGCCTCGAATCCGGCGCGGTCGATCCGCGGGATCCGGCTCGCCGGGTCCCGGACGTCGCGCAGCACCCCCGGCGCCGAGGTCACGAGCACGAGCGCGTCCGCACGGAGCGCCCCGGCGAGCTGGCTCGCCACCGTGTCCCCGTTGATGTTCAGCACCTGCCCCTTCTCGTCGCAGCCGAGGCAGGCGAGCACCGGGACGTATCCGCGCGCCCACAGGTCCCCGAGCAGCGGCAGGTTGAAGCCCACCACGTCCCCGACGAGCCCGAGGTCCACCGGGTCGGGCCCGGCCCCGGCCATGATCCGGGGCGGGCGGCGGCGCGCCGCGACCGCGAGGCCGCTCGCGCCGTGCAGTCCCACGCCGAGCACGCCGTTCGCGACCAGGCGCGCACAGACGCTCACGTTCACCCGGCCGGCGACGACGTACTCCATCACCTCGAGCGTCGCCTCGTCCGTGAAACGCCGCCCCGCCACCATCCGGGTCTCGATCCCGAGCGCCTTCTGCAGCGCCGTCGCCTGCGGGCCGCCGCCGTGGACGATGCTCACCCGGTGGCCGCCCTCCACGAGGCCGCGCACGTCACGCGCGACGGCGTCCATCTCGGGCGAGTCCACGACCTCGCCGCCGATCTTCACCACGATGGTCTTCGCCAACGGCCTCTCCCCGGCTAGCGGTGCGGTGCGGCATGTCCGCCGCCGCTGCTGTGCGACCCCCCGCCGCCGCCACCGCCGCGGGACCCGGCAGCGGCGCCCCCCCGGGGAGGCGCTCCCATCCCGCGCGGCGGCGCCGGCGCCCCCGGACGGTACCCCGGGGGCCGGTAGCCGGGGGGCCAGGAGCCAGGGGGGCGTCCCCAGCCCGGGGACCCGACCCACGGAGGGGGCCTTCCGTACCAGCCGGGGCCCCACCAGCCGGGCCCCCACCAGCCCCACCACGGCGAAGGCGCGAGCCACAGGGCGAAGTAGGGGACGGGCACCGGCACGGCCGCCGTCACCCCCATGCCCTCCGCTGGCACGGCACCCTGTGCCGCCGCCGCGGCCTGCGCGGCCGCTTCCTCCTCCGCCGCGCGCTGGGCGGCCTCGATTCCGAAGGCGTCGGCGGGGGTGGTCGTCGCCGCCGCCGCGACGGGCGGCGGGGGCGGCAGCGGCGGCGCCCCGGGCCGCTCCTCGAGCACCATCACCGCGCCGCCGCCGTCGGAGATCACGGAGAGCTTGGACGAGGGCGTGGGCGCCCGGATGACGCGTCCCCCGAGCGATTTCACCCGGGCGAGGGCGGCGTTCAGGTCCGCGACCGCGACGTAGGGAAGCCACTGGGCGGTGACCCGCTCGAAGGGCGTCCGGACCGCCCGGGCGCGTGGCTGGCCCTCGGCGACGTAGGCCCAGGTGAGGTCCTTCCCCGACCCCTCCTGACGCACCTGGTAGCCGAGCACTTCCTTGTAGAAGTCCGACGAGCGCACCGGGTCGTCCGTCCAGAGCTCCGCCCAGAGCCAGCCGGGGATGTTCGACGTGTCGGCGTCCGGCGGGTCGCCGCTCGCGGAGTCGATGAGGACGAACTGGGCACCCCTCGGGTCGGCCACCGCGGCGTAGCGGCCGCGCATCTTCAGGGTGGCCGGCCCCTCGAGCACCTTGCCGCCCTGCTTCTTCACCGCGGCGACCGCCGCGTCCAGGTTGGAGACGGAGATGAGCGGGACCCAGCGCGCCTGCGGCATCTGCCCGTGCGCGGCGGGCATGCGGATGACCCCGGCCACGGCCGTGCCGGCGTCGACGATGACGGCGTAGTCGCCGCGCTGCACGAAGGTCCAGCCGAGCAGGCCTCCGTAGAAGCGCTCCGCACCGGACGGGTCGAGCGTGAGGAGGTCGAACCAGACCACCTTCCCGGGGTGGTGCTGCCCGGTGGCGACGGGGGTGATGGGCGGGAGGTCCACGCCGGCCCTGGCGGGGGCGGCGGAGGCGCTGGAAGGCGGAGCACCCGCCGGCGTCTGGGCCCGCGCGGGAGCTCCGGCGAGAAGGGCCAAGGCGAGCACGGCTCCGCAGAGGGGCTTTCGCGTATCGGTCTTCATGTCGCACCTCACGGCGGCCAGGGGCCGGGGTCCTCGAGCGCGAGGGTCTCCTCGAGCCCCAGGACGAGGTTCATGTTCTCGATGGCCTGGCCGGCCCCGCCCTTCACCAGGTTGTCGAGCGCGCAGATCGCCGTCGCGGTGCGCCGGCCGCGCCAGGCCGCGCCGGCCGCGACGCCCACCTCGGCAAAGTTCGAGCCGGAGACGGCCGCCACCTCCGGCAGGCGCTTCCTCGGGACGCGGACGAACGGCTCGGGGCCGTAGGCCTCCCGGTAGAGCCCCTCCAGCCGCTCCGCGGTCCACTCGCCCGGGACCTCCACGAACGCGGTGGCGAGGATGCCGCGGACGAGCGGCGCGGAGACCGGGACGAAGCGGAGCTCCAGGTCCCTCGCGCCGGCCGCGGCGAGCGCTTCCGTGATCTCCGGGACGTGCTGGTGCCACAGCGGCTTGTACGCTCGGAGGTTGGCGGCGCGCACCGGGTGGTGGGTCGTGGCTTGGGGGGCGGCGCCCGATCCCGAGCTGCCGGTGATCCCCTGGACGTGGACCACCCCCTCGACGAGCCCGGCGCGGGCGAGCGGCAAGAGCGCGAGCTCGATGGCGGTGGCGAAGCAGCCCGGCGACGCCACGAAGCGCGCCCCGCGGATCCGCGACCGGTTCAGCTCCGGCAGGCCGTAGACGAAGTCCGCGAGGAGCTCCGGGTGCGGATGGCGCTGTCCGTAGTAGCGCTCGTAGCTCTCGGCGCTCTTCAGGCGGAAGTCCCCGGACATGTCGACCACCTTCACCCCGGGAAGCGCCGCGATCTCCGGCAGCTTCGAGGCGGCCACCTTGTGCGGCAGTCCGAGGAGGACGACGTCCACGCCGTCGGCGGCCGCTCGCGGCGGGAGATCCTCGAACACGAGGTCGGTCGCGCCCTCCAGGGAGGGGATGGCGGACCCGAGCGGGTCGCCGACGAAGTCGACGGACGCCACCCGCACGAGCTCGACCTCCGGGTGGATGAGAAGCCGGCGGATCATCTCCGCTCCCCCGTAGCCCGAGCCTCCCACGACCGCGGCCCGGCGCCCCTTGCGTCCCGGCATGTGAGGACCATATACCCTGCCGCCGGAGACCGCACGCACCCAACGAGATGCCTGCCCCGCTTGAGATCGCCGTCTCGTGGATCGCCGCGCAGCGGCCCGCCATGGAGGACCTGCTCGCGCGGCTCGTCTCCGTGAACTCCTTTAGCGGCAACCGCGAAGGGGCGAACGCCGTCGTGGACCTCCTCCTCGCCGAGTGCGGTGGCACGGGGCTTTCCGCGGAGCGCATCCCGTCCGCCCGCTTCGGCGATCACCTGGTGCTCTCCGGGCCGGCGCGCGGCGCGCCCTTCCTTCTCATCGGCCACAGCGACACCGTCTACCCTCCCGGGGTCTTCGAGGGCTATGCGAGCGACGGGGTCACGGCCCGCGGCCCGGGGGTCCTCGACATGAAGGGGGGCCTCGTCGTCGGGCTCTTCGCGCTCCGTGCGCTCGCGCGCGCCGGGCTCCTCGCGGAGGTGCCGGTCCGCACCTTCGTCGTCGCGGACGAGGAGGCGGGGTCCCCGGAATCGCAGGCCGTGTTCCGGCAGCGGGCCCCCGGCGCGCGCGCCGCGCTCGGACTGGAGTCGGGCCGGTCGGGCGACCTCATCGTCACCCGGCGCAAGGGAGTGGCCTCCGTGGATGCCGTGGCCCGAGGCGTCGCCGCCCACGCCGGCGGGGACCACGAGAAGGGACGCAACGCCATCTGGTCGCTCGCGCGATTCGTGGACCGGGCACAGGCTCTCACCGACTACGGCCGGGGCGTCACCGTGAGCGTGGGTCGGATCGAGGGAGGCACGACGCGCAACACGGTGCCGGCGGAGGCCCGCTGCGAGGTCGATCTCCGCTACGTCGCCTCTCGGGACGGGGAGGAGCTCTTGCGGCGGCTCGCCGCCGCGGCGCGGGAGGCGGAGCTCGAAGGTACCCGCATCGAGGTCCGGCAGGCGAACGCCCGACCGGCGATGGAGCGGACCGAGGCCTCGGCGGCGCTCGCGGTGGAGTACGGCGAGTGCCAGCGGGAGGCGGGGCTCGGGCACGGGGAGGCACCGCTCTCCGGGGGCGGCTCGGACGCCTCGGTGACCGCGGCGCTGGGCATCCCGTCCATCGACGGGCTGGGCCCGCGCGGGCGCGGGTTTCACACCCTCGACGAGCAGGTCGAGCTCGCCTCCCTCGTGCCCAAGGCGGAGGCGCTCGTCCGCTTCCTCGGGCGGCGGGCCGCGGGCGCCTAGCGCGCGACCTGCACGCGCGCCTTGCCCCAGCAGGCGAGCACCCGGCGCCCCGCGTCGACGCGCGCCGCGTCGTCCCCGTCGGCGAAGCGCGCCAGCGTGAAGCGGGGCCCCTGCGCCGGCACCTGCCGGAAGCTCGGGTCGACCGCGACCCAGCGCCCTCCGACGTTCAATTCGGCCCACTCGTGCCACACGAAGTTCCGGCCGTCCCAGGCCACGCCCACCGCGTGACGCCCGGCGAGGCCGAAGGCCCTCGCCTCGGCGAGCCACGCCGCGGTCTTCTCCCGGCAGCTCCCCTCCTCCGGGAAGCTCCTCGGGATCCCGGGGGGCGGCGGCTCGGGGTCTTCGTCCTCCGCCGCGACGCCGCAGAAGCGGAGCGATCGCTCCTCCTCCGCACCGGGCGGCGCCGGCACCAGGGCGCCGAGCATTCGCGGCGCGCGCTCCGGCACGGCCGCGGCGGCGTCCGCGAGGAAGCGCGTGTCCTGCCCCGCGAGCACCACCTCGTCCGGGAGGCCGTCCCGCCCGGGCCGGAAGCGCACCGGCTCGCGGAGGACCTCGCCCTCGAACCAGCGGCCCCGGCGCGTGGCGCAGGCCCGTCCGGTCCGACCGGTCTCCACGTCGACCACCTCGAGACAGCTGCGTTGCCCCTCCGGGGCGGCGGCGAGCAGGACCTCGGCCAGCATCGAGGCCACCGCTCCCGTCCCGGGCGCCGGGCGGAGATCGCCATCGCCGCCGACCTGGGCCTCGCGCACGATCCCGACCCGATCGGAGGCGACGAGGATGCGGTGGCGCGAGCGGCCGCCCCCCGCGGCCTCGGGCACCCGCGTCACCGTCTCGAAGCGCGCGCGGCAGCCTGCAGGGTCGCAGGCGATCGCGAGCTCGGCCACGCCGACCGCGGCCCCGGCGATCTCCATGCGGTAGCGCCGCGCTCCGGACTCGGGCAGCCCGAGGAGCGCGAGGAGCAGGACGAGCCCCTTCACGCGCGACCCCGGCGCCGCACGAGCACCCAGCGCACCAGCGCGACGGCGGCCGCCGTCGCCATGAGAACCCAGGCCACGGTCGTGTAGCGCTCGAGCACGGCCAGGAGGTCGTTCAGGTTCGAGACCACGAAGGCGCCGAGCGCGAGGAGGATGGCGTTCCAGAGCGCCGCCGAGATCCCGCCGTAGAGGAGCACGCGCCGCAGCGGCAGCCGCGCCGCCCCGGCTCCGACGAAGAGGAAGGCGCGGACGGCCGGGAGGAAGCGGTTGGCGAGGAGGAACCACGCCCCGTAGCGCCGGTATCCCTCCTCCACGCGCCGAACGTGCTCGACGGTGATCGGTCCCCGGCGCTGCGCGCCCTTCTCGAGCGCCGCGCCGAGCGCCACCCCCACGCGGAAGTCGATCCAGGCGCCGAGGACGGCCCCGGCGGTCACCGCCCCGAACGTCATCGGCCAGGAGAGGACCCCCTTCACCGCGTACCAGGCGCCGAGCACCACCACCGTGTCCCCGGGGAAGGGCGGGAAGACGTACTCGATGAGGCTCCCCATGAAGAGGATGAGCGGCGCCGCGGGGCCGGTGCGCGAGAGAACGGCCTGGAGGGCCTCCGTGGCCCGCTCCATGGTGGTCACCGGACGAATCGTACGCGCTCCCGCACGCCGCGCAAAACATCGGCGGGCGGCCGCGGTGGACCCCGCGCCGCCCCGCGCCTAATATCCCCGTCCCCATGTCGCCGGCCCTCCGCGAACGCCTGCGCCGCGCCGCGCCCTTCGTCGTCGCCGCGGCGTGGCTGGCGCTCGGCTACGCCAACCTGGTGCGGGGCGTCGCCCACCCCGGCGTGGCCTACCGCCCCTGGGCCTTCCGGCACCACAGCTACTCGGACATCCTCGCCCTCTCGGGAGATCGGTACCTCGGCGGCGGGCGCCCCGTGCCCTACCTGCAGGACCGGATCGAGTACCCGGTCCTCCTCGGCTTCACCCTCTACCTTCCCTCCTTCGTCCCGGGCGGCCAGTGGGCGCACTTCACCGTCAGCGTCCTGTTCCTCGCGGCGTGCCTCTTCGCGGCCGTCGCCGTGCTCGCGCGCATGCCGGGGGCCAACCCCTGGTGGCTCGCGGCGACCCCGGCGCTCGCGTACTACGGGGCGCTCAACTGGGACCTCCTGCCCATCGCGCTCCTCCTCGCCGCCCTCTGGCAGCACGAGCGCGCGCGGCCCGGCCGGTCCGGCGCGCTCGCGTCCCTCGGCGTCTGCGCGAAGCTGTGGCCGGTGGCGGCGGCTCCCTCGGTGCTCGCCGCCCTGGCCGGGGAGCGCCGCTGGCGGGCGGCCCTCGGGTGGACGGCCGCCTTCGCGGCCGTCGCCGCGGCCGTGAACCTTCCGGTGGCGCTGCTCGCGCCCGAGAACTGGGGGCACTTCTTCCGCTACAACGCCGGGCGCTTCGCCGAGAACTCGGTCTGGGAGATCTGGGCGCTGCGCGACCCCAAGACCCTGAACGCGCTCGGCGCGGCGTTCCTCGCCGCCTCGGCCCTCGCGGCGGCCGCGGGAGCGTACCGGGCGAGCGCGGCCTCGCGCGCCCGTGCCGTGCGGCTCGGCACGGCGCTGGTGCTCGTCGTCTGGATCGCCACGAACAAGGTCTACAGCCCGCAGTACGCCCTCTACGCCTTCGCGGGAGCGGCGCTCGTCTCGCCGCCGGCCTGGCTCTTCGCCGCCCTTTCCGCCATCTCGGTCGTGGACTACCACCTCGCCTTCGAGGTCCGGGCCGGCCGCGGCGTGTTCTGGTTCTTCGACCGCTGGTACTTCCTGGAGGAGGCGGCGCGGACCGCGATCTACGCGGCGCTCGCCGCCTGGCTCGTCGCCGAGCTGTGGCGCGCCGCCCGCACCCCGGGCGCGGAGGGGGCGTGAACGCGGCCGCGTCCCGGCGCGCCTGGTGGGGGGCCCTGGCGCTCGTCCCCGCCCTCGTCGTCGCCTTCCACTGGCGGGCCGCCCGTCCCGGCTGGGCCTTCTCCGGCTCGGACCTCCGCTACTTCTTCTTCGGCATCCGCGAGGCCGTGGCCACCGCCCTGCGGCACGGGGAGCTCCCCTGGTGGCAGCGGGGGATCCTCATGGGATACCCCCTCGTCGCCGACCCCCAGGCGGCGCTCTTCTCGCCGGCGACCTGGCTCACGCTGCCCCTCGAGGCTCCTCGCGCCCTGACCGTCGCCACGCTCTTCCACCTGTGCGTCGGCGGATGGGGCATGGTGGTTTGGATGCGCCTGCGCGGGCTCTCCCCGGCGTCGGGACTGCTCGCGGCCGTGGTCTTCGCGCTCGGGGCCAAGCAGACCGTCCACGTCATCCACTGGAACTTCGCGGCGACGACCTGCTGGTGGCCCTGGATGCTCGCCGGCCTGGAGGGCTTCGCCGAGACGCGCCGCGGCCGTTTCGCGCTGCTCGCCGCGAGCGCGGCCGGCCTGTCGTGGCTCGGCGGATCTCCGCAGATGGCGCTCTTCGGCTCGTACGTCGCCGGCCTCTACGCGCTGCGCATCGCCGGGGGCCTCGTCCGGGAGCGCCCCGGAGACGCCGCGCTGGCGCTGCTGGCGGTGCCCGTGGGGCTCCTCCTCGCCGCGGTCTCGCTCCTGCCGGCGGCCGAGCTGTCGCGGCTGGGTTCCCGGGGCGCCGGGGTGAGCTACGAGTTCGCGACGAGCTGGAAGTGGCCGGACGCCTGGGGGCTCGCCCTCCTCGTGCTGCCGCGCGCCTACCGGGACGGCTGGGGCGTGAACCTCTGGGAGGCCACCGGCTACCTGGGCGTCCTTCCCATGGCTCTCGCCGCCGCGGCGCCGGTCCGCCGCCGCGGGACGCTCCTCCTCCTCGCGCTCGGCGCCCTCGGCGTCTGGCTCGCGCTCGGCGAGGGGGCCCCGCTCGGTCTGCACCGGCTCGCCTACCGGTACCTCCCCGGCTACGGGAGCTTCCGGGTACCGACCCGCTCGCTCTTCGTGACGACGTTCGCGACCGCGGTGCTCGCCGGCGAGGGGCTCGAGGCGCTGCGGCGGCGCCGCTCGGCCGTCGGGGCGTTCCGCGCGCTCGCCGTGCTCGGGGCCGTCGCGCTCGCCGCGTACCTGCTCCCGCGCCGGCCCGGCTTCCCCTTCGCAGGCGAGGGCGCCGCCATGGCGTCCGTGCACGCGATCGTCGCGGCCGCGGCCGGGGCGGTCTGCGTGACGGTCGCCTGGGCGGGGCGGGCGCCCCGGCTCGCGGGCGGCCTCGCCGTGGCGGTCGCCTTCGCGGACGCGGCCGTGCTCTTCGCGCGCACGAACGACGTCGCGCCCGCGGCGGAGCTGGGTCCGATCCTGTCCTCCTATCGCCCGCTCGTCCCCGACGCGCCGGCCCCGCGCCGGGTGGCCGTGCTCGCGAAGTGGGGCGCGTCGGCGAACGCCCCGCTGCGGCAGGGATGGGAGGGCGCGCTCGGCTACGGCCCCATGGGGATCGAGCGCGTCCGCGACCTGCTCGAGGGCACGCGGGAGGGCGACGTGCACCCACTCGGGGTGATGGAGCGCGACGCGACCTTCCCGTCCGCGAGCGCCACCTCGCCGCTCTGGCCGCTCGTCGGCGCCCCCCTGGTCCTCTCCGACCGGCCGCTCGACCTCCCGGTGCTCGCGAAAGGCGAGCGCGAGTGGGAGGACCCGATCGTCGCCTACCGCGCCGAGGCCCTGCCCCGCGTCTTCTGGACCGGCTCGTGGGACGTCGTCCCCGACGCGAGGGCGGGGCCGGCGCTCTCGTCCGCGGCCCGGGGAGACCGCGCGGTCCTCGCGGAGCGTCCCCCGGGGCCGCCCCCGGGGCCGCCCCTCGGCCCGGTCCCCGCCGAGGACGTGGAGGTGGGAGCGCGCTCGCTCGCGGCCACGGTGGTGGCGCCGCGCGACGGCCTGGCCGTGGTCCTCGACCCCTTCTACCCCGGGTGGAGGGCGACGCTCGACGGACGCGCCGTTCCCGTCCTCCGGGCCGACTACGCGTTCCAGGCCGTGGCCGTGCCCGCGGGGCGCCACCGCCTCCGGCTCGACTACCGGAATCCTCTCGTCGCCGCCGGGGTGGGGGTGTCGCTCGCGACCCTCGCCCTGTGGGTCCTCGCCGTGCGGTGGCGGCGAGCCTTCTAGCGGCGCCGGGGCGAGGCGAGCAGGAGGTGCAGGTGCTCGCGCTCCCAGGCGCGGGCGCGCGCGAAGCCCGGGAAGCGCCGCTCCCGGCGGCGGAACTCGGGGCCGTGCACGACCCGGCGGCCGCCCCGCTCGTCCGGCGGGACGACCTCGTGGAGCATCTCGTGGAACACGACCGCCTCCACGTAGAAGGCGGGCACGTCCTCGCGGTCGAGGGCGGGGTGGATGCGGATGGCCCGCGCGTGGTGGAGGTAGACGCCGGTCTTGATGGAGCGACGCCCAGGGCGGGCGCCGGACCGCCCCCAGCCGATCCGGGCTCTCACGGCTCCGCCGAAGTGCTCCTCGTTGATCCGGTCGAGCATCTCCTGCAGGTCGTGGACCCGCCCCCGCGTGCGGAGCTCCCGGGCGTGGGGGCCGGCGATGCGCTCTCGCTGCGCCCGCACCCAGGCGTCGATGCGGCGGCTCGCCTCGCGCCGGACCGCGGGAAGGCGCGCGGCGGTGAACTCCCCGAGCGCCCGCGCCACCTCCGGGGGCGCCCCCAGGAAGAGGTGGTGCACGCGCAGCTGCATCTCTCCCCGCAGTCGCCGGTACGAGACCATCACCGATCGGTTGTCGTGGACGAGGAGCCGGACCCGCTCGCCGAGCCGGCGCGCCACGGCGTCGGCGAGCCGCTCGGCGGCGGCCACGCGCTCGGGGCGCGGCGCCCGTCGCGCGTCGAAGTCCGAGGAGATCCCGTCGCCCGCCACGCCGCCGTCCATGCTACGGGACGGACCCCGGCACCTCAAGCCGGCTCGCCTTCGGCCGAGGCGAGGAGCCGGGCGAGGCGCGCCGGCTCGACCCGGAGCGCCACCGTGCGCTCCTGGCTGAAGGTCACCGCCCCGGGGGCCGCGCCCCTCGGCTTCCTCACGTGCTTCGCGCGCGTGTAGACCACGTCCACGGCCGGGTCGCCGCGCGCATCGCTGAAGTGGGCCGCGAGGTGCGCGGCGTCGAGCAGGGTCTCCTGGTCCGGCGCCTGCCCCTTCGGCAGGCGAACGACGACGTGGGCGCCGGACCGCCCGCGGGCGTGAAGCCACAGGTCGTTGCCCTTCGCCACGCGGACCGTGAGCTCGTCGTTCTCGGCGGCGCCCTTTCCGACGAGGATCGCCACCCCCGCCTCCGTATGGAAGGTCCGGTACGACGGCGCCGCCTCCTCGCGCCGGCGCCGGGGCGCGAGCCGCGGGCGCGGCGCCGCGCCGAGGCGCCTCGCCTCGCGCTCGAGCCGCGGGAGGCCCTCCGCCGGCGTCCGCTCCACCTCGGCGACGAGCGCCTCCGCGTCGGCGAGCCTGCGGCGGACCTCGGCCGCGCGGTCCTCCACGCGAGCCGCGCTCTCCACGATGCGGCGGTAGCGCCGGTAGAACCGCTCCATGTTCTCTCTCGGAGAGAGAGAGGGGTCGAGCGCGAGCGACACGTCGCGCGCCCCTTCCTCGGTCCACTCGGTCAGCGTCACCTGCCGCGCGCCGCGCCGGACGTGCCGGAGGTTCTGCTTGAGCAGGTCGGCCGCGCGCCGGTCCGCCTCGGCCCCCGGGATGCGGGCCGCCTCCTCGGCGAGCTTCGCGAGTGCGCGCCTCGACCGGGCGATGGCCGCGCGCAGGGGCTCGCGAAGCCTCCTCCGCGCCTCCGCGAGGGCCCGCGCCTCCTCGACCGCGCCGTAGTGGCCCTCGATGGCGGCCGACAGCGGGAAGGGCGATCCCCCGGCCGGCGCGAAGCGCGGCGCCGCGACGTCGGGAGCCGCCCGCGGCGCCGGAGGCTCGTAACGCTCGCCCGGGACGAGGCGCCGCCGCTGCGAGAGGTTCGGCCCGGCCCGGCCGCGGATGACGCCCGCTTCGTCGACGAGGAGGAGGTTCCCGTGACGGCCGGTCAGCTCGGCGACGAGGCGCACCTCGCCGCCCGGGCGCCGGAAGCGGAGCTCGACGACCCTGTCCCCTGCGGAGGCGCGGATCTCCTCGAGGACCGCGCCCTCCAGCTCGCGGCGGGCGAGCGCCTGGAAGGGGAACGGCTCTTCCGGCGCCGGCGGCCGGCGGGTCGTCGCGTGGATCCGCGTCCGGTCCGCCTCGGCGGAGACGAGAATCGCCGCCGGCCCCTCGCGCCCCCGGATCTCCAGCGTCAGCGCTCGCTCGCCGTGGACGCGAACCGTCTCGACGCGCGCCCCCGCAAGCGGAGCGAGCTCCGCGACGACGAGGTCGATCTCCGCCTGTCCGAGGGACATGGCCTCCGAAACGACTACGGCCGCCCGGAGGCGGCCGCAGCGAGCTTGGCGCGAGAGGCCTCGCGCGACGGCTGGCGAAGCTACTTCTTCTTCGCCTTCTTCGCGCCCTTCTTGGCCGGCTTCTTCGCTGCCTTCTTCGTCGCCTTCTTCTTGGCTGCCATGTGCTACCTCCTCGAGACGTGGTCACGACGACCGACGAGCAAGACGAACGCAGATTAGCGTGCGCGGATCGTGAGTGCAAGGAAGGGAGAGCACTTTTCGCGTAGCTCGCCGCCGAGCGTCCGGACCTCCGACTTGACGATCCGGGCGCGGACGGGGATGCACTGCCGGCTCAGCCCTCGATCCCGGCCCCGAGGAGCGCCGCTCCGACGACGCCCGCCTCGTCTCCGAGCTCCGCGGCGGCGATCGCGAGCTCCGCCGCCGCGCTGCGCGAGGCTGCCGCGGCGACGCGCTCGACGACGATCGCGCGGAGCGAGGGACTCGAGCGGAGCACCCCGCCGCCGAGCACGAGCCGCGCCGGGTTGAGGATCGTGACCGCGTTCGCGACGGCCGTGCCGAGCAGCTCGCCGACCTCCGCCCAGAGCTCTCGCGCGTACTCGTCGTCGGCCGCGGCGGCCCGCTCCACGGCGGAGGCGGTGACGGCCGCGAGGTCCCCGCCCGCGAGCTCGGCGATCCGGGTCGCGCCGCCGCGGCCGATCTCCTCGCGCACGCGCGCGGCGATGCGGGCGCCCCCGGCGTAGGCCTCGAGGCACCCGACGGCACCGCAGCCGCAGGGCCGCGGGGGCTCGCCGGGCCGCGGGGGCCGCACCTTGACGTGGCCGATCTCGCCGGCGACGCCGCGCGCGCCCTCCTGGAGCCGCCCCCCGAGGACGATCCCGGATCCGACGCCGGTGCCGACGAACACCACCAGCGCGTCGCGGGCACCCTTGGCGGCGCCGAAGCGGCTCTCGCCCCACGCCGCCGCGGAGAGGTCGTTCACGATCCGCACCGGCATCCCGAGCGCCCGGCCGAGCATCTCCCCGAAGGCGACGTCCCGCCAACCGAGGTTCGGCGCGTTCAGGACGAGGCCGCTTTTCCCGAGAACCTGGCCCGCCACCCCGGCACCGGCGCGCGTGAACGAGGCGAGCTCCCGCGCGCCGGCGGCGGATCGGGCCGCCTTGGCGACGGCCGCCGCGACCTCCTCGGGCGCGTGCCCTGCGAGGGCCCGCTTGGCGAGCGACAGCACGCGGCCGGTCTCCCGGTCGACGAGCGCGGCCCGGACGTTCGTCCCGCCCAGGTCGATCCCGAGCGCCGGCTCGCCCATCGCCACCCTAGGCGCCGATCTCGCGCTTCAGCTCGTCGACCTTGCCGGAGACGAGTGCCTCGATCTCGGCGAGGCGTTCCGGGGTCTTCGCCTCGAACCGGAGCACGAGCAGCGGCTGGGTGTTCGAGGCGCGCACGAGCCCCCATCCGTCCGCGAAGACGACGCGGACGCCGTCGACGGTCACGGCCTCGTAGCGGCCGGCGAACCACTCCTGCGCCCGCCGCACGAGCTCGAACTTCTTGTCCTCGGGGCAGTCGACCCGGATCTCCGGCGTGGCGAAGGTCCTCGGGACGTCGGCGAGGAGGGTGGACACCGGGGCGTCGGTCCTCGACACGAGCTCGAGCAGGCGGGCCGAGGAGTACACCCCGTCGTCGAAGCCGAACCACCGGTGGCCGAAGAAGATGTGGCCGCTCATCTCTCCGGCGAGCAGCGCCCCCTCCTCCTTCATCTTCGCCTTGATGAGGCTGTGCCCGGCCTTCCACATGATGGGTCGCCCCCCGCGGGCGGCGATGTCGTCGTAGAGGTTCATCGAGCACTTCACCTCTCCCACGATCGCCGCGCCGGGCTTCTCGGCGAGGAGCGCCCGGGAGAAGAGGATCATGAGCTGGTCGCCCCAGAGCACCTGGCCCTTCTCGTCGACGGCGCCCACCCGGTCGGCGTCGCCGTCGTAGGCCACGCCCAGGTCGGCCCCGCGCTCGACCACCGCCCGCTTGAGGTCGGCGAGGTTCTTCTCCACGGTCGGGTCGGGATGGTGGTTGGGGAAGCGGCCGTCCATCTCGACGAACAGCGGGACCACCTCGATGCCGAGCGACTGGAAGAGCGGCACCGCGACCACTCCGCCCGTCCCGTTGCCCGCGTCCACGACGACCTTCAGGCGCCGAGGTCCCATGCGGAGGTTCCTGCGGACGTAGGCTCGGTAGGGCGTGACGATGTCGTGCGACTCCCGCCCCCCGCTCCCCTCGGCGAAGCGCCCCGCCTCGATGCGGCGGCGGAGCGCCTGGATCTCGTCGCCGTGGAGCGTGGTCCGCCCGACCCCGACCTTCAGGCCGTTGTACTCCGGCGGGTTGTGCGAGCCGGTGATCATGCACAGGCCGTCGACCGGCAGCGTGGCCGCGGCGAAGTAGGTGAGCGGAGTCGGGACCACGCCCAGGTCGGTGACGTCGATCCCCGCGGCGTTCAGCCCGTCGAGCATCGCCGCGGCGAAGCGGGGGCCCGACTCGCGGCAGTCGCGCCCGACCACGACGCGGCGGCCTCCCTTCTCGCGGACCTCGCTTCCGAGCGCGCGCCCGACGAGGCGCACCGCCTCCTCGGTGAGGTCCTGGTCCACGAGCCCGCGGATGTCGTACTCGCGGAAGATGGTCGGGGACACCTCGGGCATGGACGGCTCCTCCTTCGAGTCCCCATCATAGCCCACGCCGGCGTGGGCCGCGGGCCCGCGCCGGGCGCTACAGGAGGTCCTCCCGGCCGCGGCGCCGCATCTCCTCGACCGCCTTGCGCACGTCCTGGGCGCGGTCCTTCTTCACCACGAGCACCGCATCCCCGGCGTCCACGACGACGACGTCGTCGACCCCGACCACGGCGACCGGCCGGGAGCCGCGGGCGACGACCACGTTCCGGTGGCCGTCGAGGACGATGGCGTCGCCCTGCTTGACGTTGCCGAGGTCGTCGGTCTCGTGCACCTCGGACAGCGCCGCGAAGCTTCCGACGTCGCTCCACCCGAACTCGGCCGGGACGACCGCGATCCTCTGGCTCTTCTCCATGACGCCGTAGTCGATGGAGATGGACGGCGCCGCCGGGAACACCCGCTTGAGCGTCCGGCCGTAGAAGGGTCCGCCGAGCGAGCGCTCGATGACCGCGAGCTGCTCGCCGAGGACCGGCATGGCGCGGCGGATCTCGTCGAGGATCACGTCGGCCCGGAACAGGAAGATGCCGCTGTTCCAGAGGTAGCCGCCCTCGGCGAGGTACCGGGACGCGGTCACGAGGTCCGGCTTCTCGACGAAGCGCTCCACCCGCGCCGGGTGGAACGCCTTCTTGCCGCGCCCCATCGCGTGCAGCCGCCCGCCCACCTTCAGGTAGCCGTAGCCGGTCTCGGGACGGTCCGGCCGGATGCCGATGGTCACCACGGCGCCCTCTGCGGCGAGGTGGGCGCCGGCGGCGAGCGCGTCGCGGAAGGCCTCGGGGTGGGCGACGTGGTGGTCGGAGGGCAGCATGGCCATCACGCCGCGCGGATCCCGGCGCGCCACGTGCAGCGCGGCGAGGCCGACGCAGGGCGCGGTGTTCCGCGGACAGGGCTCGACGATGAGGTTCTCCTTGGGGAGCCTCGGAAGGATGCGCCGGACCGAGGCGGCGTGGTTCGGGCCGCAGACCACGTAGGTGCGGTCGGCGCGGGCGAGCGGCGGGAGCCGCTCGACGGTGGCGGCGAGCAGCGGCTTGTCGCCGTCGAGCGGGAGGAACTGCTTCGGACGGTCCTTGCGGCTGAGCGGCCAGAAGCGGGTTCCCGATCCGCCGGCCATGACCACCGGGTAGAGCTTCATGCGTGCCTCCCGAGGGAGAGGAGCTCGAACAGGATGCGCGCGGTCGCACCCCAGATCGTGTCCTTCCCGAGCGCGAAGAAGTGGACCTCGTGGAGCATGCCGTGGGCCTCGCGGGGCTCGGTCCAGTGGGCGTCCGGCCGCGCAAGCCCGGCGAGCGACACCTCGAGGACCTCGGCCACCTCGCCGGGGTCGGGCGCCCAGGGGTAGGGGTATGGCACGACGCCCACCCAGGGCGTCAAGCGGAACCCGGTGACGACGACCAGGGTCTCGCTCAGCCGACCGATGACCTCCACACGCGCCGGCTCGAGCCCCACCTCTTCCCGCGCCTCCCGGAGCGCCGCGGCGAGCGTGTCCGGGTCGCCGGGGTCGAGCCGGCCGCCGGGGAAGGAGATCTGCCCGGGGTGGAGCCGAAGGTCGGGGCGCCGGCGCGTCAAGAGGACTTGCAGCTCCCCGTGCCGCTCGAAGAGCGGCACGAGGACGGCGGCGGGCCGGAGCGCCCCCTCCGATCTCCGGTAGGCCTCCGGGAGGGCAGAGGAGTCCAGGGTCCCGAAGGCGCGGGCGGCGAGCGCGCGCCTCAGGTCCGCGAGCGTCATCGCGCGTGGACGGCGGGCGGCGGCGGGGGATCCGCGTCGTCGGTGGGCAGGACGCCCTTCCAGATGAGCAGCGCGATGGCCGCCCCCATGGCGATCCGCCAGACGACGAAGACGTAGGTCGTGCGGGTGCGGAGCCACGTCAGCAGCCACCCAATGACGACGTAGCCGAAGAGCGCGGCGACGACCGTTCCCACCACGGTGGCCTGCGCCCAGGAGGCCTCCCCCCGCAGCGCGGGCAGCGCCTTCACGAGCTTGTAGATCCCGGCGCCGAGGATGATCGGCACCGAGAGGAGGAAGCTGAAGCGGGCCGCCGCCTCGCGGGCGAAGCCGAGCAGCATGCCGGCGGTGATGGTGGCGCCCGAGCGCGAGGTGCCCGGGACGAGCGCCAGGGCCTGGCCGACGCCGATGAGCAGCGCGTCCCCCGCCCGCACCTCGTCGAGCTTGCGGCGGTGGGTCGCGAACCGCTCGGCGACGAGGAGCACCAGCCCCCAGGCCACGAGCGAGAAGGCGATGACGATGTTGCCGAGCGCCTCGATCCTCCGCTCGAGGAGCTTGCCCGCCACCGCCGCCGGGATGGTTCCGAGCGCGATGTACCAGCCGAGCCGCGCGTCGGGTGTCCCGAAGGGCCGGCCCGTGGCGAGCCCCCGGACGAAGGCCGCGGTGATCCGCCAGAGGTCGCGGCGGAAGTACACGAGCACCGCCAGCGTGGTCCCCGTCTGGATGATCGTCACGAAGGCGCGGAAGCGCGGATCGGCGAGGCTCTGGCCGAGCAGTTCCCCCGCGACGAGCAGGTGCGCGGTCGAGCTGACCGGCAGGAACTCGGTGATCGCCTGTACCACTCCGAGCACCAGCGCGGCGAGAAGGCCCATCGCTGTCGTCCCCCCGTGCCCGGCGGTGGATCAGGCGGCGCGGGAGCGCCGCGTCCCCACGGCGTCGCGCAGCGCGTCCTTCTTGTCGGTCCGCTCCCAGGTGAACTCCTTCTCGGGGCGCCCGAAGTGACCGTACGCGGCGGTCCTCTCGTAGATGGGGCGGAGCAGGTCCAGCCCCTCGATGATGTCGCGGGGCCTGAGCCCGAACACCTCGCGGATGGCGGAGGCGATCTTCGGCTCGGGCGCCGTGGCGGTGCCGAAGGTGTCCACCATGACCGAGACCGGGTCGGCGACGCCGATGGCGTAGGCCACCTGGACCTCGCAGCGCCTCGCCAGGCCAGACGCCACCACGTTCTTCGCGATGTGGCGCCCCATGTACGCGGCCGACCGGTCCACCTTCGAGGGGTCCTTCCCGCTGAAGGCCCCGCCGCCGTGGCGACCCATGCCGCCGTAGGTGTCCACGATGATCTTTCGCCCGGTGACGCCGGTGTCGCCCATGGGCCCGCCGATGACGAAGCGCCCGGTGGGGTTGATGTAGATCTTCGTCCGCCGGTCGATGAGCCGCTTGGGCAGCGCCCGGGCGATGACCTCCTCCCGGACGGCGGCGTGGAGCTTGCGGTTCGAGACGTCCGCGGAGTGCTGGGTCGAGACGACGACGGCGTCGATGCGGCTCGGCTTGCCCTCGCGGTACTCCACCGTCACCTGGCTCTTCCCGTCGGGCCGGAGGAAGTCGAGCCCGCCGCGGCGCGCCTTGGCGAGCTGCCGGGTCACCGCGTGGGCGTAGTGGATGGGGGCGGGCATGAGCTCCGGCGTCTCGTCGCACGCGTAGCCGAACATCATGCCCTGGTCGCCGGCGCCGCCGGTGTCGACGCCCTGGCCGATGTCCGGAGACTGCCGATCGACGGCCACGAGCACGGCGCAGGTGTTGCCGTCGAACCCCATCTCCCCGTCGGTGTACCCGATGCGCTTCACCACCTCGCGCGCGAGCCGCTGGTAGTCCACGTGGGCGGTCGTGGTGATCTCGCCGGCGATCATGACGTAGCCGGTCTTGAGCAGGGTCTCGCACGCCACCCGTCCGCGCGGGTGGTCGCGGAGGACGGCGTCGAGGACCGCGTCGGAGATCTGGTCGGCCATCTTGTCGGGATGGCCCTCCGTCACGGACTCCGACGTGAATAGGAAGTCGCTTGTCATGGGGGATTCCTTCCGCCGGGAGGCCGGAACCTTAGTGTCCACCCGCATGGGGTGTCAAGGCGAGCCCGGCGCCCGGAGCCCTGCGTCCGGCGCCCGTCCCGCCCCCCGGTGTCACGGCGTCCCGCGACGGCGCCGGCCGCCGCCTACCCGCTCACCGGCCCGACCGCGGCGCCGCTCTCGAGGAGGCCGGGGAACCGCCTCCCCAGCTCGGCGCGGACCTCCCGCTCGATGTCGTCGCCCGCGGTGAGCTTCAGCACCCGCTCCACGAGCTCGCGGCCCTCGGCGGCGGCGACCGACCGGATCACGCGCTTGACGAGCGGAATGGAGGGACCGTTCATCGAGAGCTCGGAGAACCCGAGCCCGAGGAGCACCATCGTGTAGAGCGGCTCGCCGGCCATCTCGCCGCACATCGAGACCGGGATCCCCGCTTCCTGGCCGGCCCGGCAGATGTACTGAAGGGTGCGCAGGACGGCGAGGTGCAGGGGTTTGTAGAGGTAGGCGACGTCCTTGTTCTGGCGGTCCACCCCGAGCGTGTACTGGATGAGGTCGTTCGTTCCGATGGAGATGAAGTCCACCTCGGCCGCGATCCGGTCGGCGAGCATGGCGGCGCTCGGCAGCTCGACCATCACGCCCACGGGCGGCAGCGGGGTCTCGACCCCCTCCCGCGCGAGCGCCTCCCGCGCCTCGACCAGCATGCGCTTCGCCGCCCGGATCTCGGCGACGCCGCTCACCATGGGGAACATGACGCGGAGCCGGCCGTAGGCCCCGGCGCGCAAGAGCGCCCGCAGCTGCACCCGGAACATGTCGGGGTGGCGCAGGCAGTAGCGGATGGCGCGCAGGCCGAGCGCGGGGTTCTCGGAGTGGTCCTTCTGCCCCGCGGGGAGCTTGTCCCCGCCGAGGTCGAAGGTGCGGACCGTCACCGGCCGGTCCCCCATGGCCTCCAGGATGCGCCGGTAGTCGCGGTAGTGCTCCTCCTCGGTCGGCAGCTCCGCGTGCCCGAGGTAGAGGAACTCGGTGCGGTACAGCCCCACGCCCTCGCCGCCGTGGGAGAGGAGGCCCGGGACCTCCTCGGCAAACTCGATGTTGCCGAGCATCCGCACCGCGGTGCCGTCCCGGGTCTCCGCCGGCAGGTCGCGGAGCCGCGCCAGCTCCACCTCCCGCTCGGCCTGTCGGGAACGGGCGGCCTCGTAGTCGGCCCGGTCGCCCGCGGAGGGGTTCACCACGACGAGCCCGCGCCCGCCGTCGACGATCACCCAGTCGCCCCGCTGCGCCGCCGAAGAGGCCCGCGCCGCGCCGACGACCGCCGGGATCTCGAGCGCGCGGGCGACGATGGCGGTGTGGCTCGTCGTGCCGCCGACGTCGGTCACGAGTCCCGCCACCCGACGGTCGTGGAGCAGCAGCGCCGTGTCCGCCGGCGAGAGGTCGCGCGCGAGGATCACCGCGCCCGCGGGCGGGGCCTCGTCGACGTCCACGCCGTGCCCGAGCAGGTTCTTGATGAGCCGCTCGCCGACGTAGTCGATGTCCGCGCGCCGCTCCCGGAAGAACTCGTCGTCGCTGGAGAAGGAGGCCTTGACCTTGCGGACGGTGCGCTTCACCGCCCACTCGACGTTCACCCGTTCCTCGCGGATGAGCCTGCGCACCTCGTCGATGAACGCCGGGTCCCGAAGCATCGCGCGATGCACGTCGATGATGGCGACGTGATCGGCCCCCTCGGCGGCGGACACCTTGGAGCGCACGTCCTCGAGCTGGCGGCCGGCGAGCTCGACGGCCGCGTCGAACCTGCCGAGCTCGGGCTCCAGCTCGTCCGGCGCGATCGTGCGCCGAGGCGTCCGGACCTTCCGGCGGTCCAGCGTCCAGGCGCGCCCCACCGCGATGCCGGGGGAGGCAGGCAGCCCTGCGAGCGTGGTCGATCCGGCCATCTCACTTCTCCCCGAAGCCCGACTCGATGACCTTGGCCATCGCCTCCATGGCCTGGGCCGCGTCGTCGCCCTCGCAGGTGACGAGGATGCTCGACCCCTTCGAGGCGGCGAGGGTGAGCACCCCCATGATGCTCTTCGCGTTCACGGACGTCCCGTCCTTCTCGATCTGCACGTCGGACGAGAAGCGGTTCGCCGCCTGCACCAGCATGGCGGCGGGCCGGGCGTGGAGCCCGAGCGAGTTCAGGATCGTGAAGGAGCGCTCGATCCGCTGCATCTACGGGCCTCCGCCCAGGCGGGAGAACGCGAGCGCAGCGACGGCGCCGAGCGCGATGGCCCCGTAGGCGCTCGGCAAGAGCCGCGCGCCCCGGGAGAGGGCGAAGAAGCCGCCGAACGCCCCGGCGGCGGCGAGCGCGAGGGCGAACCCCGCGGTTCCGGCCGTGGTGCGGGCGCCGAGGAGCCCCCCGGCGATCCCGGCGAGCACGGCTCCGCCGCTGCGCAGGCGGCCCGCCCACCGCGGAAGGGACAGCGACGCCACGCGCTCGACCACCGCGTCGCCCATCCGGTAGCCGGCGCGGAAGAAGGACCAGCGCAGCCACATCTGCAGCGCGTTGTAGAGGACGAGCGCCACCACGAGCGCCGGCCAGCCGAGGGCGAGCGTCCCGGCCGCGGCGAGCGCGCCGAAGAACGGGCGCAGGCCGGCCCAGAAGAAGGAGTCCCCGACCGCGGCGAGCGGTCCCTGGAGGATCTGCTTGTACTCGAGCGGCGCGCTCTCCGGCTCCTCGCCCGCGGCGACGCGCTCCTCGTGGTGGATGGCGCCCCCGACGATGGCCGCCGCCGTGTACGGGTGGCAGTTGAAGGTGCCGAGGTGGCGCCTCAGCGCCTCGCGACGGCGCGCCGGGTCCGCGTAGAGTCGCCGGAGCGCCGGGTCGATGGCGTAGGCGAACCCGAGGTTCTGCATCCCGCGCCGGTTCCAGGCGGCCTGCAGGAACAGGCATCGCCAGAAGACGCGGCGGAGCGTGGAGCGGGGCACCCTCACCGCCACACCCCGGCGAGCCGCGCCGCGACGGCGCAGAGGGCGAAGGAGACGGCGAAGAGCCCGAAGCCGCGCTGCGCCCGGAAGGCCCGGGCGCCCGCCGCCGCGGCGAACCCGCAGAGGGCCGCCCAGCCGGCGGCGAGCGGCGGCCGGGCGCCCGGGAAGCGGTGGAGGGCGGCGGGGACCGCGAACGCGGCCACCGCCGCCGCGAGCGGCGCGAGCGCGAAGGAGGCCGCGAAGGGGAGGAGGAGGCCGCGAAGGTTGGCGCGGAGCGCCGCCCGCGGGCTTCCCTCCTCCAGGAGCGCCTCCGCCCGCGCGGCGAGCCGCACGTTCCACTCCTCGATGAGGCTGTCCGTCCGTCGCCCGAGCACGGCGAGCGCCGCCACGAGCGCGAGCGTGAGGCAGGCCACCGCCGGGGTGACCCCGGTCCCGAGCGCCCGCCCGGCGAGCACGGCGCCGCCGGTCACGGCCGCGGCACCGAGCGTCTCGTGGGGAGGAAGCGCCGCCCCCAGGTTCACCGCACCGAGCCACAGCAACTCGAGCGGCGGCCCGAGCACGAGCCCGCCGTGGAGATCGCCGAGCGCGAGGCCCGCCACCGGGGCGAGGGCGACCGGCCGGGAGAGCATCGCCTGCAGGAAGCCCTTGCGTTCCACCGCCGCCAGGCCGGCCACCAGGGCGAGGAGGAGGTAGTCCACGTTGCACCCGATCCTATCAGCCGGCGGCCGCGTAGCGGCGCTCGATCTCTTGGAGCGGCACCGCCGCATCGAGCGGAACGGCGCGGGCCTCCACCGTGAACCCGGCCGCGCCGAGGCGCCTGAGCAGGTCCATCTCCTCGGGGGAGAGGAACACCGAGGGAGTGACCTGGCGCCGCCCCGGCGAATAGTGGACGTTGCCGAGGTTCAGGACGGGCGCGAGCTCCGGGGACAGGCCCGCGCCGCGCGCCCTCTCGAGGTCCAGGACGTCCCGCACGAGGACGAGCACGGCCTCCGGCGCGGCCGCGAGGGCCTTCCAGTCGACCCGGGCGAGGGGCTCGATGCTCGCCTCCACGCCGGAGGGGAGGGCGAGCGTCATGGCGGCCCGGGCGAGGGGGCTGCGGGCCGCCTCGTCGTCGGCCACCACGATCCGCGCCGCCTTGACGTGGGGCGCCCAGGTCACGAGGACCTGGCCGTGCACGAGGCGGTTGTCCACGCGGACGAGCGCGATCACGGCGTCTCCGGCCCGCCGCGCGCGCGGGCGCGCAGCAGCTCGCTCGCGAGCGTGATGTTCTTCTGGCCGTAGGCGGTGATGAGGCGCGCGATCTCCTCGAGCGGCGTCCGGGCGGCGCGGCAGGTGGAGAGCTTGAGGAGCATCGGCAGGTTCGCGCCGGTGACCACGTCGACCCGCCCCTCCAGGAACCCGAGCGCCAGGTTCGCAGGCGTCCCTCCGAGCATGTCGGTGAGGACCAGGACCCCGTCCCCCTCGTCGACCTCGCGGATGGCGAGCGCCAGGGCGTCGCGGGCCGCGTCCATCGGCACTTCGGCCGACACCGAGACGGCCTGCACCCGGGGCATCTTTCCGACGATCGCCTCGGCGCAGGCGACGAGCTCGGCGGCGAGCCTCCCGTGGGTTGCGACGACGACCCCCACCATCCGGCCCTACTCCTTCTCCACGTCGCGATGCCACACGCGCACGGGAATGCCGCGGCGCCCCAGGCGCTCCGCCAGCTCTCCGGCGATCGCCACGGAGCGGTGGCGGCCGCCGGTGCAGCCGACCGCCACGGTGAGGTACGTCTTCCCCTCGGCGCGGTAGCGCGGAATGAGGAAGCCCGCCAGGTCGTCCGCCTTCTCCAGGAACCTCTGCGCGTCCTCGTGGGCGAGAACCCAGTCGCGCACGCGCGGGTCGGTCCCGGGGAAGGGCTTGAGCTCGGGCACGAAGTACGGGTTCGGCAGAAACCGCACGTCGAGGACCAGGTCGGCGTGGGTGGGCACGCCGGTGCGGAACCCGAAGGAGACGAGGGTCACTCCCATCGTCTCCGCGCCGGCCCCCACGAACCGGTTGTGGGCGAGCCGCTTGAGCTCGTGCACGTTCAGGTTCGTCGTGTCGACCACCTCGTCGGCGAGCGCCTTCAGCCCGGCGAGCGCCTTGCGCTCCGCGGCGATCCCCTCCGGGACGCTGCCCGAGTCGCCGGCCAGGGGGTGGCGGCGCCGGGTCTCGGAGTAGCGGCGCACGAGCGACTCGTCGGACGCGTCGAGGTAGAGCACCATCACGTCCCCGCCCTTCGCCCGGACCTCCTCGATGATGCGCGGAGCGTCCCGGAGGAAGCGCCCCTCGCGGGCGTCCACCACGAGCGCCAGTCGCGACACCTCGCCGGCGGTGTGGCCGATGAGCTCCACGAGCTTCTCGAGGAACACGACGGGGAAGTTGTCGATGCAGTAGAAGCCGCCGTCCTCGAGCGCACGGAGCGCGGTGGTCTTCCCCGACCCGGAGACGCCGGTGAGGATGACGACCTGCGTCCCGCTCGAGGACGGGACCGCCGCCGGCGCTCGCGCCGTCATTCGACGTCCTTCCCCCCGCCGCCGGTCTCCGGGGGCAGCGCGATGGCGCGGTTGAGCCGCTCCTGGAACTCCCGCGCCGAGTGGTGCCCCTGGAGCTTCAGGAGGTGGTTGCGGGCCGCCACCTCGATGATGGTGGTCATGTTGCGCCCGGGGCGGACCGGGACGACGAGCATGGGGATCTCCACGTCGAGGATCCGGAACTTGCGATCGTCCACGCCGAGCCGGTCGTACTCGACGCTCGGGTCCCACTCCACGAGCTCGAGGACGATCTCGATCTTCTTGCGCTCGCGGATGGAGGCCACGCCGAAGAGGTCCTTGATGTTGATGATGCCCAGCCCGCGGATCTCCATGTGGTGCTTGATGATCTCGCTGCCGGATCCCACCACCGAATCCGGGGTGCGCCGCTTGACGTCGACGATGTCGTCGGCGACGAGGCGGTGGCCGCGCATCACGAGGTCGAGCGCGATCTCGCTCTTGCCGATGCCGCTCTTGCCGAGGAGCAGGATGCCCACGCCGAGCACGTCGAGCAGCACCCCGTGCATCGAGGTGCTCGCGGTGAGCTGGTCCTCGAGGTAGCTCTGGACGTTCTCGATGAAGGCGGAGGAGAGGTGGCTCGAGCGGAGCAGCGGCACGGAGGCCTCGTCCGCAGCCGCGACCATCTCGGAGGGCACCTCGAGGTCCTTCGTCACCACCAGGCACGAGACGTCCTGCGCGAAGAAGTTTCGCATGAGCTCGACGCGCCGCTCGCGAGGGAGGCTCAGGTAGTAGCTCATCTCGGTGTTGCCGAAGACCTGGATGCGCTCGCGGTGCAGGTAGTCCGTGAAGCCCGCCAGGACCAGGCCCGGCTTCTGGATCCGGGCCGAGCTGATGCGCCGCGACAGCCCCGGCTTCCCCGCGACGAGTGTGAGGCGCAGGTCGAACTTCTTGTCGTCGAGGAGCGCCCCGACGCGGATTGCTTCCATCGACGCGGAGTCTAGCGCGGCGACCCCGGCCCGTCGACAGGTGCGCCCGCGCCGCCGGCCCGGCGCCGATCGCCGCCGCGCACCGCAGTCGGCGCGCTCTTTCCCACGGACGCCCGGGCCTCGGGGGGATGGCCCCAACAAGACGCGAGGCTTTGATTGACGGCGCGGTGCGTCGTTCCTTAGATTCCGGCGCCGGATGGGGCTCAAGGTCCTCTACCACGCGAACTGCTTCGACGGCTGCGCGTCCGCTGCGTTCGCCGGCCGCTTCTTCGAGGCGCACCTGGGCGCCGGGCTCGGGCGCATCGTCCACCAGCCCGTGCAGCACCACGAGGGCGACCCCTTCCCGCCGGACGCCTTCGACGAGGCGGTGAACGTGGTCGTCGACTTCCGCTACTCGCCCTCGCCGCGGCTCGACTGGTGGTTCGACCACCACCTGAGCGCGTTCCACAAGCCCGAGTGGCGCGCCCAGTTCGAGCGCGACGCGAGCGGGCAGAAGTTCTGGGACCCGAACGCCCCCTCCTGCTGCGGATTCATCGCCCGCGTCGCGCGAGAGCGCTTCGGCTTCGAGGCCCCCGACCTCTCCGAGCTCGTGCGCTGGGCCGACGTCATCGACTCCGCGCGCTTCCCGTCCGCCGAGGTGGCCGTCCGGCTCGAGGAGCCGGCCTTGCGGATCATGACGCTCCTCGAGGCGACGCGCGACCCGCAGGTCCCCGAGAGGCTCATCGAGGCGATGCGACGCCGGCCGCTCGCCGAGATCGCGGCCGAGCCGTGGGTGGCGGACCCGCTGAGGCCCATTCTGGAGCGCCACTTCCGCTCCATCGAGGCCGTGCGGGCGGTGGCGCGGCTCGAGGACGGCGTGGCCCTCGTCGACCTCGCGCAGGCCGGCATCGAGGCCGGCAACAAGTTCATCGTCTACTACCTCTTCCCGGAGGCCGCCTACACGGTGGTGCTGAGCCAGGACGCCAAGCGCGCCAAGGTCTCGGTGGGGTCGAATCCCTGGGCCCGCGAGGCGCGGCGGCACGACATCTCGAAGATCTGCGAGCGGTACGGGGGCGGCGGGCACGCGGTCGTCGGGGCCGTCACGCTCGACCCGCACCGGATCTCGGAGGCGCGGCGCATCGCCCACGAGATCGCCGGCCTGCTCCGGGCTCGCCCGGAGGCGGCATGACCCCTGGCCAGTACATCCTCGTCGTGGACGACGACGACGACTTCCGGGACGCGCTGTGCGAGGTGCTTTCCGAGGCCGGCTACCCCGTGCAGCAGGCCGAGAACGGGGAGGTCGCCCTGGCGCGCGTCGCCGACGAGGCCCCCGGGATGGTGCTCCTCGACCTGAAGATGCCGGTGCTCGACGGATGGGGCGTCGTCGAGCGCATGCGGAAGGACCCGAAGAGCGCCCACATCCCCATCCTCATCCTCTCGGCGTACGGCTTCGAGTGGGAGTCCGAGCTCCTGGGCGCCCAGGGGTACGTGCCGAAGAGCGTGGGCATGGAGGAGATCCTCGACCGCGTCCGGCGGGCCGCAGGCCCGCCCCCGATGCGGCACTAGCGAGAGGACGGGGGCGCAAGGGAGGCGGGCATGTACTCGATCGTCCTCGCGCTGCACTCTCTCGTCCGGTGGGCGGTCGTGGCCGGCGCCCTCTCGGCCGCGGCGGTGTCGGCGACGGCCTGGCTCTCCGGACGCTCCGCGACGCGCGCGTCGCGCGTCTCCGGCGTGGCCTTCGTGGCGGCCGCCGACGCGCAGGTGCTCCTCGGCCTCCTCCTCTACTTCTTCTTCTCGCCGTTCGCGCCGGCGGCCCTCGCCCACCCGGTCGCGAGCCTCACCGAGGCGGGCTTCCGCTACTGGTTCTTCCTCCACCCGGTCCCCGCGATCGGCTCCGCCTTCCTCGCGCATCTGGGGCGCATCCTCTCGAGACGCGGCGAGGAGGGGGACGCGCGACGTCGCCAGCTCGCCGCGGTCTACGGCGCGGCCGTGGTCCTGCTCGCGGTCGCCATTCCCTGGCCCTTCCTCGCGTTCGGGCGCCCGCTGTGGCCGTTCTGAGGTCGGGTGGGTGGCCGGGCCCGCCCGCCCTTCGGCGTTCGGCGCGGGCGAGTTCCACACTTGGCTCGTCACCGGGGCCCGGGCGGGACGCCAGCGTCTCTCGCGCTCGCGCCGGGATGAGCGGGTCTCTCGGAGCGCGCCCCCCGCCGCGCCGGGTGCGAGCGCTCCCCTGATTAGCGGCCGGGGACCTTTCCCCCGCGGGTCGGAAAGCGCAGCCCGCTGCGCACGGTCCGGATCGAGGGCTCGGCGAGGGTCGCGGGCTTCACCGCACCCTCGCCAAAGCGCTCCGCCAGGGCGTCGATGGCGGCGTGGAGGGCGGACCGGCGGGAATGGGCCGCGGCCGCCCCGTCGAAGAGCGCCAGCTGCCCGGCGCCCTCCTCGAAGCCGGAGACCGAGACGCCGGTGAGGCGCACCGGGCGGGACAGATCGGCCCGGGCGAGGTCCTCGCGGATGGCGGCGTACACGGCGGCGCCGTCGTCCGTCGAGGAGGGGAGCGTCGTCCGGCGCGTGACCTGCGTGAAGTCCGCGTACTTGAGCTTCAGGGTCACGGTGCGACCCCGCCGCCCGGACTCCCGGAGTCGCCGCGCCACGCGCTCGCTCTGCTCGAGGAGGTGCGGCAGGAGCGCCTCGACGCCGCGGAGGTCGTCCTCGAAGGTGTCCTCGGCCCCGATGCTCTTCGCCGCCTCGTCGGGGACGACGGGCCGGGGGTCCTCCCCCCGGGCGAGTGCCCGCATGCGCAGGCCGTTCGCGCCGAAGCGGTCGCGCAGCGCGGTCGCCGGGAAGCGGGCCAGGTCCCCGACGGTGGCGACCCCGAGCCGCCGGAGCGCCGCCTCCGTGACCTTCCCCACCCCCCACAGACGCGACACCGGGAGGGGGGCGAGGAACGAGGCCGTGTCGCCCTCCACGACGACGAGCCCGTCGGGCTTGCCGAGGTCGCTCGCGATCTTCGCCGCGAGCTTGCAGTCCGCGACCCCCGCCGACGCGGTGAGCCCGGTCTCGGCGCGGACGCGCGCCTTCACGGCGAGGGCGATGGCGCGGCCGTCGCCGTGGAGCGACCGGCTCGCGGTCACGTCGAGGAAGGCCTCGTCGAGCGAGAGCGGCTCGACGAGCGGCGTGTAGCCGCGGTAGACGGCGAAGACCGTCCGGGAGAGCTCCGCGTAGCGGTCGAAGCGGGGCGGCAGGAAGACGGCCGCGGGGCACAGCCGCCGTGCTTCGGCCGTCGGCATGGCGGAGCGGACGCCGAAGCGGCGGGCCTCGTAGCTCGCGGCGCACACCACCCCTCGCCTCGAGGTCCCCCCGACGACGACCGGCTTCCCGCGGATCGAGGGGTCGTCGAGCTGCTCCACCGAGGCGTAGAAGGCGTCGAGGTCCAGGTGGAGGATGGTGCGGCGCATGGGACGTTTTCCCTCTAGCACCGCGGTCTGGCCGACCTACCCCCGAAAGGGTCACCACCCACTCGGTCTTGACGCCGGTCAAGAGTGAGAACAAATTGTTCCGCATGGAGGGCCCGGGGCTCCAGGGCGTTTCGTCGCCGTCCAAGGGAATCGCGGCCCGGCTCTGGGCTGCGGCGCGGACCGAGTTCTCTACCCGCGGCTACCACGGCGCGCGGGTCCAGGGAATCGCGCGGCGCGCCGGCTGCAACGTGGCCCTCCTCTACCGACACTGGGCGTCGAAGCGGGCGCTCTACCTCGACATCCTGAAGGCCACCTGGCTCGGCAACCTGAGGCAGGTGGCCGCGATGCTCGGGGAGTCGGGCGGCGCGGTCGGCGTCGTCGGCGCCTACCTCGAGACCCGGCTCGCGGACCCGGAGGCCTCCCAGATCCTCGTACGCGAGTACCTGGACGGCGGGCCGTTCCTCTCGGAGCTGGTCGCGGGCGACCCGTCGCTCGCGGAGCCGGTCCGCGAGATGGCGGACGCCCTGCGCGGCCGGAACGGCCATGCGCTGCGCTCGGGCATCGACCCGACCATGGCCGTCGCCACCATCGGCAGCCTGGCCGCCCTCGTGGCCGCGGCCCAGGAGGCGGCGCGCCCGTTCCTCCCGCCGCCCGGGCCCTCGAACGAGGACTGGAAGCGCCACACCGCCGACCTGCTCTTGTACGGCCTTCTGGGCGGGCCGGGCACGAGGTAGCCTCCCCCCATCCCCGGGTCCTTTTCCGCCGGGCCGCCCGGCGGTAGGTTTACGTCCCTCATGAGAGCGGACGTCGTCGTGATCGGCGCGGGCCTGCAGGGGTGCGGGGTGGCGCTGCGCCTCGCCCAGGCGGGGCGGTCGGTCGTGGTCCTCGAGAAGAGCGTCCCGGGGGCCGAGGCCTCGAGCGCTGCCGGCGGCATCCTGTCGCCGGGCGTCGAGGCGGTCGAGCCGGGTCCGTTCTACGACCTGTGCGCCGCCTCTCTCGGCCGGTACGCGGCCTTCGCGTCCGAAATCGAGCGCCTGAGCGGGCTGTGGGTGGGCTTCCGCGCCGGTGGCACGCTCGAGGTGGCTCTCGACGACCGCATGGCCCAGGTATTGGCGGCGCGCGCCGCGAAGCTCGGCGGCCTCGGCGCCGCGGTGGACGTGCTCGACGGCGACGAGGCGCGGAAGCTCGAGCCGGGCCTCTCCTCCGAGGCCCGCGGCGCCCTCTACTTCCGCGGCGAGGCGTCCCTCGATCCCCGGCTGCTCGGCCGCGCCCTGCACATCGCGGCCGCGCGCGCCGGCGCGCGCTTCCTCCCGGGCCAGGTGCGGCGCGTCGTCCACGAGTCCGGGCGCGCCGCCGGCGTGGACCACGAGTCCGGGCGCATCCAGGCGCCGGCGGTGGTCCTCGCCGCGGGCGCGTGGTCGACCCAGGTGGAGGGGAGCCTGTTGCCCCCCGGCGCGGTGCGGCCGGTGCGCGGCCAGATCGCGGCGCTCGACACCCGCCCGCCGCTCCTCTCGCGGGTCGTCTTCTCCGAGAAGGGGTACGTCGTGCCCCGGCCGGACGGCCGCATCGTCTGCGGCTCGACGATGGAGGAGGCGGGGTTCGAGAAGGCGGTGACCGCCGGGGGGCTCTTGCACGTCCTCGAGCTCGCGGTGGAGATCGCGCCGCGGCTCGCCGCCGCTCCGGTGGCGGAGACCTGGTCGAACTTCCGCCCCGGCACGCCGGACGGCCAGCCCATCCTCGGGCGCGGCCCGGTCGAGGGGCTCTTCTACGCCACCGGCCACTACCGCAACGGCGTGCTCCTCGCCCCGATCACCGCCGACGCCGTCTCCGACCTCGTCCTCGGGCGGGACCCGCCGGCGGACCTCTCGCCCTTCTCGGCGGAGCGGCTCGGCCCCGGACGCCAAGGCGAGCCGGTCACTCCACCCAGTCGGCGATGAAGACGTTCGTCTCGCCCGGGCGCGAGCCGTTGCGGTTCGATGCGAAGACGAGGGTCCGGCCGTCGGGCGAGAACATGGGGAAGCCGTCGAAGGTGGGGTTGAAGGTCACCTGCTCGAGCCCGGCGCCGTCGTCGTTCACGACGAACAGGTCGAAGTTCCTGCCCTTCGGGTCCGCGACGTTGGAGGAGAAGATGATGCGGTGGCCGTCCGGGAAGAACGAGGGCGCGAAGCTCGCGGCACCGAGCCGCGTCACCTGCCGCTGGTTCCTCCCGTCGGCGTCCATGAGCATGATCTCGAGCTTCCCGGGGCGGACGAGCTTCCGCCGCAGGAGCTCGCGGTACTCGGCGAGCTCCGCCTCCCCCTCGGGACGGCTCGCCCGGAAGACGATCCGGGTCCCGTCCGGGGAGAAGAAGGCGCCGCCGTCGTACCCCGGCGTGTCGGTGAGGCGCGTCAGGCCGGAGCCGTCGACCCGCACCTTGTAGAGGTCGAGGTCGCCGTCGCGGGTGGACGTGAAGACGACCCAGCCGTCGCTCGACACCGTGCCCTCCGCGTTGTAGCCCGGTCCGGGGGCGAGCGGCCTCGGGTCGCTCCCGTCCGCGCCTGCCACGTAGATCTGGTAGTCGAGGAGCGCCCACACGTAGCCCTGCGAGCGGTCCGGCTTCGGCGCGCAGCCGTCGGCCGTCGCCATCGTGGAGGCGTAGAGGATCCGCTTGCCGTCGGGCAGGAAATAGCCGCACGTCACCTGCCCGCGGCCGGTGGACACGAGGTGCGCGCCCTTCCCCGCCGCGTCCATCACGTACTCCTGGTCGCACTCCCGGCCGTCGCGCGTCGACTGGAAGACGAGGAGCTTCCCGTCGGGGCTGAAGTAGGCCTCGGCGTTCTCGCCGCCGAAGGTGAGCTGGCGCACGTTCCGGAGGTGGCGCTCGCCGGGCAGCTCGAGACCGACGGGCGTCGGTGCCGGTGCCGGCGCGCGGGCGCAGGCGGCGAGGACGGCGAGGACCATGACGTTGCGGTGCATCCGTGGGAAGATATCCCGGCCCGTGCCTGCCGCCACCGCGCTGCGCCCTCTGCCCCTCCGGCGCGCCCGACGCGCCGCGCGGGCCGCGATCGCCCTCTTCGCCGCGGCCTGCTCCTCGCGCACGCCGGCGCCGACGCAGACGGCGCCCCCGGGCCCCGCGCCCGCCGGCCAGCTCGCCCGGGTGCGCCCGCCGCCTCCCCCCTGCCTGCCGGGCGAGCCCGACGCGGCGGCGCGCGCCCTCGAGGACCGGGCGGCGACGCTGCGCGAGGCGGGGAAGGCCGAGCAGGCGCTCGTCTGCGCGGAGGAGGCGCTCGAGCGCGCGCCGCGCTCCCGGCGCGCCATCCTGGAGCGGGCGCTGGCGCTCGCGGACCTCGACCGGCCCGCCGACGCCCGCGCCGCCGTCGATCGCGCGCTCGCCGCCTGGCCCGAGGACCGGGAGACGCTCGCCACCGCCGCGGACATCTACGTGACCCGCCTCTCCGACCGCGACGCGCTCGAGGCCGGCCGCGACCTCGCGCTCCGCGGCGCCGCCCAGGCGCTCCGCGGGCCGCGCCCCGACCGCGAGGAGGCCGCCCGCCTCCACCTGCTTGCCGGGATGGCCGAGAACGACCTCGGCAAGAACCGCGAGGCGCTCGCGCACCTCGAGCTCTCGCTCCGGGAGCGCCCCGGCGAGGCGGACGCCCTCTACGAGCGCGGCGTCGCCCTGTTCGAGCTGTGCCGCTTCGCCCAGGCACGGCGCGCCTTCGAGTCCGTGCTCCGGCGCTCGCCGCAGGACGCCTGGTCGCTCCACTACCTCGGCCTCATCGCCGAGCGGGGCGGCGAGGAGGGGCGCGCGCGCTCGCTGCTCGCCCGCGCGGCGCGGCTCGCCCCCAAGGAGCTCCACCCCATGGTGGAGATGGACCGGGATGCCTTCGCGGCCGAGGTCCGCGAGGCGGTCGCCTCGCTTCCCGAGGAGGACCGGCGCGCGCTCGCCGGGGTCCCGGTCGAGGTCGAGGAGATCCCGGGCCTGCCCGACCTCACCGCCGTCGATCCGCCGCTCTCGCCCTCCATCCTGGGGCTCTTCCGGGGCGCGCCGCTCGGGGAGGACTGCTCGGCCGAGGAGGGCCCGCGGTGCCGCTCGGTCGTCCTCTACCGCCGGAACCTCCTGCGATTCGCGCGGGATCGCGCGGAGGTGGCGGAGCAGGTGCGGGTGACGCTCCTCCACGAGGTGGGGCACCTGCGCGGGGAGAGCGACGAGCAGCTGCGCTCCCGCGGCCTGGAGTAGGGAGCGGCGCGCCGTTGCCGGCCCCCGCTGCCCCGTGCTAAGCGCCAGTCCATGTGGGACACGAACCCCTGGGCCCCCTGGGGCCTCATCCACGCCACGCGGGACGGCCGGCCCATGATCACGGAGACCGGCCTCTGGTTCCTCACGTTGCGCCACCCCGAAGCGGTGGAGCAGGACAAGAGCGGAGCGCTCTGGCTCTACCTCGACCAGCCCTATCGGGCCGAGCGCGTCCACGCCCGAGCCTTCTACGAGCTCCGCGCCGACCCCACGCGCCGGCGCGCGCCCACCGGCTCGTAGCGCGGCCGCGGCGCCCGCTTAGCCCGTCGCGCGCCGGAGGAACTCCGCCGCCTCCTCGGGCGGGACGGGGTTGATGTAGAAGCCGCTGCCCCACTCGAACCCGGCCACCTGGGTGAGGGCCGGGACCACCTCGAGGTGCCAGTGGTACGAGGGGCTCGCCGCGTCGCGCAGGGGATTCGTGTGCACCATGAAGTTGTAGGCCGGGCGCCCGAGCACCCCCATCACGCGGTGCAGGGTGGAGCGGAGCGCCTGGGCGGCGTAGCCGAGCCGCTCCTTGGGCTCGGCCTCGAAGTTCGACTCGTGGCGCTTCGGCACGATCCAGGTCTCGAAGGGGCTGCGCGGCGCCCAGGGGGCGAAGACCACGAACTCCTCGTTCTCGTAGATGAGGCGGGCGCGGTCCTTCCGCTCCTGCCCCACGATGTCGCAGAAGATGCAGCGCTCCCGGTGCTCGTAGTGGCGCCGCGCCCCCTCGATCTCGTCGGCCACCTGGCGCGGGGTGATGGGAAGCGCGATGAGCTGGCTGTGCGAGTGGTCGAGGGTGGCCCCGGCCGCCGACCCGTGGTTCTTGAAGAGCAGGATGTAGCGGAACCGCATGTCGTTGCGGAGGTCGAGGACCCGCGCCTTGAAGGCGAAGAGCACCTCGGTGATCTCGCCGTCCGTCAGGTCGCCGAGGTTCTTGCCGTGGTTCGGCGTCTCGATGACGACCTCGTGCGCGCCGATCCCGTTCATGCGGTCGTAGATGCCCTCCGCCTGCCGGTCGAGGTCCCCCTCGATCATGAGCGCCGGGTAGCGGTTCGGCACCACCCGCACCGACCAGCCGGGCACGTCGGCCGGGACGGCGGGCCGCCCGGCCACGTAGACCTCGTGCGGGGTCTTCGACTCGTTGCCGGGACAGAACGGGCAGAAGCCGGGATTCGGCTCCTCGGGCGCGACCTTGAGCTGGTTGGGCCGCCGGGCTCGCTCGGCGGCGATGATCACCCAGCGTCCCACGATGGGGTCCCTGCGCAGCTCGGGCATAGGGGCGCCAGTCTAGCAGGGCGCCCGCCGGCCCGGCAGCCGACCGCTCGTCACCCCTCCTCCGGCGGGGCGGCGCGCAGCGAGGCAGCCACCGCGGCCGCCGCCGCCATGAGCAGCGCGCCGCCGACGTAGGGGACCCCGGGCGCGTAGCTCGAGTAGGTGAAGGTGCCGGCCTCCGGCCCGACGATGCGCCCGAAGGCCGCCGCCGACTGCCCGAGGCCGAGCGTTCCGCCCTGGTCGTCGGCGCGCGCGCGCTTGGAGAGGAGCGCCGAGAGCGCCGGCGAGGAGAGGCCGCTCCCGAACGCCAGCGGCGCCGTGGCGGCGAGGAGGCCCGCGGTGCTGCCCGCGAACGGCAGACCGGCGAGGCCGACGCCCTGCAGGACGAGCCCGGCGACGAGCAGCCGGCCCTCCCCGAACCGGCGCGTGAGCGGCCCGATGAGCCCGCCCTGGACCGCGACGACGATGATCCCGATGTATGCGAAGAGCCAGAACACGCTTCGCGCCGCGATCCCGTAGCGCTCCGTCGCCAGGAACGCGTAGGTGTTCTCCATGGCGCTGAAGGCGCAGATGGCGAGGAAGTACACGGCGATGAGGGCGAGGACGCCCGGGCGCTTGAGCTCCGCCCGGAGCGCGCCGAGCCCCCCGACGCGGGCGCCGTGGCGAGCGGCGCGCCTCTCGGCGGGTTCGCCGAGCGCCACCCACGCCGCGAGGAGGTTCGCGGCCGCCAGCGCCGCCGCGACGAAGCTCGGGGCGGCGAGCGAGGAGCGGGAGAGGACACCGCCGAACGCCGGGCCGAGGACGAAGCCGAGGCCGAAGGCGGCCCCGATGAGCCCCATGCCGCGGGCGCGGGTCTCCGGCGTGGTCACGTCCGCCACGTACGCCTGCGCGATGGCGATGTTGGCGGTGGCGACGCCGGCGAAGAGGCGGGCGACGAGCAGCCAGGTGAAGTCGCGTGCGAAGCCGTAGAGGGCGAAGGCCACCGCGGTCATCGCGATGGAGGCGAGCAGCACCGGCCGGCGCCCGACGCGGTCGGAGAGCCTTCCCCAGATGGGCGCGAAGACGAGCTGCATCGCCGAGTAGCCGCTCGAGAGCAGCCCCACCCACGCCTCGCTCGCTCCGAGCGTCTTGGCGTAGAGGGGCAGGACCGGGATGACCATCCCGAATCCGAGCAGGTCGATGAAGACGATGACGAAGAGGATGGCGAGCGAGGCGTGGCGTCTCACGAGGGGTAAGAGACTAGCCGAACTCCGCCGGCGGCGCCGCGAATCCCGCCCCTCACACCCTCCAGTGAATGCGTTCGAAGTCCGGTCCGGGGACCGCGATCGAGAGGTACCCGGTCCTGGGCAGCCGCTCGATCTCGAGCGCCCCGCGGCCGACGTCGACGGCGATGGCCAGCGCCTCGCCGGGCGCCTGGCCGAGCGCCGCGAACGGCACCTCGACCTCCAGGACGTCCCCCAGGACGGCGCGCCCGAACTCGGCTCCGTCGCGCCGCCCCGGTCGCACGGCCCCGTCGGCCGACACGTCGAACTCGACCTGCGACTGCCCCCGGGGACCGACGAACACCACCCGCACCCGGCTCGCGACCTCGGCGGCCCGGGCAGCGGTCTCCGCCGGGTCGAGCCGGAGGTAGAGGCAGCTCTCGTCGAAGCCGTAGTAGAGGTCCCGGAAGGCCTGGGCGTCGGCGAACATGGAGCCGACGTGCTGGCCCGGGCGGTAGTGCCCGGCCCCCTGCCACTCGAAGTACGTGGGGAGCCGGCCGTCGAGCACCGGGTGGATGAGCTGCGTGGGCTCGCGCAGCGGCTTCGCCTCGAGCGCCCACGTGCCGCCCAGCTGCTTGATGGGGACCGTCGCCTCGTACGGCGGCCCGGCCCCGACGAGCTCGCAGGCGCGGACCACGTGCCCCCGGAAGAGGCGGTCGAACTCGGCGGCGTTCTCGGTGGCGAAGTCCTCGCCGTACCACCAGTACCAGTCGGAGCCCTCGGCGACGTACAGGCTCTCCTTCGCGGCGCGCACGACCTCGAGGGCCGCGCCGGCCTCCGCCGCAGCCTCGACGGAGGCCCTCGCGCGCGCGAGCGAGGTCCAGGCCAACCGGTCCTCGCGATGGCCGATCCAGATCCGGTAGGAGGACTCGATCCACGACCCGGAGTGGATGCGATCGATGACCGGGTCCGGGGCGGCGGCCGTGGCCTCCGACATGGTGACCGTCTCGATGCGGGCGTCCTCCTCGAGGGCGCGGTAGAGGCCGTCCAGGAAGTCGAGGCCCGAGCGGGGGAAGCGCTCCCACGGGTTCTCGCCGTCGAGGAAGACGCCGACCGTGGCGGGGCCCTCCTGCCGCTCGCGCTGCCAGGCGTCCCCGATCCCCGCGACGCGGCCGACGAAGTCGGCGACCGCGTCCGCCGCCGGCGTGCGCGAGTAGGTGAATCCCACCAGGTCGGAGATCCCCCGGTCCCGGAACAGCATCGGGACCTCCCGCCCGCCCCCTCCCGAGACGCGCCACGGGCGGAAGAGGCTCGCGACCCGGGAGCTGCCGGAGGGGAGGGAGCGGAGCAGCACTCCCTCGTCGGACGCGGCCCAGCCCACCCCCTCGCCGGCGAGGACCTCGAGGGCCTCGGGAGAGACGGCGCCCTCGGCGGGCCACACGCCGCCCGGGGCGCGGCCGAAGCGGCGCCCGTGGCTCGCGAGCGCCTCGCGCACCTGCCAGCGGGCGTCGTCGGGCCAGGCGTAGCGCGGGGGGAGCGGGCTCCCGGGCAGCGCCCGCGCCGCGGAATCGCTGTCGAGCACGAGAGGGAGGATGGGGTGGTAGTACGGCGTCGTGGAGAGCTCCACCTGGCCCCGCTCGGCGAGGCGCCGCCAGCGGGGAACGATCTCCGCGAGGATCCGCCGCTGCGCCCCGAGGACGTAGTCGACGTCCCCCCTCGAGAAGTCGCGGCCCTTGCGGGCGAGCTCCGCGAGCCCCCCGTCGTCGGCGAGCGCCCCGAACCCCATCCAGGAGAGGTTGAAGAGGACCTGGAGGTCCTGGAGCTCGCCGTCCGTGAAGCGCCCGGCCGTGCGGCGGAGGTCGACGCGCGAGAGGTCCTTGCCCCGCTTCTCGAGGAGGTCCCAGTAGCGCGCCACCGGGCGGATGCACTGCTCCCAGTCCACCATGAAGAACCCGCGCAAAAGCTGCACCCGCTCGCTCTCCGAGAGGTCCGCGGGCGCGCGGGCGCTCAGGTCGACGAGCCGGTCGCGCGCCCGCCCCTGCACGTAGTCCTCGATCTGCTCGAGCAGCACGGGGGTGAAGTTCACGGTGCAGCGCACGCGCTCGTGGCGCTCCAGCATCCACGCCATGTCGTAGTACGCGCGGGTGGCGTGGAGCCGCACCCACGGCATGATGTAGGTGGCCGTCCCCGCCTCGCGGTAGAGGGGCTGGTGCATGTGCCAGAGCAGGGCGAGGCGGGACTTGGCCATGTCGGGGCGATCCTAGGGGCAGCCGCTGCGTCGCGCCGCCGCCGGGTGCGGGCTATTGCGAGGCGGGCCCGCGCCGCCGCCGGCCGGCCGCGCGGGGCGGGGCGGGGGGCGCTCCGGACCGGATCGCCTCCGGCCCGCCGTCGGCCCGGATCTTCCACTCCTCCCAGAGGTTCAGCACCAGCGAGACGCCGTCCAAGGGGAGCTCCTTCTTCAGGTGAGGGAACTCCGCCACCATGTTCGCGAAGAACCGCTGGTAGCGCAGCGGGGAGAAGTAGCGAAGCAGCGTCTCGCGCCCGCGGGCGTTCACCTCCAGGAACTCGATCCCCATCCCGCTCTCGCGGTCCTCGTCGGCGAGCCCGCCCGAATGGGCCACCCGCGACCGGATGGCGAGGGGGCCGGACGGGAGCGAGAGCTCGGCGAAGAGCTCGAGCCCCTCCGGCAGGAGGAAGGTGCTCGAAACGAAGAGGCCCCCGAGCCCCAGGTTCCGGCTGCGGGCATAGGCCTCGAAGCGCAGCGCGCCGTCCCCGGGCACGAAGAGCCGGCAGGGAAGCTCGACGTCGATCCGCTCGTAGCGCCGGGTCGTATCAGCCACCGCCCACCTCCTCGCGCGCGGGCGAAGGGCCCGCGCGCTTCCCCTTTTCACCGCTGGAAGATCTTCCCCAGGCCGCGCGACTTCATCTCCGCGAGGTCCTTCGCCAGGCGGCCGAGCCGCTCGGTCTTGTCGGCGAGCTCCCGCTGCAGGCGCGTGATTCGGGCGTCCCGGTCCGCGAGCTGCTGCACGTAGGCGTCCCGCTCGTGCGTGAGCCGCTCGATGGTCGCGGGCGGATCGCCGGGGACCGTGCTGCGCGCGGGGAGCGCCTGCTGCGCCTCGGCGAGCTTGAGCTCGAGGTCCTTCACCTGGGACGCGAGGGCCGCCAGCGCGGGCTCGCCTCCGGCGGCGGCCGCCTCCACCTCGCCGAGCTTCGCCTCGAGCTCCTCCACCCGGGCGCCCATCGCCGAGACCTGCTCGGCCCGCGCGGCCGCCTCCCGCCGCAGCTCCACCAGCTCCGCGCCCCGGCTCGCCACCTCCTCGCGCATCCGGGCGACCTCGGCGGCGCTGCTCTGCTTCAGGGCGGCGAGCCGCTGCTCGGACTCGTCCTTCTCCCAGCGCACCGCCTGCAGCTCCGCCTCCATCGCCGAGGCCTGGGCCTCCGCCGCTTCCGCCGCACTCCGGTGGCGCTCCTCCGACTCCCGGGCGGCGCGGGCCGCCGCCTCGTGCTCGCCGGCCCGGGCGCTCGCGCCCGCCGACTCCGCCGCGAGAAGTCGCTCTGCCTCGGCCGCACGTGCGAGCGCGGCGGCTCGATCCTCGCCGGCGCGCCGGAGCTCCTCGTACGCTTGGGCGAGCGCCTCCTCGGCCTCGCCGCCCCGGGCCAGGGACCTCTCGAGCTCCGCAACGCGCGCGCGCGCGGCGGCGAGCTCCTCCTCGGACGGTGCCCGGGCCTCGCGCCCGGCCGCCTCCGCCGCCCGCAGCCCTGCCCTCGCGCCGTCCCTGTCGGAGCTCGCCCGCGCGAGCTCCTCGTAGGCACGAGCGAGCGAGTCCTCGGCGGCGGCGAGGGCACGGGTCGCCTCCTCGGCCCTCTGCGCCCCGGCGCCGAGATCCTCCTCGAGGCTCGACACCCGCCCGTCGAGGCCGGCCGCGCGGGCCTCGGCCGTCTCGAGCCGCGCGGCGAGATCCCGCGAGCGGTCGGCTTCCGCCTCGACCCGGGGGAGGAGTTCGTCCAGGCGGGCGCGCAGCGAGGCCTTGTCCGCTGCCTCGGCCGCGGCCGCGCGCTCCACCTCGGCGAGGCGCGCGGCGAGCGCCACCGCCTCCTCCGCCGCCTCCTCGTGGCGCGTCTTCGCGGCGTGGAGCTCGTCGCGCAGCGCGTCCCTCTGCGCGAGCAGGCTCGCGGCCGTCGCCTCGTGGCGGCGTGCGACCTCCAGCTCCCGGTCGCGGTCGGCGAGATCCGCACGGGCGCGGGAGAGCTCGACCTCGAGGTCCGCCCCCCGCTCCGCGGCCTTCTGCCCGAGCTCGTCGAGGTCCCGCTCGAGCGAGGTCGCGCGCTCCTCGACCGCCTCGGCGCGAGAGAGCGCCGAGGCGAGCCCGGCGCGCGCGGCCTGTGCCTCGGCCCGCGCCGCCTGTGCGGAGGCCTCGGCCTCGGCGCGCTGGCTGCGCTCCCGGGCCGCCTCCTCGAGCGCGCGCTGCGCCTCTGCGGCGCGAGCGTGGAGCGCGGCGCTCGCTGCCTCGGCCGCCTCGAGGGCGGCGGACTCCCGGGCGCGGAGCTCGGAGCGAACCGCCTCGAGCGCCTCCAGGGCGGCGGGCAGCGCCGTCCTGGACTCGCGCTCCCGGGCGATCGCCGCCACGGCCTGCTCGAGCTCGACGCGCTGGCTCTCGATGGCGAGCGCCGCGGCCGCCTCCCGCCGGGCGGCCTCCGCCCGCGCCTCCTCGGCCCGGAACTCCGACTCGGCGAGCCGCGCGCCCAGGTCGGCCACGTCGGCCTCGCGTTCGCGGAGCCGCGAGAGCACCTGGGCGACGTCGCCCTCGAGGGTGGCGAGCCGCGCCTCCCGGTCGGCGATCTCCCGGAGGAGCCCGTCGCGCTCCGCCGAGACGCGCGCGGGGTCGGGGCAGGCCTCGTGGGCGCGCGCCGCCTCGGCAAGCGCCCGGGACGCGTCGACGAGGTCGGCCGGGGGCAGGGCGACGAGCGTCAGGCCCGCGAGGCCCGTCGGCTCGGAGCCGCACAGGAACAGGTAGTAGGCGGCCGCGGACGCCCCGGCGAGGGAACCGTCCACGGTCACGTCGGGGTCCGGGTCCGCGGCGCCGGCGGCGACGACGTACGCGACCGCCGGGGACTGCGTCGCCACCTCCACCACGGGGAAGGCCTCGGCGAGCGCCGCCGCGAAGGGCTCGTAGGGGGGCGGATCCTCCGTGCCCGCGGCTGCGCCGGAAAGCGAGGCGAGCGTCGCGCCCCCGGCGGGGATGGCGGTGAGGAGGATGCCCTGCGCGGAGAGCAGGGGGCGCAGCGACGCGATCCGGGCCGGGTCGCGGGCGAGACCCGCCTCGTCGTGCACCACGACGAGGTCGAACGCCCCGCGGGGAAGCTCGTCGGGCGCGGCGCTGCGGAACTGGACGAAGGGGTGGTCCACCCGGGCCGCGGCGCGCGCCACCGCCTCGGGCTCGTCGAGCGAGAGCACGGCCGCGGCGCCCCGCTCGGCCAGGAAGGCGGCGGTCGCCCCGCTCGTCGCGCCCGCGCAGCCGAGCTCGAGCACCCGCCGCCCCGCGAGGAGCGGCTCGAGGAAGCTGAGGCGGGGGAGGGCGTCCCCGGCCCCGCCCGGCGCGAAGAAGGCGGCCATTGCCGGATGTTACAACGCGTCGCGGGTCCGGACGAGGGTGCGCCCCCCCGAAATGGGGCGCTACCGGTCGCGGGGAGGCCCGCCGTCGGGGGCCGGGGCCTCGGCGGGCGGCGGCGCGCCCGGCGCCACGCCCGAGCGGTATCGCTCGGAGCTGAAGCGGCTCGCCTCCAGCATGGACTGGTTCGCCCCGGCGATCACGGGCTCGAGCGCCTTGAGCAGCGCGAGCGCCTCGGCGGCGACGGGGCCGCGGGCCTCGGAGGCGAGCCGGAGCTGATCGAGCGCGTGGCGCAGCGACTCGGCCCCCTGCTCGAGGTGCCAGGTCGCCTCGTGGAAGGCCGTCTCGCCCTGCATGACCCGGAGCTCCTCCCGCTGCGCCGCCGAGACGCCGGCGAGGCGGGCCGCGCGGGCCAGGTAGTCGCGCGCGCGCTGCATTCGCTCGAGCTGCTCCGAGCGGATGTCCTCCTTCGCCCAGCGCGCGAGGAGCTCGAAGAGCGCCTGGTCGAGCGCGGCCCGGTCCTCGAAGGAGCGCTCCTGCGGCAAGGTCGCCCCCGACGGCGGCGTCACCGGGGCGTAGGTCCGGGACAGCTCCGGGTCGTCGGACTTGAAGGTCGCCTTGCCGGTCGGGAGGAGGACGCCCTTCTTCACGACGACGCGGCCGTCCTCGGGGACGAGCCACCACTCCCGGGAGTTCCGGTCCGCGAGCAGCCAGAGAACGAGGATCCCGAGCCCGGCGACGACGAGCCAGGTGAGCGGGGAGCGCCTGCGATGGGCGACCGCTTGCTCTCTCTCCTCGGCCATGGGCTCGTCCTCCGGCCGCGGGCGCCCCGCGCCGGCCCAGAGGGCGCGAAGGGGGCCGGCCGCGGCGCTCGCAAAGGTACCCGCGGGGACGAGGGGGCGGCAAGCGCCGTGCGTGCTATACCCGCGCCGTGGTCCGCCTGCGCACCCGTGCCCCGGCCAAGGTGAACCTGGTCCTGCGGGTCGGCGCCTCGCGCCCCGACGGCTTCCACGACCTCGAGACGCTCCTCGTCCCCCTCGACCTCGCGGACCGGGTCGAGGTGGACGTGTCCTCGCGACGCGGCGAGGTCAGCTGCCGCTGCCCGGGGCGGCCGGAACTCGACGGCCGGGACAACCTCGCCGCCCGGGCCGCGCTCGCCCTGCGGCGCCGGCTCGGCCGCGGCGAGGCGGTCGCCATCCGGGTGACGAAGGAGATCCCGGTCACGGCCGGCCTGGGCGGAGGCTCCTCCGACGCGGCCGCGGTGCTGCGCTGCCTCGCGCGAGCGTGGCGGGTGCGGGACGTCTCGCTCCTGGCGGAGGTGGCTCTCGAGGTGGGCTCCGACGTTCCCTTCTTCCTCGGCCGCGGGCCCGCCTGGGCCGAGGGGCGCGGGGAGCGGCTGCGGCGCGCGCGGGTGCGCCCGCGCGTGCTCCTGCTCGCGTACCCGCGGAGCGAGGCGCTCGCCATCCGGGCCGGCGAGGCCTACCGCTGGCTCGACGCGGCCCGTCCGGGACGTCCGCCCCGTCGGGAGCGTCCTCGCGCGGATCGCCCGGAAAACGACCTCATGGAGCCCTGTCTCTCCCGCAGGCCGGCGCTTCGCGCCCTCGCCGGGTGGCTTGAAGAGGTCGGGGCGGCGGCGCCTATAATGTCGGGCAGCGGGCCGACCTTCTTCGGACGGTTTGCCACGCGGGGGGCGGCCGTCGAGGCCGCGAAAGCCCTCTCCGGGCGAGAAGTCGGAGGTGCAGGCGTAGAGGCGATCGTCGCGCGCACGGTCACGCGAATGCCGGGAGTCTCATCATGGAAATCACCGAGGTCCGCGTCTTCCCGGTGAACGAGGACAAGCTCAAGGCGTACGTCACCATCACGCTGGACGGCTGCTTCGTCGTTCGCGACCTGAAGGTCATCCAGGGCACGAGCGGCCTCTTCGTCGCGATGCCCGCCAAGCGGCGGAAGGACGGCAGCTTCAAGGACATCGCACATCCGCTGAACGCCGCCACGCGCGAGCGCATGGAGCGGGTGATCCTCGACGAGTACGAGCGGGAGACTCACCGGGGCGGCGAGAGGCGCCCGACGGGAACGCTCGGCGCCGAGCCCTAGACGGCGCGCCGCGCGCCGTGACGGTGACAGTCCCGTCGGCTATAAGGGCGCCGCGGCGAGGGACGCGAGGCCTCGAGGGCCCCGCCACGGAGGCTTTGATGAGCGCCACACACGGCAACGGCTACAAGCTCCTCGCGGGGAACTCGAACCTCGCGCTCGCGAAGGCGGTCGTGCAGCACCTCGGGCGCGAGCTCTCCCAGGTGACCGTGGGGACGTTCTCGGACGGCGAGATCCAGGTCGAGATCGGGGAGAACGTCCGAGGGTGCGACACCTTCCTCTTGCAGTCGACCTGCCCCGACGCCAACCACAACCTGATGGAGCTGCTCATCATGGCCGACGCGCTGAAGCGCTCGTCGTCCGCGTCGATCACGGCGGTCATCCCCTACTACGGCTACGCCCGCCAGGACCGGAAGGTCGCCTCGCGCGCTCCCATCACCGCGAAGCTCGTCGCGGACCTCATCGAGGCCGCCGGCGTCACGCGCGTCGTCTCGATGGACATGCACGCCGGGCAGATCCAGGGCTTCTTCAACATTCCCTTCGACCACCTCTACGCCGCCCCGGTGATGCTCGAGCACATGCGGCGACGCTTCGACGGGAGGACCGAGGACCTCGTCATCGTGTCGCCCGACGCGGGCGGGGTCGAGCGGGCGCGCGCCTACTCCAAGCGGCTCGGCGCCGGGCTCGGCATCGTCGACAAGCGGCGGACGAAGCCGAACGTGGCCGAGATCATGAACGTCATCGGCGACGTCTCGGGCAAGGTGGCCGTCCTCCTCGACGACCTGGTCGACACGGCCGGCACGCTCACCCAGGCGGCGGTCGCCCTCAAGGAGAACGGCGCGCGCCAGGTCTTCGCCTACGCGACCCACGCCGTCCTCTCCGGTCCCGCCGTCGAGCGGATCGTGAAGAGCCCCATCGAGGAGATGGTGGTGACGGACACCATCCCGCTGCGCGGGCCTGCCCAGGCCTGCGGGAAGATCCAGGTCGTCACGGTCGCCCGGCTGCTCGCCGAGGCGATCCGGCGCATCCACAGCGCGGACTCCCTCTCGAGCCTCTTCGTCTAGGGCGTTCCTGCCGCGAACTCCTTGACGGGACCGGGCTTTCCCGCTATAGGCCCCTCTTCCAGTTCTGCACGCACCCAGGGCCGGAGCCATTCCGCGACCGGCCCCTCCGCGCGCTGCAAGGAAGCGCGCGAGTCCATTGGGAGGAGCAATGTCCGGACCTGTCTCTAATGTCGTCGACGCCCAGGCCCGCGAGGGCCAGGGCAAGTCCCGCGCGCGCCGCCTGCGCCGCGAGGGCCTCATCCCCGCCGTCGTCTACGGGCTGCGCGCGAAGCCGACCCCGATCGCGGTGAGCCCCGACGCCGTGATGAAGGCGATCGCCACCCCGCACAAGCGCAACACGCTCATCACCCTCAAGCTCGAGGGCGGCGAGAAGCGGGTCCTCTTCAAGGACTACCAGGTCGACCCGGTGAGCCGCGAGCTCCTCCACGCGGACTTCCTCGAAGTGGCGCTCGACAAGCCCGTGAAGGTGCGCGTGCCCGTGGTCACGACCGGCAAGGCCGAGGGCGTGACCGCCGGCGGCATCCTCTCGGTGCCGGCCCAGGACATCGTCCTCGAGGCGCTGCCGGAGAAGATCCCGGTCCAGATCGAGGTGGACGTGACGCCCCTCAAGATGGGCCAGTCCATCCACGTCTCCGAGATCAAGGCGCCGGCGGGCACCACGCTCCGCTACTCCACGAACTTCGTCGTCGCCTACGTCGCCGTCCCCGAGAAGGAGGAGGTCGTCGCCGCCCCCGCCGCCGTGCCCGGAGCCCCCGGTGCGCCGGCCGAGGGCGCTGCCGCCGCTCCCGCCCCGGGTGCGGCCCCGGCTCCGGGCGCCGCGCCCGCCGCTGCGGGCGCCGCCCCGGCGAAGCCCGGAGCGGAGGCGAAGCCCCCCGCGGAGGCGGGCAAGGGCAAGGGTGGCGGAAAGAAGTAGGCCCTTCCCTTGAAGCTGCTCGTCGGCCTCGGCAACCCCGGCCTCGAGTACGCGCGCACCCGGCACAACGTCGGGTTCCTGGTGGTGGAGGAGGTCGCGCGCCAGCTCGGTGTCGAGTTCAAGCTCCGCAAGTTCGCCGCGGAGATCGCCGAGGCGGGGGGTGGCGGCCCGAGGCTCTGGATCATGAAGCCGCAGACCTACATGAACCACTCCGGGGACTCCGTGGGCCCCGCCGCCCGCTTCTGGAAGCTGGAGCCGGCCGACCTGGTCGTCGTGCACGACGACCTGGAGCTCGACCCCTTCCGGGTCCAGGTGAAGGTCGGAGGCGGCCACGGCGGCCACAACGGGCTCAAGCACTTGAACGAGAGCCTGGGCACCGCCGAGTACGGGCGCATCCGGGTCGGCGTGGGGCGGCCCCCGCCGGCCATGGACCCGGCCGACTACGTCCTCGGGCGCTTCGCGAAGGGCGAGGAGGCGCTCGTCGCCTCCTGCGTTGCGGAGGCGGCGGCGGCGGCGCGGATGGCGGTCGAGGGGGGCGTGGTGAAGGCGATGAACGAGTTCAACCGCCGGCGGACGCCGGCGGTGTAGCGGCAGGACGTTCCGGGGCATGGCGCCCCGGCGCGACAGGGATACTCCTCGCGGCGGGCGAACCGCCGCTTTTCCAGACCCAAGGGGAGCATGACGAATGGCTGACACGCAGAAGCGTCTCGTGCGGGAGTACGAGACGACCTACCTCCTCAAGTCGGAGACTCCCGACGACCAGGTGGAAGAGATCAAGGAACGGTTGCGCGCCGTGGTCGGGCGCGAGGGCGGGAAGGTCATCCGCTTCACCAACCAGGGCAAGCGCAAGACCGCGTTCCCCGTGGCCAAGCAGCCGCGGGCGCTCTACGTGCACTGCCTCTACATCGGCAAGCCCGGGCTGGTGCAGGAGTTCGAGCGCAACCTCAAGATGCTCGACGCGGTGACGAAGTTCGAGTCGGTCCGGCTCGCCGACGACGTCGACTTCGACGCCCGCCAGGTGGAGCAGGACGTGAAGATCGCCCCGGTCGAGGAGGAGCGCCCGCGTCCCGAGTTCGCCGACCGCGGTGAAGAGGGCTTCGAGGCCGGCTTCGAAGAGCGAGGGGAGGAGTAGCCATGGCGCGTCCAGACATGGGGGAGAAGAGGGGCCCGTCCTCGGGCGGCCGCCCGGGCGACCGGGACCGCGAGCGCGGGGACCGCGGCGAGCGCGGCGGCGAGGAGGGCGGCAGGCGCGGCTTCAGCCGGCGCAAGGTCTGCCGCTTCTGCGCCGACAAGAACCTGAAGGTCGACTACAAGGACCAAGGTCAGCTCAAGTACTTCCTCACCGAGCGCGGCAAGATCATCCCGCGGCGCATCAGCGGCAACTGCGCCAAGCACCAGCGCGAGGTGGCGACCGCCATCAAGCGCGCCCGCGTGCTCGCCCTGTTGCCCTACTCGGTCGCGGCCGCCTAGGAGAGTGGACATGAAGCTCATCCTTCGCGAAGACGTGGAGAACCTCGGCAAGGGCGGGGAGCTCGTCGAAGTGAAGCCCGGCTACGGCCGGAACTTCCTCATCCCCCGGGGCCTGGCCGTGGTCGCCAACCCCAGGAACATCCGGGAGATCGAGCACCAGAAGGCGGTCGCGGCCGCCAAGGCGGCGAAGCTCAAGGCGAGCGCCCAGGCGCTCGCGCAGCGGCTCGCCGACACGCCCGTGGCGCTCAAGCGCAAGGTCGGAGAGCAGGACAAGCTCTACGGCTCGGTGACGGCGATGGACGTGGCCGAGGCTCTCGCCTCCCGCGGCCTCACCATCGACCGCCGCGCCATCGACCTGCCGGAGCCCATCAAGACCATCGGCGACTTCGAGGTGGGCGTGAAGCTCCACTCCGAGGTCGTCGGCAAGGTGAAGGTGAAGGTCGAGCCCGAGGCCTGACGGGCGATCGGCACGGCGCCGTCCGGGGGGCCGGTCCGCGAGGACCGGCCCCTCGCCGTTCCTACTGGCAGAGGACCGCGACCTTCGCCGGCTTCTGGGGGTGCTTCGCCTGGAGGCGCTTGAGCGCCTTCTTGGCCTCGGCCACCCCTTCGCCCTTCTTCTGCCGCGCGATGCGGTCCCAGGCGTCCACGGCCCGGCGGAGCGCGTCCTTCGTGGGGGTGCGCCAGTAGCTCTCCTCCTCCGCCCGGGCGACGAGCAGCCGGGCATCGGGCGCCTCCGCGGAGTCCGGGAACCGCTGCAGGAAGAAGGCACCGCGCCGCGCCACCTCCGCCGGACCGCACGGGCGGGCCCGGGTGATGAGCCGGAAGCTCGCCTCCTCGGCGATGCGCCCCTCGCCCTGCACGAGCGCCTCGAAGGCCCCGCCGTAGCGGGCCTTCCCGCTCGCCATCTCGAAGACCGGCTCCCCGAGGAGCTGCGAGGCGCGCTCCGCCGCGGCGAGGTCGGGGGCGCCGGAGGCCGCCATCTGCTCGGCGATCTTCCCGGCGGCGAGCAGGATCTCTCCCTTGGCCGCCGACCCCGGCAGGAGCTTCGCGAAGGCGGCGGCGAGCACGAGCGCCTGCCCGCTGCGGTCGGTGCGGGCGAGCTCGTCGACGAGCCTCAGGGCGGCCGGTCCCGAGGCGCTTCCCTGGCCCAGCGCCAGGATCTGGTAGGCGCCCTCGCCGCGGCGAGCGCGCACCCGGACGAGCACCGGGACGCCGTCGCGCGGCGTGCCGGGAAGCTTGAGCAGGAGGAGCTGCCCCAGGTCGCCCTCGCCGAGCTTGTGGAACCGGTTCCGGTCCTGGGCGCGCTCGCGCAGGTCCTCGTCGTCCGGCGCCCAGGCCTGCACCTCCAGGGCGAGCTCGGGCGCGGGCACGAGCGCAACCGCCTCCGGCATCTCGCCTGCGCTGCGCGGCGCGACGGAGAAGGTGTCGGGGTCGTCCTCGGCCGTGGCCGCGTGGATCCCGGACCCCTCGCCGAGGGGGTTGCGCTCCGCCAGGTCCCGCCACTGCGGGTAGCGCACGAACCGGCTCGTCGCCGAGTCGGGTTCGTCGTTCGGCTCGACCTCCTCGCCGGGCTGCGGCTCGGCGAGCCAGACGCGGAGCCGGTACCAGTCGCTCGGCTTCTCCACGGGCTCCTCGCCCTCGCGGTGCTTCTCCCGGACGGCGAGGTAGTAGGTCCCGGGCACGACCGCTGCGGTGAGCTCTGCCGTCCGGCCGGGGGCGGCCCGGTCCACCTGCGCGACGAGCGGAGCGGAGCGGCGCGGATCTGAGCCCCCGCGCTCGCGGTTGAGCGTCAGGGCGATGCGGAGGCCCCGGATCCCCTCGCCCGGGTTGTCCCCGCTCCAGACCGCGTGGAGGACGAGCGGCCGGCTGGAGCGCGGGACCTCGATGCGGTAGACGTCGACGTCCCCGGTCACCGCGTTCAGCTTCGCGCCGATGTGACCGCGCACCTCCGCGACGCCCATGGCCCGCCGGCCGTCCGGCCCGGGCGGGAGCGGCAGGCGGTTCGCGAGCGCCGGCACGTCGTTCGGCTCGTGCTCCTCGCCGTCGTAGAAGTCGGAAGGCCGCAGCGAGATCGGCAGGGCGCCGGCGATCCCGGGGGCGCGCTCGTTCAGGAGCACGTACAGATCGGTCCAGCGCCAGGCGACGAGCGCCGCGATCGAGAGCGCCGCGAGCACGGCGACCGGCCCGAGCACCTTGCCGCGCCGGATGGTGCGGATGTGGCGGTCGAGGTCCGCGAAGTCCTGCCGCTTGGCGATGGCCAGCTCGCCGGTGACCTCGGGCGCCTCCCCGGCGTCCAGCGACAGCGTCGCGTCGTCCGGGGTCGCCGCCCGCTGGAGCGCGACCCGCATGTCGTCGGCGGTCTGGAAGCGGTCCTCGGGCTTCTTGGAGAGCGCCTTGTGGACGACCGCCGCGAAGCCGGCGGAGACGCCGGGGGCCATCTCCCCGATCGGGGTCGGCGCCTGCGTGAGGTGCGCCGACACGACCGCCATCGGGTTGGGCGCCATGAACGGCGGCCTTCCCGACACGAGCTCGTAGAGCACCGCCCCGACCGAGTAGAGGTCGGCGCGGGCGTCGAGCTCCTCGCCGCGGGCCTGCTCCGGGGAGAGGTAGTTCGGGGTCCCGATGATCGCCCCGGCGCTCGTGTCGCCGCGATCGCCGCCCGCGTCCCGAAGCTTGGCGATCCCGAAGTCGAGGACCTTGACGAAGTCCCCCTCGGTGCGCGTCGGCATGAGCATCACGTTCGCCGGCTTGATGTCCCGGTGGACGATGCCGGCCTCGTGGGCCTCGCCGAGCGAGCCGAGCAGCTGGTCGGCGATGTGGAGCGCACGCGCCTCCGGCAGCCGTCGCTGCTCCCGCATCACGGCGGAGAGGTCCTTGCCGGGCACGTACTCCATCGCCAGGTAGAACCCCCCGTCGTCTCCCTCGATCTCGCCGAAGTCGAACACGGCGATCGTGTGCGGGTGGGAGAGGCGGGACACGATCTGGGCCTCGGAGCGGAAGCGGGCCACCGCCGCCGGGTCGCGCGCGAAGGCCCCCCGGAGCAGCTTCACCGCGAGCGCTTTTCCCATGCGGACGTGCTCGGCCTTGAATACCGATCCCATCCCGCCTTCCCCTAGCAGGGCGATGAGCCGGTACCGGTCCGCGATCACCCGCCCCACCCAGGCCTGGGACGCAGGGTGCACCCGGTCCTCCGCCGGCCTCAGGTCCGTCCCGCACTTGGGGCAGAAGTTGAGGGACGCGGACGAGGGGTCCGCCAAGTAGCCGCACCGCGGGCAGGGCTCGCGCAGCGGGATGAGGGCAGCCTGCGACATTCGCTCTTTTCGAGCGTAACAGCGATGTCCGGAGCCTCCAAAGGACCGCCGCCGTGGGACGGGGGTCGTGTCGGAGCCCCACCCGCACCCGCGCACCCCCGATGGGCGGTATCGCAGGGTGTAGTGAAGCCTCCCTGGGCGTCGTTGCCAAGGCACCGGGCCCTGCTATAGTCGCCCACCCCGGACGACCTCCACCGTGCTCGACTGGCTCCATAACATCCTGTCCCGCGATCTGGCGATCGACCTCGGGACGGCAAATACCCTCATCTACATCCGCGGCGTGGGCATCGTCTCGAACGAGCCCAGCGTCGTCGCCGTCCAGCAGGACGCGCGCGGCGGGCGGCGCGTGCTCGCCGTCGGCAAGGAGGCGAAGGAGATGCTCGGGCGGACGCCGGGCAACATCGTCGCCATCCGCCCCATGAAGGACGGGGTCATCGCCGACTTCGAGATCACGGCGGCGATGCTCCGCTACTTCATCCAGACGGCGCACAACCGCAAGGCGTTCGCCCGCCCGCGCATCATCATCGGCATCCCCTCGGGGATCACCGAGGTGGAGAAGCGCGCGGTCCGCGAGGCGGCGGAGAGCGCCGGCGCCCGCGAGGTCTACCTCATCGAGCAGCCCATGGCCGCCGCCATCGGGGCGGGTCTCCCCATCACCGAGCCCTCGGGCAACATGATCGTCGACATCGGCGGCGGCACGACCGACGTCGCCGTCATCTCGCTCGGCGGGATCGTCTACAGCCGCTCGGTGCGCGTCGCCGGCGACAAGATGGACGAGGCGATCATCCAGCACATCAAGCGGCGCTACAACCTCCTCATCGGCGAGCGCACCGCCGAGCTCATCAAGATGGGCATCGGCACCGCCTACCCGACCGAGGAGGAGCTCACCATGGACATCAAGGGCCGGGACCTCGTCGCCGGCGTGCCCCGGACCCTGACCGTCACCTCCTCGGAGATCCGCGAGGCGCTCGCCGAGCCCATCAACGGGATCGTCGAGGCGGTGAAGGTGACGCTCGAGCGGACGCCGCCGGAGCTCGCCGGCGATATCGCCGACCGCGGCATCGTGCTCGCCGGCGGCGGCGCCCTGCTCAAGAACCTCGACACGCTCCTGCGGGAGGAGACCGGGCTCCCGGTTTTCCTCGCCGAGGACCCGCTCTCCGCGGTCGTGATCGGCGCCGGCAAGGCGCTCGACGAGCTCGACATGCTGCGCCAGGTCGCGCAGCGGTAGCGCCGGGCCGGCCTTCCCTCCGTCGGGTTCTCGCTGCGGCCCGTCGGGAACCCCCGACGCCGGCCGCGCTCAAGTCCCCGCCATCGCGGGGCCCGCCTCCCGGCGGCCCCCGTGCATCCACGGGAGGTCGACCACGGGTGGCCGAGTGCGCGGCGCCCCACGGGAGACCGCCATGAAGCGCAACGTCCCCTCCCTCGTCGGTGCCGCCGTCGGACTCGCCCTCTTCCTCGCCGTCGCGCTGCTGCCGGCGCTCCTCTACGGCGGCTACGCCGGGGTGCTGCTCGCCGGCGGCATCTTCGGCGCGCCGGTCGAGCCGACCTTCCTCGTGCGCGCGCTCATCGTCTTCGGCATGGTGCTCGGCGCCGTCGGCGTGGCCTCGCTGTTCGCCGTCACCGGCGCAGCGGCCGGCGCGGCGGTGGGCGCGCTCTCCGGCGCGGCGTCGCCGGCCGCGCCCGCCGAGCAGGAGCGCCAAGCGCAGCGGACTC
>DATKJV010000075.1:0-136708 GCA_035543235.1 Anaeromyxobacteraceae bacterium | reverse complement strand
CCGGACCCGCTCTCGGCCCGAACGGCACTTCTCCGACAGCTTCATCACCGTTCGGCTCTTCGTCGCGCGAAGCATCGCTTTATGGCTACCTCGGTGCCCTGCCTGCCATCGACCAAGAACCTTGTGACGCAGTAGTGTTAGGCGGCCGGGCTCGACCCGTAGGAATCATACGGCCTCGCGTTGATTGATCCCGCCCTGGCAGGGGTGGCCCCACTGCGTACGGATAGTTCCTGGCCGTTGGCGATCTGTATCAGCGAGATTGGTATCAGTGCCCAGAAGGCTCACCCAGGCCAGTCAGCGGCCATCGCCAGTGACGCGCCTGGAGATCTCATCGAGCGTCCGCATTTCGCGCTCGGAGAGGTTGAGGGCCATTGCCCTGGCGTTCTCCTCTGCCTGGGCCACCCGGGTCGCTCCGGGGATGGCAACGACCGGATCTCCGTAGAACTGCACGAGCCAGGCGAGTGCCACCTGAGAAGGTGTGGCCCCGTGGGCCGCGGCAATGCGCTTCAGCTCTTCGATGAGGGGGCGGCTCGCGGCCAGCGCCCGCCCCCGGAAGGCGGACTGCAGCCGCCGGGGCCAACCGAGGTGCGCGGCGAGCGAGGGGTCGTCGTGAAAGCGCCCGGAGAGGGCTCCCTGGGCCAGTGGCGAGTAGGCGATGAGGGTTACGCCGAGATCCTTCGCCGCTGCGACGACGCCGTTGCGCTCCGCTGAGCGGTCGAGGAGGCTCATGCGGACCTGGTTAGCAGCAAGCGGGATCCCTTCGCGGGCAAGCGCCGCGTGGGCGCGCCGCATACGGCCAGCCGAGAAGTTGCTCACGCCCACGGTTCGGATCTTGCCGGAGCGTACGAGGCCAGCCATCGCATGCATCACCGCGCCGACCGAGGACAGGCTTGCCCAGTGATGCACCTGGTGGAGGTCGATGGGGTAGGGAGCGAGTGCCGCGATCCGGTCCCCGACCGTCTCGACGAGGGATGAGGCCCGGCGCAAGATTGGGAACCACTTCGTCGCCACCACCACGTCGCCCGGCTGCCGCCCCGCTGTGGCAAGCGCGCGCGCCAGCGCGCGCTCGGACCGGCCGCGTCCATAGGCCTCCGCGGTGTCGAACCAGTTCACGCCGGCCCGCAACGAAGCGGCCACGATCACGTCGACCGTCTCCTGCGGGATCGGGGGCCAGTAGCGGCCGGCGAGACCGCCTCCCTGCGAAAACTGCCAGCAGCCGAGGCCGATGGTGGAGATCTCGATGCCCGTCCTGCCCAAATGCCTCGAACGTCCACTCTGCATGGGGCTCCCTCGATCTTCCTGGCCAAGGTAACATCTTCGATATCAAGCATATCCAGCGCGGCGCGAAAGAAATCGAACGCCGACCGTGTTTCCACCGGTTCCCCAAACTGCGCTACCGCAGATGGGAAGTACGCTGTGGGTGCCAGGGGCGCATTCCACGTGTGTTGAAGTCGTGCGATCACCACTCGCCACTCTTGGTTGCGGACCGGGGGGAGAGTCGCTGCCCGTGTAGCCGGTCGCCACCGGGTCGAACACGGTGTAGTCGTAGTTCCCCCCGCCACCCGTGCCGGCGACGAGGGCCGGGACCTTGTCGCCCAGGTCGTTCGTCATGTAGCCGCGCACGAACATATCGTCGTGGTCGGAGACGTAAGTTCCGTTGTGGCGTCCGAGGGCGCCCACGAGCGCGTCACGGCTGTCCGGGTCGTTGGCGAGGCAGTCGGGGTGCGAGACGCTCGGCCACATGAACCGCTGGACCCTTAGAGGGGCCCCCGGGGAGCCCCGCCAGGGGCTCGACCGCGTTCGGCCTGCGGAGCGTAGGATTCAGCCGGCAGAACGGATAGGCGAGCCGGAGCGGCGTGATTTCGGAGCCGGACATGCGGTTAGAGGACTTCAAGTTCGGCCGGATTCGCATCGATGGAGTCACGTACAAGCACGACGTGGTGATCCAGCGGGGGCACGTGCGGAAGCGCAGGAAGAAGCCGTCCAAGAGGTACCGGGATTTGTTCGGACACACGCCCGTGTCAGTGGACGAAGCCATTCCCTGGCGCTGTAGGCAACTGATCATTGGAACGGGGGAGAGCGGCGCGCTACCCGTCATGGAGGAGGTGAAGCTCGAGGCCAAACGGCGCCACGTCGAACTGGTGATCCAGCCAACCGCACAGGCAATCGAGACCTTGAAGCGCAACGAGGAAGGGACATGCGCGATTCTGCACGTCACCTGCTAACTGGGATGTCTCACCGGTCCGTCGCAGCCGGAAGAGACCTCTCCCGGTGGCGCTGCGGCGGGTTCACCGCCCCCCTGGGCGGGTCCGTGCGTGTAGACGCACCGCCGCTGACAGCGATGCTCAAGCCGCGTCAACTCCATCCAACAACGCTCTGACGCTCCAAGGCTGGCTCCGTCCCCGGCGTTGGCTCTGAAGCATTCCGCCGCGAGAAGAGCCACATTGCTGGCGATGTTTGGTGACGACGACGTGACGATCTGGCGGTGGCGGTCGACCCAATCGGCGCCGTGACACTCTGCCGGCACGCGAGGACAATTTCACGCATGAGCGCAAAGCCTCGCATCGTCGGGGAGCTTGGCGAGCAGGCGCTCCTCCTCCCCGAGGCGGTGAATCGCGCGCTCCGCGCCAACGACCGCGTCAAGTACTGCTTTGCCTTGCTGCAGGCGGCAGAGGATCACGCTCTGCACCCCGGCGGGGATGCCCCCACGCTGCGGGAGGAGCGCGAGGCCGCCGGCGTCGAGACGCGGGAGCTCGACGGCGCCGTGCTCGCAAGTCGTGCCGAGGGTGCCGGCTTCCAGATGCCGCACGCGGCCAACCTGGTTCGCATGGTTGAGGACGGGCTCGAGGATATGCTGGCTCCGCTAAGCATGGAGGCATCTGGCGCCGAGGCGGCGGCAGCGGCTGTGGGCCTGCGGGGGCGCTTTCGGACTCTGCTGCGTTCGCTCCCGGCAGTGGAGGACGACCTGGTGCCAGCCGGCTGGGTCTCCGCCGTGACGCGCGACCGGGCGGATGGTGCCGACAGCCTGCACCGGCTGGTCATGGAGGCGCACCGCGAGCTGAACCAGCTTCAACAGCGGCTCGCGTGCGAGAACATCGCGGGCGCGAGCGTCTACGCCCTCGCCGACTCCGACCGGCCGCTTGTCCAGGCCTTCATGCGCGGGATCCACCGCACTTCGGCTCTCAAGTTCGACCACCCGGGCCTCGAAACGACGGCCACGCGAAGCGGGGACACGCTGCTCTTGCAGAATGACATCGGTACGACGGAGTCCCACGTGCTGGTGGTGAAGGTGAACGGATTGCAGGCGACCGTCACCCACAGCGACCCGCACCTTCAGCGGGTGCGATTTTTCCAGGCCCTCCTCGCCCCTTGCGGGCTCAAGTGGGCGGAGATCCGGTCCCGGCAGGCGAAGTGGCTCGAGGAGGGGGAGGGCTACTACCTGTGCACGGGGCGGCTCGAGGCGAGGAGCCCAGAGGAGCTCGAGCGGTTTCTCGAGGCGCTCGGCTCGAGACTCGTCTTCCTCATCGACTGGAACCGCGCCCGAAAGCGCCTACGGAACTTCGTCGATGGTCCCGCCTGTGTCGACCTGCTCCGGTGGGCCGCCGATAACGAGGTGGGACACCGGGCCTTTTTGCAGCTCGGCGGGGAGCGGCTCGTTTACGAGGCCATCGAGCATGCCGCCACGGCGCCGGTTCGCTACGGGCAACGCCTCGACGAGATCCTGGGGAAGGAAGCTGCCGTCGAATTCCTGCAGTTCGTGCTCCGCGCCACGACCGGCGCGCTCCTCCAGGGACGCTCCGAGCGCTTCGTGCGCGACGAGATCCGGGGAGAGCTTGCGGGCCGGTTCGAGACCTTCGAACATGGTTTGCTCGGGCTCGCGGCAGAGCACGCCGCACTCCTCACCGAGCTCGCGGCAGGGGTCCACGACGGGCTCATGCAGGCCCCGGGACACGAGGTTGCCGCCGCTGCCGAGGGGGCGCGTCGCGCCGCCAGCTGGGAGCGCCGCGCGGACGAGATCGTGAACCGCGTGCGCAGCCTCTCGCACCGCGCCCGCGGCGGGCCGTTTTTCGGGAGGCTGCTCGCCGAGGCCGACGACATCGCCGACAACCTGGAAGAGTCGGCGTTCCTCCTCACCCTGATCCCCAGGGGCGGCGGGAAGCCGTCGCTCCGCGATGCGCTCCAGGGCCTTGCGGCCCTCCTTGTCACAGGCACTCGCGAGTGGGTGAAGTGCCTGGAGAGCGCCTCCCACGTACGTCGCGGAGGGGACCGGGAAGACCTTCAAGATTTCCTCGAGGCCGTCGACCGCGTGGTCGAGGTCGAGCATGAGACCGACCGGGCCGAGAGACTGGTCACCGCGGCGGTGTACCGCGACGCGGAGGACTGGCGCGAGATGCAACTCGTCGGTGCTATTGCCGACACCCTCGAGCAGGCAGCAGACTCGCTGGCGCGCTCCGCCCTGTCGCTCCGCGACCACCTGCTTGGGGAGGTCATGACCGGATGACGGCGCTTAGCGAGGTCCGCCTCATCGGGACCCGGGGATCCTCGCCCCCCGCGCCGCCGGAGGCCGTGGGCGCCAAGGCCCACGGGCTCATGCGCCTCGACGCCCTGGGCGTTCCTGTGCCCCCGGCATTCGTCCTCGGGACCGACCTTGGCCGGGCGACGCTGGAGCGGGGTACCCTCCCGGATGAGGGGCGCTTTCAGCTCGTCGCGGGCGTTCGGCAGCTCGAGGCCGCGACCGGGCGGATGTTCGGAAGTGCTCGCCGTCCGCTACTGGTCTCGGTGCGCTCCGGGGCACCCGTCTCCATGCCGGGGATGATGGACACCGTCCTCGACGTCGGCGTGAACGAGCTCTCGGTCCAGGGACTCATCCGCGCCACCGGGAACCCCCGCCTGGCCTGGGACTGCCACCGGCGCCTCGTAGAGGGCTTCGCCACGACGGTGCGCGGACTCGACCCCGGTCCATTCGAGGAGCTGACGCGCAGGCGGCTGCGGGCGGACGGGCTCGGCTCGGAGCGAGACCTCGATGCCGCGGCACTGCGCGAGCTCGTCCGCGTCATGCTCCGGACTTATGCCGACCTGGCCGGAGAGCCGTTCCCGCAGGACCCAATGGCTCAGCTCGAGGCGGCCGTCGCCGCGGTCTTCCGGTCGTACGCGAGTACGAGGGCTACGGCGTACCGGGCGCTGCACCAGATCGAGTGCCCCCCCGGCAGCGCCGCCCTCGTTCAGGCCATGGTCTTCGGGAACGCGGGGCCCGCCTCCGGCACTGGCGTGGGCTTCACGCGGGACCCGGCCACCGGCCGGCCCGGCCTGTACGTCGACTTCCTCTTCGGCGGGCAGGGCGAGGACCTGGTGTCCGGGCGGGTCGCGGCGCGCGAGGCGCTGCGGCTTGCCGCCGCGCTCCCCGCGGTCATGCGCCAGGTGGAAAGGCTGCCGTCGCTGCTGGAGCGCGCCTTTGGTGATGTCCAGGAATTCGAGTTCACCGTGGAGGAGGGGAAGCTCTGGGTCCTACAGACACGCCGGGCCAAACGGACGCCTTGGGCGGCGCTCGAGTCCGCGGTCGGGCTGGTGCGGGACGGCGTCATCGATCCGGCCACGGCGCTGGCCCGGCTCGAGGGGCTCGACCTCGATCGGATCGAGCGCGTGGCCCTCGAGGTGCCCCCGGGCGCCGCACCGCTCGCCACCGGTGTTCCCGCAGGCGTGGGCGCGGCCGTGGGGACCGCCGTGTTCGACACGGCGCGCGCGCAGGAGCTCGCGAGGGATGGGCAATCGGTCGTCCTCGTGCGCCCCGCCCTCTCGACGGAGGACCTCCCCGCCATCGCCGTATCGAGTGGGGTCGTCGCCGCCGCGGGAGGCCGGACCTCGCACGCGGCGGTCGTTGCGCGCGAGCTCGGTAAGGCATGTCTCGTCGACTGCCGCGTTCTCGTTGTCGATGCTCCGGGGAGGTGCTGCCGCGTCGGGGAGACGGTCCTCAGGGAGGGTGACGCGGTCTCGCTCGACGCCAGCACGGGGCAGGTGTTCGCGGGCAGCCTCTCGGTGACTCGGGAGCGCCCGCTCGCATCTCTGCAGGAGATCGAGCGCTGGCGGCGCCTGCGCGCCGGGTGAGCGAGCCTTTCGCGGACATGTCACGTGGGGGAGGCCCACCCGTGACGTGTGCTAGGCAGGCTCACTTTTGGTGGCGTGGGCGGCGGTGTGGATGGCCCTGTGGTCCGTCCTGGGAACCGACCCGGAGGCGCCCGTTTGCCCTGCGGAGCTCCTCCGCGTCGCCCGCGGTACCAACGCCAACGTGGTCGTGTACGAAGCTCGCTTCGCCTCAACCGGGGCTCTCGACGGCCGCGACCCCGTCCATGCGACCTGGCTCATGGTCGCTGCGGACGGCCACCGCGAGGAGTTGAACGTTCTCGGGCAGGGGCTTGCCTACGGATTCGACATCCGGCGAGTCGCCGGCGGGGGCTACGACCTCCGGCTCCACGCCCAGCCCGACCGGCCCATCGGCGTGCGCATGCGGCAGGGTTGTCCGGTAGCGGTCGCGGCCATCATGAACCACGAATCTGGAATCGACCCCGACGACGGCGACGAGGCTCGCGAGGTGATCCCCGCCAACTAGTATCTGCGCTTGGTTCCGGGGTACTGCGCGCGAGCGCCCCGTCCGGGACCGGAGAGACGTAATCGAAGTCGAAGTTTCTCGAGCGTGCCCGGGAGACCGGCGTGCGTGCCGCACCTCGTTCGGTGTGAGTGGCGCGTTGCGGAATCGGCACCGAAGTGCCCCTGCGAAGCTTGCCCCGCGGCTGTAGCAACCCTCGCGCATGGTGAAACCCGAAAGACCCCTGACAGCGGACCACAAACGGGGCCTCTCGCCTCTCGGTCACTCGCGAAGAGGCGCGGCGCCCATCTGGAGACGGATCATGACGGTCGAAAACACATCAGCGGGAGCCGATAACGGGCGGCTCCGACCACTGTCCACTTGGCTCACAGTCGGACTCTTTGGTCTATCGCTCGCCGCTTGCGGTTCCGCGTCGCGCCCCCCCAGCTCCGCGACAGCGAGTGCGACTGCCACTGCGGCCGCCTCGAACGGAGCAACCGCCGCGTGGGCGGGTAGCTGGGAAGGTAAAGGGCGCGGCCTGAAGCACCTCTTCGTGATCATGATGGAAAACCACGGCACCGGCGAGATCATCGGCAACACCGCCGACGCCCCGTACATCAACTCGCTCGCGCAGACCTACGGCGTCGCCACGAACTATTACGGCGTCACCCACCCGAGCCTCCCGAACTACCTCGCCCTGATATCCGGCAGCTTCCAGGGCATCTGGGACGACTGCAAGGCGGGCAAGGACGTCTACTGCGCACCCGAGGAGTTCGTGCCCAACTCGGGCGACGCAACGAGCGCGGCGCTGCTCACCTCGCTCCAGGTGGCGGCCGCGACGTCGACCGCGCACTGGTTCGCGGGGAAGAACATCGTCGATCAGCTGGAGGGCAGTGACCGCGACTGGAAGGCGTACTTTCAGTCGCTGCCGTCCGTCGCTTCGGACGTCGAATACGCCCCGGTCGTGAACGGCACCACTGTGAAGCTCTACGCGCAGAAGCACAATCCCTTCATGTACTTCTCGGACATCCGGGAGCGCCCGGACCGGATAGCGAAGATCGTCCCGGCGGACGAGCTCGACGCGGACCTCGCCTCGGGCAACGTGCCGGACCTCGTGTGGCTCTCCCCCGACCAGTGCCACGACATGCACGGGATGTCGCCGTCCCAGGCGGCGCTCGTCGGCATCCCGGACTGCGGGTACCCCGCCTCCGGGCTCGACCACAAGGTGATCGCGCTCGGCGACCAGTACCTGAAGGAGACCGTGGGCAAGATCATGGCCTCGCCGGCCTGGCAGGAGAACGCCGCCATCGCCATCGTCTGGGACGAGGACGACTACTCGGGCTCCGCCGGGACCTCCACGAGCCCGGTGGGGACGAACGGCGTCGTCCTCGGCGGTGCGCGCGCCCCGGCCATCGTGATCAACTCGCGGCAGGTGAAGCCGATCGCTACCGACCACCCGTTCAACCACTACACGCTCCTCGCCACCATCGAGAGTCTCTGGGGCCTGCCGTGCCTCGGCTACGCCTGCTCCATCGATGACGACGACCTCATGACCGACCTCTTCCAGCGCCCGTACGCCGACAACCGTGGCAGCTGGTGGGGCTCCGTCGACCACGTGCTGCTCATCTCCGTGGACGGGTTCCACCGGCAGGATCTCGAGAACTTCGTGAAGTCGCACCCCGGCTCCGCGCTCGCGAAGCTCTCGAAGCGCGGCGTCACTTACACGAACGCCAAGACCACGACGCCCTCCGACTCCTTCCCGGGCACTCTCGCGCTCGTCACCGGCGGCACGCCGAGGTCCACGGGCGTGTACTACGACGACAGCTACGATCGCTTCCTCTACCCCCCGACGAGCGCCTGCAAGACCTCGACCGGCAACCCAGGCTCGGAGATCGTCTACGACGAGACCGTCGACTACGACCTGACGCAGCTCTTCAGCGGCGGCGTCAATCCGAACAACCTGCCCCTCAGGCTCGACGAGAATGGCTGCAACCCCGTCTGGCCGCACCAGTTCCTCAAGGTGAACACGATCTTCGAGGTCGTGAAGGAGCACGGCGGCCTCACCGCCTGGTCGGACAAGCACCCCTCCTACGACCTCGTGAACGGACCGTCTGGCAAGGGCGTCGACGACCTCTACACGCCCGAGATCAACTCGAACATCGCGAACGGCGGCGTCGTGAACGGCGTCGATCTCTCCGGCACGCTCAAGCTCTGCGACGGCACGAACTCGCTCCCGCCGAAGAAGGTCTCGGTCTACACTGACTGCATCCCCTCGCAGGAGGCCTACGACGACGTGAAGGTGCAGGCGATCGTGAACGAGATCAACGGCCTCAGGTCCGACGGATCGCCGGGCAAGGGCGTGCCGACAGTGTTCGGCATGAACTTCCAGGCGGTGAGCGTCGGGCAGAAGCTCCCCATCGGCGGCTACGTCGACCCCATTGGCACGCCGTCCACCACGCTGCTCGGCGCCATCGCGCACACCGACGCCTCCATCGGCAAAGTGGTCGCGGCACTCGAGAAGAACCACCTCCTCAACCGCACGCTCATTGTTGTCTCGGCGAAGCACGGCCAGTCGCCGATCGACTTCAAGAAGCTCAAGATGGAGGGCGGCGGCCACGCGCCGGTCCAAGACGTACAGGACCCGCTCGGTTTCGTGAACAATGCCGACCCGGGCGTCGACAACACCGTGTTCACGGGGGCGAACTCCAACGGCCCGCAGAACTACGCCATCGCGGGCCACCTCCAGACCGACGACGTCGGGATCCTCTGGCTCCAGAACCAAGACCCGAAGAACGTGGCGGCTGTGGTCGCGAGCCTCGTGAACCCCTCGAACGCTGCGGCCATGTACGCGAGCGAGCTTCCCCCCGACACGATCTTCGACCAGAACGTCACCTACGGGCCGGCGCTCGCCGCCATCTACGGGGATCCGACCTTGTACGACGCGACCGCCGCGGCCCGGGCGCCGAACGTCTTCATCCAGCCGGACTGGGGCGTCATCTACTCGGGCAGCTCGAAGAAGATCGCCGAGCACGGCGGCGGGGCGCCGGATGACACGGACGTCGCCCTCCTCGTCGTCGGCCCCTGGTGTCGCGGTGGGCACAAGGTGCAGAACCCGGTGTCGACCACGCAGGTGGCCCCGACGATCCTGAAGGCGCTCGGCATCTCTCCGAGCGAGCTCCAGGCGGTGAAGATGGAGCGGACGCCGGCCCTGCCGGGTCTCGAGTAATAGAGCCGACGTCTCGTTAGGCGCGGCGGCGTGCCCCCGGGTGCGCCGCTGCGCCGCATTTCGTCGGGTGCGACCGAGCCTCGCTCGCCTCAAGCGCTGCGCGTTCGTTTCGCTGGCGCCGGATGAGTAGGCGCCGACCGCTTACAGGAGCGCCTGCAGGTAAACAAACCGCATTCCGCTCTGCAGATAGTTGTCGACCGTCTCCAGGACGGTGGCGTTGCGGATCCACGCGGGGCCCGTTTCCCTGAAGCGGGCCTCGATGAGGGAGGAGATAGCGCTGAAACCGAGCTCCCGCGCCCGGGCCAGAAAGGCATCCAATACTCGGCCCTCGACCTCCGCCTGGTTTCGAACGAAGGGAGAGACGGCCATGGCCTGCAGGTAGACCACGTCGCCATCTCCATACCGTGGGTCTTCGCGCACTCCCAGTTCGTCATGGTCTTCGAGTGCACTTCCGAGGGCGTACGCCAGCACTCGCTGGGAAACGCGATCCTGCAGGGCGACGCCACAGCAACGAGCGAAGGCGAGTGTGGCCTGGAGCGCCTCCTCTGGGTATTGGAGAAGCGGTCGGCGCCCCGCCTTGAGCACGCCGGGCGGATAGTGAGCGAGCCCACCATATCTCTCAGCCTCAACCGCGATGATCTGGGGAAGCAACAATGGACCGTCCTCGCGTTTGATCACGAGAGCATCTAGCGTGCCAGGTCGAGCCTCGAGCGTGCCCACGCGGATTTCGGGACCGTGGCGGACCGCTGGCGAAAGCCGCCCGCGTATCACGTCCTCCAAGGCATTGCGGAACAACGTCAGCGCCTCCTCGATCGCGTAGGGTTCCATGTCGTAGCGAGGGTAGAATCGGAGGGTTCGTTCGCCCGCCGGAAGGAGAATGAGCCCGCGCCGGAAGGCCCGATCGCGCAACACGTCTCGCCAGTCCGGACGGACCACATCGACGGCCAACATGCAGCCGATTCCTCTCACGTTGCGCAAGAGGCCGCGGTAATCTCGCGTCAATCGCTCAAGGCCCGAGCGCGCCAGGGTTCCGGTCGTCCGGACCTGCTCCAAGTCGAGACGCCGCAGGCAGGCGAGGAGCCGCACCATGCCGCCCGAGTCGCCCTCCCAAGTGGTGTTGAACTTCTTCTCCTCCTGGAAGAACGCGGCCAACTCCTCGCTCACGAAGAGGACGCCGTTCTGAGCCTTCTTGGCCCAGACCACTGCGTCAGGCGGACAGGGTAGGTCGAAGAGTTCGTGCGCCCACAGCCGACCGGTGGCTCCCCATCCTGTCTGCACCTCGTCAAGTAGCAGAGGTACGTCGTAGATGCGGGTCAGCAGACGAAGGCATTGAAAGAACCAAGCCGGGGCGAAGCGAAGGCCGCCCTCTCCCTGGATCGGTTCGACGAGTACTCCGGCGACGCGCTGGGCGCGTTGGAGCGCAACCGGCTCGATGAGAGTCCTTTGCCAGGCCACGAACTTAGCCACCAGGTGGGGCCAAGCACTTCGCTCGGCCGGCAAGGAAGCCAGCAGGTCGTCGCAGGCTCGGAGCTGCTGCCAGAACTGGGCGCGGGGCCTGGAAGTTCCGGGGATCCTTCCAGTGACCATGAGGTCCCACACTTGCTCCAGGCTCTTCTCCGCACGGCGCCGGGTACGCTGAGGGAATCGGCAATCCTCGATGGGGAAACCGACGTGTGGCCAATCGAAGGTGGGAAAACCGAGGCGAGCTCGCTTGCGGTGGGTCGCAGCCAAGCTTCCGAGCGTGCGGCCGTGAAAGCCTCCCTCGAACGAAATGAGAAAGAGGCCGAGCCGTTCCGGCGTGGCGGACTGGCCGACGTCCTGTTCCGGTGACCTTGACTTCACCCGGTTCAGAAGCACCGACTTGATGGCGTTCTCGACCGCTTCCGCTCCGGTGTTCACCACGAAGTGACGCGGTGTTCCCGAGGGCGCCACTTCATCCAGCGCGGCCTTGAGCTTCAGCGACAGAACGGTCTGGTATTCGGAGTGGGCGTATCTCGAGACGAGAAAGGGCAAGTCGCGGAGTACCGCGGCCGCGATCTCGGGATCGTTTTCGCCGAACGGCTGCGAGGCGATGAGGGCGCCGAGATCCATGAAGCGGTAGGGCTCGCCCGCGGCGTCCCGGTCCACGGTTGCCAGATACGGGCCCACGCTCTCCGCCGGGTCGAATGCCACGGGAAGGGAATAGAACAACCCGTTTGATGCGCCTTCCAGCGCCGCGTGAGAGGCAGGGAAGCTGGTCGCGGCGACATCCCCCGGTGGCCCTTCTGCGTCGAGGAGCTCAGGGGGGATGTGGGCGTGAATGGAGCCCGCGCGGTAGCTCGCCTGAAGCAGGGCGACCCTCTCCATGTACCGTGCAGCGGCGACCTGCGATGCTTCGAGCGGAACCATGACGACAGAGCTGATTTGCCACGGGCGTCAGCCCGCGACCTCGCTGAGGAAGTGATCGCGCAGCAAGAATCCTCCACGCGCCAGGGCATCCGCTGCCTTCTCCAGGGCCTCGGCCACGCGGGCGTAGAGGAGGATCTGCTGGGGGTCCACCGTCCCCCCGAAGAGGAAAGCCGTGACCTGTCGCTCGGCATCGTCGCTCTTGTGCTCGAGCATGACCAGGTGCTCCACGGTCTCCAGGAATCCCTGGAGGTCTTCGCGGGCCGTGACCCGAGTGACCTGGGCCGACGCCTGCAGGCACTGCTTCCATGCCTCCGCTCCGTCCACGAGAAGCCCTGCCAGGGGCAGAATCGCGTCGCGGATCGGGCTGACGGTGCGCGCCCCGGGCAGGGCCAGCAGGAACGCGGCCTCCTCGAGGTTGTCCGCGGCATCGTCCGCCTCGCCCATGATCCTTGCGTAGAGCTTCGCCTGAGGCGAGCGGCGGGCCAGCGTGCGTACCCTCTCCACCAGCCGATCCGCCTGCTTCTCCCATTCGGCGGCGTTGCGCTGAAGACCCTCATCGGTGGCCCGAGGTGACGAGAGGGCACCGCGCACCGCTCCCGCCAGGCCGAAGACGAGCAACGCGTGCTCGGCAGCGATCGCGAGCACCCCGTGTTCCAACGTCTCAAAGCGCAGCAGGAGGTCTGCCCGGATTTCATCTCGGATGAAGCGCTCCGAACGCTGCCGGAGGAGGCCAGCCGACGTCGTGCGCAGGACGAAACGCAGGAAGTCCACTGCGGATTCTCGCCCGATGATCGCATCGAGCCGCTGTCCGTAGCGCACCGGCGTGGGAGACGCACCCTCGATGGCATCGTAGATGAGCCGCTCGCCGCCGAGTTCGAGGAACGCGCGGTGCCCCACGTCGTGATCAGCGGCCCACCGTAGTAGCTCCAGGCAAGCCGGGCCATCTACGAAGCTGCGCAGCCTCTTGCGTGCCCGGTTCCAGTCGATGAGGAAGACGAGCCGTGACCCGAGGTGCTCGAGAAACTTTGCGAGCACCGCACGGTCCGGGGCGACGCAGAGTCCGGGGCAGAGATAGTAGGTTTCTCGCCCCTCGGCCCCGCGCGTTTCCCGAGATGTCGTCTCCTTCCACTGCAGGCCAAATCCTTGCAGCAGTCCTTGGAAGAACCGGACCCTCTGCAGATGCGGGTCGGCCAGTGTGAGCCGGCAGGTCGTTCCGCCAATTCGCACAAGCAGGGCGTGCGCCTCACTTCCGCGCAGATCGACCTGGACGAGCAACTCGTCTCCACTTCGAGTGGCAGTAGTGTCCAGGCCGGGCTCCTCGAACTTGAGCGGGGCGGTCCGGTTCAAGCCGGACATGAGCGCGGTAAGGAGCGTTTGGTCGTCCTGGCCCAGCCCGTACGCCCACGCGCCGCCGACGTTCTCCTCCACCAGAGTCTGCTGGAGCGACTTGAGCGCCAGACGGAGATCCTCGACCAAGCGTTGAAGCCCCGCCTCGCCAGGACCCACGGCCTGCTCGAGATAGGAGCCGGGAACGACGTCCCCCACGATGGGCCCGGCAGCCTCCAAGAAAGTCTGGAACCGGTCGCGGAACGCCGTCGAGCCCATCCCCCGCACCTGCTCTCCGCCCATGGCCAGCGCCGCGATCGTGTCGTCCACGCACTCCACCACCAAGCGGTGCAGCCTCTCGGCGTGAGGTACATGGAGAGCGCCGTTCTCAAGCCGGCTCTCCGACACGGCCTCGTCCAGCGTGGGCTCGTCGAGCCCCAGAGCCTCGCGCTCGGCAGCGAGATCGGGCAGGTCCGATCCCAGTTCGCGTGCGTGTTGGTCGGCGAGGCGGAAGACCCGCGTGCAATATGCGAGCTTGTCCTGAGCGGACCACGCACGCCGGATGGCGGCGGGCAGAAGGAGGGCCACCTCGCCCAGTTCGCGGCCGATGTCGAAGCTCTTTGGCATGGCGGCCATTGTCACCGGGTCGACATAGGACCGCACGGATTCCACGGGAAGCGGCGTGACAGTTGCGTGACGGGAGAAGTGGCCCTCGCAAGCAGCCGTTGTATGGCCGCGCGGGGGCCCGTCTGTCCGATTGCCGAAAGGCCTTCACGCCGTTGCCGTTGCAGCCGCCCGCGCGCGAGCAGCCGATGCCCAATTGAGTCGGACGAAGGTGACCTCTGCGCTCGAGTGCGTCGCGTGCCGATTCGGTCACTGGCCACCGCGATGGGTGCGTCCCAGGCGACGTCCCAAACGTCGCCATCCATCGGCGGCCGGCGCAGGGCAGGCCGACGATGCACCGCTCGCCTTGGTCTCGTCACCGAGAACTTACCCGCCCGTTGCGCCTGCCAGGGGGCCATGCGCTCAGGGTCGCCCTCGGGCGCGGGTGTGGGGCGCAGCGGGCGAATAGGCGCCGTCGGACAAGCTGAGTAGCTCGGACCAGGGAGGACTATGGTGCGGCGGGCGACCTGTTCCGCTGGTTGCGATGCGGGGCATCCGAGTGCGCGAGGCACCCGCCGGGCGACCAACTGCCGATAGGTTCTTTTCTGCGTTAGCCCCCATCACCGGGGAGTCGCACCCGCAATCTGGCGGCCTCCGCGGTGACGATGGCCCCGCTAGCCAGGTCGGCTCCGTGCGATTCGAGGACCCGTAGCGTCACCTCGGCCTGCTGGAGCGCGCACATCCCGACCAGGCGCAGGATGCCTGCGTGCGGCAACCCTCTGACGATGGCAAGCTCGCCGAAGTCCTTGTCGAGCGTGACGAGAACGCGCCCCTCGGCGAGGGCGCGGGCGAGGATCTCAACTCGCCTGGGTCGGCGGGCCAGTCGCCGGACCAGTCGAAGTCATGGCCCGTCGCGCGAAGCCGGTTGACGGCACCGCCCCAGACGCAAGAATCGAGGAGGAGCCTCACGTCCCGGTCGGAACGAGGAAGGGCTCGACGCGTTCATGCCCCACAAGCCTCTTCGCATAGGCGAGGCAGGCCAGGACGTCCTCTCGCTCGAGCCACGGGTAGCCAGAAAGGATGGTCTCGGTGGTGTCCCCGGCGGCGAGCATGCCGAGGACGTGTTCCACGGCGAGCCGGTGACCACCGATGATCGGCTTGCCGCCAAAGATCCTCGGGTCGCAGGTGATCCGTTCGAGCAGTACCTTCTCGTCCATGGCCATCCTCACGGGTCATTATGGCCTGCCGCGGTGGCCGTGGCTGCTGGGGGCCCGGCCGCCCGAATGCACGGCACGCACCATCGCTCCCGACGGTCCTCCGAAATTGAGTCAGGCGCGCTCCTCGTGGCAGCTACCGAGCCGCATCCCTGGCGGTTGCATGAGCCCCGATGGCGAACGCAGATGACCGGTGCCGATGACGGTGCCGATGCCTGGGGTCATCGCGTCGGGGTCACTGCACGTCATCAGGGTCGGGTCCGTGCAAACGACGGTAACTCCGCGTGACGACCGGGTCTGGCCCGCCTACCGCCAGAGTCGGGTTTCCCTAGGAGAAGTTCGAAGACGGCAGGAGGCGGTATGCGCTCGAGTTCCTGACGGGGATGAGGACCGCCGAGGCGTCCATCCGGCGCTGGCGCGACTGGGAACCCGAGTTCAAGGCCGAGCTCGGCCGGCTCGTCGCCGCGACCACGACACGCGCTTTCAGGTCGAGAGGGCGACCAAGACTGAGATCGAGAAGTGGCTTCCGGTCCATCCGGTGCTCGCCGAGGTGCTCACCGCGTGGAAGCGGGAAGGGTGGCCCAAGTTCCAGGGCCGGACCCCGGAACCGGACGACCTGATCGTGCCCTCCGCGGACGGGGGCGTGCGCTCGAACAGCGTCTCGTGGAAGTGGAAGCGGGATCTCGTGGCCCTGGGATGGAGCACCAGCGGCACTACGAGTCGCGCAGCACGTTCCGTTCGCTGGCCCTCGCCGGCGGCGCCGAGGAACGCGACCTCGACCGGCTGACAAACCCGTCACCGCGCACGGCAAGCGACCTCTACACTCGCACGGGCCAGATCTGGCCCCGCCTCTGCCGCGCGGTCCTGCCATCACCCTTCCTGGGCAAGAAAACGTGTGAAAATCCCATGTGGAAAAGCCGGCGCTCCGCATGGTCGCGAACGCACCCATCCCATCGACTTCACTAGGGAATCGCGGACAGGGAAATGGCGGTAGGACAGGGGAATCGAACTCGTTCACCTGTGGTGATGCAAGGTGGTGACGGCACTCGGCAAAATGCCCGGAACGCCTTGGAGCACAACGTTTTCCCGGAGGCTCACCGGTGGACATCCGTCGACAGCAGGCGGACGGTTCGGGACCTTGGTGGTTGGCAAGGAGTGTGGCAAGCGATGGTCGCGTTCATGCGAAATGAATTCATCGAACGAGTTGGCCTGCGCGATTGCCGCGAGACGGTCGAGCAGCGTCGAGGAGGGGGTAGTGGCGCCCTGGCCTTCTCTCGGCAGGCGTGGAGCGCCTGGATGCGCGGTGCTGCAAGTGCCCGCGAGAACATCGGCGAAACAACCGAGTTCGGCGGTCCACAGGTCTCTTGTTTTCTTGGGGTCTTCGTCCTGACCCTTTAGGTGCTCAAGCAAGCCTTGCATACGGCGTTGAAGCGCGAGTCCGTTGCGCCCAAGGTGGCAGCTCTATTCCGGCAGCCGTCCGCGACGTTGGCCCATGTGCTCGTGGTGATCCTGGCCGAGGAACGGCTTCTCGGCCTCCTGCGGCGTCGGGCAAGCTAAACTGGCGCAGCCCGTCGGCTGCGCAGGAGAGGCCGTACATATGCCAAACGCGAACGTCAGTAGATCCGTCCGGTGCAGCCAGACCTCGGCGATTCGCTTGTGCATGGCGGCAGTCGTCCCGGCATTAGCGGGGAGGGCGAGTCCGGCCCAGAGGAGATTCTCCGTCCCTCCGTGGAATTGGCGAACGCCGCAGTCCTCGGCGAGGGCCCCGAGACGACCGACGCCCGTCTCGGTTGTCATGGGATTCGCGTGTGTCGCGCTGGCCTTCTTGCTCGTGGCTCCCCGGGGCACGAAAGCGGTGGAAGTGGGGCCGGAAAAGGCGCCTGCCGGCGACCAGCTCACTCCAGTTGGCGCAGAGCGAGCGGGTAACGCTGACGGGACCATTCCGGCGTGGGACGGGGGCCTGGCCCGGACCCCAGCGATTGACCCAGAGATTGGATACCTCGATCCCTTCGCCGACGATCCCGTCCTGTTCACGATCACCGCCGCAAACGTCGAGCAGTACAAGGACAGGCTCAGTCTCGGCCACGTTGCGCTTCTGGAACGCTACCCCGACACGTTCCGGATGCCGGTCTACCGTACGCGCAGGAGTGCAGCCGTCCCCGCATCCGTGCAGGAGGAGATCGGGCAGCAGGCCGGGCTTGCCGTGGAGGACGGGTACCGGATCCGGAACGTCGGACAGACGACCGTTCCGTTTCCGCGGCCGACCGACGGGCTTCAGGTCATCTGGAACCACATCTTCCGCTGGCGCGGCGGGTCGGTGTCGCGCCAGTACACCTGGCTTCTCGTGACCACGCAGGGGCTTCGCTACACGGTGCGCATTCGCGACCACGAGGTGTTCGCCCAGCAAGGCTTCATGACCGAGCCGCAGCCGGGACGACTGTACAACGAGTACGCCTTCTACATCGCGCCGCCGGAGCTCGCGAACACGATCTTCCTCCGCTGGGAGCCGATCGACCCCGTAGGCGAGAGCACCATCAACTGGAGGTTCGACCCCTTCTCGCTCCGAGTCCAGCGCCTTCCGTTCTTCGGCTACGACGACATCCCTCCGGCGACGGGCGCCTTGCGCGTCTCCGACCAGAACGACGGCTTCAACGGCGCTCCCGACGACTACGAGTGGAAGCTCCTCGGAAAGCGCGAGCGGTATATCGGCTACAACGCCTACCGGCTCGGGTCGAAGAAGGCCAAGTACGGCGAGATCCTGAAGCCCCACCACGTGAATTCCGAGTTCCTCCGCTATGAGCTGCATCGCGTCTGGGTCGTCGAGGCGACCCTGCGGAAGGGTGCCCATCACCGCTATCCGAGGCGAATCTTCTATTTCGACGAGGACACCTGGCAGATCGTCCAGGAGGAGGTCTACGACGAGCGCGGCGAGCTCTGGCGCTTCGGCGACCACCAGACGATCCAGTTCTACGACGTGATGGTCCCGTGGTACCGCGCCCTCGTCCACTACGACCTCCGGAGCCGCGCCTACCTCGTCAGCTACCTCGACAACGAGGAGCGGTTCCCTTGGCGTTGGGGATGGAAGGGGCGTCCTGTGCAGTTCGTCCCCGACCACATGCAGACCATCGCGAAGTGGTGAGGGCGTCGTGAGAGCGAACGTACGGACGACTCTCGCCCTGGCCGCCCTAGTCGTCGCGATCCCTGCGCCCGCCGCCGCCTTCGACTTCGAGCTCGGAAGCGACTTCACCGGCTACTGGAACAACACAATTTCCGCCGGCGTCGCCCTCCGGGGCCACGCCGCCGACTACCAGCTCGTGGGGTTCAACAACGTCAACCAGTATCCGGGCGCCTTCGGCGCCATCTCGGTCGTCGACGACTCGAACTTGAACTACCCCCACGCGGGAAACCTCGTCGCCGCCCCCTTCACGCTGGTGTCGGACCTGAACCTTCTCTACCTCGGCAGGTACGGCGCGTTCGTCCGCGCCAGGGTCTGGTACGACGTCCTCTACTCGACGAGCGGCGTGCCCCACGGCAACGTGCCGAACGGCTACGTCCCCGGAGCGAGGCTCACGGACAGCGGCTTCCGCATGCCCAACAAGTTCCTCGGGGGCGAGTTCGAGGACGCCTTCATCCAGGGCAGCTTCGCGCTCGACGAGGTCAACCTCTTCGTTCGTGTTGGGCGACAGGCCGTGAACTGGGGGGAGGGCCAACTTTTCACTGGGATCAACAGCTTCAACCCCATTGACGCGACCTGGCTCCTTCGGCCCGGTGGGGGAGTCCTGGACGGAGGGTTCCTCCCCATGGGAAGGATCCTCGCCTCCGCGCAGTTTCCGCGGGGCTTGACCCTCGAGGGCTTCTTCGACTTCGAGTGGGTGCGCTCGAACCTACCCGCGTGCGGCATGTGGGGGAATTTCCTCGACTCGGGCTTCGAGACGAGCTGCAACAAGGCGACCCCGGCCGTCGGTCTGCCGGACCAGGTCATTCTCGACAAGGGTCTCGCGATTGGCAGCCTGAATAGCGCCTCGGCATCTGCCTGGGGACAGTTCGGCTTCGCCGCGCGCTACTTCGTCGAGCCCATCGCGACCCAGCTCGCCGCCTACTACGTCCGGTTCAACAGCCCGAACCCGAACGTGAACATCAGTCACGCCTCGACTCCGTCCGCGATCGAGGTGCAGACGGTGTACCCGCAGGGCATCCAGGAGATCGCGCTCAGCGTGAGCTCCGGGGTTCGGAACTACACCTTCTACGGCGAGTTCGTGACGACCGTCGGCCTTCCCGCCCAGCGCAACTTCCCGACCCTCATCGAGGGCGCGGTGAACCACCAGGGGCCCTACGCGGCGGGGATCCAGGCGACCCCGGTCGGCAACTTCTTCCCCGGGTACGCCACGCTCGACATGTACCAGCTCCTCTTCGGCGGGAGCGCCCAGTTCTCGCCGGGGCTTGGGCTCTACAACCTGCTACTCAGCGCCGAAGCGAACGTCGAGTGGCTTCCCGACCTGCCGTCGACCAACCAGGAGCGAATCGCTCGCTTCGGAAACTTCGGCTCCGCCACGTACAACGGCTCGTGCCAGGGTGGCTACAACGTCTGCGAGGTGTCGGGCTTCGCCACGCAGTGGGTCTTTGGATACCGGCTGCGGGCGCAGGCGACGGCCTACGTCTCCGGCTCCGCGATCACTTTCCTCCCCGCGCTGTTCTTCGGCCAGGACGTCGTGGGTTACTCCACGGACCTCTCGCTCGTACAGGGCCGGCTCACCTTCGGTGCGTCCCTGCGCGTGACCTTCCTGCAGTTGCTCTTCGCGCAGGCGACCGGCACTTGGTATCGGCTCAACACCGCGTTCGATCCGCTGCGGGACAAGTCGGTCTACAGCTTCTCGACCGGAGTCACATTCTGAGAGGTGGTCGAACTCCTGTATTCCTCCTTCGCGTGCCAAACGGGAGCTGCCTCTAAGGGTCGTTTTCCTTTCCCGCGGGGTACACGCGGTCCTTGGCTTGGCGTGTCCCCTTGTCCACCCTCAGCGGGTGGTTCGCCGCGGAACGAGCCTTCGCGCCCCGAGCCCGCAGTAGCTCCAGGCGGTCCTGAGCCTCTGTACGATCGGCTGGCGTCCAGGTTGCCGATGGGGAGGACCATCGGAATCAGGACCTGAACTTTGTGGCGCAGGTCGCACGGTGACAGATGACGGAGGCAGATGACAACGGCCGATGACGATGCCGATGATGAGAATCGTCAGCATCGGAGCCAGGCCCGTCATCACGAATGGCCCTCGATGCACCGAGGTAACTCCGCGTGACGACCGGGCTCGGCCCCGCCTCCCGCCAGCGTCGAGTCTTTCCCGAGGACGGGCGCCATCAGCCCGATCCCTCGCTCTCAACCAGAGGTTGGATCGAGGGATCGGGCTGATGTCACCCTAGGAGAAGTTTCGAAGATGGCGGAAGGCGGGGCCAGGCAAGGCTGGAACCCTAAGAACCCTGTCAAGGACGGATTCGGAGAGGTGGGACGTGGGGTCATGGGAGGGGATCGGAGGGGCGGCTTCGCGCAAGCGAACGGTCTTGGCGAGGAGGGAGCGGTGACGAGGAAGGCGAACGACCTGGTTCAAGGCGCGAAGAGGCGAGCGGCCGGTTGCCATGACGGCGATGGACGCGGCTCGGGACGGGAGGGGTCGCGGGATGGGGCGGGGGAGCCTCAAAAGGGTGGTGTATGGTGGGGTTGACCGTGGTGCGCTTTAGGTTCCACAGCTAGGGGAGACCAAGAAGGAGCATCCGATGACCCCGAAGATCCCCGTCGAGCCGCCGCCCAGCTCCAGCGAGAAGTTCGCGCAGACCTTCCGGTTGCCTGTTGACCTCGTCTACTTCCTGAAGCACGAGGCGAAGGCGCGCGGAGCGGACCTGAACGCCACGGTCTTCCGCTACCTCGACGGGGTCCACCGCTGGTTCGGTCTACCGCGGGCGGTGGCAGAGCTGCTCGAGGCCGACCGGAAGGCGCTCGAGCTCGACCGCTACGAGTACCTCCTCCACGTGCTCTACCACCGCGCCCTCGAGCTCCGGGAGAAGCCCCCCGGGTTCGACAGCTCGGCTGGGTCGAGGAAGCGGTAGAGGGAGCCGGCCGTGGCCAGGGCCAAGGGGGCCATCCTCACCGACCGGGACCGGGTACTCCTCTCCTACGTGGGGATCGCCCGCTACGCGACCGCCGACCAGGTCCATCGGCTCCTCTTCGAGGGGCGTAGCAAGAAGCAGACTTACCGTCGGCTCGCGAAGCTCTGTGCGCCCGGTGGAGGCCTCGGGGAGGGTGCCTGTCTCCGCCGGTTGGAGTTCCGCCGAGCGGAGGGCACGGGGGTCCCAGTGTGGGCGTTGTCCTCGTACGGGAGGGGGATCGTTGGCCCCCTCGTCTCGTATCTCCGTCCCCCGGCAGCCCACGACATCGGCCACCGCTTCCTCGAGCACACGCTCGTCCTGAACGAAGTCCTGCTAAAGCTCGTCCTAGAGCTCCGCAAGTCGGATCTGGAGCCTCTGACGAGCCTCCCCTTCCGTTGGCTCTCGGAAGACGACGAAACGCTCCAGTTCAAGCGCTACGAGCACCAGGGGCCAGCGGCAGCGAGGGTCTCGGCGGTCCTCAAGCCCGACGCCATCGTCGAAGTCCCGCACAGGCAGCGGAGGCTCTTCCTTGAGGCCGAGACGGGGACGCAGAGCATCGCCACGGCCCACCCGGCGAGGAGCGGAGCGATCGTGGCGAAACTTCGCCGCTACGCTGCCTTCTTCGGTGGACAGACCGAGGCGAGAGGCCCGGAAACCTGGTACCGGCGAGCCTATCCGGACGGTTTCCCTCCGCGGGTCGTCTTCTTCGTCCACTCGGACGAGCGGAAGAGGCACGTCGAAGAGGCGGTGAAGGCGGAGATGGCGTCGAGGCGAACTCCGGAGTTCTCGGTCCTCGTCTTCACGTTCGCGGAGGCCGCGACCGTTCTCGCTCCGTACATCCTCGGGGGGCGACGCCAGTCGACGGGCGGCCCCGTGACTCTACGGCACTTGACGGTCGACTCCGAGCAGGTCGACCGGATCCACGCCAACTACCTGCTCGTGGTCATGGCCAGCCGAAACTGGGAAGCCGCGGCGAGACGGATGGGCGCGACGCTACCCAGCGAAAACGGACTGCAGTCGGCGCTGCGGGTCCTGCGGGGCTTCATCGGGAAGGAGCTGGGCTACGACGAGAGGCACCCGCCGACCGGATCCCAGGCCGGCGATCAGCGCTGAGGGAACACGGATGGCAGAGTCGAGCGAAGGACAAGTCGCGTTCGGGTGGGCCACGACGAATGACGCCGAAAAGGCGGACGTTCGCCGAGCGTCGGCGAGGGGATCGACATCCACGGGCGCGTGGCTCACCGCTCAGCAGGCAGCCGAGTACCTGGGCCTTCCGAGCGTTCGGGCGCTCTACAAGCGAATCGAGCGCGCGAGCGTGCCCGCGGAGGCAGTTCGGCGCTGGGGGCGCCAGTTCCGCTTCAAGCGGGAGGCGCTCGACGCCCTCATGGGGCGTCATGGATAGTCGCTGTCTGTCCACTCTCGTAGACTCCAACTCGCCGAGTGCCGTCACCGGTCAGGAGAACCGATGGCGGTGAAGATCAGAGAACGACCCGGCGAGAAGGGTTTCGTAGTGGACGTGAGGGTCCGACAGCTCGACGGGTCTTGGTACCGCGAACGGCACCGAGTGGCAGTGTCCACCCGGAGCGCCGCCCAGCGGTGGGGACAGCAACTCGAGAGCGCGATCATCGCGCAAGGAGGCAAACGAACGGACAAGCAGCCAGAGATCCCCGTGCCCACACTCGCGGAGTTCTGGCCGAGGTTCATCGAGGGACACTCCCTCGCGAACCGCGAAAAACCCTAGTCGGTGGATAGCAAGCAGCGGATCTATCGGACGAGAATCGAGGCGCGCTTTTCGCGGCGACGCCTCGACGCCATCTCCGACGAGGACATCCAGAGGCTCAAGGCGGAACTTCGCCACCTGAGCGTGAAAAGCGTCAACAACACCCTCACGGTGCTAGGCAAGCTCCTCAAGGTCGCCGTGGAGTGGAACGTGCTGGAGCGGATGCCGTGCCGCGTGAAGCTCCTCAAGGCGTCGTTGCCGTCCGTGGAGTTCTATGAGCCCGAGGTCTACGAGGGGCTCGTGGAGGCGGCGGGTAGGGTGGATCCCCGAGTCCACCTCGCCGTTGTCCTCGGCGGCGACGCCGGCCTTCGTCTGGGCGAGCTCATCGGCCTGGAGTGGCACGACGTCGACTTCCGACGCGGACTGCTCCAAATCCGACGTGCCGTTTGGGAGGGTCACGTCTCGCTGCCGAAGGGCGGGAAAGAGAGAGTGGTACCGATGACGGCGAGGCTCTCCGCAGCCTTGCAGGAGCATCGGCATCTCCGGGGCGTTCGCGTGCTCCTGAAAGACGACGGCACACCCGCAGACCGTGCGTGGATCGCCTACGGCATGCGGCGAGCACAACGCCGCGCGAACATGGTCGAGGACGGCCGGATTCACATCCTGAGGCACACGTTCTGCAGCCGCCTCGCGATGCTCGACGTCCCGGCCATGAGCATCAAGGAGCTGGCCGGCCACGCGAACCTGCAGACGACGCAGCGCTACTTGCACCTGTCGTCGAAGGCGAAGGGGACGGCCATCAAAGCCCTGGACGGCGCCATTGCGGGCTTGGCAACCCGTTTGGCAACAGGCCTCGGAGTCGTGCCAGGGGTTAGTGAAATCAACTAGTTAGTGGCGGTAGGACAGGGGAATCGAACCCCCCAGCAGCGCCTCTCAGCACCACTCATTGGCTTTGAAGGCCAAGCCCGCCACCAGGTCGGGACGTCCTACCAAGCCGTTGCCAAATCATGGGACCGGCGTCGAAGTCCAGCTTCAAGCGCGAGGGCTTTCCCTCGTGGGTGGCCTTCGGGCGCTGGGGGCCTGAGGACGGGTGGCAGCGGCCGGGTTCACGGGCGCTCAGGACGCCCTCCGGCGACGGCGCAACACCGACGTCCTCGATGCAAGACTGAATGCAGCAGGCGGGCTCTTCGGTACCGTTCGCCACCGGGCATCGCCACGTCCGAGCTGGAGCGCTTCCAGCGGAAGCGGGATCGGCTTGAAGATCGGTTTTCCTCCGCCGTCGATGAGGTAGCCGACGGGGACGACCTGGAGATTGAACCCGCCTCCTCCGCCGCTCAGGAGGGAGAGGCCGCCTCCGCCCCCCCCTAGGCTTGCCTGCACCAGCGCGACCGGGATGATGGCGTGCCGACCGAGCCGTACCGGCCGTCCAAAGATGGCCTCTACGCGACCGGCCGTCTTGATGGTTGCGGCGACTTCCGTCGCCAGCGCGTTCAGGTCCATTCTCGAAATGGTAGCAGACTGGCCGTCTCTCGATGAGCGGTGTTCATGCAAGCAAAGTGTGGTCGTGAAAGGTGAGGCGTCTCGTAAGCCCCTCCACCGCGGCCGAAGCACGTCCAGTCACGGCATGTGGATTCCCCCGGACACCGGCAGATACGTCCCTGTGACGTCGCGCGACCAGTCGGCGCACAGGAAGAGCACCGCCCCGGCGACGTCCGATGGTTCGGCCAGGCGCCGCAGAGGGGTGCGCGCCGCCATGGCATCGTGCATCTCTCGGGGCTGATGGGCCGTCGCGTCCGTCCGCGTGAGTCCGGGCGCGACGACGTTGACCCGGATCCCGTGCGGGCCCAGCTCGAGCGCCAGAGATTTCGAGAACGCGTCCAGGGCAGACTTCGCGCTGGAATGTGCGACGAAGCCCGGCCCTGGCGTCCGGGACAGCCCGCTGCTCACGTTCACGATGCAGCCCTTGCGCCGCTGGATCATCCCGGGGACGACGGCCTGGCAGGTGAAGAAGCTCCCCTTCATCTCGTTCGTCAGCTTGCGTTCGAAGTCGGCCCAGCGGTACTCGACGAAGGGCTGGACCGGAAAGCTCATGTTCGCGTTGTTGACCAAGATCTCGACGGGCCCGAGTTCGTGCTCGGCGGCCTTCACCATGGCGTCGACCTCTTCGCGTATCGTGACGTCCGCTCGCGCGAGCATCGCCCGTTTCCCGCCGGACGAGATCTCGGCGAGCACGCGGCGGGCGGCCTCCTCGTTCGAGGCGTAGTTCACCACCACTTGGGCGCCGTGAGACGCGAGCAGCCGTGCAACGGCGGCGCCGATCCCGCGGCTCGCGCCTGTGACGAGCGCCACGCGGTCCTTGAGGATTTCCATGGCTCAAGCCCCCTTGGGCGTCGCTGCCAGCGCCGCCATGGCCTTGGCGCGGTTCTCGAGGATCTCCCGCTTGACCCCGCTGGCATCCGTGTTCAGGAGGCGCGTCACGGGAACGCCGCCCCGGAAGTGCTCGCGGACGATCTCCGCAACGTCCGTGGCCTGGACCGCCGAGTACCAGACACCCTCCGGATAGACGACCATGTTCGGGCCACGCCCGCACAGGCCGAGCGAGCCGCACGTTGTCACCTGCACTTCGTTCGCGAGACCCTGGGCAACGATCTCCTTGCGCAGCGCATCCAGCACCGCCGCCGAGCCGCGCGCGGCGCAGCAGGCGGGGTCGGACTTCTCTTGCTGGCAGGAATACACGTGCAGTCGAAACGGCTCCATGGTTGTTCTCCCATTCCCACCGGTGCCCTCGCGCCAATGTCGAGGTTCTTCCGTGGGCTGAGAAGAGGAAGAGTGCGACCTCTGGCGGTTGCTCGGCGTGACGCGGATCAATCGGACGCGCAAGACGCGAGCGCCGGCCCCGGCACCTTCGCGGGAACGTCTCCCTAGCGGCCGGACTAGCAGTTGACGTGACCCGAGCCGGCGGCGTTGGCGGCCGAAGCTCGGGCAGTCCTGTCGACCGAATCGCTGCGAGCCTTGCGGACGGTTCGGCGGAGGCAGAGCGGCTGGATGCCTCAGCGGACGTGGCCGAGGTTGTGCGGCACGCTCGAGCCCGAGGCCCGCATCCGGGCGCCCTGGCTCGGGGGGCTTCTCGCCCGTGCCGTGCCCCCGCGGCGGCGCGGGAAGTCACGGCTTTGCAGGCGGCCGTCCTAAGGTGGCCGCGTCTCCTTGGACTCCGATAGACCGTTGGTCAAGTGAACGGGATACCGCCGCGCCCGCCGGGAGGTCCTGCTAAGCTGCCCGGCTCAAGCTGCGCCGGTCCGGAGCAAGCGGCGCGAGGAGGGCGTCCCGTGCCAAATGTTGAGACCTCCAGCCTGGAGGGGCCCTCGAAGGCGCGTCGCTGGCCGACCGGCGCGTTGCTGGCGGGGGCGATCTTCGGGCTCGCGGCCTTCGCCGTCGCGAATCGAGCCGTCGTTTACGCGGGGACGAACCACTTCTGCGCCACGGCCTGTCACACGATGAAGGCGGCCGACGAGGCGTACCAGCACAGCATCCACTTCGCGAACCCCACGGGCGTGCGGGCGACGTGCTCCGACTGCCACATCGTGAACGAGAGCACGCTCAACAAGAGCGCATGGCAATGGCTGCAGCTCGTTGCGTTCAAGGCCAGGGTAGGTTTCTCAGACGTCGTCGACGAGGTCCGCGGAACCATCTCGACTGCGGAGAAGTGGGAGGCGGCGCGCGCCCGTCTGGGCAAGCAGGTCCACAGCTTCGTGAAGCGGACCGACTCGAGTACGTGCCGCGGCTGCCACGACCTCGCAGCCTTCCGCGCCGGCACGATGTACCAGCTCGTCCACGGCGACATCGTCCAGGCGCAGGACGTGGACTGCGTCAGCTGCCACAGCGGCATCGCCCACGTCTACGACCATCCCGCCCCGGGGGCGACGTCGACGCCGGTCGAGCGGCGGCCGTCCGTCGCGAAGATCGACCCGATCGCGGGCCTCCCGGGCGCGCTGGCTGACGTGGCGAAGCTCGGCAAGCAGATTTTCGTCGACACGCCGGGAAACGCGCTCAGCAGACCCTACGTCGGGCGCGACGACAAGAAGTCGTGCGGCACCTGCCACCGAGCCGGAGGGACGGACCTCGATGCGCTGCCGCTCTTCGGGGCAGCTGCGGCGTACCCGGCGGACGTCGACGGGAAGGTGACGACGCTACAGGGGCGGATCGCCGAGTGCTTCATGCGGAACCTCGACGGCACGCATCCGCCACTCGGGGGCAAGGTCCTCGTCGCGCTGGAGGCCTACGTCACCTCGCTCTCCGCCGGGAAGCGGATGAACATGAGCAGCGACGGAGGCGGCTCTCGCGCGATGCGGCCCGTCGAGAAGAGCCCCGCCTTCTGGACGAAGGCCGACGTGGCGAGCGGCAAGTCCCTCTACGAGGCGAAGTGCTCGGCGTGTCACGGGCAGAACGGGGAGGGCGGCGCGGGCCCGGCGGTCTGGGGGCCGAGGTCGTTCAGCGACGGGGCGTCGCTTGCGAAGCCCCAGAAGCTCGCAACCTACGTGGCGAGCGCGATGGCGGCCTACGCGGGCCCGGTCACGCCCGAGCAGGCGAGGGACATCGCCGCCTTCCTCTCCTCGCAGCCGCGGCCCGGCTTCGCCCTGAAGGACCACCTGCCCCCGCCGGATCGCCTGGGAGTCTACGAGGCGCACTAGGTGGGGGCCGCGGGTTCGACGCCGCGATGGAGGCGCTAGCGTCCCTCGAGTGCCTTGAGCTGCGCGCGGAGGGCCTTCTCCCGGGCGAACCGCTCGGTGACGTCGCGGATGACGGCCACCACCCACGCCACCCGCCCGTCGGGGTCCTTGAGGATCTCGATCGAGAACTCGATCGAGATCTGGCGGCCGTCCTTGTGGAGGGCAGGCACGGCCAGGAGCTGTCCGGCGCCGTAGCGGGAGACGCCGGTCTTCATCACCGTCTCCCATCCAGACCAGTGGCGCTCGCGCAGCCTCTCGGGGACGATGAGGTCCATCGACGCGCCGAGGGCCTCCGAAGCGCCGAAGCCGAAGATGCGCGTCGCGCCGGCGTTCCAGTACCGCACCTTGCCGTCGCGATCGGCGACGAGGACGCCGTCGGCCACGCCCTCGATGACGCGTCGAGGGAGGTCGTCGGGAATGGCGCTCATAGATCCTCCTTGGGGTTGTCGGGGCTGGACCCTGCCGTGGGGGTGGTGGAACCGGGTGGCGGTTGGGAACGAGGCGTGGCCGGGGGCCGGTGGATCTGGCGGGCCGAGCCCGCGAGCGCGCTCGCCGCGGTGCGGTGGACGCCGGGGCCGTCCTTGAAGGGCGCGACCTTCACCTCGGGGTAGGTCCGCATCCGCTCGATGAGCTCGGGCGCGCTGCGCGCGAGAAGGGCGTCGCAAGCGTCGTAGAGGCCGCCGTCCGACTCCTCGACCTCGTTGTGAGGCCCGAGGATCGACCGGATCTCTGCCACGATCTCGCGGGAAGGGGTGGGCACGAGCAGCGAGGTGAGCGCCCCGTGCTCCACCCGCAGTCGCTCCGCAACGGAGAGCGGTTCGCCGCTCCTGGCCGCCCGGGCCGCGGGAAGGAGGATCTTCTCCTCGAGGGCGATGTGGCGGAGTAGCCCCGCCCGGAACGCGCGGAAGCTCGGAAGGTCGACCTCGCCGGGGCGAGCCAGGGCGCTACGGAGAATCGTGTCCAGGCGGTCGTGGTCCGAGGAGAGGAATTGCCGGATCGGTCCCGTCATCGCGCCCTCCGGGGGAGGCCGTCGCGGGTGCGCCCCCCTTTGGAAGGCGACGGGTTCGGCGCCCCGGGGGCGACTGCGACGGGCCTCGTGCGCACCATCGTGCTTCCTAACCGGCCTCCCGGGGGGAGGCGGCTCGACCGACTCGAACGGGACCCCGGACCCGGACGGGGGGCCTGCGGCGAACGGAGGGCGCGCTCCAGCGCCTGCCAGACCCGTCCCGGTAGCGCGCCGGCGGCGGCGGGGGCCTCGCGGCCGTGCGCAAGCGCGAGGAGCGACCCCAGGACGAGTACGGTCGCCTCCGCGGGCGCGAGCCCGTCGGCGAGCATCCTTCGCCGGTAGGCCTCCTCGAGCGTCTCGCGGACGAACCCCTGCGAGCGGCGGCGGAACTCCACCACGCGGGCGATGCCCTCCGCGGGGGCCGCCTGCTCCAGCTGCTCGGAGCCGACGAGCCGCGCCACGCCCGGGCTCTCCCGGATGACCGCGATGCGCTGGCGGAAGAATCGGCCGAGCCGATCGATCGGATCGGAGTCCTGCGGCGGGAACTCCTCGAAGAGGATCTCTCCCACGCGTTCAATGGCGGCGAGGACGATCGCCGCCTTGGTCGGGAAGTGGCGGAAGAGCGCGGCGTCGCTCACGCCGACCTCGCGGGCGATGGCCACGGAGGTGAAGCGGGCGAGGCCGCGTTCGGCGATGACCTTCAGGGCGGCATCGGCGATCTCGCGGCGCCTCAAGGGGGCGGGCTTGCGGGCCAGCATGGGCCTTCTTATAAGTGAGTGAGCACTAACTAGCAACCCGTCGCGCCACCCGCGCGTGCAGGAAGGAGCATCCATGGCTGCCGAGACGACCCTTCCCCCCGCCGAAGCGAGTTCCTTCCCGGATCTCCTCGGGTACGCGCCGCAGGGCATCGCGAGCCGCCTCCTCGCGAAGACGCCGGGAGGAAACGCCACGCTGTTCGCCTTCGAGAGGGGGCAGGGGCTCACCGAACACACCTCGCCGTTCGACGCGCTGGTCTTCGTCCTGGAGGGCGCGATGACGCTCTCCATCGGCGGGAAGGAGGTCCGGGCGGGCGCGGGAACCGTCACTCGGATGCCCGCCGCCGTCCCGCATGCCCTCGTCGCCGACGAGCGCACGCGGATGCTGCTCGTCATGCTCCGGGATCCGAAGTCGGCCACCTGACGGGAGGGGGTCGCACCCGCGCAGGGGTGCGGCCCGCCGTCAGGTGGCGCGCGGCGAGGAGGGACGGCTCGCCGCGGCCGGGAGCGGGTCCTCCTCGCCATACGGCGCGAGCCGGAGTGCCGAGCGTTCGTGAGGCATCGCCTGGCGCTGCGAGCGGAAGTACTGGACGGGGGAGTAGAAGACGAAGTTCGACGCCCGGCTGGTGTAGAGGCAGGCGTAGTCCTCGATCTGCTCGCCGAAGCGCGAGTTCTCGTTGCCTTCCTTGAACGTGAGGCCCCAGTACCGGTTGTAGCCGTCCTCGATGCGCGCCTGCAGGGTCGCGATGCGTTCGTTCGCGTCCCGAAGGCCGCTGCGCAAGGTCTCGAGCTCCCGCTTCATCCGGACGCGCTCGGCCTCGAGCGCGGGGCCGGCGGGGTCGCCGTCCCCAGCCCGCTCGAGCCGGCGGTCGATGACGTTCAGGCCGGACTTCCGGGCGCTGGCCTCGTCGTCGACTCGGAGGCGCAGCTCCTCGAGCCGAGAAACCTCCTCCATCTCGTCGCGGTGGCGCTCGAGCCAGGAGATCTCTCGCTCGAGCTCCTCCACGACGAGGCAGGTGCGCCACAGCGAGCTCTTCTTCGAGCGCAGGATGTCTCCGTAGATGTGGTCGCCGACGTACAGGATCCGGTCGCCGCGCGCGCCCACGATGCGCTCCAGCTCGCCCCGGTTGCCGCCCGCGTACGCCTTGCCGCGCTCGAAGGCACGCACGTCGCCAGGGCGCGGCTGGCCGTCGGGTCCGAGCTCCAGGAACGGGGCGTCGTCGGAGAAGAACCCCGGCTTGGCGGACGCGGTGACGACGACGTCGAAGTAGTTGCGCCAGCTCGGGTACTCGGGGAGCACCCCGTCGAGGAGGTGGCGCATCACCGCGTCCGTGTAGTCCCAGAGAGAGTTCGTGAGGAGGAACAGCTTCTTCCCCCCGGAGCGGAGCTTGTGCAGTGCCGGTCCGAGCTCGGGGTCCCGCACGACGTAGCGCGACAGGTCGGATTTCACGACGTCCTTCAGCGTCCCGTCGCGGTGCACCTCGTCGATCGACTCCCGGATGTCCCGGAAGAGCCGGCCGTAGTCGAGCGAGTGCCCGGCGGCTTCCTCCGCGTCGATGACCTGCGCGTAGAGCGCCGCCTCGGGAAGCGCGAAGAGCGTGTCGATCCACGCGAAGCGCGTCGAGGATAGCGCGACCTTCTCGTCGCGGTAGAGCCGGTACCGCTCCTCCTTCGGAAGAGGCGTGAGGCCGTGGTAGGCGCGTCCGACGTGGTTGTGCCGATCCATCTTGAAGATGTTGCCGGCCTGCTTGTCGAGGACGAGACCTCGGATGACGAAGGCGTTGTCGTAGCGCAGCTGGCGCAGTCGCTCCGGCCAGCCGCGCGCCCCCACCATCCTCTGCAGCGTCAGGTCGAACGCGAGCTCCTCGAGGCGGACGAGCTGGTAGATCGCCAGCGTGTAGTCCATGTCGAAGCCGACGAGGTCGATCTTATCGAGGCGCAGGTTCCGGTTGACGAACACCTGGCGCGCGCCGGGCACGTCGCGACCGCCCGGGCGCGGACCCTGGAGGACCGCCTGGAGGTCCGGGCCGGCGAGGGTGGCACCATTTTCGGTGTTCCGCCCGCCCTGCTCGTCGAGTCGTTCCCGCATCCTCCGCCGGAAATAGCACGCGGAAGGGCTCGTCTCAAACCGCCGGAAAGTTTGCCGCGACCGCGCGCTGTGGCACCCTCGGCTTCATCGTGCCGGCACGGTCTCGGAGCGCGAGGTCCCCGCGAGCGTCGCCCCGCCGCGCGGCGGCGGGCAGCCGGAGGATCGGGGAGCTCGCGGCGCGGGTGGAAGCGCTCGAGCGCCGCCTCGGGCGGCTGGAGGCGGGCAAGCCGCCTCCCGGCGACGGACGGACGACCGCGCCTGGCAGGGCGAAGGACGTGCGGCGCTGCCCGGGCTGCGGGCTGCCGTGGCGCAAGCGGGACGAGCGGTGCGCCTGGTGCGGGCGCCCGGTCCTCGCCTGAGCGGCCCGCTGCAGCTCGGCCTCAGGAACGGGCCGCGCCGCGAAGGCCGGAATCCGTGCGGGTGGCGGTCTCCCGTCCGAAGAGCCTCTCGACGAGGGCCAGGAACGACAGGCGCAGTGCCTCTGGGTCGGGCACCTGGTCCGGGTCCACCTCGAAGTACCGGCTGAGGAGGACGCCCAGGCGAAGGGGGGCCGCTCGATGCAGCGCCTCGGCCGCCTGCAGGTCGTGCGCGAGGCCGGAGGCGACGCACATCAGGGCAGCGTCGTGCCGCTCGGGCACGAGGACGCGAAGGGAGCCGAGCCCCGGTGGGCCCGCGGAGAGACGCCGATAACGCCATTCCGCGGGTGCGACGGGCTCTGGCGCGAGGCGAGGCTCGAGGCCCGGAGGAAGGTGTGGGCGCAAGAGCTCGCGCGCCCGGTCGAAGCCGAGGCCCTCGACGCTCGCGAGTTCGATGGAGGCCGGAGCCTGGCGCCCCGGGTGCAGGAGGGCAAGGGCGGCGCCCCCGACGAGGGTCACGGTGACCGCCTCGGCGAGTCCCCGGTCGAGAGCCACGAACGCCTCCGACAGCTGCCCGGGCGTCGCGGGCGGGCCCTGCTCGCAGGCCGCCCGGAAGGCACCCTCCGGGATGTTCACCTGGAAGTTCCAGCGCGCTGCGCAGGGAGGGCTTCGCAGTCCAGCGAGCCTCCTCTCGTACGGCCGTGAGGTCGCCGGCAGGTAGCGTTGCAGGCGCCGGCGGGCGTCCCCGAGCCCGGCGGCGCGACTTCGGAGGGCAGGCAGCCCGACGACCTCGGCCGTGAGATCGATGAGGAATCCGAGCTCGGCCTTGAGCTTCTGGCGGCGCGCGGCCTCCTCGAGCGCAGCCCAGTCGATCTCGCCAGCGCGGCGAGCGAGGAGGGCGGGGAGGACGAGAAGGACCTGGGCATCCGTGCGGGCCAGGGCGATGCCCCGGACGAGCGCTTCCCCGAGCGGCAGCGGACGGCTCGCCATCTCTCCGAGGAGGGGGGCTCCGTGAGCCGCGAGCGACTGGCGGACGGCTTCGTCATCTCGATCGGCATCCGAAGGCGAGGCCGCGCCGAGGAGTGCGCGAAGAGGGCCGAAGGCCGGGTGCTCGGTGCGTGGGCGAACGACGTGGGCGGGGCCGATGGCCTCGACCGTGACGAGGCCGGCGGCGTCCAGGCGGGCGACTTCGACGGACACGGCCCGAGGAGTGAGCCCCGCCCGCCGTGCGAGCTCGCTCACCGAGCTCCCGACCGCCCCGTCGCGAAAGAGGGCCGTGAGAAGTGCTCGCCGCGCCCGCGATGGAAATAGTACTTCTTCTACTAGTTCCATATGTCGTTATACTTATCATATGTCGTAATAAAATTATCAATATTCTGGTTGCCGAACCCGTGGCCTCCCAGGAAGGTACTATCCTCGCTCGGGATTCTGGCGCCGATTAGGAGCAACAGACTCCATGGCCTTTGCACCGGATGGCGAGATACTGGACCTGGATCGGGTGGTTGCGCACACCCTGGCGAACGGGCTTCGCGTCCGCATCTACCCCGACCACGAAGTACCTGCCGTCAGCTACTACACGTTCTTCCAGGTTGGGTCCCGATGCGAGACGCCCGGGCTGACCGGCCTGAGCCACCTCTTCGAGCACATGATGTTCAATGGGGCCGAGCGGTACGGGCCGAAGGAGTTCGACCGCGTCCTCGAGGCCTGTGGGGGTACGTCGAACGCCTACACTTCGAACGACGTCACCGCCTACTACGACGACTTTGCGGCCGAGGCCCTCGCGAAGGTCATCGACCTGGAGTCGGACCGGATGCGATCCCTCCGGCTGACCGAGGAGTCGCTCGAGCAGGAGCGCTCCGTCGTGAAGGAGGAGCGCCGGTTGCGGACCGACAACTCGACCTTCGGCCTGATGGAGGAGCAGCTCGAATCGCTCGTGTACCAGGCCCACCCGTACCGCTGGCCGATCATCGGGTGGATGGATGATATCGAGCGGATTCGACGCGAGGATTGTGTTTCCTTCTTCCGGACGTTCTACGCGCCGGGAAATGCGGCCGTGTACGTCGCAGGCGACGTCGACCCCCACGGGACCCTGCGGCGCATCGAGGACGCCTACGGCGACATCCCGGCCGGCCCTCCGGTTCCCGCCGTTCCCCGCGGGGAACCCGAGCAGAAGGGGGAGCGGCGAGCCGTGGTGCGCTACCCGGCCCAGGCGGCGGCGATGGTCGCCGGGTTTCGCGGGCCCCCGGCACGCCACGAGGACACCGCCGTCCTGGACGTCCTGCAGACCTGCCTCTCGGTCGGCGAGGCGTCGCGTCTCAGGCGGAGGCTCGTCCAGCAGGAGATCGCGGTGTCGGCGAGCGTGGCCTGGGCCTGGAGGGTCGATCCTGGCGTCTTCATGATCCTGCTCGAGCTCGCGCCCGGCGCGGGCCGTCGGCGCGCGGAGGAGGCTCTCTGGAGGGAGCTCGGGCAGGTCGCACGCCGCGGGGTGACCTCCGAGGAGGTGGAGCGCGCGCGGCGACTCCTGCGCAGCTCGGTGCTCCACGAGCTCGCGACGCGGAACGGGATCGCCCACGCGCTCGGGCAGGCCGAGGCCCTCCTCGGCGACTGGCGCCTGGTCGGTCGCGCCCTGGAGCAGTATCGCTCCGTCACGCCGGAGTCCCTCCGGCGCGTCGCCCGCGAGTACCTCGCCCCGGACCGGCGCTGCGTCGTCTGGCTGGAGCCGGGGGGGGCGGCTTGAGCCTTCCCCTGCCCGAGCTGCACGAGGAGCGCCTCGAGAACGGCGCCACGGTCGCCGTCGCGAGGCGCCCGGGAGTCCCGCTCGCGGCCGCCCGTCTCTACGTGCGCACGGGCTCGGCCCTCGACCCGCGAGGCAAGCGGGGGCTCGCCCACCTCGTCGCGGCCGTGGCCCGGCGTGGCGCGGGCCGAAGGGGCGCGGAGAGCATCGACGCACTGGTCGAGTCGCTGGGCGCCGACCTCGGCGGGGACGCGGAGGAGGACGCCTCCGTCTACGGGCTCTCGGCGCCTGCCGAGTCGCTCTCCAAGCTGCTCGGGGTCCTCGTCGACGTGGTCGCGGCCCCGACCTTCCCGACCGGGGAGTTCGAGCGGCTGCGCCGCCGGGAGCTCGCGAGCCTCGCCCGGGACTCCGACGAGCCGGCGGTCCTCGCGGATCGCGCCATGCTGGCCGAGGCGTACGGCGACCACCCGTACGGACACGCCGTGGAGGGGTGCCTCCGCGACGTCGCGCGCGTGCGCCTCGCGGACGTGCGTGCATTCCACGGGCGGTGGTACGGCCCCGCCAACGCGACACTGGTCGTCGTCGGTGCGCTCTCTCCCCGGGATGTGATCGCCGACGCGCGCCGGACGCTTGGCCGGTGGAAGGCGAAGGCCGATGTCGCCGGCGAGGTGCCAGAGGTGGGCCCGGTCGAGCGACGGGTCGTGGTCGTCGACAAGCCGGACGCCACGCAGGTACAGATCCGCATCGCCGGGCCGGCCCTCAGACGGGCGAGCCCCGACTACTTCCCGGCGGTGGTCGCCAACGCGGTCCTGGGCGGCGGGTTCACCTCGCGGCTCGTCGAGACCATCCGGGTGAACCGCGGGCTCTCCTACGGGGTGCGAACCCGGTTCGCGATGAGCCGGGCGGGAGGCCTGTTCACGTTCTCGAGCTTCACGAAGAACGAGACTGCCGGAGAGCTCGTGGACGTGGCCTTCGCGGAGATGGCCCGGTTCGCGGACGGGGGACCGTCGCCCGAGGAGGTCACGCGCGCGACTGGCTACCTGGCGGGACTCTTTCCGCTGTCCCTCGAGACGCACGACCAGTGGGCGGACCGGCTCTGCGACGCTCGCATCTGTGGCTACGGCCTCGACGAGGTCCGGGACTACCGGGAACGGGTGCGAGCCGTGAGCCCGGACGCGGTCCGGGAGCTGGCGCGCCGGCATCTCCCGCTGCGCGGGGGCGTGGTGCTCGCCGTCGGGCCCGCGAAGAGCGTTGCGCCGCAGCTCGAGCGCTTCGGGCCGCTGCGAATCCTCCCGGCCCGGCGCGTCCTCTGACGTGCCGCTCTCGGTCCTCCATCGGGACGAGCACCTCGCCGCGGTCGACAAGCCCGCCGGGCGCATCGTCGTACCCGGCCGCGGTTCCGCGGAGCCGACCGTCCTCGAGGAGGCCGAGGCCGAGCTCGGCGACCTGTGGGTCGTCCACCGGCTCGACAGGGGGACGAGCGGAGTCCTCCTGTTCGCCCGGACGGCCGAGGCCCACCGGCTGGCCTGCCAGGCCTTCGAGCGCCACCTCGTGACGAAGCGCTACCTCGCGCTGGTGCTCGGGGCTCTGGAGGGTGAGCGGCGGGTGGAGGTTCCGATCGGCCCGGGGCGCCGCGGCCGTATGCGGGCGGGGCCGGGCGGGCGCCCGTCGCTGACCTTCGTGCGGCCGCTCGCACGCTTCCGCGCGCGGGCGGGGCTGCCGGACCTGACGCTCGTCGAGGCATTCCCCGCGTCCGGCCGGACGCACCAGGTTCGCTTGCATCTCGCCCACATCGGCCACCCGCTCGCGGTCGACCCGGACTACGGGGAGGCGAGGCCGCTGCTGCTGGACGGCGGTCGCGAGGTTCTGGCGCGCACGCCCCTCCATGCGGCGTCGCTCGAGCTCCTCCACCCCGCGACGGGCCGTCCTCTCCGCGTCGAGGCGCCCCTGCCGCTCGACATGGAAGAGACGCTCGCCGAAGCGGGCCCCGGTCGCTTCTAGGAGTCGAAGAGTGGCTGGCCGCGCTCGAAGGTTCGCGCCGCGAGCATCGCGACGAGGGCCGCCGCGAGGAGGGTGGAGGCCGACGAGAGCGCGACCCGGGCGGGCTCGACGGTCTCGGCCCGCAGGAGCCGGCTGACGACGAGCTGCTCGCCGAGGAACGGGACGGCGTAGAGCGCGGGCGGAGGCCGCGCGCTGAGGAGGCCGAGGACCATCCCGGGAAGGGCCGGGACGAGCATCAGCAAGGAGAGCGTGGTCTGCGCCGCGCGGAAGTTCCGGGCACGGGCGGCGAGCGTGACCATCAGGGCGCAGGCGAGAGCCACGACGGGCGCGCAGAGGGCGAGGATGGCGAGGAGCACCCAGGGGTCGAGGTGCATCGAGAAGCCGATCCGGGCGGGGGGGAGTGCCAGGGGGACGAGCCCGAAGCCGACGGTGGTCTCGACGAGCGCCAGAGCCGAGAAGACCGAGGCACTCGCCATCTTCGCGAGAACGAGCGCAGATCGCGGGAGCGGAGCCGCGAAGAGCGGCTCCAGCGACTGGCGCTCGCGCTCCCCCGCCGTCGCGTCGATCGCCACCGGCATGCCGCCCGTGAAGACGGCCATCACGAGGAAGAACGGGATGGTGGCGAGCAGCGCCGCGGCCCGGCTGGCGGGGGTCGAGACGTCGACCCTCTCGAGCGCGAGGGGTTCCACCACGGAGGGGTGGATTCCACGGAGGACGAGGCGCTGGGCACCGGTCTGGCGTGCCCATGCCGCGAGCAGCCGTTCGGCTGCGGCGGCGGCCGGACGTGCCTGCTGGCGGGACTCGTCCGTGATGACCCGCACGGGCGCGGGCCGGCCCGCGCGAAGGGCGGCCGCGAACTCCGGAGGGAGGACCACGACCACGTCGACCTCACCCCGGCGCACCGCCGCTTCCGGGTCCGCCGGGGCGTCGACCAACCTCGCACCCTGCTCCAGGAAGGCGGCCAGGTTCGGGGCGTTCTCGCGGCCGGCCACGGGGATGTCCACTCCCACCTCGTCGGCGCGCCGGGACGACTGGGACACGAGCGCGAGCATGACGGCGAGCAGCGCCGGGCCGAGGAAGGGAAAGAAGAGCGCGGCGACGAGCGCCCGACGGTCGCGGATGCCTTCCCGGACCTCCTTCGCGAACACGACCCAGAACGAGCGCATCCAGGTCATGAAAGGCCCTCCTCGGAGCCGATGGCCGCGACGAACGCGTCTTCCAGGCCGTCGCGGCCCGTCTGGCGCCGGAGGTCGTCGGGGGTGCCCTCCGCGACCACTTGGCCGCGCGCGATGACCACCACCCGGTCGCACAGCGCCGAGACCTCCTGCATGACATGGGACGAGAAGAGGATGGAGCGGCCCTGTCCGCGGAGATCCCTCAGCAAGGCCCTCACCTGGCGCGTGGCCGCGACGTCGAGGCCGTTCGTGGGCTCGTCGAGGACCACGTTCTGGGGGTCGTGGACGAGCGCTCGGGCGAGCGCCACCTTGACGCGCTGCCCCTGCGAGAAGCCCTCGGCGCGCCGTTCGGCGAAGTCCTCCATCCCGAGGAGGCGAACGAGCTCGTCGGTGCGGGTGCGGAGCGCCGCCCCCGACAGTCCGTGCATCTCCCCGAAGTACAGCACGTGCTCGCGCGCCGTGAGCCGGCTGTAGAGCCCCTGTGCGTGCGGAAGGACGCCCAGGCGGCGCTGGGCACCGAGGCGGTCGCGAGCGAGGTCGATCCCGTCCACGCGGGCGGCGCCGGCGTCCGGGCGGAGGACGCCGTAGGCGATGCGCAGGGCCGTCGTCTTGCCCGCTCCGTTCGGGCCGAGCAGGCCCGTTATCTGTCCGTCCGGGACCGCGAAGGACACGCCGCGCAGAGCCCGGACCTCTCCGAACGATTTGGCCACCCGGTCGAGCTCGATCATGGCGGTGCCCCGAGGAGGTCGACGAAGATCGGGGCCGGACGAAGGCGATCGACGCAGGAGGTGTCGAGTCCGTCGACCGTCCCGAGCCGCACGAACTCCGCGGCGACGCGCGGCAAGCAACCGCGGGCGAAGTTCCCGTGGCCCTGCCCGGGGAGCGTCAGCGCCCGGGATCGAGACAACGACCTGCTCGCGAGGTCCGCCCAGCCGGGCGGCGTGACCGGATCCGCCTCGCCGGAGAGGAGAAGGGTCGGGACGGCGATCGGGACGGGGTCGTGGAAAGAGCTGTCTGCGCGTCCCCGGGGCCACGCCGCGCACGCCGCGCGAAGCGAATCCTGGGCCGTCGTTCCGAGGAATCCCTCGCCCCGGGAGCCGGATGCCGGCGGGCCGTAGAAGGGGACGTCCTCGGTGCAGAGGACGGAAAGGTGGACCGGCCGCGAGAGCCCGGCGTGGAGGTCCGCGGCGACGAGCATCCCCTGGGCCGCGAGGGGCGCCAGGTTCCCGGAGGTGGCCTCCCGGAGCAGCGCGGGGAGGAGGGCTGCCGTTTCCGCCTGGTAGAGGAAGGCGAGCACGGCCTGGCGCAGGGCGTCCGCGTCGACGGTGAGCTCGAGGGTCGCCCCGGTGACGGGGTGCGCCGCCCGCACGGGCGCGGGTTGCCGCTCCAGGCGGGCGAGGAGCGCGCGGAAGTCCCGCTCGAGTCCCGCATAGCGCTCCCGGCACGCCGGCTCGGCGCGGCACCGATCGAACAGCAGCGCGAGCGCCCGCTCCGAGTCGCGGTCGAAGGAGGCCCCGACGAGCATCTCGAAGGGGGCGACCCCGTCGAGGAGCAGAGTTCGGGCTCGGTCCGGATGCGCGCGGGCGTAGGCCAGGGCGGCGCGGGTGCCGTAGCTGAACCCGACGAGGTTCACGCGCTCGTACCCCATCGTCGCGCGAACGCGCTCCAGGTCTCCGACGAAGGCGGGGGTGCCGTACTGGGTCAGGTCGGCATCGAGCGCCCGGGCGCATTCCGCAGCCCTCCGGCCGTCGTCGACCGGCCCCTGGGGGTTCCCCGGCGGGTCGGGGCAGGCCAGCGGGCTCGAGCCGCCCGTCCCGCGCTGATCGACGAGGACGATGTCCCGGTCGCGGTTCAGGCGCTCGAAGGCTCCGGCGAGAGCCGGGTACGTCTGGGTGATGGACTGCCCGGGACCCCCCGCGAGCACGAACACCGGATCCGGGCGAGGGCGGGGCGTGTCGGCGGGCAGGACGGCGATTCGCAGGGAGATCTGCCGCCCGTTCGGCCTGGAAGGGTCCTCCGGAACGGAGAGCGAGCCGCACCTGGCCGCGACGGCGATGGGCATCACCGGGTGAGCGAGCTGGCAGGGCGACAGCGAGAGGGCCGCCGGCCTGCCGGGGGTCTCCGGGAGGGCGAGGGCGAGAGCCAGTGCGAACAGTCCGGAGACCACTAGCGAGAGGGGGAGGGCGGAGCGCCGCCGTCCGGCATGCGGCCGTCGGCCGCGCCGCCGTCCGCGGCCACTTCGCCGAGCTCGGTCGCGAGGACGGGGATGAGCGCGGAGTCTGCCACCTGCGAGCGCAGGAGGTCGAGGATGGCGCGAGCTTCCTCGAGACGGCCGCCGCGAAGGAGCGCGCGCGCCTTCTCCACGAGCTTCGATCCCATCACGTCCTTTGGATCGGTCGAGATCCGATCGGAGAGGATCCAGGCGTCCTGGCCCTGGCCGATGTCGACCTCGCTGAAGAGCTCCTTCGTCTTCACGACGAGGAGCAGCGTCCCGGGGTCGACCTTTCGCCTCACGTTCACGGCGAGAAGGTCCGGGCGGTCGAACGCCCACACCTGCGCGAGGACCGTCCCTTCGAAGACGCCCTCGGCCGGGAGGAGCAGCGACGAGCGCACCCACCCCTCGGTTCCGTCCGAGGCGCGAACGCGCGTCCACTCCCCGCGGTGTTCGATGGACGTGACGCGCTCGCCCCGCTGAAGGAGGGCGAGCGCGTTCGGCTGCGCCGCCCTGGACGGCTCCACCTTCACCCGCGCCGCCTCCGTGGGTTCGCGCCGCAGCGACGCGCTCGCGGTGAGGAAGGTGTCGCCCGCGGGCGGGGGCGGAGGCGCGGAGGGCCGGGGTGGTGCCTTGGCCGGCTCGCGGCTGCAGGCCAGGGCGCCGACGAGGAGCGCCGCGCCGATTGCCGGGAAGCGGATCAACGGTCGACCTCCTTGGCGGCGTCTGGATCTGCTACCGCTTCCCTTGGACGAGGACCTTCACGCCCGTTCGGAACGTGACCTCGACCTTGCTGGGATCCTTCTGGGCCGACACGAACCCGCGCCCGAAGGAGGGGTGGTCGACCACGTCGCCGGCGGCGAAGGACTCGGTGGGCGAGTAGCGCCGCGGGGCCGCCGTCTGGCTCGCGAGCATCTGCTCGAACGGCACGGAGGCCGACCGCCCGGCACCGCCGCCGCTCGTCGGCCGGGAGGGCTTCGGGGCGCTGCGGTACCGGTGCTCGGTCCGGCACGTGTTGCACTCCACCTTGACCGGGACGGCGCCGACCATGGCGATGACCGTGTGCGCGAGCAGGAGCTGGCAGCGGGAGCAGAACGCGTCGACCTCTCCACCGACCTTGGCCATCGGCGGACAGTACCACGGGGAGCGGCGCGTGGTCGCTTTCGATGCTAGTGTGCGGGCATGCCCGTCCGGCCCACCGAAGCGGTGGTGGATCTGTCCGCGTTCGCCGCGAATTACCGCGTCGCGCTTGAAGTGGGCGGTCGGCCCGTCCTGGCCGTGCTCAAGGCGAACGCCTACGGCCACGGTGCCGTGCCGCTCGCGCAAGAGCTCGCGGGGCTCGGCGTGGCGATGATCGGGGTCGCCCTCGTCGAGGAGGGCGTGGAGCTGCGGGAGGCGGGCGTCGCGACGCCCATCCTGGTCTTCGGGGCGGCGTACGACGGGCGCTACGACCTCCTCGTGGAGCACCGACTCGTCCCGGTGATCTTCACTGCCGAGCACCTCTCGGGCCTGGCCCGTGCCGCGCGGACGCTCGGGGTCCGGGCCAGCGCCCATCTGAAGCTCGACACCGGGATGGGCCGGATCGGTCTGCGCCCGCCCGAACTCGCGGACTTCGCCGCGGCGGCCGCCGCCAGGCCGGAGGTCGCGGTGGAAGGGCTCTGCACCCACTTCGCGAGCGCGGACCTCGAGGACCGCGCGCTCACCGAGCGCCAGGTCGCGCTCTTCGACGAGGCGGCGGCCTCTCTCGTCCGGGCCGGGTTGCCCTTGCGATACCGGCACCTCGCGAACTCTGCCGGAACGGTCGAGTACCCTGCCGCCCGTCAGGACCTCACCCGCCCGGGGATCATGCTCTTCGGCTACCTGCCGTTCCACAAGAACGCCATCTCGCCGCACGCGGCCGCCGTGGCCGGCAGGCTCAGGCGCGTCCTCACGTGGCGCACCGAGGTGATCCAGGTGAAGGAGGTGGCGGAGGGGACGCCCGTCTCCTACGGCGGGCGGTGGGTCGCGCGCCGGGGGTCGCGGATCGCCACGATCCCGGTCGGATACGCCGACGGCTACCCTCGACGGCTCTCGGGACGCCCCGGCTACGGGAACGCAGACGTGCTCGTCCGCGGCAAGCGCGCCCCGGTGGCCGGCACCGTATGCATGGACATGACGATGGTCGACGTGACCGACGTCCCCGGCGTGGCGGTGGGGGACGAGGTCGTGCTGCTCGGCTCGCAGGGGCGCGAGACCGTTGACGCGGACGAGCTGGCCGAGCGGGCCGGCACCATCTCCTACGAGATCCTCTGCGGGATCGGCGCGCGCGTCCCCCGGCGCTACGTTCGGGACTGACGCGTGCGTGGGGTCCGCAGCGTCCTCGAGGGCTTCGGCGACCTCGTGCTCTTCAGCGGCGAGACGGTCGCCTGGACCGTGCGTCCGCCGTGGCGCGCGGAGCTGTTCGTCCAGCAGATGGCGGCGATCGGCGTGGGCTCCACCTTCATCGTGGCGGTGACGGGACTGTTCGCCGGCATGGTGCTTGCCCTCCAGGGGAACTACGCGATGCGGCAGTTCGGCGCCGAGGGCTACGTCGGGGGCTTCGTCGCGATCAGCCTCGTGCGGGAACTCGGCCCGGTCTTCACCGGACTCATGGTCACCGGCCGGTCCGGCAGCGCCATCACGACCGAGCTCGGGACGATGCGCGTCACCGAGCAGATCGACGCGATGGAGACGATGGCGGTGAACCCCGTTCACTACCTGGTCGTCCCGCGCGTCCTTGCCGCCACCGTGATGATGCCGGTCCTGGCGGTCGTCTTCAGCGCCATGGGCTACCTCGGCGGCTACGGGATCGCCATCTACGTCTCCGGCATCCCGCCGGGGCCGTTCATCGACCACACGCGCTCGATGCTCGAGGTCCACGACATACTCCACGGGCTGCTCAAGGCCCTCATCTTCGGGGCGTTGGTCTCGCTCATCGCCACGCACCGCGGCTACGCGGCGAGCGGCGGGGCGCGGGGCGTCGGCGAGGCCACGACGCGGGCCGTGGTCATGAGCTCGGTGGCGATCCTGGTGCTCGACTACGTCGTCACCTTCCTGGCGATCGGGTAGCGGACGTGGCGACCATCGTGATGCGCGACCTTTGGAAGTCGTTCGGGGACAAGGAGGTCCTCCGGGGGATCGACCTCACCGTGGAGGAGGGGCGCACCTTCGTCGTCCTCGGTGCGTCCGGTTCCGGGAAGACGGTCCTGCTGAAGCACGTGATCGGGCTTCTCCGTCCGGACCGCGGGTCGGTCGAGGTGGACGGGCTCGAGATGTCGCGGCTCCAGGGGCCGGCCCTCATCGAGGCGCGCCGGCGCTTCGGCATGGTGTTCCAGGGGGCCGCGCTGTTCGACTCGATGACCGTCTTCGAGAACGTGGCGTTTCCGCTCCGCGAGAGGGAGCGGCGCAAGCCGTTCGCGGAGCTCCGGGGGCGCGTCGTGGAGAGCCTGCGCGTGGTCGACCTCGGCGAGGACGTCCTCGACCTGTGGCCGGCGCAGCTGTCCGGAGGCATGAAGAAGCGGGTGGCGCTCGCTCGCGCCCTCGTCGCCGATCCCAAGGTGGTCCTCTACGACGAGCCCACGACCGGTCTCGACCCCATCACCACCGACTCCGTGGACCAGATGATCAACCAGGCCAAGGAGCGCCGGGGGGTGACGAGCGTCGTCATCTCCCACGACATCGCCAGTGCGTTCCGAGTAGCCGATCGGCTGGCAGTGCTCTACGATGGCCGAATCGCCGCCCAGGGGACGCCGGAGGAGGTCCGGCGCAGCGAGGAACCCTACGTGAAGCGCTTCCTGGCGCTCTGGTTCGAGAAGCAGTGAGCCCCCGCCGCGTCGCATGCCCGGTCCGATCTGGAACAGAGTGATGGCGAACAAGGCCCTGGCCGTGGGCCTGCTCGTCGCGATCGCCGGGGCGGTGTTCCTCGTGGCGATGACTTTCTTCCGCAAGGGAGGGCTCTCCGCCCGGGACAGCTACGTCGTCACCGCCGTCTTCGACGACGTCTCCGGCCTCTCCTGGAAGAGCCGGGTGCAGGTGGCCGGCATCGCGGTCGGCGAGGTGACCGACATCGAGCTCGCGGGGGACCGGGCGCGCGTCACCATGCGGATCAAGAAGGACATTCCCATTCGCGCGAACGCCTGCCTGACGAAGCGCTTCCCGTCCGCGCTGCTTCCGGACGCCCTCCTCGAGGCGACGCTCGGCTCGGCGCCGGCGCCGCTGCTGCGCGACCTGCCGGAGGACCGGCGCGAGCTCGCCTGCGTGCGCGACGCCGCCAACGTGGCGAAGCTCATGGAGTCGCTCTCCAAGATCGCGGAGGACGTCCAGACGCTGTCCCACGACCTCGCGCAGTCGGTGGGCGGGCCGAAGGGGAGCATTCGGGAAATCGTCGAGAACGTCACGCGCGTCACCCGCACGCTCGACGAACTGCTCGGGGAGAACGCGAAGCGGGTGACCGCCATCATGGAGAACGCCCAGGCGGTCAGCGGGGAGATCCGCGAGATCGCCGAGACCGACAAGGATCGCTATCACGCCATCGCGAAGAACGTGGAGGAGGCGAGCGCGCGCCTGAACCGCGTCCTCGGTTCGGTCGAGAACATCCTCGGGCCCGGCGAGCCGGACCTGAAGCAGTCCGTCCAGGGGGCCCGCCAGGCCCTCGACAAGCTCAACAAGACGCTCGACGACGTCGAGAAGGTCGCCGGCAACGTGGCCGCGGGCAAGGGCGTCGCCGGCAAGCTCCTCATGGACGAGCAGCTCGGCGAGAAGATGGCGAGAACGGTCGACACGGTCACCGACTACGTCGACCGGGTCGCGGCCATGCAGCTGAAGGTGAACCTCAGGTCCGAGTGGTACTTCAACCAGGGTGGCGCGAAGGCCTACTTCGGCGTGACGCTCGTTCCCCGGCCCGACAAGTACTTCATCTTCGAGCTCGTGAGCGATCCGCGCGGCTACAACACCGTGAGCACCCAGACGACGACCACCACGAACCAGACGACGGGGACGAGCGTGACCACGGTCTCCGCCACCTCCACGAACAGCCAGCAGCTCGCCGTCACGGCGGAGTTCGGCAAGCGCTACGGGCCGGTCATCCTCCGGGTGGGGATCATCGAGAGCTCCGGCGGCGCGGGCGCGGACCTGCTCCTGTTCCAGGACTCGCTGAAGCTGTCCCTCAACTTCTACCAGTTCACGCGCCCGACCGTGAACGCGTACCCCCGGGCGAAGCTGTGGCTCGACTACAACGTCCTGCCGACCGTGTACCTCACCGCCGGGACCGACGACTTCCTCAACGCCTGGCGCGCCGGCCGCTACCCGTTCGGTCCGAACTTCAACGTCGGGCGCGACATCTTCGTCGGCGCGGGCCTCTCCTTCACCGACGACGACCTGAAGGCTCTTCTGGTGGGAGGTGGCGGGACGGCGGCGACCGCGGGGGCCGCGGCGGCCGTTCACTGACCAGCCGGGCCGCGACGGCCCGCGTCAGTGCGAGGCGACCGCGCTCTCGAACGGGCCCAAGTCCCCGATGGCTCGCAGGAGCTGGGCGCGAGCGGATGCCAGCGTGTACTCCGCCTGGACCAGCTGGGCCGCCGCCGACGTTGCCGCAACCTGCGCGTCGCTCAGCTCGATGATGTTTCCGATCCCGACCGTATAGCGGCCCTCGGCGAGGCGCAGCAGCTCCCTGGCGTTCGTGAGCGCATCGCGGGCGGCATCCTGCGTGGCCTTGGCCGCGACGACGGCCAGGCGCGCCTGCTCGACGTCGAGGCGGACCTGTTGCCGTACGACCTCCGTCTGGGCGACCTGCGCGTCGAGGTTGGCCTCCTGCTCGTGCGTCTGGAAGATCGGGAGCCCCCCCTGGAACGTCCAGTTGAGGGTCGCCTGGACGTTCCAGTTCCAGGCGGTGTAATCGGCCCGGATCCCCGCGTTCGTCACGTTCAATGCCACGCCGAGGCTCGGGAAGAACGTCCCCTTCACCGAGCTCAGGGTCAGGCGCTGGGCCTCGATCTGCTCCTCGTTGGACCGCAGGTCCGGCCGCTGCTTCACCGCTCGGGCCAGCAGGGCGGCCGTCGACTCGTCCTCCCCGGGGACGGGAGGGAAGGTTTCGTTGCCCACCTCGTAGTCCGTGGACGTCTCGACGCCGATGGCCTGGTTGAGCTGCGCCTTGGCGGTCACGTAGTTGTTCTGGGCCGTGATGAGCTGGACCCGGGCGTTCGCGACGTTGTAGCGGGACTGTGCGAGGGCGATCTCCGGCTGCGTTCCGACCGCCACGAATCCCTCGGTCTGGCGCAGGTGTGCCTCCTGGTTCGCGAGAGTCTCCTGGGCCACCCGGACGAGGTCCTTGTTGGCGCGCGCCGTGAAGTACGCGGTGCGCACGGTGAGCAGCACCTGAAGGTCCGTGTAGCGCTCGCTCTCGTCCTGGGCCTTTGCCTTGGCCTTGGCCGCGTTCCAGGCGTTCAGGGTGTAGCCGAAGTCCCAGATGAGCTGGGACAGCGTCCCCTGAAAGGCGAAGTAGTTGTACATCTGCCAGCTATAGGGCGAGGGCGCGGAGAGCGCGTAGCCGGGGCGCGGCGTGAAGTTCGAGGTGGTGCGCTCGTAGGTGTAGCTGAGGCCGCTGACCTGCGGGAGCAGCGGGGCGAGAGCCTCGTCCGCCCGGGCGCGAGCGGCCGCCGTGGTGGCGCGCGCCTGACGCACCTGGGGCTGGTTCTCCCAGGTGAGCTGCGTCGCCTCCTCCAGCGACAGGACGCCACCCACGAACCGCGGTGCAGAGGGGGGCCGGTCGGCAGCGAGCGAGGCCGCGGGGAGGGACAGCGCGATGACCGCGAGGAGCGGGAGGATGACTTTCATTCGAACCTCAGCGCCTGGATGGGGTCGAGCCGGGATGCCTTGTACGCGGGGTAGAGCCCGAAGAGGACGCCGACGAAGCCGCTGAAGACGACGGCGATGAGGACGACGTCGGGCCGGTACAGGACCTCCCAGCCGAAGCTCTTCGCGATCCGCCACGCGCCGGCGACGCCGAGGGCGACGCCGATGAGGCCGCCCATGACCGCGAGCGTGAGCGCCTCGACGAGGAACTGCAGGAGGATGTCGCCGGGCTTCGCCCCGACCGCCATGCGGAGCCCGATCTCTCGCGTTCGCTCGGTCACCGAGACGAGCATGATGTTCATGATCCCGATGCCTCCGACGAGGAGCGAGACGGCGGCGATGGCGGCGAGCAGCGTCGTCAGCGTGCGGGTGCCCTCCTGCTGGGCGCTCGCGATCTCGCTCAGGTTCCGGATGGAGAAGTCGTCGTCCGTGCCCTGCTGGAGCCGGTGGCGGTCCCGGAGGAGGCCGCGGATCTGGTTCTCCGCCCGGGAGGTCGTCTCCGCGCCTGTCGCGCTCACGGCGATGCTGCCCGCGATGTAGTTCTTGAGTCCGCCCTGGACCTTCTGCTGGAAGGTGGACAGTGGGACGATGACGATGTCGTCGTAGTCCTGTCCCCACTGGGACTGGCCCTTCTTCGAGAGCACGCTCGTCACGACGAAGGGGACGTTCTTCACGCGGATGACCTGGCCGACCGGGTTGGCGTTCGGGCCGAAGAGCTTGTCGACCACGGTCTGGCCGAGGGCCGCCACCTTGGTGCCTCCGTCCACGTCGGCCTGCGAGAAGAGGGCGCCGCGGTCCGCCGGCCAGTTCCGGATCTCGAAATACTCCGGCGTGGTCCCGAAGACGGACGTGGTCCAGTTCTGGTCCTCGGAGAGGACCTGGGCGGTCGCGCGCAGCTGAGCCGCTGCCGCCCGGACGGTCGGGATCTCCGTCTGGATCGCCTTCAGGTCGTCCCAGGTGAGGGTGGGCATGGAGCCGAAGCCGCCCATGGCGCCGCCGGAGGTGGTGGAGCCCGGGAGCACGATGAGCATGTTCGAGCCCATGGCGGCGAAAGCGGCCTCGACGCGGGCCTTCGCCCCATCTCCGATGGCGACCATGGCGATGACGGCCGAGACGCCGATGACCATGCCCAGCGTGGTGAGGAACGAGCGCAGCTTGTTCCGCGTGAGCGCGCGGACTGCGACCCGGAGCGTCTGCAGGAAGTTCACGGCGGCTCCCCGGCGGCGGCCCGGGGTTCGTCCACCGGCACCGTCGCCACCCGCGGTGTCTGCCGGGCGTCGGAGAGCACCTTGCCGTCGCGCATGACGACCACGCGCGAGGCATACTGGGCGATGTCGGGCTCGTGGGTGACGAGCACGACCGTGATGCCAGCGCGCCCGAGCTCCTGGAAGAGCGCCATCACCTCCACGCTGGTGCGCGAGTCGAGGTTCCCGGTGGGCTCGTCGGCGAGGATCACGCGCGGCCGGGTCACGAGTGCGCGGGCGATGGCGACGCGCTGCTGCTGCCCGCCCGACATCTGGTTCGGGTGGTGGTGGATCCGGTCGGCGAGCCCGACGCGGGCGAGCGCCTCGGTCGCCCGGCGGTGCCGCTCGGCGGTACCCATGCCGGCGTAGAGGAGGGGGAGCTCGACGTTCTCGAGGGCGTCGGTGCGCGACAGGAGGTTGAAGCTCTGGAACACGAAGCCGATGGTGCGGTTGCGGACCTCGGCGAGCTTCTCGGTGGAGAGGCGGGAGACCTCCTCTCCCTCGAGGACGTAGCCGCCGCTCGTCGGCCGGTCGAGGCAGCCGACGATGTTCATGAGCGTGGACTTGCCCGAGCCGGAGGCGCCCATGATGGCCGTGAACTCCCCCTGGTTCACGGTCAGCGAGACGCCCCGCAGCGCGTGCACCTCGACGTCGCCCATCACGTAGGTCTTCACGACGTCGCGAAGCTCGATGAGGGGGGAGGCGGCCATGGATGTCACTTCTACAGCCCGCGGCGCAGGCCGGCCGCGATGCCGCTCGCCGGCCCGCCGACGGCATCGGTGATCACGAGGTCGCCGGGCTTCACGTCGCCCTCCACAACCTCCGTGAAGGTGCCGTCGGAGATGCCGACCCGGAGGCGGACGGGAGCGGGTCGGTCCTCGGTGAGCGTCCAGACGGTTCTCCGGTCCGCCGCGTCCGCGCCGGGCCGCGTCCCGGGCGGTCCTCCGGACGAACCCTTCGTGCCGGCATGGGGAGCGATCATCCCCGGGGGCGGGCGGAAGCGCAGCGCGGCATTCGGGACCTTCGTCACGTCGTCCTTCTCGGCGTAAACAAAGGTCGCGTTGGCCGTCATCCCGGGCATGAGCTTCAGGTCCGGATTGTCGACGTCGATCACCGCGTCGTAGGTGACCACGTTCTGGACGGTCTGGGGCGCCTTGCGAATCTGGCGGACCTTGCCGCGGAAGACCTCGGAGGGATAGGCGTCGACGGTGAACGTCGCCGGCATGCCAGGCTGCAGGCGACCGATGTCGGACTCCGCGACGCTTGTGTCGACCTGCATCTTGGAGAGGTCCTCGGCGATGACGAAGAGCGTGGGCGCCTGGAGCGAGGCGGCCACCGTCTGACCGACGTCGACGTTGCGGGAGATGACCGTGCCGTTCGTCGGAGAGATGATGTCCGTGTAGTCGAGGTTCACCTCGGCCTGCCGGAGTGCAGCGCGCGCCTGCGCAACGGCGCCGTCGCAGGCCTTCACGTTCGCGTCGGCGGCGTCGGCGTTCGCCTGGGCGGTATCGAGGTCGGCCTGGGCGTTGAGCTTTCGCTCCGCGAGCCCCTGCTGGCGGACGTACTGGCGTCGGGCATCGACCGCCTGGACCTGCGCCTTCACGAGGTTGCCCTCGGCGGCGAGCAGGTTCGCGCGCGCCTGGTCAACGCTGGCCTGGTAGAGGAGGGGATCGATCTTGGCGATGCGCTGGCCCTTCTTCACCTCCGAGTTGTAGTCGGCGTAGAGGGCGGCGATGCGGCCGGATACCTGGGTGCCCACCTGCACGGTGACGATCGCCGAAAGTGTCCCGGTCGCGGTCACCTTCGCCACGATCCTCCCGCGCTCGACCTTCGCCGTGTCGAACTGCATCGGCGACTTGCTGGAGCCTGCCCGCAGGCGCCAGACGACGATGGCGGCGGCGAGGACCCCGACGGCGGCGACGAGGATGATGATGCGCCTCTTGGTCATGGATTACCTCCGGGCGGCCGCTGCGGGGCGGGGCCCGGGCCGGAGCGGGTTCGGTGGGGGCGGGGAGGTGGCGACGGCGTGGGGACCCATGGTGCCGGGAACGTCGGGACGCGGCGAATCTTAGGCGGGGAGCCCGGGGCCCGGGCGAAAATTCGATGAAGAAGCGTGAAGGGGGCGCGGGCCGTTCCCTTCGCTATACTCCACGGCCATGCGCAACTGGCTCAAGCTCGCGATGCTCGTCGGGATCGGCTTCGCCGCCGCCCAGGCGTGGAGGGCGAGCGTCGAGGCGGGGTCCGGCGAGGACGGCAGGCTCGCGCCGGGATTCGAGCTCCCCGACCTCCGGGGAGGGACACTCGACCTCTCCGCGCTGCGGGGCAAGGTCGTCGCCGTGAACTTCTGGGCTACATGGTGCGGCCCCTGCAACGACGAGATCCCTGCGCTCGCCGAGGCCTGGCGGGAGGGCCGGGGGCGCTGCTCGGAGATCGTCGGCGTGACGGAGGAGTCGGCTCGGGAAGACGTGGCGGAGGCCGTGAGACGCTTCGCGATCCCGTACCCGGTCGTCCTGGATCCCAGGGGCGAGGTCGCACGGCGGTTCGGGGTGACGGGATACCCCCGGACCTACGTCCTCGATGCCGAGGGGCGGGTCCGGAAGGTATTCACGGGGAGGCTGTCGAAGGGGCGCCTGGCGGAGGCCATGGCGCCGCTGCTGCCCTCCGGCTGCACCGGGACCTAGAGACGCGTGGCCCGGACGCTCGACTGCCCCATCTGCGGACGCGCGGCGGCCCCGCGCCCCGGGAACCGGGCTTGGCCGTTCTGCTCGGACCGCTGCCGCCTCGTCGACCTGGGGAAGTGGCTCGGGGAGGAATACCGCGTGGCCGGCGAGCGCGCCGGGGACGGTGCCGACCGCGGGCCGGGCGGCGAGGAGGAGGAGCCATGAAGCCGTCCGTGTACCTGGTGCGGGCGCTGCCCGGGGTCGTTCCGGCGGGGATCGAGGAGCGCTGCGAGCTTCGCGGGGGGGCCCGGTTGCCCCCCCCGCCGGAGGAGCTCGTCCAGGGCGCGCGCGGAGCGGAGGTGCTCGTCGTCACCTACCTCGACCGCGTCGACGAGGCGCTGCTCACGGCGCTCCCCTCCGTTCGCCGGGTCTGCTCCTACGGGGTGGGTGTGAATCACATCGAGCTCCGGGCCTGCCGCGGCCGCGGCGTGGTCGTCAGCAACACGCCGGACGTGGTGACCGACGCCACCGCGGACCTCGCGATGGCATTGCTGCTCGCGTCGGCGCGGCGGGTGGCCGAGGGCGACCGCCTCATACGGGAGGGGGGCTGGCGACACGCGGCACCGGACTTCTTTCTCGGCACCGAGGTGACCGGGAAGGTGCTCGGGATCGTGGGCTTCGGGCGGATCGGCCAGGCCGTCGCGAGGCGCGCAGCGGGCTTCTCGATGCGCGTTCTCTACAGCGGGCCGCGCGAGGTGGCGTTCCCGGGGGTGCGGCGGGTCGGCCTCGAGGAGCTCCTCGCCGAGAGCGATTTCGTCTCGCTGCACTGTCCGCTCACCGACGCGACGCGCGACCTCCTGTCGCGGGAGCGGATCGGGCGGATGAAGCCGGGGGCGATCCTCGTGAACACGTCGCGAGGGCCCGTCGTCGACGAGGTGGCGCTCGCCGAGGCGCTCGAGAGCGGCCACCTGCGTGCGGCGGGTCTCGACGTGTTTCGGGAGGAGCCGAACGTCCCGGACCGGTTGCGAAGACTTCCGTGCGTGGTCATGACGCCGCACGTCGGCTCGGGGACCGTCGAGACGCGCAACGCCATGGCGCGCATGGTCTGGGACGAGGTCGAGCGGGCCGTGGCGGGGCTCCCCCCCATCCACGCTGTACCGTGATGGGGGAACCTCCTTTCGAGCGGCGGTCCGCGCGACGGGTGGTATAAGCCCGCGGAAGATGGCGACGAGGAGCGCAGAGCGAAGGGGCTACGTCGATCTCCACTGCCACCTCCTGTGGGGCGTGGACGATGGTTGCCGGGAACCCGGGGACTCGGTGGCAGCGGCGCGGGCCCTCGTCGGCCTGGGCTACGAGGCGGCCGCCCAGACCCCGCATGCCCGTGCCGACTTTCCGAGCCAGGACACCGCGCTCTGCGAGCGGCGTTTCCGCGACCTCGCGGAGCTCCTCGCGGCGGAGGGGGTTCCGCTGGCCCTCCACCGCGGCGCCGAGAACTTCCTCGACGAGGCGTTCCTCGACCGCGTGGCGCTCGGCGAGCCACGCGCCATCGGGCCCGCCGGCCGCTACGTCCTCGTGGAGTTGCCGTTCGCGGGCTCCGTGCCTCGGCTGCCGGACCTGCTGTTTCGCATCCGCCTCAAGGGGCTCGTCCCGCTCATCGCCCATCCCGAGCGCTGCGTCGAATTCGAGCGGGCGGGAAGGGCCGAGGAGGCAGTGCGCCTCGGGGCGGCGCTGCAGCTCGACGTCGGCGCGCTCACGGGCCGCTACGGGCGCGCGGCCCGGAAGCTCGCCGAGCGGCTCCTCGGCGAGGGCTTGTACGCTGTGGCGGCCACCGACCTGCACGGACCCGTGGAGGCGGAGCGGTGGATCGCGGAGGCCCTCGCGGCGCTCCGGAAGGCCGCGGGCGCGGCGGGACTGGAGCGCCTCTGTGGCGAGAATCCGCGGCGCGTCGTCGCCGGGGAGGATCTCTCGTGAAGCGCCTGTTGCAGGCGGTCGTCGGCTTCGCCATCTCCGCGGGTGCCCTGTGGCTCACCTTGCGGGGCAAGGACCTCTCGGCCATCTGGGCCGCCATCCGTTCCGCGAACTACCTGTGGCTCCTTCCGTATGTCGGGATTCTGACGCTCATCCACCTCGTGCGGACCTACCGCTGGGGCATCCTCCTCGAGCCGGTCGCGAAGGTCCCGTTCGGCAAGCTCAACGCCGCGTCCGCGGTCGGGTTCATGGCGCTCATGATCCTGCCCTTCCGGCTCGGCGAGTTCGCTCGCCCGTACCTCATCGCCGAGCGCCCCCGCCTGCGCGTCTCCGCGGCCCTCTCCAGCGTCGTCGTGGAACGGGTCGCCGACGGCCTCTTCACGGCCGCCCTGCTCGTCGTCACGCTGCTCGCCGTCCCCGAGGGCACGCCCGGCCTTCACTTCCTCCGGGCCGGTGGCGTCGCCGTGTTCCTGGCGTTCGCCGGGCTGCTCGTGTTCCTCGTGCTCGCGAACCGCAACCGCACGCTGGCCGTCCGCCTCACCCACCGGATCCTGGATCCGATCTCGCCCAGGGTCGCCGAGCGGGTGTCGGGCATGATGGACGCGTTCATCCACGGGCTGCGCCTCGTGCCGTCCCGCGGGAAGGTCGCGCTCTTCTTCCTTCTGACCGCCGTGTACTGGGGGCTGAACGGCTTCGGCATGCAGATCCTCGCGCGCGGGTTCGACATCCACTTCTCGGCGCTCGCGGCCTTCACCGTGCTGGGCGTCCTGGTCGTGGGCGTCATGATCCCGGCCGGGCCGGGCATGGTGGGCACGTTCCAGGCGGCGACCATCCTCGGGATGGCCCTATTCCTGCCGAAGGACGTCGTCGACACCCGGGGCGCCGCCTACGCGAATGTCCTGTGGGCCGCGCAGCTCGCCCAGCAGACCGCGCTGGGTCTCTTCTTCCTCTTCTCGAGACACATCCGGATCGCGAACATCGTGGCGGCGCCGGAGGAGGTGGAGGAGGAGCTCGAGGAGGAGGCGCACGCGGCCGCGACGCCGCCCGGAGATGCCCCGGCGAACGGGAATGGGCCGCGTTGACAGGCGTTTGCGGTGGCCCTATAAGCGCGAGCCACGTCGCGGTGACGAAAGGGTCGGGGTGAGGTAGCTCAGTCGGCTAGAGCGAGGGTCTCATAATCCCTAGGTCGGGAGTTCGATTCTCCCCCTCACCACCAAAAATCGAATAGCTACGGGCGATTAGAGAAACCCTCTGGTCGCCCATCGTCTTGCAGCGCACGTTTTGGCGCGCTTGTGCCCCACTACTTGGGCGAGGGGGAGGGCGAGTGCCTGACGTCAATATCTCTTCCCCATCGACGACGACCACACTTCCCCATCGTTGTCGGTAGGTGTCTTCACTAGCTGTCGTAGGGTTTCATCCCGGAAGGCGTGCCGCGCGAAGGCCGCGGGCTTGCGAACGGCGACCAGGTGACGTGCGGGTAGTCGATGCGGCGCCTCTTGTCGCCGCGCAAACGCTCGCAGGCGAGCGCGATCTCCTCGGCAAAGCGGACCTCGATCTGGTCCTCGTGGACTTGGACGCGGACGACGCTGACCGCGTTCCTTGTCTCGCGGCGATCGGCGCGATCACCGTCGCTCGGTCAGGCAAGAGACCCTGCAAGCGCCTTTCGATACTTCTTCCACGTGACCGATGCCGCGTAGGCTCCCTGCCGGATCCCGATCGCACCGTCCCGGAATCCGCCCTTTCGCACGTACCACTGAAAGAACGCCGCAGGCGGGCTGGCGATCATCTTGAGCGCAAGCCGGATCTTGCGATCGCCGTACTTCGCGATGACGTCCTTGGCCGCGAGCCCTTGGCCTTGAGCTCGTCTAAATGACCCGATGTGGCATCCCGACGTCCGCGAGGACCGAGGTACCTCCGCCCCGGCGCCATCTGGTCCCGCTTGCCGCTCGGCGGGCGAGTGCGCATCGTCCCTGCGGGAGCCGAGCATGAACCTCCGGAGACTGCTCGTCGCATGCGTGCTTGCGCTCGCGTCGTGCGACACGGACAACGAGGACGAGTGCTCGTCGGGCGATACCCAGTGCAGCGACAGCGACACCGTCGAGAAGTGCGAGTTCAACTGGTTCCTTCTCAGCTGGACCTGGCAGGCCGGGGAAGATTGCCGCTCCGAAGGGAAGACGTGCGACATCGTGGACGGCACCGCGACCTGCGTTCCATAGCGTCGGCGCCCGGGGCGGGGAGTCCGCACGCGCTCTCGGGTTCGCGCGGCATGCCCTCCTCGTCCCCGGCGCTCCACGCGGAGGACGGCCCGCGCGCTCCCCTCGCACCGGACGGCGCCAGGCGTGGCTCGCCCCGTCCAGGTTAGCCGCTTCGCCTATGGTGACGGGGGTGCAGGTCGGGCGCGCGGCGTACGTGGCGACCTCACGTGGCCCTTTCCGCGGTCCGTCGAACGGCGCGGGCCGGGCGACGCCTCGAACCGGGGCGTTCTTCACCCGGAGAGGGCGCGGGGTTTCGCCCCCGCGCCCGCGCCGTCCGCCACGGGGCCCGCGGATGGGCCTCGGCCCTCCGACTCGCCCGGTGCGCCGCGGCATTGCGGGATCGGAGGGGCCGCCTTAAAGGGCGGTCGTGCGAGAGGTCCTGCGCAACTTCGCGAGCGAGCTCGGCCGAAGGCGGGTCGTTCGCCTGGTCGTCACCTACTGCGTGGGCATGTTCGGCGCGCTGCAGGGGCTCGACGTGATGGTGACGCGCCTCGAGCTGCCGGGGGCGTGGATGCGCTGGGCGGTGATCGCCTCGCTGGCGGGCCTGCCTGTGGCCGCGGTGCTCTCCTGGATCTACGACTGGACGGCGGCGGGCGTCGTGCGGACGCCTCCGTCCTCGGTGGGACCGGGGGAGGCGCGCCCGCTCGCCGCGCGCCAGCATGCACTCACCTGGGGTGCGCTCCTGCTGCTTCTGTCGGGGGTCGGCTGGCTCGGCTGGCGGGACCACCGGAACCGGCGCGCCCGCGAGAGGCTGGACGAGGCGGTGCGCCTCGCCGACGCGGGTAACCTCGCGGAGGCCTTCGGGCTCGCGCTGGAGGTGGAGACGGTCCTGCCCAACGAGCCTGCGCTCGCTCGCCTCTGGCCGGAGGTGTCGCGCCTCCTCGACGTCGAGACGGACCCGCCGGGTGCCCACGTGCAGGTGAGGCAGTACGGAGCATGGGACGCCCCGTGGCGCGACCTCGGGCAAACGCCGATCACGGGCGCGCGGGTCCCCGTGCTCCCGACGCAGTACCGCCTGTCGAAGGACGGGTACGCCACCGCCGAGCGGGCGCTCTGGCGGTATGGCCCCCCGCGCGTCAGCCTGAAGGTCGACCTCCTGCGGCAGGCCGACATCCCGGCGGGCATGGTCCCGATCCCGGACGGGGAGATGGACTGGCTCCCGCTCGTGGGACTCGAGAACGTCCATCCTGGGAACGTCCCCGCCGCGTTCGTCGACCGACTGGAGGTGACGAACGGAGACTACCGGCGGTTCGTCGAGGCCGGGGGATACAGCAGGCACGAGTACTGGAAGGAACCCTTCGTCGAGGGCAGGCGCGCGTTGTCGTGGGTGGAGGCGATGGCTCGCTTTCGCGATCGCACGGGGAGGCCGGGGCCGGCGACTTGGCAGGCGGGAGACTTCCCCGAGGGGCGCCGCGACTACCCGGTCACCGGGGTGAGCTGGTACGAGGCGGCCGCGTACGCCGCCTGGGCGGGAAAGTCGCTGCCCACCGTCTACCACTGGGCGCGGGCCGCGACGACCTGGGCCGCACCGGAGGTCATCCCGCGCAGCAACTTCGGGGGCGTCGGTCTCGCGCCCGTGGGCGCGAGCGGGGCCGCGTCGGGCTACGGCCTCCTCGACATGGCCGGAAACGCGAAGGAGTGGTGCCTCAATGCGGCGGGCGACCGCCGCTACATCCTCGGCGGAGCCTATAGCGAGCCCATCTACATGTTCAACGACGCGGACGCGCAGCCGCCCTTCGCGCGCGACGCGACCTACGGCTTCCGGCTCGCCTCCTACCCGAATCCGGTCCGCCCCGAGCTCCTCGCCCCGGTGCAGGTCGAGAGGCGTGACTACGCGAGGGAGCGACCCGTCGCCGAGTCCGCGTTCCGCATCTACGCGAGCCTCTACGGGTACGACAAGAAGGAGCTCGATCCCCGAGGCGAGTCGGTCGCCGACGCCGACCGGTGGCGGGTCGAGCGCGTGAGCTTCAACGCGGCGTACCGCGGCGAGCGCGTGTCTGCGCTCGTCTTCACGCCGAAGAACGTGCCCCCGCCCTGGCAGGTCGTGATGTTCTTCCCGGGGTCCGGGGCGCTCCACGCGCGGTCGAGCGCCGACGTGGGAACCGGCGCGTTCGCCCACTTCCTGAAGAGCGGGAGGGCGGTCGTCTACCCCATCTACAAGAGCACGTACGAGCGGGGAGACGGCCTCGCCTCGGACAACCAGGACGGATCCAGGAACTACCGCGACCACGTGCTCATGTGGGCGCAGGACCTCTCTCGCGCGCTCGACTACGTGGAGACCCGTCGGGACCTCGACTCGACGCGCGTCGCCTTCGAGGGGGTGAGCTGGGGCGGGGCTCTCGGGCCGCTGCTCGCAGCGGTCGAGCTGCGCATTCGGGCCGTCGTGCTCGTGAGCGGCGGCCTCGAGTTCCAGCAGACGCTCCCGGAGGTCGATCCGTTCAATTTTGCCTCGCGGGCGCGGCAGCCGACGCTGATGGTCAACGGGCGCTACGACTTCTTCTTCCCCGTGGAGACCTCGCAGCTCCCGCTGTTCAGGGCGCTCGGAGCGCCGCCGCGCGACAAGCGCCACGTCGTCGCCGAAGGTGGGCACGCGCCACCGCAGGACCTGCTCGTGAAGGAGACAGCCGACTGGCTCGACCGCTACCTCGGGCCGGTGCGCTGAGGACGCCGCCCGACCCTCGGGGTGCCCCGGGCGTGCCTCCTTCACGGTTGCGTCTGGGGATCTCTCGTCGGGTGGATCATGTGATGCGCCATCCGTCAAAGAGCGGTGAGGTCGCGGGGGAGGCCTGGAGGCGGGGCGAAAGCGCGCCCCCGCCTCCGCTGCTGTACGCGCGTTTCACCCCCCGCCCCCGGAATGTCCAGGTCGGGGGCGGCCCGGCTGCGATACCGAACGGCGCCGCCGCGAAGTGCGGGTACGCGGGCAGCTCCTCTGCGGCGACGGGAACCCTCGTCCTCCGTGCCTCGGCCGCGGGAACCGACCGGCACTCGGGCAGGGCGGTCGCGGCGGGGCCCGTCTCGGCGACCATGACGGTGGAGCAGGAGCGGGTTTCCCGCCTCGCCGCAGCCCGGCGCCCTCCTGAAAGCACCTCGTTGGGTTCGCCCGACCCCTGGGTCGGCGTGGCCATCCCTCGTTGGCGTGCCCTCCGGACGAGGGAATGGGCTCAATCTCTCGCGATCGCAACGGAAACCGGCGACGGCGTCGCCGGGGGGTCGCCGGCACAGCAGTTCCATGGGAGAGGTGTGCCCGCCGCTCCAAGGGCCGGGCCGATAGCGCATCGAAGGGGCCGACATGCTTCGCACCATGGTCGTCGAGGACGAGTTCACGAGCCGGAGGATCCTGAGCCGCATGCTGGCCCCGCTCGGGACCTGCGACGTCGCGACGGACGGCAAAGAGGCGCTCGAGGCCTTCGGGGCCGCCCTGCAGGAGGGCTCGCCCTACGACGTCATGTGCCTCGACATCACCATGCCGGACATGAACGGCCACGACGTCCTGAAGCGCATCCGCGAGATGGAGGAGGCCGCAGGGCTCGGCGGCCTCGACCGCGTGAAGATCATCATGACGACGGCCTCGGACGACCGGGCGAACATCATGGGCGCCTTCCGGTCCGAGTGCGACGCGTACCTCGTGAAGCCCATCGCGGCCGATCGCCTGATGTCGACCCTCTCCGCGCTCGGGCTCGGCGTCTAGGCCGCCGGCCGCGCCTGCCCGTCGGCCGCACAGGCGAGCGTGAGCGAGGCTCCCACGTCGACGGCCGGCCGGAGCGCGCGCCTCGGGGCGGTCCGGCGGACCCTTCTCGGCCTGCTGCTCGCTGGCCTCGCGGTCGCGGGGTGGGCCGCGGGGGAGTCGCTTGCACGCCGGGAGACCGCCCGTCAGCGAGCGCGGCTCGTGCTGGCCTCCGAGGAGCTTGCCGACTCCCTCGACGCCGCCTCCGTCGCGGATCTCGGCGCGGCGGAAGACGGGGCGAGGTCGACGGCGCGCAAGCGGGTCGAGCGGCAGTTCGAGGCGATCCTGGCGGCCAACCCCGCCCTGCGGGCGGCCGTGCTGGTCGTCGATGCTCCGGGGCGCCCGGTCATCGCCGTCGGCGCGGTGCCGGGCAGCGGAGACCCGCTCGGCGGACTCTCCCCGTCCGCCGGCGCCGCGGCGCGGGCGGGCGGCGAGCCGGCGAGCGTCAGCGGTCCCATCGCACGAGGCCCGGGACGCTCGTTCGACGTCGCCGTGCCCGCGCCGGGGCGAGGCGCGAGCGTCGTCCTCGAGTGGAACGGGGACGCGTTCCTCTCGGCCGTGGAGCGCGAACGCGCGAAGGCCCTCGTGCTCGCCGCCGCGGTCGCTGCGGCTGCGCTCGCGGCGTATTGGCTACGGACCCGGCTCGACTCGAGGGGCGGGCCGGGCGAACGCCTCCTCCGGATCGGGCCGCCCGCCGCGGTTCTCGCCGTGGGCCTCGCGGCGACGGCGGCCGGGTTCACGGAGGCCCGCCGCAGCGCTCAGGATCTCCTCCGGGCGGAGTTCGAGCGCCACGCGGCCGCGCAGGTGGGGGCGCTGCGGGAGGCGATGGAGCGGCAACTCGTCCAGCTCGGAGGCCTCGCCCGCCTCTTCGATAGCTCCTCCGCAGTGGGAAGGTCCGCCTTCCGTTCCTACTGCGCGCCCATGACGGTGCCCGGCCAGCCTGTCCAGGCGATCGAGTGGATTCCCCGCGTGACGCGCGCGCAGCGAAAGGCCTACGAGGCCGCCGCGCGCGCGGACGGCCTCGACAGCTTCCAGATTGTCGAGCGCACGGGGGAGGGCGCGCTGCGGCGGGCCGCCGAACGGGAGGAGTACTACCCCGTCTACTACCTCGAGCCCGTCGCCGGGAACGAGGCCGCGGAGGGATTCGACCTCGCCTCGAGCCCGGTCCGGCGCGCGGCGCTCGAGGCGGCGCGGGACGGTGGCCGGGCCGTCGCGACGGAGCCCGTGCGGCTCGTCCAGGCGCGGGGCCAGAATGGCTTCCTCGTCTTCCTGCCCCTGTACGGCCCCGGAGGCAACCCGCGGAACCGGGGCGAGCGGCGGGCGCAGCTCAAGGGATTCGTCCTCGGCGTCTACCGCGGCGGCGAGCTCGTCGAGGAGGCGCTTCGCCATCAACCGGTGCAGGGGTTCGGCTTCCTCATCGAGGACCTGACGGCGGCGCCCGGGCGAGGGACGCTCTACCACCGCGAACCCGAGGGCGGAGGGGCGGACCGGATCGCTCCCTTCGACCGGGTCCTCGACATGGCAGGCCGCGACTGGCGAATCCGCGTCGTCCCCGGCGCGGCGTTCGTCGCGTCGGGCGCGCGCAACTGGTATTGGTGGATCCTCCCCCTCGGGCTGCTCCTGTCCGGGATCGGCGCGTTCCTCGTGGAGCGGCTCCTGAACGGCCGCCTCGCCGCCGTCCGGATGGTCGGCGAGCGGACGCGGGAACTCGTCGCCGTCCAGAACCGGCTCAACCTGGCGCTCGAAGGCGCAGGCCTCGGCTGGTGGGACTGGGACGTGCAGACGGGCGAGGTCGTGGTGAACGAGCGGGTCGCTTCGATCGCCGGGTACGAGCTGCGGGAGATCTCGCCGCTTCGGGTGGAGGGCTGGCTCGCTCTCTGCCACCCGGACGACGTGCAGCGCTCGCGGGAACTCCTCCAGCGCCACTTCACCGGCGCGAGCGACGACTTCTCGGACGAGTATCGGCTCCGGCGCCGCGGCGGAGGCTGGGCCTGGGTGCACCACAGCGGCCGGGTGACCGCGCGCGATGCGGCGGGGCGGCCGCTGCGGATGGCCGGAACGCTCGCCGACGTCACGGCGCGGCGCGAAGCCCAGGAGGCCGTCGACAGCGCGGCCGAGCTGCGCCGCGCCGTGCTCGACCGGAGCGCGGTCGGGATCTTCCTGTCTCGGGGCGACCGGGTGATCGCCGAGGCGAGCCAGCGCGCCTGCGACATGTTCGGCTACACGCGCCAGGAAATCCTCGGCCAGTCCTTCCGGGCCATCCACGTCTCCCAGGAGACGTTTGAGTCCTTTGGGACCCAGTACCGCCAGCTTGCCTCGAGCGGGTCGACGCGCGTCGAGTACCCCTTCCGTCGCCGGGACGGGTCCGAGTTCTGGTGCTCGGTGTCCGGCACCCCGCTCGACCCCTCGGATCCGGCGAAGGGCGCAATCTGGACGCTGCAGGACGTCACCGAGCGGAGGCAGGCCGAGGAGGCCCGGCGGGCGAGCGAGGAGCGGCTCGCGCACGCGCTCGACGCGACCGGGGAGGGGGTTTGGGAGTGGGACCTCTCGGCCGACGTGGTCCGGCACAACGCCCAGTGGAGCCGGATCCTGGGCATCGAGGATGGGCTCCTCGAGCATCCCGCCTCGGAGTTCATGGGGATGCTGCACGAGCAGGACCGGGGGGCGGTCCTGGAACGGCTCCGGGCGTGCCTGCGCGGCGAGGGGCGCTACCAGAGCGAGCACCGCGTGCGCCGCTCCGGCGGACGGGTCATCTGGGTGGAGGATCGGGGGAGGGTGGTGGAGTGGGACCCCGAGGACCGGCCCAGGCGCTTCGTGGGGAGCCTCGCCGACATCAGCGAGCGCAAGCGCGCGGAGGAAGATCTCCGGCGCATGAACGTGGACCTGGAGCAGGCGATCGCCCAGGCGCGGGAGATGGCTGCCGAGGCGCGCCGCGCGACCGAGGCGAAGAGCGAGTTCCTCGCCAACATGAGCCACGAGATCCGCACCCCGATGAACGCGGTGCTGGGCATGACGGGGCTCCTGCTCGGGACGGCGCTCGACGACGAGCAGCGTCGCTACGCCGCCACCGTGCAGTCGAGCGGGGAGGCACTGCTCGCGCTCCTGAACGACATCCTCGACTTCTCCAAGATCGAGGCGAAGAAGCTGGAGCTGGAGGAGCTCGACTTCGATCCCCGAGCGCTGCTCGACGACGTCGCTTCGATGATGGCCGTCCGCGCGCGCGAAAAGGGGCTCGAGCTCGTCAGCGCCGCCAAGCCCGACGTGCCCTCGCGCCTGCGCGGCGATCCGGTGCGGCTGCGGCAGGTGCTCACGAACCTCGTCGGGAACGCCCTCAAGTTCACGAGCTGGGGCGAGGTGGAGATCCGGGCCGCCGTGGAAGGGGCGAGCGAGCGAGGCTCGGTCCTGCGGTTCACCGTGCGCGACAGCGGGATGGGCATTCCGGCGGACAAGCAGAAGATGATCTTCCAGAGCTTCACGCAGGTGGACGCGTCGACGAGCCGCCGGTACGGGGGCACGGGCCTCGGGCTCGCCATCTCGAAGCAACTCGTGGAGCTGATGGGCGGCAGCATGGGCGTGATCAGCGCACCCGGCGCCGGTTCGGAGTTCTGGTTCACCCTCCCGCTTGCCGTTCGTCTCGTCCCGGAGCCGCCGCCGGGCGCCGAGGCCCTGCGCGGCGTGCGCGTGCTGGTGGTCGACGACAACGCCACGAACCGCGAGGTCCTCGCGGCCCAGCTTTCCGCCTGGGGCGTGCACGCGGCCGAGGCGACGGACGGCCCTTCGGGCATCGCCGAGATCCGGCGCGCCCACGCCGCGGGGGCACCCTTCCGCGTGGCCATCGTGGACATGCACATGCCGGGCCTGGACGGAGCCGAGGTCGGGCGCGCCGTCCGCGCGGATCCGGCCCTCGACGGCACGCGCCTCGTGATGATGACCTCCGGCGGGCGTCCGGGGGACGGCGCGCGGACGAAGGAGATCGGCTTCTCCGCCCACCTGACGAAGCCCGTGCGCCACGCGGACCTCCGCGCGTGCCTGGAGGACGTGCTCAGCGCGCGCCCCCCTCGCGGGGCGGAGGGCGCCCGGCCGGCGAACGGGGCGCGTCCGGCTTCCGTGCGGACCGACGCGAAGATCCTCCTCGCCGAGGACAACCTGACGAACCAGCAGGTTGCCCTGGGGCTCCTCAAGAAGATGAGCCTCCGGGCGGAGGCGGTGGCGAACGGCGCCGAGGCGGTGATGGCGCTCGAGTGGTTCCCGTACGACCTCGTGCTCATGGACATCCAGATGCCCGCCATGAACGGCTACGAGGCCGCCCGGACCATCCGGGACCCGGGCTCGAAGGTCCTGAACCACGAGGTCCCCATCATCGCCATGACCGCGAATGCCATGCGCGGCGACCGGGAGTTGTGCCTCGAGGCTGGCATGAACGACTACGTCTCGAAGCCCATCGATCCGCGCGCGCTCGCCGCGGCCCTCGCCCGCTGGCTGCCATCCGCGGAGCCAGCCGGTGAGCCCGGAGGGGAACCCGATCGGCCGCCCGCCCCGTTGCGTTCGAGCGACGAGGAGAGGTCGACCTTCGACCGGCAGGAGTTCCTCGGCCGGATGATGGGCGACGAGGCGCTCGCTCGGGAGGTCATCGAGGGCTTCCTCGCGGACGTCCCGAGGAGGCTCGAAGCGCTCCGGCGGTCTTTCGACGGGGGCGACGCCCAGGCGGTGGCGCGCGAGGCGCACAGCATCAAGGGGGCGGCGGCGAACGTCGGGGCCGAGTCGCTCCGGCAGGCGGCGTCCCAGGTCGAGACCGCCGGCCGCGCCGGGGAGTTCGAGGCGGTGCGCCGGCTCGCCCCGGAACTCGCTGCGTGCTTCGACGCGGTGCGGCTCCTCGTAGAGGATCTGGCGCGCCAGGGGAGCTAGCCGGCCCCGATGACCCGGGCGAGGCGGCAGCCCCGCGCGTGCGCGCTGCCGCGGCCGGGCGCGGCCCCGCAGACCGGGCAGGCACCCCGGGCGGCGACCTCCCGGAGGAGGGCGAGCGCCTCCTCGTGCTCGGCGATGAGGGCCTCGACGACGGACGGATGGATCCTGCGGGAGGCCGCGAAGCGGCGCTTCGCGTCGGCGAAGTCGAAGGCCATGGGCTTCTTCCTCCCGCGGCGACCGGCGCCCGCTAGGTGGTCGCCGCGCTCTCCATCGTCCGCTGGTAGGCCTGCGCGGCCCGCGAGCTCCGCCGGGGCAGCGCAGGCTCGCCGCCCGACGGGTCCTGCGGGCTCTGCGCGCGCTGCTTCAGGATGTGGGCGTAGCCTGCGGCCCGGTACCAGCGGACGTCCGAGACCTCGGGGGGACGGCCCGATGCGCCCTGCCGGGCCATCTCGCTGATGGTGACGCGCTCCGCGTGGGTGACGGCCGGCGCCCTCGCGGGTCGCAGCCGGTCCCCGTAGACGTCCCCGGCGAGGGGCAGGACGTCGATGGCCTGGATTTGGACCGGCAGTGGAAAGCCCTCCGAGGGCACTGGCGCCCGAATCGCCTCCTCAGGATAACCCGACCGGGCGGCGCGGCGCACCCGGCAGAACCTGCCGGGCAGGGTTCGTTCGCACCCGGCGGAGCGGCGACCCGGTCGGGGCGCGGAGCAGGGGCGCGCCCCGTCGGGCGTTATGATGCGTAGGAAGGAGCCGAACCGTGAGGGCCATCCTCATCGTCGTCGCGGCGGCGCTGGCGGGCTGTGCACACGCCCCGCCGAGCCCCACCGCTGCCGCGCCCCCCGAGACCCGGATCGTGACGGGCTCGCATGTGCCCCAGGCGGTGGATCCCCAGACGGGAGTCCCCGCGCGCTCGACATGGGTTCGCACGTACGGAGGCGGCGACCTCTCCGCGAGCGGCCAGACGAACGTCGGGGCGGCGCTCAAGAAGCTCGAGCCCGCCGACTATTGACGCGGAACCCCGGCGACGTCTCTCCGCTTCCCCGGCGCCCGCCGCTCCGGTGTATTGTCCCCGGCTGCGGGCTCGAGGTGCGGGCGCGGAGGAGGACGAGTGAAGAAGCCGACCTTGGCCGTCGTGGCGCTGCTTGCCTGCCTCGCCTGCGCGACACCGCCTCGGACGGACCGGAGGGCGCCCACGCCGTCGCTCCTCCCGGAGGCGAAGGGCGTGGTGGTCGTCGACGCGGCGCCGGCCGGTCGATGCAAGGCGATCGGGTCGACGAACGGCGGGCGCTACTACGTCGAGATCGGCGACTGGAACTACCCGGGCGTGACCGAGTCGTACGTGAAGTACGCGCGCATCGAGGCGCTGAACCAGGCGGCTCTGAAGGGCGCAACCCACGTGGTCTACGAGAAGCCCTGGACCTTCCAGGGTCGGGACGGCAACCGGGCCGAGTACGTGGCCGCCTTGATGTTCGTCTGCGAGGACGTCGAGCCCCCTCCGGCCCCGGCCGGGACGAGCGCGCCGGCGGTCGTCGGCTGCACGAAGGACACCGACTGCAAGGGCAACCGGATCTGCGAGAACGCGAAATGCGTGGAGCCGCCGGCGGTGCCCCCGGGGAAGTGACGGGCCACGCGCCGCCGCTTGACGCTGCCCGGGCGTCTGAGGATGATGCGCGCCCGCGCACGGGACGGCCGGTTCCGCTCCCCGCGAGCGTCCGCTCGCCGCGCACCAGGAGGCCGCGTATGAAGCGCACCGCCGTCGCCATCGCCGCCGCGATGCTTCTCGGCGCCTGCACCAGGGACCAACCCGTGCAGGCGGCCCCCGTCGCCCCACCTCCCCAGGGCCTTCCCGGCGCACCGCCGCCGCCGCTCCTGGTGCAACCGCAGGGGGGCCTCTCGGAGGTCGCCCAGCGGATCCAGGCCACCAAGGCGGCGCTCGCCAAGGACCCGAAGAACCCCGCCCTCTGGGTCTCGCTCGGCAACGACTACTTCGACACGCACCAGGCTCAGCTGTCGGTGGATGCGTACGCAAAGGCACTCGAACTCAAGCCGGACGACCCCGATGTGCTCACCGACCAGGGCGTCATGTACCGAGAGCTCAAGCAGTTCGATCGCGCCCTCGCGAACTTCCAGAAGGCGACCAAGCTCAAGCCCGGGCACCTCCAGAGCCTCTTCAACGCCGGGGTCGTCTACGGCTTCGACCTTCACGACGTCCCGCAGGCGGTGGACGCCTTCAATCGGGTGATCGCCGCCGACCCGAACAGCCCCCAGGCGGTCCAGGCGCGGGCGAGCATCCGCGACCTCCAGCAGCAGGCGCCTCCCACCCGCTGACGCGGGGCACCGCTTCGCCTTTCGCGGGCCGAGCCGTTAGAATCCTCCGGTCCCGGAGGTCGCGATGGCCGGAAAGCCCGCACTTGAGATCAGGCCCGAGGTCCCGCAGGCGCCCCGCAAGCCTAGCCCGGAGCCGCCCGAGAGGGCCGAAAACCCGGTCTATTCCCGCGAGGAACTCGCCCGGATTCTCGCCGAGCGGGAGTCGTGGACGGCCGGGGAGCTCGCGGAGACGCTCGCCCGGGCGCCGAGGCGCCGCTCGCTGTACAAGACCGACTCGGGCATTCCCATCCCCGACGTTCTCGACCCGGCGAGCCGCCCGGAGGCGGACTACCGCCGCGACGTCGGGTATCCGGGGCGCTACCCGTTCACGCGGGGGCCCCAGGCCACGATGTACCGGGGTCGGCTCTGGACGATGCGGCAGTTTGCCGGGTTCGGGTCGCCCGAGGACACGAACCGGCGCTTCAAGTACCTCCTCGCCCAGGGCGTGAGCGGACTCTCGACGGCCTTCGACATGCCGGCCCTCATGGGCTACGACGCCGACCACCCCATGGCCCGCGGCGAGGTCGGGAAGGAAGGGGTGGCCGTCTCGACGCTGCGAGACTTCGAGGTCCTCTTCGACGGCATCCCGCTCGGAGACGTCACGACCTCGATGACCATCAACGCGAGCGCCGTCGTGGCCCTCGCCATGTACGTGGCGGTCGGCGAGCGCCAGGGGGTGGCCCGCGCCCGGCTGGGCGGGACCATCCAGGCCGACATGCTGAAGGAGTACATCGCCCAGAAGGAGTGGGTGGTCCCCCCGCGGCCTGCCGTCAAGATGGTCGTGGACATGATCGAGTTCTGCGCGCGAGAGCTTCCGCGCTGGAACCCGATCTCCATCAGCGGCTACCACATCCGCGAGGCCGGGGCGACGGCGGTCCAGGAACTCGCCTTCACGCTCTCCGACGGGATCGAGTACGTGCAGGAGTGCGTCGACCGCGGCATGGACGTCGACGCCTTCGCGCCGCGCCTCTCCTTCTTCTGGGACGTTCACAACGACTTCTTCGAGGAGATCGCCAAGTTCCGCGCCGCCCGGCGGATCTGGGCCCGCACGATGAGGGAGCGCTTCGGGGCGCGGAAGAGGGAGTCCCTGCTGCTTCGCACCCACGCCCAGACGGCGGGGGTCTCGCTCACGGCGCAGCAGCCGTACAACAACGTCGTGCGCACCGCGCTGCAGGCGATGGCCGCCGTCCTGGGAGGCACCCAGTCGCTGCACACGAACTCGCTCGACGAGACCTACGCGCTTCCCACCGAGCAGGCGGTGACCATCGCGCTTCGCACGCAGCAGATCCTCGCGCACGAGTCGGGGGCGGACCGGGTGGTCGACCCGCTCGCCGGCAGCTACTACGTCGAGTACCTCACCGACGAGATGGAGAGGCGCGCGCTCGCCTACATCCGCCGCATCGACGAGATGGGCGGCATGCTGCGGGCGGTGGAGGAGGGCTTCCCGCAGAAGGAGATCTCGGAGAGCGCCTTCCGGTACCAGCGGGAGATCGAGGAGAAGGAGCGGATCGTCGTCGGCGTGAACGACTTCGCGAGCGGGGAGGACGTGCCCATCCCCATCCTCAAGATCGACGAGAGCGTCGCCAGAGCGCAGAAGGCCCGCCTCGCCGCGCTGAAGTCCGAGCGCAGCGCCGCCCGCGTGGCCGAGGGCCTGGCCGGGGTGGAGCGGGCCTGCCGGGACGGGGCGAACGTGATGCCGCCGATCCTCGAGGCGGTGAAGGCCTACGCGACGCTCGGCGAGGTCTGCGACGTCTTCCGCAAGGTGTGGGGCGCCTACCGGGAGGATGGTCGGTTCTAGGGGCGCCGCGGCCCCCCGCGCTACACTCCGGCGCGTGGACCGGCACTGGGCGGACGACTACTACGGGGACCTGTACTACGAGTCCGTAGCCGACCTGCTCACCGCCCGGCTCTCCGGCTTCGAGGCGGAGCTCATCCGGGACGCCCTCGAGCTCCGGCCCGGCGATCGTTGCCTCGACCTCGCCTGTGGCCACGGCCGGCACGCCCGCTTCCTGTCCCCGGAGGTGGCTCTGCTCGCCGGGCTCGATCGGAGCGACCCGTACCTGAGGCGCGCGCGCCACAGCGGCGCCGCGCTCGTGCAGGGGGACGTTCGGGCGCCGCCCTTTCGGCCCGGAAGGCTCGACGCCGTCTACTCCTGGTACTCGTCGCTCTTCATGTTCGACGACGAGGAGAACCTCCGATGCCTCGCGGGGGTGGTGGCGCTCCTCAAGCCGGGCGGGAGACTGCTCGTCCACCACGACAACCCGGCGCGCCTCGCCCGGGAGCGGACGGCTCATGCGGAGTGGGACTTGGCCGCCGGGGGGCGGGTCGTCGAGGACTCCCGCTTCGACGCCGCGACGGGTCGCGACGTTTGCACGCGACGCGTCATCCGCCCGGACGGTACGGTGTTGGCTGGGACCGCCGAGTTGCGGTACTACACGCCAGAGGAGTGGAGGGCGCTGGCGCCGCGCGTGGGGCTGGAGCTCCTCCGCATCACGAGCACCTGGCAGGCGAGCAGGCCGCTCGAACACGTCGACGAAGATGCTCCGGATCTCATCGCGCTAGGGAGGCGGACCCCATGAGCCAGACCAGACAGCGACCGCTGCGGATCCTCGTCGCGAAGCCGGGTCTCGACGGGCACGACCGCGGGGCGAAGATCGTCGCGCGGGCGCTTCGCGACGCGGGCTTCGAGGTCATCTACACGGGTCTCCACCAGACCCCCGAGATGATCGCGGCGGCCGCGCTCCAGGAGGACGTCGACGCGGTCGGGCTCTCCATCATGTCCGGAGCGCACCTGACGCTCTTTCCCGCGGTCATCGAGGCCCTCAGGACCCGCGAGGCCGGAGACGTGGTCGTCTTCGGGGGCGGGATCATCCCGCAGGACGACATCCCGACGCTCAAGCGGGACGGGGTCTCCGAGGTGTTCCTGCCGGGGACGACCACCCAGGCGATCGTCGACTGGATCCGCGGCAACGTGCGGCCTCGCGCCGAGGCGGCCTAGGCGTCGGCCGCCGGGGCGGCGCTCGCCGCGGGGCTTTAGGAGACGGGAGAGGAATGGCCCGGCACGTCACCGTCTACGAGGTGGGCCCCCGCGACGGCCTGCAGAACGAGGAACGGGTCGTCCCCACCGAGGGGAAGCTCGCGCTCATCGGTGCGCTCGCCGACGCCGGCCTCTCCCGGATCGAGGCGACGAGCTTCGTGTCTCCCAAGTGGATCCCCGCGCTCGCCGATTCCTCGGAGCTCGTGGAGCGGCTCGCGGCCCGCCCCGGCGTCGGGTACGTGGCGCTCGTGCCGAACGCGAAGGGGCTCGAGCGGCTGCTCGGCGCGCGAAGTCGGGCCGCTTCCCCGGCGGCCCTCGACGCCGCGGTCTTCCTCTCGGCGTCCGAGACGCACAACCAGCGCAACGTCAACAAGAGCATCGACGAGACCTTCCGGGCATTCGACGAGGTGGTGGGACCGGCGCTCGCGGCGGGCCTGCGCGTGCGCGGCTACGTGTCGACGGTTTGGGGGTGCCCGTACGAGGGCGCCGTCGATCCGCGCAAGGCGGCGTCCATCGCGGAGCGGCTGCTCGCGCTCGGGTGCTACCAGGTGTCGCTCGGGGACACCATCGGCGTGGGCACGCCCAACCAGACCCGCGACATCCTGGGGCTGCTCCTGCACAGGGCGCGCCCCGGCTCGATCGCCATGCACATGCACGACACGCGCGGCACGGCCCTCGCGAACGTGCTCGTGGGGCTCGAGGCGGGGGTGACGACGTTCGACTCGTCCGTGGGCGGCCTGGGAGGCTGCCCGTACGCTCCGGGAGCCTCCGGCAACCTCGCGACCGAGGATCTCGTGTACTTGCTTCGGGGGATGGGCTACGAGACCGGCGTCGACCTCGACAAGCTCGTCAGCGCGGGAGAGCTCGCGCAGTCTCTCGTGGGGCGAAGGCTCCCGGGGAGGACGCTGCAGGCTGAGCTCGCGGGCCGGCAGCGGGCGCGGTGCGAGCCGGCGGGGGGACCGTCGCGATGAGCGGCCGGGAATGGATCGTCGAGGACCTGGGCGACGTCGAGGTGTGGACCATCGACGGGCAGGCGCGGAGGAACAGCCTCTCCCGAGCCATGATCCGCGAGCTCAACGAGAACCTGGAGCGCGCGCGGGAGCGGCGGGCGCTGCGCTGCGTCGTCCTCACCGGGAGCGGGGAGCGGGCCTTCTGCGCCGGGGCAGACCTGAAGGAGCGGGCCTCCATGTCGGAGGAGGACGTCCACGCCTTTCACGAGGCGCTCCGCCGGGCGTTCCGGGCGGTGGAGACGTCGCCGCAGGCCTTCGTCGCGGCCATCAATGGGGCCGCCCTGGGCGGGGGACTGGAACTCGCGCTCGCCTGCGATCTCCGGGTGGCCGTCGCGACCGCGGAGATGGGGCTCCCCGAGGTGGGCCTCGGCATCATCCCCGGGGCGGGGGGAACCGTCCGCCTTCCCCGGACCGTCGGCGTCGGTCGCGCGAAGGACCTGATCCTGACCGGCCGGCGGGTGGGGGCCGCGGAGGCGCTCGCGCTCGGGCTCGTCTCGCGCGTGGCGCAGCCCGGGCATCTGCGCGAGGAGGCCCTGGCCCTCGCCGGCCAGGTGGCGGCGAACGCTCCGGTATCGATCCGGCAGGCGAAGCGCGCCGTGGACGGGGGCTTCCACCTCCCGCTCGAGGAGGCGCTCGCCCACGAGAACCGCATGTACCAGGACTGCTTGAGGACGCGGGACCGGCTCGAGGCGCTCCAGGCCTTTGCCGAGAAGCGGAAGCCCATCTTCACGGGAGAGTGAGGGACAGATGGCGCACGACGAGGCCCCGGTCACGCCGGAGGAGCGCATCGAGCGGGAGCTCGCGCGGGTCCGAAGGGGCGGGGCGGAGAAGTACCACCAGAAGAACGCCGAGCAGGGAAAGCTCTTCGCGAGAGAGAGGCTCCGGCTGCTCCTCGACGAGGGATCGTTCCTGGAGGACGGCGCGCTCGCGAACGCGCGCGACGCGGAGCTGCCCGCCGACGGCGTGGTGACCGGCCTCGGGACCATCGAGGGGCGGCCGGTGGCGGTTATGGCGAACGACTCCACGGTGAAGGCGGGCAGCTGGGGGGCGCGCACCGTCGAGAAGATCGTGCGCATCCAGGAGGTGGCCTCGCGCGAGCGGGTGCCTCTCTTCTACCTCGTCGACTCCGCGGGGGCGCGCATCACCGACCAGGTGGAGATGTTCCCCGGGCGCCGCGGCGCGGGGCGGATCTTCCACAACGAGGTGCACCTGTCCGGGGTGGTCCCCCAGATCTGCCTGCTCTTCGGCCCCTCCGCGGCCGGGGGCGCGTACATCCCGGCCTTCTGCGACGTGGTCTTCATGGTGCAGGGCAACGCCTCCATGTACCTCGGCTCCCCGCGGATGGCCGAGATGGTCATCGGCGAGAAGGTCACCCTCGAGGAGATGGGCGGCGCCCGCATGCATTGCTCCGTGTCGGGCTGTGGCGACGTGCTGTGCGAGACCGAGGAGGAGGCCATCCGCGAGGCACGTCGCTACTTCTCCTTCTTCCCGAGGAGCTTCCGGGAGCTCCCGCCCGAGGCGCAGCCGCGGCCGCCGCGGGTCGACCCGGCCCGGATACCGGAGATCGTCCCGCTCGATCAGAACCGGCCCTTCGACGTCATGCAGCTCGTGGAGGCGATCGTCGACGAGGGATCGTTCTTCGAGGTGAAGCGCCTCTTCGCCGGCGAGCTCGTGACCGGCCTCGCCCGCATCGAGGGGCGGCCGGTGGGCATCGTCGCCAACCAGCCGAAGGTGAAGGGTGGCGTCCTGTTCGTCGACTCGGCCGACAAGGCGGCGCGCTTCATCTGGCTCTGCGACGCCTTCAACATCCCGCTGCTGTACCTCGCCGACGTGCCCGGCTTCATGATCGGCACCCGGGTGGAGCGCGCGGGCATCATCCGCGCCGGCGCGAAGATGATCAGCGCGGTCTCCGAGGCGACCGTCCCCCGGCTGTGCGTGGTCGTGCGCAAGGCCTACGGGGCGGGGCTCTACGCCATGGACGGCCCGGGGTTCGCCCCCTCCGCCACGCTGGCCTTGCCGCAGGCGATGATCGCCGTGATGGGGCCGGAGGCCGCGGTGAACGCGGTCTACTACAACAAGATCCAGGAGAAGCCGGAGCCCGAGCGGGCCGCGTACGTCGCGGCGCTCCGGGAGGAGTACAAGGAGGACATCGACATCGAGAAGCTCGCGAGCGAGCTCGTCGTGGACGCAGTGGTCCCGGGCAAGGACCTGCGTCACGAGCTGGCGCGCCGGTTCCGCTACCACTCGCTCGGCTACGAGCCGCCGGCGGCGCGCAAGCGCGCGGTGCTTCCCGTATAGAGGAGACGTCATGGACTTCGCCCTCGACGAGGCCCACCTCCACGTCCGGCAAATGGTGCGGGACTTCTGCCTCGCCGAGGTGAAGCCCCACGCAAGGCGCTGGGACGAGACGGGGGAGTTTCCCATGGCGACGGTGCGGAAGCTCGGGGAGCTCGGGCTCCTCGGGGTCACCGTGCCCGAGGATCTCGGTGGCGCGGGCCTCGATGCGCTCGCCCTGGCAATCATCGTCGAGGAGGTGGCTCGCTTCGACGGCTCCCTCGCCCTCACGGTCGCGAGCCACAACGGCCTCGGCTCGGGGCAGATCCGCTACTTCGGGACCGAGGAGCAGAGGCGCCGCTGGCTCGTCCCGCTGGCGCGCGGCGAGAAGCTCGCCGCCTGGGGGCTCACCGAGCCTGGCAGCGGCTCGGACGCGGCCAGCATGCGGACGACCGCGGTGCGGCGCGGAAGCTCGTGGGTGCTGAACGGCGCGAAGATGTTCATCACCCAGGGCAGCGTCGGCGACGTCTTCGTCGTGCTCGCGCGAACCTCGCCGGAGAAGGCCCAGAAGGGCATCACCGCCTTCGTCCTGGAGAAGGGGATGCCCGGCTTCTCGCAGCAGCCCCTCCACGGGAAGCTCGGCATGCGAAGCTCCGACACGGCCGGGCTCACCTTCGAGGACGTCGTCGTCCCCGACGAGAACCGCATCGGCGAGGTGGACCGGGGTTTCCTGAACACGCTCGCCATCCTGGACCGGGGGCGCATCACCATCGGGGCGCTGGCGGTCGGCCTCGGGCGGGGCGCCCTGGAGGAGGCGCGCGCCTACGCGAAGGAGAGGACCGCCTTCGGCAAGCCCATCGCCGAGCACCAGGCCATCTCCTTCGCGCTCGCCGACATGGCGACGGAGGTCGACGCGGCGCGGTTGCTCGTCTGGAGGGCCGCGGCGCTCGCGGACCGCGGACTGCCCTTCACCCGCGAGGCCTCGATGGGCAAGCTCTTCGCGAGCGAGGCGGCGATGCGGGCGACCACCAAGGCCATCCAGATCCACGGCGGCTACGGCTACACGCGCGACTACCCCGTGGAGCGCTACTTCCGCGACGCGAAGCTCTGCGAGATCGGCGAGGGGACGAGCGAGGTCCAGCGCATCGTCATCGCCCGCTCGCTCCTGCGTGGGGCATGAGCGGCGCCGACGAATCCATCGCCGCACGCGTTCGCGCCGGGGACGTGCGCGCCGCGGCACGCCTCATGCGGAACCTGGAGGACGGACTGCCGTCCGCGCGGGGCGCCCTGCGGGAGCTGTTCGGGCACACCGGTCGGGCGTACGTGGTGGGCCTCACCGGGCCGCCGGGGGCCGGCAAGTCGTCCCTCACCGACCGCCTCATCGGCGAGCTCCGCCGCGCCGGCCAGACGGTGGGCGTCGTCGCGGTGGACCCGACGAGCCCCTTCAGCGGCGGCGCCATCCTCGGCGACCGGGTGCGCATGCAGGACCACGCGCTCGATCCCGGGGTCTTCATCCGGTCCCTCGCCACCCGCGGCCACCTGGGCGGGCTCTCCCGCGCCACCGCCGACGTGGTGCAGGTGCTCGACGCCATGGGGAAGGACGTGGTGCTCGTGGAGACCGTCGGGGTCGGCCAGGACGAGGTGGAGGTGGCCGGGCTCGCCCACACGGTCGTCGTCGTCTCCATCCCGGGCATGGGCGACGACGTCCAGGCGATCAAGGCGGGCGTCCTGGAGATCGCGGACGTCTTCGCGGTGAACAAGGCCGACCGCGAGGGCGCCGATCGCACCGTCCGCGACCTGCAGGTCATGCTGGAGCTCCGGCGCAACACCGCCACCCGGGGAGGCCTCGAGCACGACGCGCGCCACGAGCTCACGCGCACCTCGGCGGAGGACCCGCACGATCCCGGCTGGTGGGAACCGCCCATCGTCAAGACCGTCGCCACGTCCGGGCAGGGGGTGGCGGATCTCCTGGCGGCCGTGGCGCGGCATCGCGAGCACCTTGCCGGGACCGGGGAGCGTGCGCGGCGGGACGTCGCTCGCGCTCGCGCCGCGTTCGTCTCGGTGCTCCGGGAGAGGCTGCTCGAGGAGGCGCTGGCGCGCATCTCGGAGAAGGAAGGTCACCTGGACGCCCTGGCGGCGCGGATCGCGGCCCGGGAGGCGGACCCGTACGCGCTCGCCGACGAGCTAGCCGCGAGGCTGTGACGATGGGCACGGTGGAAGGTGAAGGCCAGGACGTTCCGGTGGCGCCCGAGCCGGACCGAGTGAAGGAGCTCGAGGGGCGACTCGGGCTCGCGTTCGCGGAGAGTGCGCGCGCGCTCTCGGCTCTCACCCACAAGTCCTACGTGAACGAGCACCGCGACGAGGCCGCGGAGGACAACGAGCGGCTCGAGTTCCTGGGCGATGCGGTCGTCGACCTCATCGTCTCGAACCGCCTGATGCAGCGCTTCCCCGGGGCGCGGGAGGGAGACCTCTCGAAGATGCGCGCCGCCGTGGTCGACGAGGCCGGGCTCGCGGCGATGGCCCGGTCCCTGGGCCTCGGGGCGCTGCTCCGGCTCGGGCGCGGCGAGGAACTCACGGGCGGGCGCGACAAGCCCTCGCTGCTCGCGGACGCGATGGAGGCCGTGATCGCGGCGGTGTTCCTCGAGCGCGGCCTACCCGGTGCCGAGGCGATCGTGGAGCGCTCGCTCGAGGAGGCGTACGCGCGGGCGGCGGCCGGCACCCTCGACCGGGACTACAAGACCCAGATGCAGGAGATCTGCCAGGGGCGGTTCAGGGTCTCCCCCCGCTACCGCGTCGTCGCCGAGCACGGCCCCGACCACCACAAGACCTTCGAGGTGGCGGTCGAGTTGAGGGGGGAGGTCCTCGGCACGGGGTCCGGGCGATCCAAGAAGGATGCGGAGCAGCTCGCGGCGCGCCAGGCGCTCGACGTGCTGCAGGCCTCGCCGGCGGCCCCCGGGGCGCACGCGGAGGAGGGCGCCGTCCCGGCGGCCCTGCCTGCCGCTCTCCCGGGCCCCGCGGGGCCCGCCCCGGAGCCCGTCGTCGAGGCGGTGGCCGTCGAGGTGCCTGCCGCCCGTCCGGCAGGCCGGAAGGCCCGCGGCGTCGCACGGCCCAAGAAGGGGGCGGGGCGCCGGAAGGCGACCGGCGGCGCGAAGGCGCCGAAAGGGAAGAAGAAGGCTCGGCCGCGCGGCAAGCCCGGGACGCGCCGGTGATGCCCGGCCGGACGCCCCCGTCGTCTCGTTGCGGCCGGGGGGATGCGCGGCTAGCATGCCGCGCATGACAAGACTGGCCATCGCAGCGACTCTCGCCCTCGCGGCGGCGCCCGCAGCCGCCGACGAGTACGCGACCTTCGTCACCTCCGCCGGCAAGATCGGCGTGAAGCTCCTGCCCAAAGAGGCGCCCCAGACGGTGAAGAACTTCGTGGATCTCGCCCAGGGAAAGAAGGAGTGGACCGACCCGAAGACGGGCGCGAAGGTGAAGAAACCCCTCTACGACGGGACCCTCTTCCACCGGGTGATCCCCGGCTTCATGATCCAGGGAGGAGACCCGCTGACCCAGGGCGCCGCCCCGGGCGCGAGCGCCACCCTGCAGGGGCAGAGGTTCGGGACCGGCGGACCGGGGTACAAGTTCCCGGACGAGCTGCCGAAGCCGCCCGCGCAGACGTTCGCCGAGCCGTGCCAGCTCGCGATGGCGAACTCGGGTCCCGACACGAACGGCTCGCAGTTCTTCATCACCGAGGGCTACGGCGCCAACGTGCCGCAGCTCGAGCCGCGAAGCTGCGTGGACTCGAAGTCCGGTGTCTGCGGGTACACGCGGTTCGGCACCGGCGTGTGCGGGTGCGGGCTCGTCGGCCAGATCGCCCGGACGGGCAACTCCAAGGTTCGCCTCGAGAAGGTCGTCATCTCGAACACGCAGCCGACCTGCAAGTAGGAGAAACGCCATGGCCGAAACCATCCACGCCACCTTCCAGACGTCCCTCGGCGAGATCGTGGTCCGCCTCATGCCCGACAGGGCCCCGAAGACCGTCGAGAACTTTGTCGGCCTCGCCGAGGGGACGCGCGAGTGGACCGACCCGAACACCGGGGCGAAGGTGAAGAAGCCGCTCTACGACGGGACCCTCTTCCACCGGGTGATCCCCGACTTCATGATCCAGGGGGGGGATCCGCTGGGGAACGGCACGGGCGGGCCCGGCTACAAGTTCGCCGACGAGATCGGCCCCGCGAACCGCTTCGACCGCCCGGGGCTGCTGGCCATGGCGAACGCCGGCCCGAACACCAACGGATCGCAGTTCTTCATCACCGAGGTCCCGACGCCCTGGCTCGACAAGGGGCACACCATCTTCGGCGAGGTGGTGAAGGGCGGCGATCTGGTCCCGAAGATCGCGCGCGCCGGCAACGGGAAGGTGAAGCTCGAGAAGGTCACCATCGCCCGCGGATAGCGCGCTGGCGGGCCCCGGCAGGGTGGGGCGCGGGAAAGAGGGGGCGTGCGTGTTCCGCGCCGGCTTCGTGGCCATCGTCGGGCGCCCCAACGTGGGGAAGTCGACGCTGCTCAACCGACTGCTCGGGGAGCACGTGGCGATCGTGTCGGCGCGGCCGCAGACGACGCGGACCCGCATCCTCGGGGTGGTGAACGTGCCCGGGGCGCAGATCGCGCTCTTCGACACCCCCGGCCTGCACCGCGCCGAAGGGCCCCTCAACCGGCGGATGGTGGACACGGCGCTCGCCACCCTCGGCGAGGTGGACCAGGCGCTCGTCCTCGTCGAGGCGGGCACGGGCCCGGACCTGCGCGTCGAGGTGGGCGAGACGGTGCGCTGGATCGCCTCGGAGGTCCGGAAATCGGGGAAGCCGGCCGTGCTCGGCGTGAACAAGATCGACCGGGTTCCGAAGGAGAGCCTCCTGCCGGTCATCGACGCCTACCGCGGGCTCCTCGACTGGTCGGCGGTCGTGCCCTTCTCGGCGCTGACCGGCGAGAACGTCGAGGCGCTCACCCGCGTGCTGGCGGAGAACCTGCCGGAGGCCGAGGTCGCCCCGTTCGCCCTGGACGTCCTCACGGACCAGGCGGAGCGGGTGCTCGCCGCCGAGTACGTCCGCGAGCAGGCGATGGAGCTCACCCGCGACGAGATCCCGTACTCGGTTGCCGTCGAGGTGGAGGAGTTCGACGAATCCGGCCGGCGGGAGGGCGGGGGACTCGTGCGCATCGGGGCCGTGGTCTTCGTGGAGCGGCAGTCCCAGAAGGCCATCGTCATCGGAAAGGGCGGGTCCATGCTGAAGAAGATCGGGACCCGCGCCCGGGAGCGGCTGGAGCGGCTCTTCGGGTGCAAGGTGTTCCTCGGGCTCACCGTGAAGGTCGAGGAGCGCTGGCGCGACAGGGCGGACGTGCTCCACCGCCTGGGGATCGGCTCGTGACGAAGCCGCGGCCGCTCGTGGCCCTGGTCGGGCGCCCCAACGTGGGGAAGTCGACCCTCTTCAACAGGCTGGTGGGGCGGCGCGCCGCCATCGTCGAGGACGTCCCGGGCGTGACGCGCGACCGGAACTACGGTGACTTCAGCTGGGACGGCTTCGAGCTCTCCGCAGTGGACACGGGCGGGTTCGAGCCGAGTAGACGGACGCGGGGCGGCGAGGACCGGACGCTCGTGGAGCGGGTCCAGGAGCAGGCGCAGCTGGCCGTCGACGAGGCCTCGGCCGTGGTGCTCGTCGTGGACGGCCGGGAGGGCCTCACGGCCGTGGACCGCGCCCTCGCAGACCTCTTGCGGCGTTCCGGAAAGCCCCTCTTCGTCGCCGCGAACAAGGTGGACACCGAAGAGGCGAAGGGGCGGGTCCCGCTCGCCGAGTTCTATGACCTGGGGTTCGGAGACGTGCATCCCGTGTCGGCGGAGCACGGCCGCGGCGTCGACGAGCTGGTGGAGGGCATCGCCGCCGCGCTCGGACTCGCGCGGGCCGAGAGACCCGGTCCGGGCGCACCGGAGGACGAGGAGCCCGCTGCCTCCGGCGAGGAGTCCTCCGACGTCCGCCTCGCGATCGTGGGGCGGCCGAACGTCGGGAAGAGCACGCTCGTGAACGCGCTGCTCCGGGAGAACCGGTTCGTCGTCTCGGAGGTGCCCGGGACCACCCGGGACAGCATCGATTCCGTGCTGTCGTATCGCGGGCGGCGCTTCGTCATCACCGACACGGCCGGGATTCGCCGCAAGCGCTCCATCGCGCAGCGGGTGGAACAGTTCTCGGTCGTCCGGGCGATGCGGGCGATCGACGACGCAGACGTGGTGGCGGTGATCCTCGACGCCGCGGAGGCCGGCGCGGAGCAGGACGCGCGGCTCCTGGGCCTCGTCGCCGAGAAGGGGCGGGCGCTCGTCGTCGTGGTGAACAAGTGGGACCTCGCCTCCCGCGAGGGCGCCTCCAAGGCGTGGTACGCACGCGAGCTCAAGAAGAGGCTCCCGTTCATCGCCTGGGCGCCCATGCTCTTCGTGTCCGCGCGGGACGACACCGGGGTGGATCGGATCCTGGCGGAGGCGGACCGGCTCGCGAAGCAGCACCGCGCGAGGCTCCCCACGCCGGAGCTGAACGCGCTGCTCGAGGCGATCCAGGAGGAGCACCCGGCTCCGCTTGCCCGCGGGCGACCGGTGAAGCTGTACTACGTCGCCCAGGTGTCGACGGCGCCGCCGACCTTCTCGCTGCAGTGCAGCCGGCCGGAGGCCATCAACGACTCGTACCGCCGCTTCGTCGAGAACCGCTTCCGGGAGGCCTTCCGGCTGCACGTGCCGCTGCGCCTCGTCTTCCGGGAGCGCAAGCGCCGCGAGCGACCGCCGCGGCCCGCGGGGAAGGGGCGCGGCCGCGCTTGACGCCCCCGCCGGCCCCGCCTAGATTGTCCCGACTTTTCGCAGGGATTCGAGAGGAAACATGGCGAAGAACACCGCGGAGCTGACCCGCAAGGAGATGAAGGCGCCCGACGCCTTCCAGGCGGCCGCCGGCCGGGCGGCAGGCTGGGTGGCGGGCCACGAGAAGCAGATCGTCGCGGCCGTGGTGGGCGTGGTCGCGATTCTCGGCGTCGCCCTGGGCGTCCAGGCCTGGCTGGAGAGCTCCCGCAAGGCAGCCGGCGTGGCGCTCTTCGGGGTGCTTTCCGCCGCCGACGGGCAGGTGTCCTCCGTGCCCCTGCCCGGCGCGAACGCGCCCGTCTTCCCGACCGCCGAGGCTCAGCAGAAGGACATCGCCGCGAAGGCGGCAGAGGTCCGGCGCGAGTACCCCTCGAGCGAGTCGGCCCGCACGGCTGCGCTCGCAGCCGGGGAGGCGCAGCTGCGGCTGGGCGCCTATGACGAGGCCCTCGCCGCCTTCGAGTCCTACCTCTCGTCCGCGAAGGCGGGCGACTCCCTCGCTTTCCTGGCGGAGGACGGACTTGCCCGGGCGCGGGAAGCGAAGGGGGATCTCGCCGGAGCGCTCGCGGCGATCGAGCGGCTTCCGTCCCTCAACCCCGCCTTCGCCGACCGCGCGGCACTCGAGCGCGCGCGCGTCCTCGCCCGCCAGGGCAAGGTCGAGGACTCACGGAAGATCCTCCAGGCGTTCCCGACCGAGTTCAAGGATTCGCAGGCCAAGGCGGAGGCGGAGGCACAGCTCGCCCGCCTCGCCGCGACGAAGTAGGCGATGGCGATCCTGTCCCTCGCGGCGTCCGTCGCGCTCCTCGCGGCTCCAGCGCCGCTGGCTCTCGACGGCCAGTTCGCCGTGGCCTGGCGCCGGCCGCTCGTCATGCCGGAGCTGCTCGAGTACAAGCCCTTCGAGCCCGCCGGGCCCCAGGTCGACCCGGCCACGGGCGTCGTCGTCGTGGCCACGCGAGACGGCTTCGTCCGCGCCTTCGACGCCGAGGGGAAGCAGCTCTGGTACTTCGAGGGACGCGGGCCGTACATCGGTGCCCCGGGCGTGGGCGGGGGCATCGCGGTGATCGGCGGGATCGACGGTCACGTCGTGGCCCTCGACGTCGTGAGCGGCATCGGCCGCTGGCAGTACCAGTACAAGGAGGAGATCGGGGCGCAGCCCGTGTTCGACGGAGACCTCGTGTACCTCGCGACGCTCGAGGGAACCGTGCTCGCCCTCGAGGCGAAGACCGGCATGTGGAAGTGGCACTTCCGCAGGGAGCCCACGGCGCGGTTCGCGATCCTGGGCATCGGCCGGCCGGCCATCGCGAACGGCGTCCTCTACCAGGGCTTCTCCGACGGTTCGGTGGTCGCCCTCGACGCGAAGACCGGGTCCGTGAAGTGGGACCGGAAGGTCGGCCGGGGCGACTACCCGGACGTGAACGCGAGCGTCCAGCTCTCTCGCGACCGGGTGTACGTGGCGAGCTACGGCGGCGAGGTGGCGGCCCTCGACTCGGCGAACGGGAACCTGGTCTGGGAGACGAAGGTCCCGCTGTCCTACAAGGCGCGCCTCGACGGGGACCTCCTGTTCGTGGTCTCGACGTCGAGCGTCCTCGCCCTCGACGCGCACACGGGCAAGCAGGTGTGGACCGCGCCGCTCGAGGGCACGCCCTTCGCCGACCCATTCCCGCTGAAGGGCCTCGTCCTCGTCGCCAACGGGAAGGGTCTGCTCGTCCTCGACCGGAGGAATGGCAAGAAGCTCCGCGTGTTCACCCGCGGGTCGGGGGCGTCGGCTGCTCCGTCGGTGCTCGGCAAGCGCCTCTACGGGCTCTCCAACGTCGGGGAGCTCGTCGCCGTCGACCTGAACCTCAAGTGAGGTCGGTGCGCGTCGTCGCCGCCGTCCTCCGGCGTGGCGGCAGGATCCTCATCACGCGGCGCCATGGCGACGCCGAGCGCGGCGGCCAGTGGGAGTTCCCGGGGGGGAAGGTCGAACCGGGCGAAGCGGAGCCCGAGGCGCTCGTCCGCGAGATCCGGGAGGAGCTCGGCTGCGACGTCGCCGTTCGTCACCTCCTCGCCCGGACCCGGCACCGCTACCCGGACCTCGAGGTGGAGCTCGCCTTCTACGAGTGCGACCTCGCGCCCGCCGCGGAACCGCGGCTCCTCGGAGCAGCCGCTCTCGAGTGGGCGGAGGCCTCTCGCCTCGGCGAGTACGACTTCTGCGAGGCCGACCGGCCGGTGCTGGCGACGCTGGCCCGGGCCCCCGGCGCGAGCCCCCGCTAGCGCTTCGGGGCGTGCCCCCCGCCTCCGCCGCCTCCGCGCGAAGGCGGCGGAGCACTCCTCTGGCGGGCCGCCGCGTCGCGGCTCAAGCCGGCAGGCGCGTGGACGTAGCTCGCGGTCGCGGGGGGCCGGGCGCCTCCCGCGCTCGTCGGGTAGGACGCGCGCGACCCCTGCGCCGGAGCGGGCGCGGGCTTCGCCCCGCCGGTCGACGGGGGCGGCCGCTGCGAGGGACCCTGCGGCGGCGCGGCGGGGCGCGGCGCCGGCGCCTGCGCCGACGGCTGGGGCTGCCAGCCCTTGCTCGTGTTCCTCTCCCAGGCGCCGGTTCCGGTCTGACGGTAGACGTTGCCGGACCGATCGCCGTAGACGTTGTTCGGGCGGTTGACCGGCTGCGGGGTCGGACGCGCGGCGGCCGCCGGCGGAGCGGCATTCCGGGCGGCGTTCTCGGGCCGGGCGTAGAGGCTGTTCGCGGTCGCCGGCCGCGGTGGCGCCGGCTGTCCGCCTCCCGGGGGCGGCGCGCCGCCGCCAGGTGGCCTTCCTCCGGGCGGGTATCCACCTCCGGGTGGGTAGCCGCCAGGAGGCGGAGGCCGGTACCCCGGCGGGCCGTAGCCGGGAGGTGGCGGGCGGTAGCCGGCGTACGGCGGCCTGTAGCCCGGCGGCGGGCGATACCAGCCGCCCGGGTACGGGGGCGGGTAGGGGCGATAGCCCACCGGCCCCCACCAGCCGGGCGGACGGTAGTACGGGCCGTAGGCGGGTCCGTAGCCTCCGAAGTGGATTCCCACGCTGATGAACGGGGTGGCGTAGCCCACGGTCAGGCCGAACCCGGTCCAGGGGTTGTAGGTGACGCGGAATCCGTACGTGCACGGGCGCGGATAGAAGACGTAGGGGCTCACGTACGGCGGGTAGTAGTAGCCGGTCCCGTAGACGACGACGCCGTAGTACGGGTACATGCCCACGTAGCCGGGCGTGTACCCGACGTACACGACGTCGGGCGTCGACTGGTACACGTACACGAACTTCGTGTTGTACACGGGCGCGCTCGGGGGGACCTGGTCGATGTCTGGCGGACGCCGATCGCTCACCGTCCAGGGTCCCGTGGGCGTCGGCGCCACGTACCACACGCCCTGGTCGCAGGCCCAGTACATCCCGGCGTCCTGGATGACCGAAGAGGCGGTGTTCACGGCGAAGGCGAGCCTCGTTCCCTCGATGGCCTTGAAGCGCGGCTCGCCGTCGTAGATCACCTCGAACTTCTGATCGCGCTTCACCGCGACGGTCTGCGGGATCTGGGAGTCCGCGAGGGCGTCCTGCGCCTCCTCGGTGCCCGCCACGAAGGTGCGCACGTCCCCGACCGCCGAGTCGGGCGGCAGCTTCGCGAACGCGACCGGGAGCTGGTCCGGGCGCACGGCCTTCCAGGGGCCCTGCGGCGACTTCGACTTGAACCAGCGCCCGGCGGCGAGGACGTAGGTCTCGCTCGTCGGCACGTACACGAGCACGTTGCTCTGCGTGTTCTCGGCGTAGAGGAGGTCGGCGTCGGAACCGACCGGCTTGTAGCGTGGCGCGCCGTCGAAGATGAACAGCTCGGCTGGCTCCGTGGAGACGACGACCCGGGGCGGGGACTTGGGCAGCTCGACGGCCGTCTCGGACGCCTGCTCGGCGGAGGTACCCTGGGCCTGGGGCGGGGGCGGGGGGTTCGCGTCGAAAAACGCCTTCACCGCCGGCGACGGCCCGGGCACGGGGGAGAAGGGTCCGGTCGCCGACGGGGCCTCGTACCAGAACTTGCCCCCCGCCAGGTAGAAGCGCCCGGTGGCCGGATCGAAGACGACGAACATGGCCGTGTTCACGACTCTCTTCAGAGCCGTCTTCTCGATGGCGCGCTCGATGGGGGCGCCGTCGTAGAGCAGCAGGACCGCCGGCTCCTCCGAGAAGATCATCCGGGGGGGCTTCGCCTTGATGCCCGCGGCCGACTTGAGCTCCTGCTGGGTGACGGCCAGGCTCGCCTGGATCTCGGCGAGCGGGATGTGGAGATCCCAGGTCGGCACCTCGCGCTCGAGGAGGCTCTTGGCCTTCTGCTCGTTCTCCGGGGTCGCGTTCGGGAAGCGGACCTTCCGGACGGTCACCGTCCGGACGGCGACGTCGCGCGCGTCCTTGTCGATCTCCACGACGGCGTCCAACCAGACCACGCCGAAGATGGGCTCCTTGCCCTTGGGCGTCCACGAGACCGCGGACCGAGCCGAGAGGGTCACCCCCTGGAACTTCTCGATCTGTGGCTGGTACAGCTCGAAGGTCCCGTGCTCGCGCTCGATCGCGCGAGGCCAGCTCGGGGTGTACTGCTCCTGCGGCGGGGCGGCCTGCGGCGGCGGCGGCGGCACCGGCTCCTGGGCCAGGGCCGCCGTCCCGAGGGCGGCGGAGACGGCGAGCGCGAGGATTCTCATGGGCGACCTCGTCGAAAGGGGGCAAAGCCGTTCGGGGCAGGTGAAGTCTAGCCCATCACGAGGACGGCCGGTCGCGATCCAAAATTCAAGCGAGGGCGGAGGCGCGGATCAGTCGCCCGTCGTGTCGCGCGGTCGAGGCTTGGAGGTCCGCCGGCGCGCCGGCTCCGGAGCCTTGCCGGCGGCGATCACCCGGAAGGAGACCGGCTCGTAGAGGCGCCCCGCCGAGTCTCGGACGAGGCGCCCCGAGAGGCCCTCGAGGCGCAGGACGTACGTGGCTCCGGGGCGGAGCGGGTCCGCCGGTGCGAGCTCGAAGGAGGTGGCGGCGCCGAGCTCGGTGGAGCCGCTCGCGGGGAGGATCGAGTCCTGGGCGTCGACGAGAACGAGCCGCGCCTCCGGGACCCGAACCCCGATGCGAACGAGGTAGGAGGAGGTCGGAGCCACGGTCGCCGTGGCATCCGGGAACAGCGCGGTGATGCCGTCCGGCGCCCGGGCCTGGGCGGCCTCGACCGGGAGGCGACCCGGCGAGGCCGGGGCGGCGATCGACGTGGCCGGCACCGCGAGCGGGGATCCGCCGTCCGACGGGACAGGGGACCCGGGCGGCGCTTTCTCGACCTGCGGCGGCGGGGCCTGCCCGCTGCAGCCCGCGAGCGCGAACCCGGCGAGAGCGGCCGCGAGGGCGCGGGACACCGCCTTTGCCTGGGCGATGTCGCCGGCCTCCGATCTCGAAAGGATGAAAGGTATGGACACAGCCCTCCGCCGGAGCCCGTGGCTCGTCTTCGGCGTGGCCGCTGCCGCCATCGTGCTCGCATCCCGCGCGGTCATCCGTTCGCCTGCCTTTCACGTGCACCCGGCCGCTTTCGGCGCGGCGGTCACCGCCGACCTGACCGCGACCGCCGCGGCGGCCTACTGGGTCACCGTCGGCCGCAGCCGGAGGTTTAGCCCGACGGCGGTCCTCGCGATAGTGGTCGCAGGGCTCGTCGCGGCCCGGCTGCTCCTCCCGCCGGAGGAGCGCGCGCTCGCGGCGCCCGCCGCGCGCGCTATCGCCGTCATCCTCGAGCTCGGCGTCGTCGTTGCCGTGGGGTGGGTCGCGAGGCGGGTCGCCGGCGCGGCCCCGCTGCGCGGGGACGAACTCGCGATCGAGGACGTGCTTTGGGAGGCGTCTTGCCGCGTCGCCGGACGCCACTGGGCGCTCGAGGCTGCGGTCGGCGAGGCGACCCGCATCGGCATGGCGCTCCCGTGGAGGAGCGCGCCGCACGTCCCACGGGGAGCAGCGCCGTTCACGGTACACCGCAAGGCGGGGCTCGGTGCGCTGCTGTTCGCGATCGGCCTCTCGGCCGCAGCCGAGGTCCTGGCCACGCATGCGCTGCTCGGACACTGGAGCGTGCGGGCCGCATGGGTCCCGACGGCGCTATCGGTCTACGGGCTCGTGTGGCTCGTCGGCGACTTCCGCGCGATCCGGCTGAGGCCGATGCTGCTGTGGCCGAACGAGCTGTCGGTGCGGGTCGGTCTGCAGTGGAGAGGGCGGATCCCGCTCGCGGAGATGACGCGCGTCGATCTCACGGCCGACCCGCGCGACCGCTCACGATGCGCCGTCCTGTCGCCGCTCGGGGGCCCGAACATCTTCGTTCACCTCGCGCACCCAGTCGCCATCGATGGGGCTCTCGGCCGGACGCGGCAGGGCAGCGTCATCGGGCTTCGCGTGGACGAGCCGGAGGCGCTGCGAGCAGCCATCCTGGCGCGCCGTCCGGAGCTCGGGTCCCCGCACTAGAGGCGCCTTCGACGAGGCGCTCCCGCAGAGCGAAGCCACAGGATTCTGCGGCATCCGTGAGTCCGATAAGATGGATTATGTAAACTACGCCACCGGGCGGACTACGCGCCCCGGTACGCGGCGTCCAGCCCCTCCGCGGTGTCGTTCGCCGCGGCTGGCTCCCCGCCGGGGTCGTGCACGCACGCGCCGTCCTTCGCGAGCACGCGGACGATGCGGGGTGCCCCGCCCTGGATCGCGACGGCGCACGCGCACGGGGCGCCCTCGGTTCCGTCGAGGCCGTCGATGGCCTGGAGCGCGCGCCGCAGCTCCCCCTCGAGGCGCCGCAGCGCCTCGATGCGGCGCCGGGCCTGCGCGACGTGCGCCGGGATGACCTCCCGGAGGCGGCTCGCGAACTCCGCCCCGCTCCGGCAGCCGGACCGCAGCGCGAGCAGCCCGCTGATGTCCTGGAGGGACAGACCGAGCTCGCGAAGGTCGAGGATCAGGCGGAGGCGCTCGAGCGCCTCGGGGTCGTAGCGGCGATGGCCGCCGTCGCTCACGGAGGACGGCCGAAGCAGCCCCTGCTCCTCGTAGAAGCGAATGGTCCGTGCGGTCTGGCCCGTGGCCCGGGCGAGGTCTCCGGTCGTGAGCTCCTGCTGCTGCATTCAAGGAAATGGCTAACGGGCGTGGCGGCGCGCCGCAACCGAGGTTAAGAACCACGAAGCGCGTTCCCCCGGATGCCCGCGGCGCCTGTCGCAAGGGCGGCGCGTTTGACGTCAGCCGGCGGCGAGGAGCTCGCGCGCGATGACGAGCCGCTGGATCTCGCTCGTCCCCTCGTAGATCGTCTGGACGCGGGCGTCGCGGAAGAGGCGCTCGACGGGGAACGCGTCGGTGTATCCGTACCCGCCGTGGATTTGGACCGCCCTGGACACGGCCGACTGGCAGGCCTCGCTCGCGAAGAGCTTCGCCATGGCGGCCTCCCGCGCAAAGGGCCGGCCCGCGTCCTTGAGCGCCGCTGCGCGAACCGCGAGCAGGCGGGCCGCGTCGTGGGCGGTGCGCATGTCGGCGAGCGCGAAGGAAATGGCCTGGAAGTCGGCGATCGGGTGGCCGAAGGCCGTCCGGTCCCGGGCGTACCGGACCGAGGCGTCGAGAGCCGCCCGCATCGTCCCGGTGGCCTGGGACGCGATGCCGATCCGTCCCCCGTCGAGCGCCGTCATCGCGATCTGGAACCCCTGCCCCTCGCGCCCCAGGATGGCGTCGCCGGGGAGCTCGCACTCCTCGAACGACAGGGACACGGTCGAGGAAGCGCGGATGCCCATCTTCTCCTCGTGACGGCCGATGGAGAGCCCTTTCGTCCCCGCCTCGACGAGGAAGGCGGTGAGCCCGCGGGGTCCCTTCTCCTCTCCGGTCCGCGCCCAGACGATGAGGATGCCGGCCCGGTCGCCGCTCGTGATCCACTGCTTCGAGCCGTTGAGCACCCACCCGGAGCCGCGCCGCTCCGCGCGCGTCCGCATCGCGCCGGCGTCGCTGCCGGAATGAGGTTCCGAGAGCGCGAACGACCCCGCCATCCACTCGGCCGAGGCCAGCCGGGGCAGGCAGCGGAGCTTCTGGGCCTCGGACCCCGCACGGGCGATGGTCTCGGCAACCATGTTCGTGACCGCCATGGTGACCGCGACGGAGCAGTCCGCGGCGGCGATCTCCATGATGGCGAGGGCGCTCGCCACCGCTCCCGCCTCGGAGCCGCCGTAGGCGGCGGGGACGTTCACGGCGAGGAGGCCGAGCGCGCCGAGCTCCCGCACGAGGTCCTCCGGGAACCGGCCGAGGCGGTCGTTCTCGGCGGCGGCCGGCGCCACCCGCTTCTCGGCGAAGGAGCGCGCCGCGTCCGCGATTGCCTTCTGGGTCTCGGTGGGCTCGAGGTTCATCGGGTCGCCTCGCCGGCCCGCGAGGCGGGCCCCGCCGGACCCTCCCCGCCGTCGCGCCCCGCCGGTCCCACCTCGTGGAAGCGCAGCGGCAGCTCGACGGGCTGCGGGACCGGGGGACGCGGAAAGCGCCAGCCCCGGACCTCGCGCAGCACGCAGGCCTCGACGTCCGCGTCGCCGAGCGTGTTCCGCTTCACCCGGGCCTTCTGCGGGCTCCCGTCGACGCCGATGACGAACGTGACGACCATGTCGCCGCGCACGCCCCGACCCTCCGCCAGGCGATTCTCGTAGCAGGCGGTGATCCGGGCCTGGTGGGCCTCGACAACCGCCCAGACCGCGTCCGGCCCGAAGGGCCCCGACGGTGCACCGCCGTCGGGCGCTGCACTCGCCGGCGGCGGCCGCTCCGGTGGCGACGCGAGCGCCCCGCCTGTCATGGCGGCCGCGACCGGCAGCGCGAGCCGGCACAGCCGCCCCGGCCAGCGAGTCATCCCTTGAGCACCGAGGCGGCGATGACCAGTCGCTGGATCTCGCTCGTGCCTTCGTAGATCTCGGTGATCCGGCTGTCTCGCCAGTGACGCTCGACGTCGTACTCCTTCACGTACCCGTAGCCGCCGTGGATCTGGACGGCCTTCGAGGTCACCCGCTCGCACATCTCGGAGGCGTAGAGCTTCGCCATGGCGCTCTCGGCGCTGTGGCGAACGCCCCGGTCCTTGAGCGTCGCCGCGCGCCAGACGAGCAGGCGGGCCGCGTCGAGTTCCGTCGCCATGTCGGCGAGCATGAACTGGATCGCCTGGAACTGCGTGATCGGCTGGCCGAAGGCCTTGCGCTCCTTGGCGTAGGCGACCGCCTCCTCGTGGGCGGCGCGCGCGATGCCCAGCGCCTGGGCGGCGATCCCGATGCGTCCGCCGTCGAGCGTCTGCATGGCCACCTTGAAGCCGTCCCCCTCGTTGCCGAGCCGGAAGCGCTCGGGGACGACGACGTCCTCGAAGAAGAGCGAGCACGAGCCGGAAGCCCGGATCCCGACCTTCTCGTCCGCCTTCCCGCGGCTGAATCCCTTGACGTCGGTCGGCACGAGGAACGCGGTGATGCCCTTGTGCGCCTTCGCGCGGTCGGTGATCGTGAACACCAGGATCGCGTCCGCCTGGGGGCCGTTGGTGATGAAGTTCTTCGTGCCGTTCAGCACGTAGTCTCCGCCCCGGCGCGCGGCCGTGGTGCGCATCTCGGCCGCATCCGATCCGCTCATGGGCTCGGTCAGCGCGAAGGCGCCGAGCTTCTCGCCGCAGGCGAAAGGCGCGAGGAACTCCTTCTTCTGCTCGTCGGTGCCGAACTTGAGCACCGGGTCGCAGTAGAGCGAGTTGTTGACGCTCATGATGACGCCCGTGCCTGCGCATCCGCGGGAGATCTCCTCCATGCCGAGGGCGTAGCAGACGTTGTCCATCCCCGCCCCACCCCACTCGGCAGGCACCGCGACGCCGAGGAGACCCATCTCGCCCAGCTTCTTCACCGCCTCGCGCGGGAAGTGGTGCTCCGCGTCCCACTTCCGGGCGTTCGGCCGAAGCTCCTCGTCCGCGAACTGCCGGCAGAGGTCCCTGACCTGGCGTTGCTCCTCGCTGAGTTCGATATCCATGTCCCCTCCCTAGGCGCCCCGGAATCGGGCCGGCCGCTTCTCGACGAAGGCCTTCAGCCCTTCCCGCCCGTCCTCGGATGCGAAGAGGGCCGCGAAGGCCTCCGCCTCCATCTCGTGGCCCGCGAGCAGTTGGGGGGCGGCGGTCGCCCGGACGATCCGCTTCGCGGCGGCGACGGCGGCGGGCCCGCGGGAGGCGATCTTCCTCGCCTGGGCGATCGCGTGGCCGAGGAGCTTGTCCGGGGGCAAGACCTCGAGCGCCAGGCCCCAGGCCTTCGCGGTCGCGGCGTCGGCCATGTCGCCCGTGAGGATCATCTCCATGGCCCTCGCCGAGCCCACCCGGCGTTGCAGCCGCTGGGTCCCGCCGAAGGCCGGGATGATGCCCAGGTTCACCTCGGGCTGGCCGAACTTGGCGCGCTCGCTCGCGTAGATGAGGTCGCACGCCATCGCGATCTCGCAGCCCCCGCCGAGCGCGAAGCCGTTCACGGCCGCGATGGTCGGGATGGCGAGCGCCTCGAGCCGCTCGAGGGTGCGCTGCCCGGCCTCCGCGAAGCGACGTGCCTCCAGGGGAGCGAGCCCCGACATCTCGGCGATGTCGGCCCCGGCGACGAAGGCCTTGTCCCCCGCCCCCGTCAGGACGAGCGCCCGGAGTGCCGCGTCCCGCTCGACCTCCGAGAGGAGCTCCCCGAGCTCGCGCACGGTCTGCGTGTTGAGCGCGTTCAGGGCCTTGGGGCGGTTCAGCGTGGCGATTCCGACGCCCTCTTCGACGGTCCAGAGGATGTTGTCGAGATGCATGTGGCGCCTCCCCGCCGCGCGCGGCGGCTACTCGTAACGATAGAACCCGCGGCCGGTCTTGCGCCCGAACCACCCGGCGGCGACGTACTGGCGGAGCAGCGCGGCCGGGCGGTACTTGTCCTCGCCGAGTTCGCGATGGAGCACGTCGGCGATGTAGAGGCACGTGTCGAGCCCGACGAAGTCCGCCAGGGTGAGCGGGCCCATCGGGTGGTTGAGGCCGAGCTTCACCGCCGTGTCGATGTCCTCCGGGGTCGCGAGCCCCTCCTGGAGGGCGAAGCAGGCCTCGTTGATGAGGGGGATGAGCACCCGGTTCACGATGAAGCCGGGGACGTCCTTCGAGGTGACCACCGTCTTCTGGAACCTCTTCGTCGCGAGGTCCACCACCGTCCGCCAGGTCTCGTCGCTCGTCTGCAGCCCCCGGATCACCTCGATGAGCTGCATGACGGGCGGCGGGTTCATGAAGTGCATCCCCACGAACCGTTCGGAGCGCTTCGTCGCCGCGGCCATCTGGGTGATGGAGATGGAGCTCGTGTTGGACGCGAGGATGGCGTGCGGGGACAGGAGCGCGTCGAGCTTGCGGAAGAGCTCGAGCTTGGGCTCGAGCTTCTCGACGATGGCCTCGATGGCGAGGTCGGCGCCGGCGGCGTCCTCGATCTTGGTGCCCGGCCGGATGCGGTCGAGGATCCCCTTGCGCTGGTCCGCCGAGAGCTTGCCCTTCTCCACGAGCTTCCCGAGCGCGGCTCCGAGCCTCTGGTGCGCCTTCTGCGCGAGCTCGGGTGCCGCGTCGAGGAGCGTCACCTCGAGCCCGGCCTGGGCCGCCACCTGCGCGATGCCGCTACCCATCTGCCCCGCCCCGATCACCGCGACGCGCTCGATCGCCATGCCTTCCTCCGGGTGACCCGTGATAGGGGTCCCTTGCGACCTACCAAGGTTTCACTTAACGTCCTATCACTCGATGTTCGCCAGCGTTGTTCGGCGCCGGGGACTTCTTCCCCGAGCTTTCGCTCGGGCAGGACCGTTCCAGGGGGGCGACGTTACCAGATGAAAGCAAAGCGCGGGAACTGGGAAGGTGGGCGGTTCGTCAACGGCAAGCGCGAGGTTGATAACTACTTCCGGCGCCCGGCCCCCGGTGGACGGGTGGAGATCCAGACGGCGATGTTCCGCCTGCACGGCTTCGGGCTCGAACCCGGGGGCCACATCGCCGCGGCGGACCCGCCGGCGGTCGGTCGTGCCCCGGGCGCTCGATGGCCGCCTGGGGCGATGAGTCCTCTGGCGCGAAGGTCGCCGAGAGGCTCTCCGCGGGCTCCTTCGGAAACCGCGGCGCTCCGACGAGCGACGGGCGCTCCCGCCTGAAGGAGCCGGTCCGCATCGGCCGCCGGAGCGCGCCACCGTTCGCCGAAGGCCGTGGCGCGAATCGAGCCGTCCCGCACCCAGGCCCCGACCATGGAACGGCGGACGCGAACCCGCCCCGGCGCTTGCTCGGACGTGCGCAGCGTCGGGTGCGCCGTGCCCCGCAGCTCGCGCACCTCGGCCCGGAGACGTCCCCGCCCGACCACGCCGACCGACGGTGGAAAGCGATTGGCAAGGCCACGTTGGGCATGCCCCTGCATTCCTTGGGCTTTCCGACGTAAATTCTAATTCACCGTGCGCGGATATCGCTCACAAGCGTACAGTCCATAGGGTCCCCTCTCGAGAGGGGCTCGGGGCCGAGCCGGCGAGCGCACGCACCCCCCGCAACGACTCGCCGGCCGCCCCACTTCCCTCGCCTCACCTTCGGCTCGAGGGCCGTCCCGCGGCAGTCGGCGAGACGCTCTCCCTGGGACGGGGCGCACCCGGGTCTGTTGCCGGCGCGCGCCCGTAGTGGTCCAAGTGCCCCTCTTGACTCGCTCCTCGTTGGGCATAGCGGCTGCAATGGTGGCCGAGCATGGCCAAAGGCGACCACATCGTAGTGAGCCGAGACTCGAAGACCTACCACGGGATCGACTGCGGGGATGGGTGTGTCGTCGAGTTCATGAACGGAAGCGCCGAGGAGGTGACTCTCCCGCTGCGCCTCGTGACGCTCGACCGATTCGCGGATGGGAACGGCTACCAGACCGTTCGTGCGACTGATCCGGCGGACGACGTCTTCGTGGCATGGCGCGCGCTCTGCGGACTGAATCAGCCGCGGCTCGCGCGATTCGAAAGCTGTCGCTAGCCGCGCCGATCGGCCAGGACGGCCCTGGGGTCGCGCCGTGCGCCCGGCCTTGCCGGAGCCGTCCGGCGCGGCGGACGCGCCACGAGCGAAATGCGTCCGTCCGTGACCGAGAGTCTCTTTCCCCGCCCCGCGATCCGGACGGGGCGCGTTGGGACGCGTCGGGCGCGGTTCCCTCTGCGCTCTTGAGAGGCTCGCGTTTCCCGGAGCCGCGGTGTCTCCCCCTCGCGGTTCGGGGGGGCGCGGCCCGCCCGCGTCGCGCAGGCGGGCGCCGCGCGCGAGGGCGTTGCCTTCCGGATCCTCCGCGGGGAGCTCGTCCCGGGCGGGGCGCGGAAGGACGGGCCTCCCGTGCGGTCGCCGGGGCTCAGGGTGCGCCCGGCAGCGACACGACGATGGTCCCCTCCTCCGAGACGGCGATGGCCTGGCTGAGAACCCGCGGAGCGGCCCCTTCCGACAGCAGGCGCAGCCCGAGCGTGTATTCCCCGTCCGGCAGCCGCACCTCGTGCCGGACGGGCCCGGCGGGCCCGCCCGGGAACCGGAACTCCGTGCGGCGAAGCGTGGCGTCGCCCCGGCGGATGTCGACGTCGAGCTCTCGGGCCGAGGCGGGAACGCGGTAGACGAGCGTGACCTCGCGCGGGGACCCCCGGAAGAAGAAGAGACCCACGGCAGCGAGTCCGAAGACGAGGAGCACCCGTGCGAACGACCTCACGGGCCGTCCTTCTCGGTCTCCCCCGCGGCGCCCGCCGGCGCGGCCGGTCGCGGCTGCCGCTTGCGCACGCGCACCTTGGCGCGTCGCCGCGGTGCGGCCTCGGTGAGGCGGATCTCCGCCTGGACCTCGACCGACATCCCCTCGAGGAGCTTCAAAAGCTCCCGGCGGAAGGTCTCAGACTCGAAGAAGCGGCGGATCTCCTGGCCCACCACCCGGAGGACCTCGTCCTTCGCCCCGTGCGCCTGCTGGACGAGGAATCCCGCGAGCTCCTTCGGGAGCTTCCATTCCCGCGCGAGCTTCCGCGCGCCCTCCTCGGTGAGGAACAGCGCCCCCATGCCGGTGAGGACCGTCTTGCGGACGACGTCCGCCAGGAATCCGACGGTGCCGCTCCCTGCGGGCGCTCCCTGCTCCTCGGGCGCGGGCTCGTCGAACGGGAAGTCGGGGTCGGGCATCGCGCCAGATTACCGCAAGCGGCGCCCGCGGGAGAGGACCCGGGCCGGGATCCCCGTCAGGCCCGCGGCTGCGCCCCGAGGACGGGGAGGCGGGGCGCCTTCATGACCTGGACGCTCACCGATGCGGCGACCTGCTGGGCCACGGCGTGGAAGGCCTTCGCCTGCGGGCCGTCGGGCAGTGCCTCCACGACCGGCATCCCGCGGTCGCCGCCCTCCCGGACGGCGAGGTCGAGGGGAATCTCGCCCAGGAAGCGCATCCCCAGCTTGTCGGCGGCGGCCCGGGCGCCCCCGTGGTCGAAGATGTTCGTCTCCTGGCGGCAGTGAGGGCAGATGAAGCTCGACATGTTCTCGACGATGCCCAGCACCGGGATCCCGACCTTGTCGAACATGAGCTTCGCCCGGATGACGTCGGCGAGGGCGACGTCCTGCGGCGTGGAGACGAGCACCACGCCGGCCGCCCGGGTGTTCTGCGCGAGCGTGAGCGGGACGTCGCCGGTGCCCGGGGGCAGGTCGAGGAGGAGGTAGTCGAGCTCGCCCCAGTTCACGTCGCGCATGAGCTGGAGCAGTGCCCCCGTCACCATGGGCCCGCGCCAGATCATCGCCTGGTCCGGGTCCACGAGGAAGCCGATCGACATGAGCCGGAGCCCGTGGGCCTCGATCGGCTCGAGGCGCTTGCCGTCCTTCGACTTCGGCTTCTCCTCCACGCCCGTCAAGATCGGGAGGGACGGGCCGTAGATGTCGGCGTCGAGGACGCCCACCGCGGCCCCCATTCGGGAGAGCGAGAGCGCCAGGTTGAGGGTGACGGTGGACTTGCCCACCCCGCCCTTCCCCGCTCCGACGAGCACGATGTTCTTGACGCCGGGAGTGAGCGAGGACTGCTCCGCTCCTGGCGCCCCGCGCACGCGCGCGCTGAAGCGGAGGTCGACGGCCGACGCGCCGGCCGCCTTCAGGGCCGCCTCCACGTCCTTCGCGATCGTGTCCTTGAGGGGGCAGCCCGGCGTCGTCAGCTCGACCTCCAGGGAAACCCGCGCGCCGTCGACGCGCAGGTCCTTCGTCATGCCGAGGCTGACGATGTCGCGCCGCAGCTCGGGGTCCATCACCTTCCGGAGGGCGGCGAGCGCCGCTTCCTGCGTGAGTGCCATAGGCGGGCCTACATAGCCGGGCGGGGCAGCGTGGTCAACGCAGGCGGGTCACTCGAGCGCGTCGACGCGCCAGCGTCCGTCCTCCAGGACGAGCACCGCGGCCCGCCCCTCGCCGACCGGCAGCGTGGCCGCGCGCCCCCGGACCTGGGGCACGGCGCCGAGGGCGAGGAGCGCCTCGACGCGCGAGAGCGCCCTCGTCCCGATCGGCCCCGCCTCGCGAAAATCCGCGGCCAGGCGCTCGGGCGTCATGCGCGCCCGCCATCGAGCCGAGAGCATCCCGTAGGCCTCGGTCCACCGCCCCCCCGACACGGAGTCGGAGAAGGCGAAGAGCGCCGCGCGCGCCTCCTCCTCGGGGCGGGGCGGAGCCGGCGCCGGCGGCGGCTCGGGTGGCTTGGCGGTCGCGGCGGGGGACGCGCAGGCGATGCAGGCGACGGCGGCGAGGACGCGCACGGGACCCGGATACACGAGAAGCGCCCCGGACGCCACACGTGGTATGAGCAGGCGGCGATGCGGAGGAAGGGCCGGCCGGCGCAGCCGCTTGGGGGCATGGTGAGGACCGTGAGCCGCGGCGGTCGAGAGCTCCCGGGCGTCCCGGGCGAAGTCGCCCAGCACCTCCTTCGGCAGGACGTCGCGGGTCTCTACCGGGCGACGCCCGAGGGCGAGGTCCTCGACTGCAACGACGCGTTCGCCCGCCTGCTCGGGTGGCCGGACCGGGCCGCCTTCCTCGGCTCGGGAGCCGCCGGCCCGTGGGACCCGGCGGAGCGCGCGGCGGCCGTCGGCCGCCTGCGGGAGGCGTCCCGCCCCGGTCGGGAGGAGCTGCGCCTGCGGCGGCGAGATGGGAAGCCAGCCTGGGTCCAGGCGAGCGAGTGGCTCGCCGTGGACGAGGGCGGCGCGGAGGTCATCCTCGGCGTCGCCGTGGACGTGACCGATCGCCGGGAGATGGAGGCCCGCCTCCTCCAGGCGGAGCGGCTCGCATCGGTGGGCACGCTCGCGGCCGGCGTGGCGCACGAGGTGAACAACCCCCTCTCCTACGTCATCGCCAACCTCGGCTATGCCCAGGAGCAGGTCGCGGCGGCCGTGGAGGGCTGCCGGGCGCGGAGCGCCGCGACCGAGGCGGCCGAACTCGCGCAGGCCGCCGAGGCGATCGTGGAGGCGCGCCAGGGCGCGGAGCGCGTTCGCTCGATCGTCCGCGACCTTCGGATGTACGCGCGGGCCGAGGATCAGCGGAGCACGCCGCTCGACATGGCGAGCGTCCTCGATTCGGCGCTCGCCGTCCTCCGGGCGGAGCTCTCGCGGCGCACGCGGGTCGTGCGCTCCTTCCAGCCGAGTCCCCCCGTGCTGGGGAGCGCCGGCCGGCTCGGGCAGGTCTTCCTGAACCTCCTCCTGAACGCGCTCCAGGCGCTGCCGGACCGCGATCCGGACGCGAACGAGATCCGGGTCACGGTCGCGCCCGCGCAGCCGGGGCGGGTCCTCGTCGAGGTCGCCGACAACGGCGCGGGCATGGGCGCCGACGTCCTCGCTCGAGCCTTCGAACCGTTCTTCACGACGAAGGCGGGGCCCGCGACCGGGCTCGGCCTCGCGGTCTCGAGATCCATCGTCGAGGCCGTGGGCGGGGAAATCCGGCTCGAGGCGGAGGCGGGCGTGGGCACGCGGGCGCGCGTGCTCTTGCCCGCGGCCGATCCGCGCCCGGCGGCGGCGATCCGTCCCGAGGCCGAACCGGCGGAGCCCGCCGCGTCCCCCGCCGGACGGCGCGTCCTCGTCGTGGACGACGACCCCGTCGTGGGCCAGGCCGTGAAGCGCCTGCTCAGGGGCTGCGACGTGACCGTCTTGAGCGACTCGCGTGCCGCCCTCGGCCTCGTCGCGGGAGGCGCGACGTTCGACGCGATCCTCTGCGACCTCTTCATGCCGGGGATCGACGGGATGGCGTTCCACCGGGGCTTGCGCGAGCGCGACCCCGAGGCGGCCGCGCGCATCATCTTCATCACGGCCGGCGCGTTCACGGACGAGGCCAGCGAGTTCCTCGAGTCCGTCCCGAACGAGCGGCTCGAGAAGCCCTTCGACGCGGCCCGCCTCCGGGCTCTCGTCGCCCGCAAGCCGCCCCGCGGCTGAGGCGTCGTCAGCCGCGGTGCAGGGGCACGACCGGCGCAGAGGCGTTGGCGGGGCGGACGTGGACCTCGCCCTCCTCGCCCTCGCGTCCGCTCACGTCCACCTCCACCGGCAGGAACCTTCGGATCACGTCGGCGTTCGTCGTGAGGTGCTTCGTCACTGCGCCCACGGTGAAGCGGGTCACCGGGACGAGACCCGCGGGGGGAGCGATCAGGCCGGCGGCCGCCAGGCTCGCCGGCAGGAGCAGCTGGTCACCGAGGTGGAGATCCACGGCGGCGCGGCCCGCGAGGAAGCGCGCGAACGCGTCCACCGCGCCGTCGGCGATGGCCTCGGGATGGCGCCCCTGGGCGGAGACCGCCCCGTGGCCCGAGCGGGTGCGCTGGAAGGCGGCGACGACGAGGAGGTGACTCCCCCGGGACTGGCGGCACGGGGCGGGGACGCAGCTCACCTGGGCGGCGACGCCCATGTCGCGCAGGCGGCGAGAGGCCCGCTCGGCCTGGCGCTCCGCGACCGCGAGTTCCACCCCGGCGACGAGGGAGACCACCTCGGTGTCGAGGAGGGTCCCCCGGTGGCGCAGGTCGAGCGGCGGCATCGGATGCGCCGGCTTGACGACGGCGGTGAACTCCCCGCCCCCCTCCGGGTAGAAGCCCGCCGCCTGCATCGCCAGCTCGACCGGGAAGCCGAGCCGAGCGACCGCCGGGGCCCACACGAGGGCGAGGTAGTGGAAGGAGGGGCTGTGGTCCTGGTGCGTGCCTCCCCGGAGCGTGAGGCGACTCTCGCCTCCCGCGAGCGAGAGCGGGTAGCAGAGGGTCTGCAGGAGGAGCGGGGCCGACCCGGCGGTGCCGATGTCGAACGTCCACTCCCCGGCTGCGGCGCGGCGGGCCGGCCGGAACTCGAGCCTCGCCGAGCCCACCTCGTCGCCTGCGACCTCCGCCTGGCAGAGCTGCGCCATGGCGCGGGCGGCCTCCCGGTGCTGGGGTCGCAGACCGGGCTTCAGCCGGTTGGCCCGGACCCGCTCGACCGCGAAGGGCCTGCCGGTCACCGCGGAGAGGGAGAGAGCGGTCCGGAGGATCTGGCCCCCGCCCTCCCCGGCGCCGCCGTCGAGCTCGATGACGCCGTGGCTCCCCAAGCGCGCTCCATGTAGAACCCGGAGGCACCCCGCGTCAAGCGCGGGGTCCGGTCCCCCTGGCCATTCCTTGTCGTGATTCCCGCAGGTTGCGCGATCGGGGCGCCTCCCGGACCGCGGCTGGCCCTTCCCGGAAAAGCGCCCGTGAAATAGGAGCTTGCCCCTCCCGTAGGGGAGGACATGGTTGCGGCCCTCGCGCTAGGCGGGATAGCGTCCCAGGTCTCCTGGCCGTTCCCGGAGACCGAGGAGGAGGTCTCGTTGCCCCTCTCCAGCGAGGCCAGGCTCGCCCGCTCGGCCGCCCAGGGCCGTCGGGACGCCTTCGCGGCGCTCGTCGAGGAGCACAAGCGGGCGGTCTACGGCCTCTGCCTCCGCCTCCTCTCCGACCCGGAGGAGGCCCGCGACGCCGCACAAGAGGCCTTCGCGCGAGCCTTCGCAGCGCTCGAGGGCTTCGACCCGGCCCAGTCGTTCGCCCCGTGGATCCTGCGCATCGCCCGCAACCACTGCCTCGACGTTCTCCGGCGGCGGATCCCGGCCCGCGCCAAGGTGGAGCTCGACGCGACGCAGGAGGACGGGGCGGCCATCGACCTGCCCGATCCCCAGGCCGCGCGAGGGGACGAGGCGCTCGAGCGGTCCCAGGCGCGCCAAGCCCTCGGCGCGGCGGTCGCCGCCCTCCCCCCGAACTACCGCGAGGTGGTGCACCTTTTCCACGTCGAGCAACTGTCCTACAAGGAGATCGCCGAGGCGATGGGCGTTCCGATGGGAACGGTGATGACGTGGCTCCATCGCGCCCGGTCGCAGCTCCGGGAATCGCTCGCGGGCAAGGAGGTCGAGCCGTGACCCCCCGTCACCTCACCGAAGACGAGGCCCAGTTGCTCGTCGAGGGGCTCGTCCCCCAGGCGGAGGCCCCTCGCGTGGAGGCGCACCTCGCGCGCTGCACCGAGTGCCAGGCACTCGTCGCGTCCTTCGAGGGCCTCTCGGACGCGCTCGGGGGGCTCGCCGCCCCGGAGGTGCCGCCGGACTTCACCGCGGGGGTGTTCGCCCGCATCGACGCGCGGGAGCGCGCGGCGGCGCGGGAGCGCCGCATCGCCGCTGCGGTTCTCGGGGCCGTTGGCCTCGCGATGGCCGTCGCCGTCGCCCTCGCCGGCGCGGCGGCCTGGGCGCCGGCCGTCTCCGACGTGTCGAGCGCGCTCGTCCGTGCCCTCGAGGCGATCCAGATCTCCGACAAGGTCCTGTCACCCATCGTCGACGCGCTGCGCGTCCAGATCGCGTTCGCGTGCGCACTGCTCGGCCTCCCGCTCCTGCTCGGGCTCGCCCGGCTCGTCCCCGCGCGTGCGCGCCTGAATGCCTGAGAGACCCATGCTCCTCGCCCTCGCTGCCGCCCTCGCCCTCGCCGCGCCTCCGCCGGAGTCCCCGCCTCCGCCCCCACCTCCGCCGAGCGCTCCGCCGGCGACGGCGAAGGGGTCGAGCCGGCTCGTCGGCGAGTGGCCTGCCTCGCCGTCGGGGCGGAAGGTGACGATCAGCGGACGGGTCCGAATCGATGACGCGCTGCACACCGTCGCCGACGCCGCGGGCTGGGGTCTCGTCGCGAACACCGGCTCCGCCGGCCGCGATCGCGTGCTCATGAACCTAAAGGACGCTCCGGTCGAGCTCGCCCTCGAACTCCTGCTCGAGGGAACCGGCCTCACCGCCACGCGGCGCGGGGACACCGTCAACGTGGCCCCGCACGCCGAGCCGATCCGGGAGGTCCCGCTCCTCTCCGGCTTCGAGCCCGCGTCCGGCAAGAAGGTCTCGGCGGACTTCGCGAACACCCCCGTCGACAAGGCGCTCCGGCAGATCGCCGACGCCGCCGGCTGGTCGATCGTCTTCCCCCCCGGCCTGCGGGGCACCACCACCGCGCACTTCAAGGCAACCCCGGTCGAGGAGGCGCTGCGCGCCGTCGTCGCGCAGACCGGCCTCACGGCGATCCGCGAGGGGTCGGTCGTGACCATCGCGCGCGGCACCGGCCCCCAGATCGTCGTCCGCGGGGGCAAGAAGCACCTCGTCTTCCCCTCGGGAACCACCCCGCCGTCCGACGAGGAGATCGAGAAGACCATCGAGGACGCGCTCGGCGGCCTGGCCTCCGACAAGGGCGAGTCGAGCGACAAGGCCAACGACCGGGTGCACGCCGGGGACATCACGGTCGCTCCCGGGGAGCACATCCACGACGCCGTGGCCATCCGCGGAAGCGTGCACGTCGGCACGGGGGGGTCGGTGAACGACGCGGTGGCGGTCCTCGGTTCCGTGGAACTCGAGCCGGGCGCGACGGTGGAGCACGACGCGGTGGCCGTGGGCGGCAACGTTCACGTGGGTCCGGGCGCCCATATCCGCCACGACGCGGTGAGCGTCGGCGGCGAGGTCGTCATCGACCCGGGCGGAGCGGTCGACGGCCAGCAGGTCTCGGTGAGCGTGCCCGGGCTCGTGGACCTCGTGGGCCTCGTCAGCGCGAGGCCCTCGCGCGGGCACGCCGCGATCTCGCCGCTCCTCCGGATCGGGCACGCGCTCGCCAAGTTCGCCGTGTACTTCGCCCTCTCGCTCCTCGTGCTCGTCTTCGTACCCGGCCGGCTCGACGGGGTGACGGCCTCGATCGCGCGCCAGCCCGGGCGGGCGCTCGTCGCGGGGCTCCTCGGAACCATGGCCATGCCGGTGCTCACGCTGCTTCTCGTCGTGACCATCGTCGGCATCCCGCTCGTCGCCGTGCAGGTGATCGCGATCCTCCTCGCGGCGGTCCTCGGCTACAGCGCGCTCGCGCTCTTCATCGGCCGGGCCGCGAAGATCCCCGCCTGGAAGGCCGCCACGGTGTGGCAGCTCGCCCTCGGCACCCTCGTGGTCGTCGCGGTGAGCGAGATCCCCGTCATCGGTTGGTTGGCGATGCTGACCGGCTGGCTGCTGATGTTCGGAGCCGTGCTCCGCACGCGCTTCGGCCAGCCGCCCGCGGGTGCGGCGCTGCCGACGACCCCGGCGCAGACGGTGCCGTAGGGGCGCTACCGCTTCGTGCCCGGCGGCCGCGACGGCAGGCGTGCGAGCGCCTCCACGGCCGAGCGGCGCACGTCGGCGTAGTAGTCGGCGCGCAGCGCCTCGAGGGCGGCGGAGGCCGGCTCGTAGTGCAGCCTGCCCAGGGCGCGAGCCGCGGCGACCCGCACCTCGGGGCGATCGCTCGTGAGCTCGGCGGCGAGGGCCTTGCCCACCTCCGGGCCGCCGTAGCCCGCGAGGGCCTCGATGGCCTCCACCCGGCCGAGCCTCTGGCGCCGCTCGAGGAGCGCGACGAGCGGCGACACCGCCTCGCGAGTTCCGAGCCGCCCGAGCGCGACGGCGGCTGCGGCCGCGGCCTCCCCTTCGAGGAGCCCCGCCAGGGGCGGGATCGCCTCGGGCGCCCCGGTGTCCCCGAGCGCCCGTGCCACCATCTCCTTCCACTCCTCGGGGCTCGGATCCGGCGCCGGGAGCGCCCGCACGAGGACCGGGACGGCCGGCGCACCTTGGCGGGCGAGCGCCGCGACCGCGGTGCGCCTCACGGCCGGCGCGCGGTCCTGCGCGAGGGCGGTGAGCGCGGCGCGCGCACCCTCTCCGCCGAGGATGCCGAGCGCTTCCGTCGCCGACGCGCGCAGGCGGTCGTCCGGATCGCCGGCGAGCTGCTGGGCGAGGGCGGTGGACGGGTCCGCCTTCAGGCGGGCGAGCGCCACGGCGACCGCCGCGAGTTCCTCCGCCGAGGTCGCGTCGACCGGGTCGACGAAGCGCGGGTGGGTGGGCGGGGGAGGCCCGGACGCCGGCAGGGAGCGACTGGCGATCTCCTCCGGCGGTGGCGAGCCCTTCTCGAAGCCGGGCGCCGGGGTCCGCGGCAGGGAGCCGGAGATCCAGTCCTGTCGGGCCTCGGCGAGCCGCTCCCGCAGGGCCTGGGCGCGCTGCTGCAGGGCGGGGACCGCGCGGGCGTAGCCGGCGAGGCCGAGGGCGCGGGCGGCCGCCGCCCGGAGCGAGCCGTCGCCCGAGCCCTGCAAGGCGGCGAGCGCCGCTTCCGCCGGTGGACCGACCTTGTCCGCCGGGAGACCGAGCGCCCCGAGCGCCGCGAGCGCGGCGGGGGCGTCGGGGCCGCGCCGCGCGATGCGGGCGACGAGAGGCCGCTCCGGACAGTCGGCCTCCGCCAGTCGGGCACTGCCGGCCGCACGCTCGGCGACCCCCGGGTCGCCGGCCCGCACCGTGATCTCGCAGAGAGCGACCCCCACCTCGGGAGCACGCGGCAAGGCGGCGAGCGCCTCGACGGTCGCCATCGCGAGGCGCGCCGGGCCCGAGGCCCCGGCCTGGGCGAGGGCCTCGGCTGCCGCGGGGTCCCCGAGGGCCGCGAGTGCCGCGGCGGACGCCTCGGCGAGCTCCGACTCGCCTTGGAGCATGGCATCCTCGAGCGCCTCGCGGGCGCTTCGGTCCCCGGCCCAGCCAAGGCCGCGAGCGGCGGCAGCGGCGATGCGGGGATCGCGCCCGCGGCTCTCGAGGAGCGGGAGGAGGCGCTTCACGGCGTCGGCCCGGCCGCTCCGCCCCAACTCCTCCGCGGCGCCTGCCCGCTCCCGGGGGCTCGGGCCCCCGAGGCCCCTTGCGTTCCGATCCCAGAGGAGGCGCGCCTCCGCCTCCACCGCCTCCCGGAGCGAGGCGCCGAGCGCGGAGAGCGCCACCGCGATCTCGGCGCGGCCCGCCGCGTCGGCACGGCCATAGGCGGCGGCGAGAGCGACCGCTGCCTGTCGCTGCAGGGCGGAGGCCGCCAGGGCGTCGGCGCCCGGCGAGGCAGACGCGATGGCCCCCAGGCCCCGGGCCGCGGCGGCCACCACGTCGGGGTCCGGGTCCTCGAGCATCCGCGCAAGCCCTTCCACGGAGCGGGTGCCGCCCCGGGCGGTGAAGGCCCCGGCGGCGGCCTTGCGCACGATCGGGCTCGGGTCCCCCTGGGCGACGAGGAGGGCCGCCAGGTCCGCGTCGGCGCGGCTCGCCGCGAGCTTCGACACCGCGGCGGCGCGGCGCTCGGGCACGGGCGACTCGAGGTCCTCCCGCGAGGGGCCGCGGCCGCAGCCCGCGGCCTCGAGAGCGAGGACGGCGGCGACGGCGACGGCGCGCCTCACCGGCCCTTCCCCGCTCTTGCGCGGCGCGGACCGGGCCGGCCTCGGTCGGCACCTGGTGGAGGCGCGCCGCGCCCGTGGCGGCGGGCGGCCCTGGGAAGCTCCTCGCCTGGGAGCCGGAGGGGCTCGCGAGATCCGGCGAGGCCGCCGGCCCGCCGCAGCCGCTCGACCTCCTCGGGCAGGAGGTCCCGGAACTCCCCGGGCCTGAGCCTCGCCACGGTGACCCCGCCGAACTCCGGCCGGAAGAGGCGGAGGACGTCGAGGCCCACCGACTCGCACAGCCGCTTCACGAGGTGGCGGCGCCCCTCTCCGACGACCATGCGGATCCAGGTGTTTCGGTCGACCTTCTCGTGCACGGCGCACTCGAGCGCCCGCGCCGGGCCGTCCTCCAGGCGCACGCCGCTCACCATGCGCTCGAGCGCCGGCGGCGGCGGCTCCCCCTTCACCTTGACGAGGTAGGTGCGGCGGTGGCCGTAGCGGGGGTGGGCGAGACGGTTCGCGAGCTCGCCGTCGTTCGTGAAGAGGAGCGCGCCCTCGGCGTCCCAGTCCAGCCGGCCGACCGGGAAGACGCGTTCCCCGACTCCCTTCAGGTAGGCGGCCGCCGTGGGGCGGCCCTCGGGGTCGGAGAGCGTGGTCACGCACCCGGGCGGCTTGTAGAGGAGGAGGTAGCGCCCTGCCCGGCGCGGCTCGACGGCGCGGCCGTCCACGGTGACGTGGTCGTGACGGCCGTCCACCTGGGTCCCGAGGCGGGTGACCACCACCCCGTTGACGGCGACCCGGCCCGCGAGGATGAGCTCCTCGGCCCTCCGGCGGGAGGCGACGCCCGCCGCGGCGAGGTACTTCTGCAGTCTCTCCTTCACGGTGACCCGCCCGCTCCGGGGACCGGGTCGGGATCGGGCTCGGCGGGAGGGCGCACCTCGTCGAGCGCCTCGCGGGCCGCCTGGGAACGCTCGTCCGCCCGGTCGATGGCCCGCTCGAGCTCGTCGAGCGCATGGTCGCCCTCCGCCTGCTTCTGCTCGAGCGCCGCGCGCAGGTTGGGGTCGGCGAGCTCCGCCAAAAGCCCCTCGAGCCTGGGGGCCTCGGGCGCGGGCGTCTCCTTCTCGACGATCTCCCGGTGCTCCTCGGAGAGCTCGTGGAACTCCCGCAGCGTGGGCAGCGAGGCCAGGTCCTTCAGGGCGAAGAACTCCAGGAACTCGCGCGTCGTGCCGTAGAGGATGGGCCGGCCCGGCTCCTCCTTCTTGCCGAGGATCTTGAGGAGCCGCCGTTCGAGGAGCGCCTTCAGGACCGCGCCGGAGTCGACGCCGCGCACCTCCTCGACCTCGGGGCGCGTGACCGGCTGGCGGTAGGCCACGATGGCGAGCGTCTCGAGCGCCGCCCGCGTGAGACGCTGGGGCTTCACCCGGAGGAAGCGGCGGACGAACTCGGCCGTGTCGGCGGAGGTGCGCAGCTGGTACCCCCCCGCCACCTCGTGCAGGACGATGCCGGAGATCCCTTCCCGGTAATGGCCGCCGAGCTCGTCGAGGGCCTTGCCGATCCTCTGGACGTCGAGTCCCGTCGACTGGCGCATGTCCTCGGGAGACAGCGGGTGTTCCGCGACGAAGAGAAGGCTCTCGAGGGCCGCGCGCGCCCGTTCCGGGGACATGCGCTTCGCCTGCGCCGCGAGCTTCTCGAACGGCTCTTCGCGCTCCCGCCGGCCCTCCGCCTCGGGGACCTCGATGGGGGCTGCCTCCACCTCGTCGAGCGACGGATCGGCCTTGGCCTCCTCGGCTGCCTGCAGCGCGCGCAGCTCCTCCGCGGAAGGCCCGGGCCCCTTGCCCTGGTTGTCGCTCATCGGTAGTCCTCCACCCCTCCGGCGTCGCTGAAGCCGTCCCCGAGGGTCTCGCGCGCCTCCACGATGATCTCGGCGTCCGCCCCGCCCTCGTCGGCGGCCGCCTGGTAGAGGCGGACGAGCCTCAGGCGGCTCATCTCCAGGACCGCGAGGAACGCGGCGATCACGGCCGAGCGCTGCCCGGCACCGGCGTGGCCGAGGAGATCCACGAACGACACCCGGCGGCGCAGGCGCAGGACCTCCGCCACGCGGCTGATGGCGTCCGTGATGGACAGGCGATCTCCGGCGATCTCGTGGGCCGCCGTCGGGGCGGCCTTGGCGAGAGCGCGGTCGAGCGCCTCCACGAGCTTGAAGACCGACACCTCGGCGAGGCCCTCCGGGCCCTCGGGCTGCGGGAGGCGGGGAGCGCGGGCGCGCCGGGTGAACACGTCGCGGTCCAGGATGTCGTGGCGCCCGAGCTCCATCGCCGCCTCCCGGTACTTCTGGTACTCGAGGAGCCTGCGGACGAGCTCCGCGCGCGGGTCGCCCTGCTCCTCGGCCGCCTCGGCGTCGTCCGCGACCTCGGTGCGCGGCAACAGCAGCTTCGACTTCATGAGCATGAGCTGCGCCGCCATGTGCAGGAACTCGCCGGCGACGTCGATGTCGAGTTCGCGGAGCGCCTGCAGCGTGCCGAGGTAGGCCTCGGTGATGCGGGCGATGGGGATGTCGAAGAGGTCGACCTGGTGCTCCTTCACGAGGTGGAGGAGCAGGTCGAGCGGCCCCTCGAAGGGAGGCTCGCCGGCCCGGACCGGAGGCAGGGTGACGCGGAAGGGCTGCGAGGCCGCGGCGTCGCCCGGGTCGGTGCTCGGAGCTTCCGGGTCCCTGTTCATCCGCGCCCTGGCCCATCCCCCGGCGTCACAGGTTCAGGTCGAGGTTCATGGCCCGGCGGACCTCCTCCATCGTCCGCCCTGCCGCCTCGCGCGCCCGCCGGTTGCCGTCCCGCACCACGTCCCGGACGTCGTCCGGCCGGGCGAGCAGCTTGTCGCGCCGCTCGCGCAGCCGCTCCTGGTCGGGAACGAGACGGGTGAGCAGCTTCTTCTTGCAGTCGACGCAGCCGATCCCGGCGGTGCGGCAGTTCGCGTCCACCCAGGCCACGGTGTCCGGCTCGCTGTAGATCTTGTGGAGGTAGAAGATCCCGCAGACCTCGGGGTTGCCGGGGTCCTGGCGCCTCTTGCGGGCGGGGTCGGTCACCGCGGCCATGACCTTCTTCGCGGTCGACTCGCCGGTCTCGCCGAGCTCGATGGCGTTGCCGTAGCTCTTCGACATCTTGCGCCCGTCGGTCCCGACGACCTTGGCGGCCTCGGTGAGCAGCGGTTGGGGCTCCGGGAAGACGGATCCGTAGTGGTGGTTGAACTTCCTGGCGATCTCGCGCGTGAGCTCCAGGTGCGCCACCTGGTCGGCCCCGACCGGCACGTGCGTCGCCTTGTACATGATGATGTCCGCGGCCATGAGGACCGGGTAGCCGAGGAACCCGTAGAGCGCGAGGTCGCGGTCGGTGATCTGCTCGCGCATCTCCTTGTACGACGGCGAGCGCTCGAGCCATCCGAGCGGGGTGATCATGCCCAGGAGCAGGTAGAGCTCCGCGTGCTCCTTCACCTGGCTCTGGATGAAGAGCACGGTCCGCTTGGGGTCGATGCCGGCGGCGAGGAAGTCGACGAACATCTCCAGCTCGGCCTGCTTCAGCTTGTCCGTCTCGTGGTAGCTCGTCGTGAGCGCGTGCCAGTCGGCGCTGAAGTAGTGGCACTCCGCCTCGTCCTGGAGCCTCACCCAGTTGGCGATGGCCCCGTGCAGGTGCCCGATATGGAGGCGCCCGGTGGGGCGCATGCCGGAGACGACGACGGGGAGCTTCGGATCGGGCATGGCGCGGGGTCAGACGATGGCGTGGAGGAGTCGCTCGAGGACGTTGATGCCGGCGGCGATGGGTACGGCGATGATGCGCCACCCCCAGAAGACGATGACGAGGAGCAGGAAGGGCGCCACGCGCGAGAACGCCTCCCACTGGGGCCGCAGGCGGGCCGGGAGGAGCGCGTCGACGATCCGGCTCCCGTCGAGCGGGGGCAGAGGAAGCATGTTGAACACGCCGAGCGCGACGTTCATCTGGATGGCGATGGCGAGGAAGGCGGCGATGCCGTGGTAGGCGTCGGCCGCGGCCGGGGCGAGGCGGTAGAGGAGCCCCATCGCCACGGTCGCGAGGACGGCCAGCGCGAAGTTCGCGAACGGGCCGGCGAGCGAGGTGATCATCATGCCGGTCGTCATGCGGACGTCGCGGCGGAAGCGCGCCGGGTTCACGGGGACGGGCCGCGCCCACCCGAACGGGACGCCGAGCACCGGAAGGAGGAAGGTGCCGATCGGGTCGGCGTGGGCGAGCGGGTTGAGCGTCAGGCGCCCGATGCGCTCGGCCGTGTCGTCGCCGAGCTTCCGCGCCGTCCAGGCATGGGCGTACTCGTGCACCGTCAAGGAGAGGAGGAGCACCGGCAGGTAGAGAAGCAGCCGCTGCAGGATGCCCTGGAGGGTGAGATCCAAAGGAGGCCCCGGTGGAAAGGACGGTTGAGTAGCACCGCCCGCCCGACGGGTCAACGAGGGCCGGACACGAGGGCGGGGCGCCGCCCGCCCGGTCATGCGCGCGGGTGGTGCCGGCGGTGCAGCGCCTGGGCACGGGAGCGATCCACGTGGGTGTAGATCTCGGTCGTCGAGACGTCCGCGTGCCCGAGCATCGCCTGGACGGCGCGGAGGTCTGCGCCTCCCTCGAGGAGGTGGGTGGCGAAGCTGTGGCGAAGCTTGTGCGGCGAGACCGGCCGGGCGATGCCGGCGGCGCGGGCGTAGCCGCGGAGCAGCTTCCAGAAGCCCTGCCGCGTCATGCGCCCGCCGCGCGGGGTGACGAAGAGGTCGCGGCTCGAGCGGCCTCTCAGGAGCGCGGCCCGCGCGCCTGCGAGGTAGCGGCGGACGGCCTTCGCCGCGACCGCCCCGAGCGGCACGAGCCGCTCCTTGCTCCCCTTCCCGCGCGCGAGCACCACCCGCGACTCGAGGTCCACCTGGTTCAGGTCGAGGGTGACGAGCTCGGACACGCGCAGCCCGGTCGCGTAGAGGAGCTCGAGCATCGCCGCGTCCCGGACCGCCGCGGCGCCGCGGGCACGTAAGGGCGCGGCGAGAAGTCGCTCGACCTCCTCCCGGGACAACAGAGACGGCAGCCTCCTCGATCGGCGGGGCGCCTCGACCTCGTCGGTCGGATCCGCCGGCGCCACGCGCTCCGCGGCGAGCAGGCGGTGAAACCCGCGGAGGGCGGCGAGCGCGCGCGCCTGGCTGCGCGCCGAGATCCCGCCCTCCTGGAGCGCCGCGAGGTGCCCCTGCACGTGCTCCCGGCGCACGGCGCCCCAGGTCGAGAGGCCCTGGCGCCAAAGGTAGCCGAGGTAGCGACGGACGTCGCGGGCGTAGGCCTCCACCGAGTTCGGGGAGAGGCCCTTCTCGACGCGCAGGTGCGCGAGGAAGAGGTCCAGGGCCGGGTCGAGCGGGCTGCCCGACTCCGGCGAGGGCTCAGAGGTCCGAGACGTCGCCCTTGCCAACGCGCACCACCTTCGGCTCGGGGCCGGTCAGGTCGACGACGCTCGACGGCTCGTTCGCCTGGTACCCGCCGTCGAGCACGAGCTCGAGTCCGTGGCCCAGCCGGTCCCGGATGTCCCGGGCGTCGATGAGCACCTCCCCGTCCGGCGTCGCCGCCGAGGTGGAGATGACCGGGTGGGCGAGCCGCCGGACGATCTCGAGGGCGACCGGGCTCGCCGGGAGCCTGATGCCCACGGTCTTCTGACGGCTCATGGCGAGGTCCGGAACGAGGCGGGTCGCGGGGAGGATGAACGTGTACGGCCCGGGTGTCCTCCTGCGCAGCACGCGGAACGCGGCGTTGTCGACGAAGGCGTAGCGCGCGACCTCCGCGAGGTCGGAGCACAGGAAGGAGAGCTCGCGCGTGCGGGGCAGTTGCTTCAGCTGGTAGATGCGTTCGATGGCACGCTTGTCGAAGAGGTCGCAGCCGATGGCGTAGTAGGTGTCGGTCGGGAAGGCGAGCAGCCCGCCCTCCGCGAGCACGCTCACCGCCTTCTCCACCACCCGGGGCTGCGGGTGCTCGGGGTCGATGCTCCAGATGGAGGCGGTCACGGGCGCCCCCGCCCGGCCCCGTCCACGAGGCGCTCTACCTGGGCGAGCAGCGCCGTCAGGTCGAGCGGCTTCACGAAGAGGGCGTCGAAACCGCTTTCGGGCTCGCCGGCCCCCCCGGCGCCGTCGCAGGCGAGCGCGGGCAGTGCCGTGTGGTCCTCGCGGAGCGTGCGGAGCAGCCCCTCTCCATCCAGGTCCCGTACCTCGAGGTCGAGGACCGCCACGTCCGGGGGGCTCTGCCGTGCCTTCCGGATGGCCTCGTCGGCGTCCCGCGCGAGCACCACCTCGAAGCGGCCACCCGAGCGGAGGAAGGCCTCGAGGATCTCCGCGAGGGCCGGTTCGTCCTCGACGAGGAGGATGCGCCGGGGCGCCGGATCCGGCGCGTTGGGACCTGTCCGGAGGGGCCTCATCCGCCGGCGAGGTTACCAGCGGTCCCCGGCGGGTCAATTCCGCGTCAAGGCGTGCGCGACGGCCTCTTCCACGCGCTGGCGGTCGGGCCCCTCGATGCGTCCCCCGCTGGCGGTGCGCACGTAGAAGGCGTCGGCGGCCCGGTGCCCCTCCGTGGTGATCCGCGCGAGGTCGACGGAGAGGCCGAGGTCGAAGAAGGTCCGCGAGAGCGTATGCAGGAGGCCGACGCGGTCGGCCGTGAAGACGTCGATGACGCTGTGCTCCCGGGAGCTGTCGTTGTCGATGACCACCTTCGTGGCCAGCCTGGGGAGCGGCTTCTGCGGGAGCGGCGACACGCGCAGGCGGCGCGCCATGAGCTCCTCGAGCGCGACCTCGCCCTCGAGCACGCGGGTCAGGTCCACGCGGGCGGCGCGCCACCGCACCACGTCGAGCGCGCCGCCCTCCGGGCCGCGCAGCTCGAACAGGTCGAGAGCGCGCCCTGCGAGCCAGCCGAGACCGGCCGGGTCGGGCGGAGTCGAAAAGACCTCGGCGTGCTGGATGTCGATCTTGTGGGCGGCGAGCACCCCGGCGACGACGGCGAGGAGTCCGGGACGGTCGACCGCCGTGAGCGCCAGGTCCGAGAAGCCGAGCGCGGGCCGGTGGCGGACGACGGCGGCCACCGCGTGGCGCCTCCCGAGCTGGAGGAGGCGCAGGTGGCGCGGCGCGAGGGACGGCGGCTCGGTGAGGAAGTAGCGCGACGGCATGGCGGCGACGAAGCGCTCGCGCTCCCCCTGCGGCACGTGCCGGGCGGCGAGCGCCTCGACCACGGCGGCCCGTCCCTGCGCCTCGTGGGTCCCGGGGATGGGCCGCGAGCGCTCGGCTCCGGCCTCGAGGAGCGAGCGGGTCTTCTCGTACAGCTCCTTGAGCAGCCGGCCCTTCCACTCGGTCCAGGTGCGGGGGCCGACCGTCGCGATGTCCGCGTAGGTGAGCAGGTAGAGCTTGTCGAGCCGGTCGAGCGTCCCCACCTCCTCGGCGAACGAGTGGATGAGGTCCGGGTCGGAGAGGTCGCGGCGCTGCGCGAGGTTGGCCATGCGCAGATGCTTCAAGACGAGCCACTCGATGTCGGAACCGTCCGCCGGGTCGATGCCCATCCGGACACACGCCGCCGCGGCGATCTCGGCGCCGCGGACGGAGTGGTCCTTCCCGGACCCCTTTCCGATGTCGTGGAAGAGCGTGCCGAGGTACAGCCCGAGCGGCCGCTCCAGCTTCTGCATGAGCGGGGAGAGCGTGTCCACGGCGAGGTCCCCGGTGCGCAGCGCGAAGAGGCGCCGGGCCGCGAAGAGGCTGTGAACGTCGACCGTGTACACGTGGTAGAGGTCGATCTGGCGCCGCGCCGTCACCCGCGCAAACTCGGGGAGGATGCGCCCGAGCGCCCCGAGGTCGTGCATGAGCGTGAGGAAGCGGCCTCGGGTGCCCGCCCGCGTGAACATGGCGAGGAGCTCCTGGTTCAGCTCCGGATCGCTCGCCGCCTCCGGAGCAAGCTCCACCGCCGCCTGCGCGGCCATGTCCCGCGCGTACGGGTAGAGGTCGAGCCCTTCCCGGTCGGCGGTCGCGAAGAGGCGCACGAGCGCGGCAGGGGACTTCCGGAGCGTCTCCCGGTCGGTGACGGTGAGCCTCCCCCGGAACACCTTGAACTCGCCACCGGGCAGCGGACGCGCGTCGGGGCTCGGTCCGGAGCCGCCCTCGGCGCCGGTCCGGGAGGCCGGCGCGTCGGCGCGCCGCCAGGGCTTGCCGCGCGCCGGCTCGAGGCACCGATCCACGATGGCGTCGGAGGCGACGAGGATGGTCTTCGCGGCGAGGTAGTAGTGCCGCATGAACTCCTCGACGGACGCGTCCCCCTCGCCGTAGCCCATGAATGCCGCCACCTGCGGCTGCAGGTCGAAGGTGAGCTGGTCGGTCTTGCGCCCGGTCGCGTAGTGCAGCTGATTGCGCACGCGCCACACGAAGTCGCGGGCGCGCCGGAGCTCCACCACCTCCGGCTCCGGCAGCAGCGCCTTCGCGAGTAGTTCCGTGATGCCCGCGACCTTGAACTTCGCGCGCGCCGCCCACAGGCCGCTCGCGAGGTCGCGCAGCCCCCCCTCGGACTGCTTCAGGTTCGGTTCGAGGAGGTAGAGCGAGTCGCCGAAGCGCTCCCGGCGCTCTCGCGTCTCGCGCATCTTCTCGGCGATGAAGGCGTCGACGCGCGCCTGGGACAGGCCGTGGAGCTGGTCCCGCTCCAGGTCCCGGAACAGCGCCTGGTCCCCGCGGAGGTAGCGCAGGTCGAGGAGCGCCGTGCGAGCGGTGTGGTCCTCGCTCGCGAGCTGCTCGCAGCCCCGGATGTCGCGGACGCCGTAGCCGACCTCGAGCTTCAGGTCCCAGAGCGAATAGAGGAAGCGCTCGCTCGCCTCCTTCACGAAGGGGCCGGGGTCGCGCTTTGCGTGGAGCACGAGGAGGTCCACGTCGCTGTAGGGCGCGAGCTCCCGGCGCCCGTACCCGCCGAGGGCGACGAGGGCCACCTTCGTCTCGGCGCTCCGGGCGGCCGCCGTGGCGACGGCCCGGTCCCAGAGCGCCGAGACGATGCGGTCCATCGCGGCGCTCTGCAGGCGCACGACCGTGTGGCCGCTGCCCCCGGCCTTGTGGACCGCCTCCACGAAGCCGCGCAGAGCGGCGTAGTCGACGCGGACGTCGCCGGTGAGGCCCGGGAGCTCCTGGAGCTTCGCCTCGTACTCGTAGGGCGCTGCCTTGGGGAGGCGGACGAAGGAGTTGTCCTGGACGAGCATCGGGAACCCTATAGCCGGCGGCCGTGTCGCATGCCGGGGGCCACGCGAGGCGCCGGGGGCGGGAAGCTACACAAAACCCGGCGTGCGGGGAAGGCGGTTGCCGGCACCGGTCGGCGTCCTACCGGGCCGCGACCCGGTATTCGCGCCCGGCGAAGTCGCAGACCGCGCGCGTCACGCCGTCGGCGACGAGCTGCTGGTAGCCCGGGCTCGCGAGCCGCCGCTCCTCGGCGCGGTTCGAGATGAAGGCGGTCTCCACCAGGACCGCCGGCATGCGGGCGCCGAGCAGCACGTAGAACAGGGCGTGCTTCACGCCGAGGTCGCGCACCTCGCCCTCGCTCTGGCGCACCCGGGCGAGGACGTCCTTCTGGACCATGAGGGCGAGGCGGCGGGAGGCGTCGGCGCTCGCCCGGGCGTTCAGGTCGCTCAGGATCCGCTGCACGCCGGGCCCGCCCTCCTCCTCGAGCGCGCCGTTCTCGCGGGCGGCGAGGCGGCGCGAGTACCGGTCGTCGGTGACGTTCAGGAAGTAGGTCTCGACGCCGCTCTGGTCCCGCCGCGGGTGGGCGTTCGCGTGGATCGAGATGAACAGGTCCCCGCGGGCCATGTTGGCAATGGCGGTTCGCTCCTCGAGGCGGAGGTACCTGTCGTCCGAGCGCGTGAGCACCACCTCGAAGCCGGCGGCGCGGAGGTCGCGGGCGAGGCGGTGCGCCATGGAGAGCGTGACGTCCTTCTCCCGAACGCCCCGGGGGCCGATGGCTCCGGTGTCGTGGCCGCCGTGGCCGGCGTCGACGATCACGCGGCGGACGGGCCGCCGCAGGCCCCCCTCTCCCTCGTCCCCGTCGGCCGGCGGCGCCGGGCGGGGAAGGCGGGCGATCGCGTCGCGCTGGGCCTCCCGGGTCCCGACGTCGACGATGAGCCGCGGAGGGTCCTCGAGCGTGAAGAGTTGGTATCCGTCCTCGCCGGCGAGGTCGAGCACCACCCGGACGGTGTCCGGCGAGTACTGTGCGGCCCGCACCCCCCGCACGAGCGCGTCGCCCACGCGCTGGTCGACCGCCCCGCCCCCGAGGAGGGCGGGCTTGAGATCGAGCGCCAGCCGCCGCGGGTGCTCGCGGTCCCCCGGCAGCTCCTGCTTCGTGAAGGCGAGGGTTCTCGACAGGTAGACGGCGACCCGCGTGTAGTCGGCGTTGGACCAGGATCGGACCTCCGACACGCGGGCCGGCTCCTCCGGGGTGGGCGCGGGGGCCTCGGGCCTCCCCTCGCCGCTTCCCTCCGCCACCGCCTCCTCGAGGACCGGCTCGCTCTCGTCGTCCTCGGGCGGCGCGGGCGGGGTCGCCGGAGCGGGTGGCGGTGCGACCGCGCGAGCGCCGGCGGCGGGCGCCGGGGCCGCGGCCTCCCGCGCCGGCCGCTGCGCGCGGGTGCGCGGCTCGTCATCGCCGGCCTCCCGGCGGACGGCGGCGGCGAAGGTCCCGGCGTCGGCGCTTCCCGCCCTGGCGGCGCGGGACGCGAGCGCGAGCGCCTTCTCGCGATCGGAGTCCACGGCCGAGAAGCGGTACAGGGCGTAGCGCGCGCGGGCCGCCTCGAGAAGCGCGGGGGCGGTGTCCGGGCCGCGGGCCGCCCTCTCCAGGTCCCGGATGGCCTTCTCCCAGTTGTGGCGGTAGCGACGCTTCGCCGGGTTCCGCTTGAGCGCGGCGAGGGCGGCGCGCGAGCGGTCGAGGCGCGAGGGCTGGGCGGCCGCCGCGCTCCGCGCCGGGCGCCCCTTCTCCGGCGAGCGGCCGGCCGCGTGCCGGGCGGAGGGGTGGCGCGCGCCCGCGCCGGACGGGACGAGCGCGAGGACGAGGGCGACGAGCGCCACGCGCCTGGGTGTAGCCATCAAGGCTACACGAACCTACATCGTAGGATATCGGAATCCAGTTTTCGCACGGACGGCCGGCGCTGCCACGGCGGGAAGCGTCGTCCGGCGTTCGGGCAGAGCGCCTGCCACCTCCAGGGCCGGGGCGACTCGCCTTCGTGTGATCCGCGTCAAGGCGCGCGCGACCCGCTTTGGCATTCTGCCGCCGCCGTGAATCTCTGTCCGAGCCGTCCGTCCGGCAGAGCGACAACCCAGATCCCGTCGGCCAGACGGCACGGACGGGAAGCAAACCCTAGAAGGGGGACTCACGTGAAGAAGATCCTCAGCACGCTCCTCGCCGTCGCCTTCGTGGCCGTTGCCTCCACCGCCCTCGCCGCCCCGCCTCCCGCGGAGGTGGTGCTCCCGGCGAAGGAGGGCAACGTCACCTTCAACCACAAGGCGCACCAGAGCCAGGGCTGCAAGAACTGCCACGGCGACAAGGTCGGCAAGATCGAGCTCAACAAGGAGAAGGCCCACACGCTCTGCATCAACTGCCACAAGGAGAAGGCGAAGGGCCCCGCCGACGAGAAGAACTGCGCCGGCTGCCACAAGAAGTAACGGCGCGACCTCGCAGGGCATCGAAAGGAACGGGGGCCGGGAGACCGGCCCCCGTTCGTCTTTGGAGGTCGCGCGGAGCTAGCCGAGGCGCCGCTTCCACTCCGCGAGGAGCTGCAGCGCCGCGAGGGGCGTCATCCCGTCGGGCTCTAGCGCGCGGATCTCCTCCCGGAGGGCGACGAGCGCCGGGTCGGGCGCGGCGAAGAGGCCGAGCTGCGAGGGGGAGCCCGCGTCGCGGCGGCTCCCGCGCGCGAGCGCGGCGTGCCCGCCCTCGTCCACCTCGAGGGTCTCGAGGTTCCTGAGAATCTCCCGGGCGCGCGCGAGCACCTCGGGCGGGAGCCCTGCGAGCTTCGCGACCTCGATCCCGTAGCTCCGGGACGCGCCCCCGGGGACGAGCTTGCGGAGGAAGACCACCTGGTCGCCCACCTCGCGCACCGCCACCGTGAGGTTCCGCGCCCGCGGCCTCTCGCGGGCCAGGTCCTGCAGCTCGTGGTAGTGGGTCGCGAAGAGCGTCCGGCAGCCCGTTCGGTCGTGGAGGTGCTCCGCCACGGCCCAGGCGATGGAGAGCCCGTCGAAGGTCGAGGTCCCCCGCCCGATCTCGTCGAGGACGACGAGGGAGCGGCGCGTGGCGTTGTGGAGGATGGCGGCGGTCTCGGTCATCTCCACCATGAAGGTGGAGCGCCCGCGGGCCAGGTCGTCGCTCGCCCCGACCCTCGTGAAGATCCGGTCGACGAGGCCGACGCGCGCCCGGCTCGCCGGCACGAAGCTTCCCATCTGCGCGAGCAACACGATGAGCGCCGCCTGGCGCATGACGGTGCTCTTGCCGGCCATGTTCGGTCCGGTGATGACGAGGAGCTGGGCGGCGGCGGGGTCCGCGCTCGAGGCCACCTCGAGGTCGTTCGGCACGAACCCGCCCGAGTCGGCGGGCAGCAGCCCTTCCACGACGGGATGGCGCCCCTCGACGATCTCGAGCGCCTCGGACTCGTCGAGGACCGGCCGGACGTATCCCCGCTCCGAGGCCACGCGAGCGAGCGAGAGCAGCGCGTCGGCACGGGCGACGGCCGCGGCGGCGCCCCGGAGTGCCGGCGCGCGGGCGATCACCCTCCCCCGCAGGTCCTCGAAGATCTTCTCCTCGAGCGCGACCCTCCGCTCCTCCGCGGTCAGCACGCGCTCCTCGAGCTCGCGCAGCTCCGCGGTGACGAATCGCTCGCCCCCCACGGTCGTCTGGCGCCGCTCGTAGTCGGGCGGCACGAGGTGGAGGTTCGGCTTCGTCACCTCGAGGTAGTAGCCGAAGACCCGGTTGTAGCGGACCTTCAGCGAGCCGATGCCGGTTCGCTGCCGCTCCCGCGCCTCCATGGCGGCGATGACCGACTTGCCGTTCTCGGCGAGATCGGTGAGCTCGTCGAGGTCCGCCGACCAGCCGCGCCGGATGATCCCGCCCTCCCCGAGCGCCGCGGGAGGCTCCTCGGCGACCGCGCGGTCGAGCGCATCGGCGAGATCCTCGAGCCCGCAAACCCCGCGTCCCGCCTCCTCGAGCACGGGCGCGCCCGAGCGCCCGAGGAGGTCGGCGAGAGCCGGCAGCGCGAGGAGCGAGGCGGCGAGCGCCCGGAGATCGCGAGCGTTGCCCTGGCGCAGGACGAGGCGCGAGACCAGCCGCTCCACGTCCGCGACCGCGCGCAGCGCGCCGGCGAGGTCGCCGCGGAGGACCGCCTGGGACACGAGCGCGCCGACGCCGTCGAGCCTGCGCTCGGCCGCGGCCACGTCCCGGAGGGGGTAGCGGACCCACTCCGCGAGCTGGCGGCCGCCGCCGGCCGTCACGGTCCGGTCGAGGAGGCCGAGCAGCGACCCGGCGCGCTTCCCGCCGAACAGCGTGCGCTCGAGCTCCAGGTTCGCGCGCGTGCTCTCGTCGAGGAGCAGGACCCGCTCGGTCGCGAGCACGCCGAGGCGGTCGACGTGGCGGGGCTCCGCCCGCTGGGTCTCCGCGAGGTAGTGGAGCGCCGCGGCCGCCGCCTTCTGCCCGAGCTCCATCGCGCCGACCCCGAACCCGTCGAGGGTCGCGACGCCGAAGTGGCGGCGCAGGCGCTCCCCGGGGCGCTCGAAGGCCGCGTCGTCGACCTCCGCGACCGGGACGCCGACGGCGCGGGAGAGGTCCCGCGCGCGGGCCTCCGCAGCCGCGGACCGGGCGACGACGAGCTCCCGGACCCCGGCGCGGCGAAGCTCCTCGGCGAGGCGCCCGTCGTCCTCGACCTCCCCGCACTTGAACTCTCCGGTCGTGGCGTCGAGGAGCGCGACGCCGCCGCCGCGGGCGCCGAGCGCCACCGCCCCGAGGAAGCTCGCCTCCCGCGGGTCGAGCGCCTGGTCGTCGAGGACGGTCCCGGGCGTCACCACCCGCGTCACCTCGCGCCGGACGATGGTGGAGCGCCCCGGCTCCTCCACCTGGTCGCAGATGGCGACCTTGAAGCCCTTTTCGAGCAGCTTCGCCACGTATCCCCGGGCGGCGTGATAGGGGACGCCGCACATGGGAACGCGATCGTCCCCCTTCGAGCGGGACGTGAGCGTGATCTGGAGGGCCTCGGACGCCTTGCGGGCGTCGTCGAAGAACATCTCGTAGAAGTCGCCGAGCCGGAAGAAGAGGATGGCGTCCGGGTACCTCGCCTTCGTCTCGAGGTACTGGCGCATCATGGGGGTCGCGGGCTGGGCGATCTCTGCCACGCCGTGCTTCTAGCACGAGGGGGCACCCTCATGGCGGGGGTAGCGGCCGGGTGCTAGCATTCGCGGACGGTGCTGCGCGACGCCATCCAGGACCTGAACCGCCTGCGGCAGATCTCCGCGGTGATCGCGCGCCACGGCTTCGGCGCCTACCTCGAGCAGGTGCGCCTCGGGAGCGCCGCGCCGCGCGGCGGGCCGGAGGAGGAGCCCGCATCGCAGGTCGGGGACGACGCCCGCAAGGCCGCGCGATTCCGCCAGCTGCTCGTCGACCTCGGGCCGACCTTCATCAAGCTCGGCCAGCTCCTCTCCACCCGCCCCGACATCCTGCCCTCGCGCTGGGTCGACGAGCTCTCCCGCCTCCAGGACGCCTGCGCCCCGGTGCCGGTCGAGGAGGTCCGCGCCGAGATCGAGCGCGGCCTGGGGCGGCCGGTGGACGAGCTCTTCCGGTGGCTCGACCCCCATCCGGCGGCGAGCGCGTCGATCGCCCAGGTGCACCGCGCCCGAACGCACGGCGGGGAGGAGGTGGCCGTCAAGGTCCAGCGCCCCAGGATCCGGGACCAGATCGAGGCCGACCTGGGCCTGCTCCAGTACGTGGCGCGGCTCCTCGAGGCGCTCGTCGAGGAGACCGGGATCTACACGCCCTCGGACATCGTCGAGGAGTTCGACCGGGCCATCCACGAGGAGCTCGACTTCCACAACGAGGCGCGGAACGCGCGCGACATGGCGAAGGCCTCGCGCGACCTCCCGTTCCTCGTCATCCCGCGCGTCCACGACGCGCTCTCGTGCGCGACGGTCCTCACCCTCGACTACGTGGACGGCATCAAGGCGAGCGACGTCCCCGGGCGCGAGGGCTACGACGCCGAAAAGGTGGCGCGCAACATCATCGAGGCGGCCTTCCGCCAGCTCTTCGGCGAGGGCATCTTCCACGGCGACCCGCACCCCGGCAACGTCCTCGTGCTCCCCGGGAACCGGGTGGCCCTCATCGACTTCGGCCTCGTCGGGCGCATCGGCCGGCCGGTCCAGGAGGCGCTCGTCACCCTCATCATGGGCGTGGCGCTGCGCGACCCGGAGACGGTGGCCCGGGTGCTCTACCGCATCGGGGTCCCCGAGGCCCACACCGCCATCACCTCGCTCCGCTCCGACATCGCGGAGATCCTCGACCGCTACCTGGGCCTCAAGCTCGACGAGATCCAGTCGGCGACGCTGCTGCGCGACCTCCTCGACCTCGCCATCCGCCACAAGATCCGCGTCCCGAAGGAGTACGCGCTGCTCTCCAAGGCCTCGGTCACCATCGAGGGGCTCATCCGCGGCCTCTATCCGGACCTCGACGTCCTCGAGGTGGGCCTGCCCTACGCGAAGGAGATGCTGTTCGCCCGATTCAACCCCGCGGACGCGTCCGGGACGCTCATGAAGTCCATCCTGAAGCTCCAGGGGATGGCCGAGGACGTCCCGGCGCAGCTCTCCCAGATCCTCTCCGACCTCGAGGGGGGCAAGCTCCGGGTGAACGTCCGCTCGGAGTCCTTCGACCGAATCGCGGACAACGTGCGGTCGCTCGGCCTCACGGTCTTCCTGGGCCTCGTCGCGAGCAGCCTCGCCATGGGCGGGCTCGTCGTCGTCTCCCGGCAGCTTCCGGGCTCGCACGGGCTGCTCCTCCTCGGGTTCGCCGCGCTCCTCCTCGGGGGATTCCTTTTCGGCGCCGCGCTCACCGCGTACTGGGTGGGGGGGAGGCTCCCGAAGCTCTCCATCCGGCGCATCCTCAACCCGCCCGCCGACCGCCGCTGAAGCGGCCCCGGGAGGGTGCTCCCCCGCTTTCCGGGCGCGGGGCGCCGGCCCGCGCGCAAAATGTTCTCGACCGGGCGAGGCGCGCAGGGGCGCGGGCCCCCGGGGGAGGCCGTCATGCCCGCGCGGGTGATCGCGCCCGAAGAGATGTGCCGCCGCTGCGACGAGAGCCGGCTCCCATTCGAGACCACCGCCGAGTTGGAGCCGCTCGAGCCGCCGCTCGGCCAGCAGCGCGCCTCCGAGGCCATCCGCTTCGGGGTGGGCATCCGCCGCGAGGGGTTCAACGTGTTCGCGCTCGGCCCGCCCGGTCTCGGAAAGCGCAGTCTCGTGCTGCGCCTCCTGCGGGAGCACGCCGCCGGCGAGGCGACGCCCGAGGACTGGTGCTACGTCTTCAACTTCCGCGAGCGGCAGCGGCCCGTGGCCCTCCGGCTCCCTCCTGGGCGCGGTGCGGCGCTGCGCCGCGACGCCGAGCGGCTCGTCGAGGAGCTGCGGGCGGCGATCCCGGCCGTGTTCGAGAGCGAGGAGTACCGCGCCCGCCTCCAGGCGCTCGAGAAGCAGTTCGAGGAACGGCGCGAGGTCGCGATGCACGGCGTCCAGGAGAAGGCGCGGGAGCGTGGCATCGCGGTCATCCGGACGCCCATGGGGCTCGCGCTCGCTCCGGTGAAGAACGGCGAGGTCATCGACCCCGACCAGTTCCACCAGCTCCCCGAGGAGGAGCAGCAACGCATCCAGAAGGACATCGCCGAGCTCCAGGAGGGGCTGCAGGCCGTGCTCCGCTCCCTCCCTCAGCTCGATCGGGATCACCGCGACCAGGTCCGGGTGATGAACCGCGAGGTGGCGCTCTTCGCGGTGGGCCACCTCATCGAGGAGGCCAAGAAGCGCTACGCCGACCTGCCCCAGGTGACGGCGCACCTCGACGGGGTACAGGCCGACGTCGTCGAGAACGTGCACGAGTTCCTCGGCGCGGCCGACGGCGAGGACGTCGCCGGCCAGATCCGGCGCCTCTTCAGCGAGACGCCGGCCATGCACCGCTACGCCGTGAACGTGATCGTCGACCGCTCCGGCGCCTCGGGAGCACCGGTGGTCGCCGAGGACCTTCCCACCCACGCGAACCTGATGGGGCGGGTCGACCACCACGCACACATGGGCATGCTGGTCACGGACTTCACCCTCGTCCGGCCGGGGGCGCTCCACCGCGCGAACGGCGGGTACCTGGTGCTCGACGCGCGCCGCCTGCTCTCCCAGCCCTTCGCCTGGGAGGACCTCAAGCGCGCGCTGCGCGCACGCCAGATCCGGGTCGAGTCGCCGGAGCGTCTCCTCGGCCTCTCCTCGACGGCGTCCATCGAGCCGGAGCCCATCCCCCTCGACGTGAAGGTGGTGCTCACCGGCGAGCGCTGGCTCCACGAGCTGCTCACCGCGGCGGATCCGGAGTTCCCGGAGCTGTTCAAGGTGGCCGCCGACTTCGAGGACGACGTGCCGCGCGAGGGCGAGGAGCTCCGCTACGCGCGGCTCGCCGCTGCCATCGCACGGGACGAGAAGCTCCGCGCCTTCGACCGGGGCGCGGTGGCCCGCGTCGTCGAGCACGCAGCGCGCCTCTCGGGGGACGGGGCGAAGCTCTCCGTGCACCTGCGCTCGCTGGCGGACCTGCTCCGCGAGGCGGACCACCGGGCCGGAGAGGCCGGACGGACGGCGATCGCCCGGGAGGACGTGCAGGGCGCGGTCGACGCCCGGGTGCGACGCAGCGACCGGGTCCAGCGCCGCGTGCTCGAGGCGATCTCCGACGGGACGATCCTCATCGACACGTCCGGTGAGCGGGTCGGCCAGGTGAACGGCCTCGCCATCTACCAGGTGGGCTCGCAGCCGTTCGGCCGGCCGAGCCGGATCACGGCGCGCGTCCGGCTCGGCCGCGGGGAGGTCGTCGACATCGAGCGCGAGGTCGAGCTCGGCGGGCCCATTCACTCGAAGGGGGTGCTCATCCTCGCGGGCTTCCTCGGCGCCCGCTACGCGCCGGACCGGCCCTTCACGCTCTCCGCGAGCCTCGTGTTCGAGCAGTCCTACTCGGGCGTGGAGGGGGACAGCGCCTCGTCCGCGGAGCTCTACGCGCTGCTCTCCGCGCTGTCCGGCCTCCCGATCCGCCAGTCGCTCGCGGTGACGGGCTCGGTGAACCAGCACGGGCAGGTCCAGGCCATCGGCGGGGTGGACGAGAAGGTCGAGGGCTTCTTCGACGTCTGCCGCGCGCGAGGGCTCACCGGGGACCAGGGAGTGGTCATTCCGGCAGCGAACGTGCGCAACCTCATGCTGCGCGAGGACGTCGTCGAGGCGGCCCGCGCGGGCCGGTTCCGCATCTACGCGGTGGAGACGATAGACGACGGGATCGAGGTCCTCACCGGGACCCCCGCCGGCACCCCGGGGCCCGACGGCCAGTATCCCCCGGGGACGGTCAACGGGCGCGTGGCGGCGCGCCTCGCCGAGCTCGCCGAGAAGGCGCGCGCCTTCGGCGCCGAGGCGCGCGGAAGGGAGGGCCCGTGACCGACCCGGCGCTGGCCGAGCGCCCGCTCCGTCGGGTCCTCGTGGCGCTCGACGCCTCCCGCGCGAGCCTCGCCGCGCTCCAGGCCGCTGCCGCCCTGGCCGCCCGCCACGGCGCCGAGCTCGCAGGACTCTTCGTCGAGGACATCGACCTGCTGCGCGTGGCGGAGCTCCCGTTCGCGAACCCGCTCGCCCTCATCGGCGGCTCGCCGCTGCCGGCCGCCACCATCGGCCCGGGGGTCCGGGCGCTCGCGGAGCGGGCGCGGGCCGCCCTCGAGGAGGTGGCCGCGAGCTTCCGGCTGCGCTCCTCCTTTCGGGTGGCGCGCGGGCGAGTGGAGGTCGAGGTCCTGCAGGCAGCGGTGGAAGCGGACCTGCTCGCCCTCGGGCGCGCCGGGCGCGGGTTCGCCGGAGGCCACCGCCCCGGCTCCACCGCGCAGGCCGCCGCTGCCCGAGCGAGCTCCCCAGTCCTCCTCGCCGGCGGCGAAGACGTCGACAGGCTCCCCCTCTGGGTCGCCTGGGATGGATCCGAAGGAGGCGCCCGCGCACTCGACCTCGCGGTGCGGCTCTCCCGGGGCGCGGAGGCGGCGCCCCTCCTGCTCGTGGCGGCAGGAAGCCGGGCGGAGGCCGAGGGGCTCGCGGCGAAGGGATCCAGCCGAGCGCACCGCCCTCTCCCCTGGCGCTTCGCGGGCGGCCCCAACCCGGGCGACCTCCGGCGCGCGCTCCCCCAGCGGGCGGTCCTCGTGGTCGGCACGTCGAGCCCGGTCGTCGGGGGGGAGGCTGGACTCGAGCGGCTGCTCGCGGAGGCTCGAGGGCCCGTCCTGCTCGCTCGCTAGAGGCGGCCCGGGCTCGATCGCTCGCTCCAGCGCCCCGGGGTCCCGCGCGGGGCGTCCGCACCTAGGGCGAGGACCCCGAGGGCGGCGAGGCGCCAGAGTTCCGCGAACGCGGCGAGGAGCGCCGTCAACGCAGCAAGCAGGAGCTGGGGGGCGACGAGCAGAGCGCGGGGCGCTCCCGCTGCCGCTCCGGCGAGCACGGCGAAGAGACTCTCGATAGACCCCGTGGCGAGCAGCGTCGCGACCGCCACCGCCAGGGCCGCGGCGACGAACGCGGCCGGCCGGAGGGCGACCGCGGCGACCGCTCGGGTGAGCGCGCGACCGGGGAGCTCCCCGGCCATCGCCGCCCGAGCGACGGCCACCTCGCCCAGGACCGAGAGACACACGGCCACGAAGACCGAGCCCGACAGGGCGAGCGCCGCCACGGCGGCGATCGGCCCCCGCGACGAGGCCTCCCGGGCGGCAGGCAGGAGCATGCCCGCGGCGGCCGCAGAGGTGCCGACCATGGCCAGGCCGCCGAGCTCGAGGACGAGCGCGGCCGCCGCCGTGACGAGGACCCGGTCGAACCGGTAGGCGACGCCGGCGGCGAAGGCGGGCGGGTCGCCTTGCGATCCTACGACCTGCCGCCCGAGCGCGGAAAGGGAGCCCGCGACCCAAGCGGCGCGGAGCGCCCCCCAGAGGAGCCAGCCCGCGAGCCAAAGCCCGACGGCAATCGAGCGAGCGCGAGGCGAGGTCCAGAGGCCGACGATCGAGAAGAGTGCCGCCTCCGGGGGGGTCGAGCCGGTCGCGAGGGAGGCGCGGAGGGCCGCGAGAGAGGCGGCCGCGGCGAAGGCCATGGCGGGGAAGACGAGTGCCCCGCGGGCGAGCGCGACGGCCATCCCCAGGACGGCGAGCCAGACCTCGCGGGCAAGGACGCGGAGCGCGAGGCCGAGCGCCTGGGTGACGGAGGGTCCCTGCATTGGGCGGCGAGCGTACGGCCCGCTCCCGGGCCAGGCAAGCGACCTGAACGCCCGGTCCCCTTCCTTGCGTCTGAACGCCCGGTAGGTATACTCGCGTTCAGGAGGCCACATGGACGCGCTCACCGACCGCCAGCTCGAGGTCCTTCGCTACATCGCGCGCCAGATCGAGGAGCAGGGCTATCCCCCGACGATCCGGGAGATCGGCGAGGCCCTCGACATCCGGTCGACGAACGGCGTGAACGACCACCTGAAGGCCCTCGAGCGCAAGGGCTACCTGACGCGCGACCCGGTGAAGTCCCGCGCGCTCATCCCCAGCGCCCGGGCGAAGGACGCCCTGGCGAACCGCGCGGGCGCCCAGGTGATCTCGCTGGCCTCGCGGGCGCCGGCTCGCGGGCCGTCGCGGCTCGTCGACGTTCCGATCGTGGGGCGGGTCGCCGCCGGCCAGCCGGTTCTCGCCGAGGAGCGGATCGAGGACACGGTGCAGGTGGACTCGTTCTTCCTCGGCGCGGGGCGCAAGGTCTACGGGCTCCGGGTCCAGGGCGATTCGATGATCGGCGACGGAATCCTGCCCGGCGACTACATCTTCGTGCGCAAGCAGCTGAACGCCGAGGACGGCGACATCGTGGTCGCGATGATCGACGACGAGGCCACGGTGAAGCGCATCTTCTTCGAGGGGGACCGGGTCCGCTTCCAGCCTTCGAACCCCCGGATGGCGCCCATCTACGTGCGGGAGCAGGACTTCCGGTCGACCATGATCCTCGGGGTGGTGGTCGGCATCTATCGCAAGCTCCGGTAGCGCCGGAGGGCGCACGCCCTACCCGCGCGTCTTCGCCTGTCGGATGTAGCGGTCCAAGTCCTCGCGGTCGATGAGCGAGAGGATCTCGACCGAGTTCTGCCTCTCCGCCCGCCGGTAGATGAGCCGGACGTCGGTCGCCACCCGCACCCGGTAGTAGCCGGGGAGACCCTCGAGCGGCAGCGCCCGCAGGCTCGGGTGGCGGTGGTCGAGGGCGAGCAGGTGCGCTTGCTTGAAGGCGGCGCGCTGGATGCGCCGGTCCCACCCCTCGAGCGAGTCGTAGAACTCGCGCGTGTAGATCGGCATGAGCCAGTTGGCCTCGGACTCTCCGGGTAGGCCCTCCGCGGCGGCCTCGGGAAGCCCGGGCGCGGGCCCGACGGGGCGAATGTCGCCCTCCCCGCTCCGGGCGCGCTCGAGCTCGCCCTCGAGCTCCGCGGCGCGCTGCTGTGCCCGCTCGAGCCGGGACTCGAGGGCGTTCGCCCGGCCCAGGACCTCCCGCAGCTCGGCGCGGAGGCGCCTCTCCTCCACCGCCGCGTCGCTCGCCCGGAGCACCTCGAGCTCGCTCTTGAGCCTCGCCGCCTCGCGCCTCGCCGCCGCCTCCTCCTCCCGGCTCCGCGCCGCCTCCTCGACCGCGGTCGACTCGCGAGCCCTCGCCTCGCGGAGCGAGGCCTTCAGGGCCTCTCGCTGCTCCTCGCCCTTCCGCCGCGCCTCCTCCGCCCGCTCCGCGCCCCGGGCGTCGCTCTCCTTCAAAGCCTCCTCGGCGCGCCGGAGCGCCTCCGCGAGGCGCTCGGCCCGGGCCGCAGGGTCCTCGCCCTCCTCGCGGGGAGCGCGCACCGGCTCCTCCCCCGGGGCGGGACCGTAGTAGTGCTTCGCCAGGTCGTCGAGCACCGGGCGGGCGGCGGCCCGCACCTCGGCGTCCCGGTCGGAGAGCACGCGCCAGAGCGCGAGCGCGAGCGCCGCGTCGCCCGCGCAGGCCGAGAGGAGTTCGGCCCACGCCTCCGGGGCCATCGCCTGGTGCGCGAGCGGCGGCACCTCGAACGCCTTCGAGAGGGCGCGCTGGACCGCCTCCGCGGTCGGGGGGTGCGCGAGGATCTCGTCGGCGATGACGTCGCAGCGCTCGACGTCGCCGAGCGCCGTCGACCGGAACCCGGGAATCGACAGGCCGAGCTCCTTCACGATGGCGCGCGTTTCCTCGGGAAGGAGCGCGACGTACAGGAATACCGAGAGCTCGTCGCGAGACAGCTCCTCGAGCGGCGGGGGCGCGACCTGGGACGGACCGGCCCGTGCGCCGCCCTTCTCGCTGGCGCTCGCCACGGGCCTACCGGGGCGCCTCGCGGGTCTCCGCCTGGAAGGCCTCGCCCGGCGCCAGGCGCCAGGCCTCCGCCACGGGGACATCGAGGCGGAAGGTGGCCGACGGGGCGGACGCGAACCCGCGCGACTCCGCCGTGAGGGTGAGCACCATGCGCGCCGCCTCGCGGGGCAGCGCGTCGATGTACCAGCTGCCGAAGAGGACGCCCGGCGGGAACTCCTCCACGAGGCGCTCCGGGTCGGCGAGCTTCTGGTAGGGCTCCCCCGGTCCCGCCATCTCCGCACACGGGCGGCCCTGCGCGTCGAGGAGCTGAACGGCGAGCTGGCGGAAGGCGAGTGCCACGGTCGTGTGCAGCGTGGCCCGCCCGCCCGCGGGCGGGACCTCCCGGTCGGTGCGCCGCGGGGCACCCCATAGCGCGAAGTCGACCCGGAGCGCCTTTCCCCCGCCGGCGGGGTTCTGGGCGGGCTCCACGGACAGGAGGTCGAGGTGGAGGCCGCGGTCCGAGGCGCTGGCGATGGGCTCGTAGCGCCCGTCGACGAGGAGGTGGAAGCGGTCCTCGGCCCACTGGCGCCACTCGGCGCGCGCCCCTTCCTTGTCCTTCTCGCGCTCCCGGGCCGCCCGGGCCGCCTCGGCCGGCGCGGACAGGGTGTCCGGGTACCGGTCCCGGATGGCCCGGATCTCGTCCGCGTACCACTGCGAGAGGGCGCGGACCTCCGTGCGCCAGTCCTTCGGCTGCTCGGCGGGGATCTGGCGGGCGGCCGCGGACCGCTCCAGGAACTCGCGCTTCAGCCGCTCGCGCGCGAGCCGCGCGTCCGCGAGCTGGGTCGTGCGCCGCCAGGCACCGAAGGCCCAGGCGCCCACCGCGAGGGCGACGACGACGGTGACGAGGACCCTCAGTGCCGGCCGCATGCGGCCAGGGATACCGCCGAGCCGGCGGCGAGGCAAGGACGCCCTCGCGCGGGCGCTATCGTGCCGGGCTGGTGAGGGCCTGGACCGACCGGATCCCGCCGCGGTCCACCTCGTACAGGTAGGCCCGGGCGCGGCGCACGGGCACGTCGGAGATGCGCCCCGCGGAGCCGGCGCAGAGGACCGGGGTGGGCCCGGCGGCGCCCGGGAGGTCGACGCGGAAGGCGCAGTGGCGGTGGCCGTGGAGGACGCCGGCGACGCGAAGATCGGCCACCAGGCGCACGACCTTGTCCGCGTCCGCGAGAGGCATCCGGGCGACGGCTGCGTCCGACGCGACGCGGTCCCGGGGGAGCATGAGGTGGTGGTGGAGCGCGAGGAGCACCGCCCGCCCCTCCTTCGCGTGCTCGCGCACGAGTTCGCGCGCCGCCAGCAACTGCGGCGGCCCGAGGCGGCCCGGCGTCTCGCGGGGCTCCTCGCCGTACCGGGCGCTGTCGAGCGCGACGATGGCCACCTCGGGCGCGGGGACCACGGCGAAGGGGTAGGCGGAGACAGGGCGTCGCATGCCCCGGCCGTCGGGGCCCACCATGCGCAGGAATCGGGAGGTCTTCGTCGCCTCGGCGGTCCAGACGTCGTGGTTGCCGGGCACGACGGTGAGGCGGCCCTTGTCGGCCCAGGGGCGCAGGAGTTCCGCCGCCCGCTCGAACTCGGGCGCCTCGCCGGAGAGGGTGAGGTCGCCGGTCACGACGAGGTGGTCCGCCCCGGCCGCCTCGAGGTCCTTGAGCAACCGCTGCGCGAGCCGGTGGGAGTAGCGGTCGCAGTCCTTGGGGCCGAGGCCGTTTCGAGGGTAGCGGCGGCGGTCCGCGACGTGGAGGTCGCTGATGTGGCCTAGGCGCAAGCGGTCGCGATGCTATCGACCGCCGCGCGGCACTGTCAAACGGGCCCTCGCGGGTGCGGGGTGCTTGACCGCGCCGGAACGCGCCTTAAATGGATCCCATGACACGCAAGCGCGTTTGGTCCCCGGCCGACGGGCCGCAGCCGGCACCGCAGCAGCGACCCGCCGCCCGCTTCGAGTACTTCGACGACGGCGAGGCGGAGAACGAGCTCGGGGGCCTCGCGACGCCGAGCGAGGGCCCCGTCCACAGCGAGTTCGCCGGTCCCCGCCGGGGCGCCGGTCCGGTGCGGTAGAGAGGCGGCGCTCGGTCGGTCGGCGGCGGACGAAACTCCGCGGCCCGGCCGTTTCTCATCTGTTATCCTCACCGATCGACGAGGCGCGTCCTCTAGGGTGTGGAAGGAGCAGGCCATGTCGGAGAAGGACAAGAAGGCTTCGGGTGCCCAGGTCGCTCCGGCGATGGGCCCGCCCGCCCTCATCAACAAGGAGGACATCCCCCAGGTCCTCCCCATCCTGCCGCTTCGCAACTCCGTCTTCTTCCCGGGCGGGGTCCTCCCGCTCGCCGTCGGACGGCAGAAGACGATCGCCCTCATCAAGGACGCGGTCCGCGACGAGCAGGTGATCGGGGTCGTCACGCAGCGCCGCGCCGAGGAGGAGGACCCCGGCGCCGCCGACCTGTACACGGTCGGCACCGTGGCCCGCATCGTGAAGCTCCTCAAGATGGGCGAGGACAACTACTCCCTCGTCGTGCAGGGGCTCGCCCGGGTCCGCGTCCTCGACCTGGTGCAGGAGACGCCTTACCTCAAGGCGCGGGTGGAGCCCGTCGAGGACAAGACGGCGGTGGACGACGTCGAGGTGGAGGCGCTCGCCATCAACCTGAAGAAGCTCGCCCGCGAGGTGATCGAGCTCATGCCCGAGTTGCCGACCGCGGCCACCGAGCTCGTCGACTCCATCACGCACCCGGGCCACCTCGCGGACCTCATCGCCGCGAACGTGGACGTCCCCATCGAGGAGAAGCAGCAGGTCCTCGAGACGGTCGACCTGAAGGCCCGGATGAAGCTCGTCCTCGAGCTCCTGAACCGCAAGCGCGAGATCCTGAAGCTCTCCAACAAGATCGACAGCGCCGTGAAGGGCGAGATGTCGAAGACGCAGCGGGAGTACTACCTGCGCCAGCAGCTCAAGGCGATCAAGGAGGAGCTCGGGGAGCTCGGCGAGGAGGAGGAGGAGCTCGACGAGCTCGGGGAGCGCCTCAAGAAGGCCGGCCTGCCCCCGGAGGTCGAGAAGGTCGCGCAGAAGGAGCTCAACCGGCTGAAGAGCATCCCGACCGCCAGCTCGGAGTACACGGTCGCCCGGACCTATCTCGACTGGATCGCGGACCTCCCCTGGTCGAAGAAGACCGACGACAATCTCGACATCGAGAACGCCCACCAGATCCTCGACGCCGACCACTACGGCCTCGACAAGATCAAGAAGCGGATCCTCGAGTACCTGGCCGTCCGCAAGCTCAAGAACGACATGCGGGGTCCCATCCTCTGCTTCGTCGGCCCGCCAGGGGTGGGCAAGACCTCGCTCGGGCAGTCGATCGCGCGCTCGACCGGGCGCAAGTTCGTTCGCCTGAGCCTCGGAGGCGTGCGCGACGAGGCCGAGATCCGCGGCCACCGGCGCACCTACGTGGGCGCGCTCCCGGGACGCATCATCCAGTCCATGAAGAAGGCCGGGAGCGTGAACCCGGTCATGATGCTCGACGAGATCGACAAGCTCGGGGCGGACTTCCGCGGCGACCCGAGCGCGGCGCTCCTCGAGGTGCTCGACCCCGAGCAGAACCACTCGTTCTCCGACCACTACCTCGACGTGGCCTACGACCTCTCCAAGGTCATGTTCATCGCCACCGCCAACCTGCTCGACCCCATCCCCGGCCCCCTGAAGGACCGCATGGAGATCCTCGAGCTGCCCGGGTACACGTTCGAGGAGAAGGCGCGCATCGCGCAGAAGCACCTCATCCCCAAGCAGCTGAAGGAGCACGGTCTCTCCGCCGAGACCATCGAGATCACGGAGAAGGCTCTCATCAAGATGATCATGGCCTACACGCGCGAGGCCGGCGTGCGAAACCTCGAGCGCCGCATCGCCGACGTGGCCCGCGCCATCGCCGTCGAGGTGGCGAGCGGCCGCATCCAGGCCGGCACGAAGCGCATCGTCGACGAGAAGGACCTCGCCGACATGCTCGGGCCCGAGAAGTTCTGGAACGAGACGGCGGAGCGCACCGAGATCCCGGGCGTGGCGACCGGCCTCGCCTGGACCGCGGCCGGCGGCGACATCCTCTTCATCGAGGCCACCCGCATGCAGGGCAAGGGGTCCCTGACCCTGACCGGGCAGCTCGGGGAGGTCATGAAGGAGTCGGCCCAGGCGGCCCTTTCCTACCTGCGCGCCAAGGCCGAGACCCTGGGGATTCCCTCCAACTTCCTCGAGCGGACGGACCTGCACATCCACTTCCCGGCAGGCGCCATCCCGAAGGACGGGCCCAGCGCCGGCGTCACCATCCTCACCGCCCTCGTCTCGCTCCTGACCGGGATCCGCGTCCGGTCGGACGTGGCCATGACCGGGGAGGTCACCCTGCGCGGGCTGGTCCTGCCGGTCGGCGGGATCAAGGAGAAGGTGCTCGCCGCGCACCGCGCCGGCATCAAGCGGGTCATCCTCCCGGCGCGCAACGAGAAGGACCTCATCGACGTCCCCGAGCAGGCGCGCAAGGAGCTCGAGTTCGTCTTCGCGACCCACATGGACGAGGTGCTCGCGGCGGCCATGGAGGAGAACCCCGTCGGCCGCAAGCCGCCGCCCCCGCCCGAACCCGAGGGCAAGGGCGGCAAGGAAAAGCCGGCGGAGAAGCCGCCGGAGGTGCGCGCCTAGCCCGCCGGGCGGCGCCCCGGCCGCGGCCCTGCGTGATGGCCCGCGCAGCCGTCGTCACAGGCTCCCCCGGCGCCCTCTTCGACGCCGTCCGCGCCGAGCTCGCGAGGCAAGGCCTCGAGGTGCGTCCGGGCGCGCTCGCGTCGGCCGCCGACGCCCGCGGTGCGGAGGTGTTCGTCCACACGGGCGTGCGCACCCCCCGCGAGTTCGGGGAGCCGGACCGCGCGCGCCTCGAGGCACGGGCCGCCTGGGATGCCTCGCGCATGGCGCTTCGCGCCGGGGCGCGCCGCTTCGTCCTCGTGTCCACGGTCTCGGTCTACGGACGCCCGCGCCACCTCCCCTGCGGCGAGGGGGAGCCGAAGAGTCCGCGGAGCGCCTTCGAGCGCGCTCGCTGGGGCGCCGAGCGGGCCGCCTGGGCCTCGTTCCGCGAGGGCTGCCCGCTCGTCGTCGTCCGCCCGGCCCTGGTCTACGGCCCGAGCCTGAGACGCGGGCCGGTGCGGGCGCTGGCGCTCGTCGCGCTCGTCCACGCGGGGCGCCGCCGGGTCCCCATCCTCCGCCGCGGACCCGTCACCCACCTCGTCCACCTCGACGACGTCGCGCGCGCCGTCGCCCACGTGGCCCTCCACGGCGACGACCGGGACGTCGTCGGCCGGGCCTTCAACGTGGCGGACGACGCCCCCCTCCCCCTCGCCGAGCACGCGTCGGCGGCGCTCGCGGCGCTCGGCCACGAGCCGGGGCGGGTGCTGCCCTTTTCCCCGAGGATGTGGAGCGCGGCGACCTGGCTCCTCAGGCACGTCCCGGACCGCATGCTGCTCGACCCCGTGAACCGGCGGCTCGCGACCGCCTGGCGGGCCATGGCGCTCCGGCACGGCGCGGACCCCGGCTTCGCCCCGCGGGTGGATCGCGAGGTCCTCCACTGGCTGGAGGCCGACCACTACTATGACACCCGGAGGCTCCGCGCCATCGGGTTCCGGCTCGACCACCCGGTGTCGGTGGACGCCATCCCCTCGACCATTCACGGTCTCCTCGAGCGGCGTCTCCTTCCGGTCGGCCCGCTCGGGTTGCCTCCGCGAGATGGTCCCCCCGTGTCATCCGTGTCATAGTTGACGCGCCCGGATGGCCACGCCGACAGCCAGGGACCGGTATCTCGTCCGGCGCATCGACCGCTACGAGCTCATCGAGCAGGTCGGGACGGGCGGCATGTCCGCGGTCTACCGCGGGCGCGACACCGTGCTCGACCGAGAGGTGGCGGTGAAGGTCCTCCACCCACACCTGGCCGCCCGGGCGGAGTCCCGCGCCCGGTTCTCGAGGGAGGCGCGAGCGGTCGCCCGGCTCTCCCACCCCAACATCGTCGAGATCTACGACTACTCGGGCGACGACGCGGACGAGAGCTGGATCGTCACCGAGTTCGTCCACGGACGGACCCTGCGCGCCTTCGCCGAGGAGGTGGGAGTCGGCGCGCCGGAGGTGGGCGCCCTCGTCTGCCGGGCGCTCGCCGACGCGCTCGTGCACGCGCACGCCGCCGGCGTCATCCACCGCGACCTGAAGCCCGACAACGTCATGGTGTCCGAGGGCGAGGGGCGGCGCGCGGTGAAGCTCGCCGACTTCGGGATCGCGCGCATCCTGGCGCTCGGCGACAAGATGACGATGACCGGGGCGCTCGTCGGGTCGCCGAACCACATGGCGCCCGAGATCATCGAGGGGCGGGACGCCGACGCCCGCTCCGACGTCTTCTCTCTCGGTACGATCCTCTACTGGCTCACGACCGGGGCGCTGCCCTTCGACGCCCCCAACCCGACCGCGACCATGCGCCGCGTCGTCGACGGGGAGTACCCGGACCCCCGCTCCTCCGCCAAGGCCCTCGGGGGAGACCTCGCCCGCATCATCCGCCGCGCCCTCGAGCGGGATCCGGCCCGGCGACAACAGAGCGCAGCCGAGCTGCGCGACGAGCTCGACCGGGCGCTCGCGGCCGACGGGCTCGAGCGACCGGAGGAGGAGCTCGGGGCCTTCCTCTCCGACCCGGAGCGCTTCAAGCGCGAGCTCCCGGCGCGCCTCGTCAAGGCTCGCCTGGCCCGGGGCGAGGACTGCCTGGCCCGGGGCGAGGTGACGCGCGCGCTCGACGCCTTCGACGGCGTGCTCGCCCTCGAGCCGGGAAATCCGGTGGTCCTGCGCCACCTCGCCCGCGTGGCGAGGCGAAACCGGTGGCGGCGGGCCGCGCGGGTCGCGGCCCTCGCTGCGGTCGCCGCGGTGGCCGTCGCCGCCGTCGCGGTGACGGCGCGCCGGTTCGCTCACCGCCCGGCGCCGCCTCCGGTCGCGGCGCCGACCGAGGCGCGTCCGGAGCCGCGCACCGCGCCCCCGCCCGTGGCGGAGCCGGCTCCCGCGGCCGCCCCCCCGGCCGAGCCGCCTCCCGCCGTGGCGGAGGCGCCGCGCCGGGTCGAGCCCACGACACAGCGCGCCGTCGCCCCTCCCCGGCCGGCCCCGGTGCGCCTCGCGGTCCAGGTGCGCCCCTACGCGCAGCGCGCGCTGCTCGACGGCGTCGAGGTCGCTCGCGGCGCGCAGCGGGTGGAGTTCGACCTCGGCCCGGGAAAGCACCGCCTCCGCCTCGAGCACCCGTGCTGCGAGCCGTACGAGAGGTCGATCGACGCCGCGGAGGCGGCCAGGCTCGGCGAGATCCGGGTACCGCTCGCTCCGCGCCCGGCCCTGCTCCGGGTCGAGGGCGACGCCGAGGCGCGGGTCTGGCTCGACGGCAAGCTACTCGGCACGGCGGAGGACTCGCGCCGCTCGCCCTTCCGGGTCCCTGTCCCGGCGGGATCGGAGACGCCCTACGAGGGAGAGGCCGAGCTCCGGATCGAGGCACCGGGGCAGGCGCCGGCCGTCGCGCCGCTCCGCATCCGGGCTGGCCAGGAGATCACCGTGCCCGCCGTGCGGCAGGAGGGGACGCCGTGACTGCGATCCTCCTCGCCCTGCTCCTCGCGACGCCCGCCTCCGACCTCAAGCGCGCGAAGGACCGCTACGAGTTCGGCGCGTACGCCGACGCTGCGGGGGCGGTCCGGCAGGTCCTCGAGCAGTACCCGAAGCTCCCCGAGGAGCAGGCCATCGAGGCCTGGCGCATCCTGGGGCTCGCCGAGTTCCAACTCGGCGACCAGGCCGCGGCGCGGGACGCCTTCATCCACCTCCTCTCCATCAACCCCGACTACACGCTCGACCCGTTCCTCGTCCCGCCGAACATCGTCGAGTTCTTCGACCGGGTGAAGCGCGAGGCCGAGCCGCAGCTGCAGCCGCTGCGGGAGCGCCAGAAGCAGCTGAAGGAGCAGGAGCGCCTCGCCGAGGAGGCGCGGCGCAAGCTCCTCGCCGAGGAGCAGGCCCGCGCGGGGCCACCGACGAAGCTCGTCATCGTCCAGGAGAGGGTCTACATCATCAACTTCCTCCCCTTCGGAGCGGGCCAGTTCCAGAACGGGGACACCACGAAGGGCACGATCCTCGCGGTCTCGCAGGTCCTCTTCGGTGCCGTGAACCTCGGTGCGATCCTCGCGCACAACGCCATCGCCCAGGACCCGTCCCGCCGCTGCACGATCAACACCGCCACGAACTGCAGCAACCCTCCGATCCCGGACTCGGACCGCCAGATCCTGAACAACCTCGACATCGTGAAGTACGTCTCGGCGGCGCTCTTCTGGGCGAGCTACGCCTACGGGGTGGCGGACGCCCTCGTCCACTACGTCCCGCGCGTCGAGACCGAGGTCTCGCCGACGAAGGCGAGCGTGAAGCTCTCCTGGAAGTTCTAGGCAACCCCGTGGCCGATCTCCTCGTCCAGACCCCCGATGGCAAGCGGCGCCGCGTCCCGCTCGAGCGCCGCATCACGACGGTCGGGCGAGATCCGGCGAGCGACGTGGCGCTCGACGACCCCCGCCTGCCCCCCACCGCGCTGCACGTCCACTTCGACGGCAAGGAGTACACGGCCGCGTGCCACGAGGGCGCCGACCTGCTCGTCAACGGTCGTCGCCGCAGCACCTGCCGGCTCGCCCCCGGGGACGTCCTCCGGCTCGGCTCCGTCGAGCTCGTCTTCTCGCCTCCGGCCGAGGCCGAGGTCGCCGAGTCCTCGGCCGACCGGCCCGCGCGCGAGGACGCCGTGCACGCGCTGGTGCGTTTTTCGCGGCGGCTGCTCGGCGCCTCGGACCTGTCCGGCCTCCTCGACGCGCTGCTCGACGCGCTCGTCGAGGTGACCCACGCCGACAAGGGGTTCGTCATCGTGCTCGAGGACGGGGCGCCGGTGGTGAGGGCGGCGCGCAACCTCTCGCGCGGCTCCGTCGAGGACGCCGTGGCCCGCGTCTCCGACTCCATCGTCCAGAAGGTCGTGCGCACGCGGCGCCCGCTCGTCGTCGCCGACGCGCTGCACGACGAGGAGTGGTCGAGCTCGTCCTCCGTCGTGAACCTGAAGCTGTGCTCGGTGATGTGCGCCCCGCTCACGGCGCGGGGCCAGGTGTTCGGGGTCATCTACCTCGGCAACGACAACGTCGTCGACCTCTTCGACGTCCGCGCCCTCGAGACGCTGACCATATTCTCCGCGCAGGCCTCGCTCCTCCTGCAGAACGCGCTGCTCCTCGACGACCTGCGGCGGGAGAACGAGGTCCTGCGGGAGGCGGCCGAGAGCCGGCGGTACGGCGAGCTCGTCGGTGCCGGCGCGAGCATGCGGGAGGTCTACCGCCGCATCGAGAAGGTCGCCGCGACGGACGTGACGGTGCTCCTCGAGGGCGAGACCGGGACCGGCAAGGAGCTCGTGGCGCGGGAGATCCACCGGAGGTCGGCGCGGTCCCGGGGCCCCTTCGTGGCGGTGAACTGCGCGGCCATCCCGGAGGGGCTCATGGAGAGCGAGCTCTTCGGGCACGTGAAGGGCGCCTTCACGGGCGCCATCGCCACGCGCCCCGGGCGCTTCCAGGCCGCGGCGGGGGGAACGCTGTTCCTCGACGAGATCGGGGAGATGCCGCTCGCCCTCCAGGTGAAGCTCCTACGCGCCCTCCAGGACCGCGCGGTGGTGAAGGTGGGCGACACGCGGCCCGAGTCGGTCGACATCCGCGTGGTCGCCGCGACGAACAAGGTGCTCGACGAGGAGGTCCGGCGGGGCACGTTCCGCGAGGACCTCTACTACCGCCTCCACGTGATCTCGATCCGCCTGCCTCCGCTGCGCGACCGCGGAGACGACGTGCTCGTGATCGCCCGGTGGTTCCTGCAGCGCGCCACGCGGGAGTTCGGGTCCCGGACGCGGGGCTTCGCGCCGGCAGCCGTCGCGGCGATGCGGAAGTACCGCTGGCCCGGGAACATCCGGGAGCTCGAGAACCGGGTGAAGAAGGCCGTGGTCCTGGCGGACGGCCCGCTCGTCACCGCCGACGACCTCGACCTGCGCGCGGAGGAGCTCGAGGCGGTGATGCCGCTCGCCCAGGCGCTCGAGGAGTATCGCAAGCGGTACATCAACGACGTGCTGGAACGAAACGGCGGCAACCGGACGAAGACCGCCAAGGACCTCGACGTGGACCCGCGCACCGTGTTCCGCCACCTGGAGAAGGTCGAGGCCGAGCGACGTGCCCAGGAGTCCCCGCTGGAGACGGCCGACGGCGAGCGCGGCCGCGGAGGTGCGGCGTGACGGACGGCGTGCGAAGACTGGCGCTCGGGTCGGCGGTCGTGGGCCTGGCGGTGCTCGTCGGCGCCTGCCCGCTCCCGCAGCCGCTGCCGGGCGTGGGGACCGTGGACGCGGGCGTGCTCACGGCGCCGCCGTTCGTCGAGACGAGCACCGCGCAGCCGGGCGTCCCGACGACCGCCTACGGGCCGCCGTCGGTCTGCGACGGGGGCGCGGACTTCCTCGTTTCGGCGAGCGTCATCGACTACAGCACGACCGAGACGGACGAGGTCCGCTGGTTCGTCGACTACGACCCCACGACGCAGTCCGGCATCGGCCTCTTCTACGACCAGAGCCTGCCGCCTCCCTCCGACTCGAGCAACATCGTCCGGGACCCGACGCCGGTGCACTTCCGGCCGTCCGACTACGACGCGCCGCTGCCGCGCTCGCACGTCCTCCAGATGGCGGTGTCGAACGGCTTCGCGGCCGTCACGACCGAGCCCTCGCTCGACGGCGGGACGCCCAACATGGAGCCCCTGCCGAACTACAGCGTTCAGGTCTTCCGCTGGACCTTCAGCCCGCAGGCGGACGGCGGCTGCGGCCCGTAGGCGACCCCTGGCCGACCCTAGCCCAACTTCCGCAGCTCGAAGGGCCGACACGTGTGATGTCGGGCGGTTAGCACTACTGCGTCACAAGGTTCTTGGTCGATGGCAGGCAGGGCACCGAGGTAGCCATAAAGCGATGCTTCGCGCGACGAAGAGCCGAACGGTGATGAAGCTGTCGGAGAAGTGCCGTTCGGGCCGAGAGCGGGTCC
>DATKJV010000074.1:0-110558 GCA_035543235.1 Anaeromyxobacteraceae bacterium | reverse complement strand
GTCATCCAGCCGGGCGACACGATCAGCGTCCGCGTCTGGAACCAGGAGGGCATGTCCGCGAAGGCGCGCGTCCGGCAGGACGGCAAGATCTCCCTGCCCTTCCTGAACGACGTCGAGGCGGCCGGCATCCCCCCGAACGTCCTCGCCCGCAGGCTGCAGGCGCGCCTCAAGGACTTCATCGTGAACCCGGTCGTGACCATCTCCCTCGAGGAGCTGAAGCCCATCCAGGTCTCGGTCCTCGGCGAGGTGTCGCGCGCCGGCATCTTCCAGCTGGAGCCCGGGGCCGGCATCCTCCAGGCACTCGCCACCGCCGGCGGCATGAACGAGTTCGCCTCCAAGGACTCCATCTACGTCATCCGCCAGACCCAGGGGGAGGCCGGCCCCCCCCTGCGGATCCGGTTCACCTACGAGTCGCTCACCCAGGTCCGGGGGCGAGCCGCGACCTTCCGCCTCCAGGGCGGCGACGTGGTCGTGGTCGAGTAGCCTTGACGCTCGCCGCCGCAGCCCTCCTCTGGATGACCGCCGCCCAGACCGGGCCGGCGGCGGGGGGCACGGGCTCGTCGACCGGCGCGGACCAGGCACCGGCGGCGCCGGAGGCCACGCTCTCCGCGCCGCCGGGCATGTCGAACGCGATCCCGGGAACGATGAAGACCCGCTCGGGCACCACGACCGCGGGCATCGACCTCGCGCTCTCGGCACAGGTGCTCACGCAGAGCATCAACCTCACGGGGGGCACCACCCCGCAGCTGCAGACCGGGCTGCTCGCCGCCCCCCTCGTCGGGCTCGGCCTCACCGCACCCCGCTTCGGCTTCAGCGTCGCCTACAACCCGCAGTTCTACCTCGTCGACATCTCGCAGGGCCCGCTCGACATCATGCACAGGGGCTGGATCCTCGCGGAGTGGAAGGCGACCTCCGCCTGGCGCATCTACCTCGCGGAGCGGCTGAGCTACGGGAACACGAACCTCGCGACCCCGACCACCTCCATCTCGAGCGGCGGCACCGGCCAGCAGCCGCCCCAGCTCGCCCCGACCCGGCTCGCCTCGCTGCTCTACGAGAACAACGACTCCTCGGTGGGAACGGCCGTTCGCCTCTCCAAGGCGCTCAAGTTCTCCGTGCTCGCCGGGTACGTGAACTCGGGGGGCATCGGGACCGCGGCCGAGCAGGTCATGCCCCACCAGCAGGGGCCCCGCGCCGAGGCGACGCTCGACTACCAGCCGAGCGCGGCGAGCACGCTCGGGACCGCTCTCGCGGCCCAGGCGAACTACTTCTCGGTCGGGCGCGACGTCTACGTGGCGACCCTCGCCGAGACCTGGCGGGTCCGGCTCTCGCGCGAGACGAGCGCCTGGATCATCGGCGGGCTCGGCGCGACGAACACCGACGCCACCACCGGTCTCGCCTACAAGAAGCTCGACCCGATCGCGGCCCTGGGGATGGAGAGCGGAACCAAGACCCGGCTGCCCGTGACCGCGTTCCTGCAGCTCATGCTCGCCCCCTACGTGGACCCGTACCTCGCGGTCGCCTACCAGCGACTCACCCTGGACGCGAACATCACCTGGCGGCTCGCATCCAAGTGGGCGTTCGGGATCGCCGCGAACGCCGCGCTCGTCCCCTATCTCGGGCAGGTCGCGCAGAAGTACGGGTCCGCGAACGCCAACCTCGCCTGGTCGTTCGCGAAGGACATGAGCGTCTCGTTCGGCGGCTACTGGATGTGGCAGCTCGGCACCGCGACAGCGGCCGCGAACTTCAACCAGTGGGGCGCCTACGTATCGGTCAGCGTGGCCGACTTCGAGCACATCTAGCCATGACGCTCAGCAAGCTCCTGCTCCTCTCGCTGCTCGTGGCCACCGTCGGCATCCCGGTGCTGGCGGCGCGCGACCCGAACCCGCGCCGGGGCATGAAGCGACTCTTCTTCTACACGGTCGTGTTCAACCTCTTCTACGTGACGGCACTTCTCACCGTGGTCATACGGGGGATCTGAACCTATGGAGAAGGCACTGACCCTGACGCAGCCGGCCGAGCACGCGCCGGGACCGCAGGCGGCCCCGCTCCCGCCCGCCCCGCCTTCTCGGGAGCCCGGACCGGACGACCTGTTCGACTGGCCGCTGCTCCGCGACTGGTCGGTCTTCGTGCTGCGCGCGCCGCGCCGCCACCCGACGCTGGCCACGGCGACCGTGCTCACCATCCTCGCACTTGCGGTCCTCTCCCTGTGGGCGCTGCCGAAGACCTACCACGTCGAGTCGAAGATCCTGACCCAGAAGAACCAGGTCATGACCGGGCTCGCGAACCCGAACCGCGCCATCCCCAGCGAGGCGGACGCCCCGACCCGGGCCGCCTCCGACACGGTGCTTCGGCGCGAGAACCTCGTCGCGCTCATCAACCAGACCGACCTCGTCGAGAACTGGCAGCGGAGCCGCGCCCCGGCGCTGCGCCTCAAGGACGCGGTGCTTCGCGTCTTCACGGGGCCGCTCTCGGACGAGGAGAAGGTCGACGCGCTCGTGGGCCTGCTCGAGAAGAAGCTCACGGTGACCACCGGGGAGGGCACGGTCACCATCGGCATCGACTGGCCCGAGGCCGAGATGGCCTACCACCTCGTCGAGGCGGCGCAGCAGAACTTCCTCGAGACCCGCCACGCCATGGAGGTCTCGATCATCGCCGAGGCCATCTCCATCCTCGAGGGGCACGCCCAGACCGCGCACGACGCGGTCCTCGTCGCGTACGAGGGGGTGAAGAAGGCGAAGGAGGGGCGCCCGACGCGAGAGTCCCCCTCGGCGCGCCCGGCCTCGGTCGCGAGGCCCCAGGGGGAGTCCCAGGAGCTCGCCCAGATCAAGGTGATGGTCCTCGCCAAGCGGCGCGCGCTCGCGGACCTCGAGCAGTTCCGCCAGAAGCGGCTCACCGAGCTGCAGACCCAGATGGCCGAGCTCCGCGCCATGTACGCCCCGGGCCACCCGGCCGTGGCGAGCGTGAAGCAGAGCATCGACAGCCTCATGCGCGAGTCGCCCCAGATCGCGACCCTCAGGAAGGAGGAGCAGGACCTGCTCGCCGAGTACGCGCGGCGCGGCGGCCGCAACCCGGACGACATCCCGCAGGCACCCGCCCCGCTGCCGGAGCGCGCGGTCGTCATCAACAACTCCGCGCCCGAGGACGACAGCATGTCCTACCCGCGCGAGCAGCTGAAGGTGGGCATCCGCAAGTACTACGACCTCGCAGATCGCATCGAGGCGGCGCGCATCGAGCTCGAGACCGCCCGGGCGGCGTTCAAGTACCGCTACAGCATCGTCCGCCCGGCCCAGGTCCCGAAGAAGCCCGAGAAGCCGAACAAGCCGCTCACCGTCATCGGCGGGCTGCTCGCCGGCCTCGTCCTCGCGTTCATCGTGCCCTCGCTGCTCGACCTCTACCGGCGCACGGTGGCCGAGCCCTGGCAGATCGGGAGGCAGCTCGGGCTCCCGCTGCTGGTCGTCACCCGGCGCGCCCCGGGCGGCAAGGCCCCGCCCGCCAAGCCCGCGCCCTGACCGTGGAGGAGGCGAGCCGAATGCCGAGCGTCCCGTCCCTGAGCCCAGGCGAGGCGCCCCTCGCGGGAGCGGCCGGGCCTCGCCCCGCCGCTCCCGGCTCGGACGAAGGCGGGCTTCGCCCGCACCTCGTCATCGCCGCCTTCCTCTTCATCGTCACGGCCGCGGCCGTCTTCGCCTTCCAGGGCGACCCGCTGCTCTCGCTCGTCCCCCTCGTCGTCTTCGGCCTCGCGTTCCTGCTCTGGCGCACGCCGCTGCGCTACATCGCCGCCGCGCTGCTCTTCTTGTCGCTCGCTCTCGACGCCGACACGAACGGCGTGCGGGACCGCTGGAGCTACCCGCTCGAGCCGCTCCGGGTCCTCTTCTTCGAGAACCTGCACAAGATCATCCCGATCAGCGCGCTGAAGCTCTCGCTCCTCGACCTCCTCGTCGCGCTGGTCGTGGCCCTCGTCGTCTACCGGCGGGCGATGGCGCGGGGGACCGACGGCCACGGCGTGCGCAGCGTCAACTGGCTGCGCATGGTGCTCCTGCTCGCGCTCGCCGGGATGATCGGCGCGCTCGGGTGGGGGGTCGCCCGCGGCGGCGTCTTCCAGCAGGCCTACTGGCAGCTCCGCGAGCCGATCTACCTGCCCATCCTCGCGCTGGTCTTCCTCGCCTGCTTCAAGGACTCGAGCGACCTCCGCCCCATCGGCGCGGCGGTGGTGGGCGCGGCGGTCTACAAGTCGCTCGTCTGCATCTATTTCTACCAGGCCGTCGCCCGCCAGTTCAACTACCGGCCTCCGTACGTCACGAGCCACACCGACTCGGTGCTCTTCAGCGTGGCGATCATGATCGCCCTCATCGCCTGGCACGAGCGGCTCGAGATCCGCACGCGGATGGTGCTCCTCGCCGCCGTCCCCGTCGTCCTCCTCGGCATCTACACGAACAACCGGCGGCTCGCCTGGGTCGAGCTCGGCGTCTCGTTGCTCGTCGCCTACGCGCTCACGCCCTGGACCTTCGTGAAGAGGACGCTCGCGCGATTCGCCATCATCGGCTCGGTCTTCTTCCTCGCCTACATGGTGGTGGGATGGAACTCGACGGCCGGGGTCTTCCGTCCCGCGCAGATGGTGCGGAGCGTCGTCGATGCCAAGGTCGACCGCTCCTCGCTCGACCGCGAGGTCGAGAACTACAACCTGGTGATCACCCTGCGCACGAACCCGCTTCTCGGGCTCGGGCTCGGGCACGAGTACGTGGAGTTCACCAAGGGCGACGACATCTCCGTCGCGTTCCCCCAGTACCGCTTCATCCCGCACAACAGCGTGCTCGGGCTCGTGGCCTTCGGCGGCTTCCTGTTCTTCACGCTGATGTGGCTCCCCATCGTGACCGGGATGTACCTCGCCATCCGCAGCTACCGGCTCGCCCCCACCCCGCTCACCCGGGCGGCGGCGCTCTCGGTCGTCACCGTCCTCATCGCCTACGAGCTCCAGGGCTGGGGCGACATGGGCATCCAGGCCTGGTCGGCCGTGTTCCTCGTCGGCGTGGCGCTCGCCGTCGTGGGGCAGCTCGCGCCCGCGGTGGGTGCCTGGCCGCTGCGACATCGGCGCGCCCGCGCCCCCTCCTGGGGCGCGTCCCCGGCCGCCGCCACGGAGGCGCCGTGACGGAGGCGCTCTCCCTCGCGCTCGCGGCGCTCGCCGTCCCGGTCCTCGCCGCCGCGACCTACCTGGCCGCGCTCGCGGCGCTCGCGCGCCCGGTCCCCGCCCCGGGACCCGCCGGCGCGCGGCGCCGCTTCGCGCTCGTCGTCCCGGCGCACGACGAGGAGGCCGGCATCGCCTCCACCGTCCAAAACCTCCTCTCGCTCCGCTACCCGCGGGAGCTCTTCCGCGTGCTCGTGGTCGCGGACAACTGCACCGACCGCACGGCGGATCGCGCCCGCGAGGCGGGGGCCGAGGTGCTCGTCCGCACCGAGGCCGCGCGCCGCGGCAAGGGCTACGCGCTCGAGCTCGCCTTCGACAGGGTGGAGCGCGAGGACCTCGCCGACGCGGTGGTGGTGGTCGATGCGGACACGCTCGCCTCCGAGAACCTCCTCGAGGCCTTCTCGGCGAGGCTCGAGGTCGGGGCCGACGCCGTCCAGGCGCACTACGGCGTCCGCAACGCGGACGCGGGCTGGCGGACGCGCCTCATGGCGCTCGCCTTCGCCATCTTTCACGGCGTCCGGTCGCTCGCCCGGGAGCGGCTGCGGCTCTCCTGCGGGCTGAAGGGCAACGGCATGTGCTTCACGCGCCGGGCGCTCCGCGACGTCCCCCCTCGCGCGTACTCCGTGGTGGAGGACCTCGAGTACGGGATCCGCCTCGGCGAGGCCGGCATCCGGGTGCACTACGCCCCCGAGGCCCGCGTCCTTGGCGAGATGCCTTCGACGGGCGCCGGATCGGCCGTGCAGCGCCGCCGGTGGGAGGGCGGGCGCAGCGCCATCTTCCGCGCTCATGCGCGCCGGCTCCTCGCGAGGGCGGTCGCGGCGCGCGACCCGGTGCTCTTCGACCTCTTCCTCGACCTGGCCGTGCCGCCGCTCACCCGCCTGTGCGCCGCGGCGGCCCTGGGCACGGCGGCCGCGGGGCTGCTGTCGGCGCTGTCCGGAGCCGGGCTCCTCCCGCTCGGGATGTTCGCGGCCGCCGACCTCTGCCTCGCCCTGTACGTCGTCCGCGGCGCCATCCTGTCCGGGCCCGGGGGCCTTCGCGACCTCGCCCTCGCCCCGGCGTACGTCTTCTGGAAGCTCGGCCTCCTCGTCGACCGTTCCCGAAAGGCGCAGACCGCCTGGGTCCGGACGCCGCGGGAGGGGAAACCGTGAGGGAACCATGTCCAAGCCCGAGAACGTGAAGGTGCTCGCTCCCGCCAAGACGCCCGCCCCGCACCACGGCGAGCACGACCTCCAGCGCCTGTGGTCGGCGGTGGCCCGCAAGGAGTGGTCGTCGCTCGTGCTCGTCCCGGTGAGCGCGGCCGCCTCGACGAAGGTCCTCGCCGGGAAGATGCTCGAGATCGGGGAGCTGTTCCGCCCCCGGCCCAAGCTCTTCGACGGCCAGGGCGCCCAGCTGGCCGACGGGCCTCGCCTCGCCGCCGAGATGAAGGAGTACGCGTCCGGGGGCGGAACGGCGATCGCCACCGTGGACCCGGTGGTGAACAGCCTGGCCGGGATCCCGCTCGTGCTCGCGGCCGACGCCGCGGTGCTCGTGGTGGACCTCAGGGAATCGGGCCTCCCGGACGCCCACAGCACGATCGAGATCGTGGGACGCGACCGCATCCTCGGATGCGTCGCGGTCGCGTGAGGCCGCCATGCCCGCGGAGCGACCGAAGCTGAGCGTGGTGGTGGCCACATTCAACCGGCCGGCGCTCATCGAGCGCCTGCTCGAGCAGCTCGTGGCGCAGTCCTTGCCGGCGAGCGAGTTCGAGGTGGTCGTGGTCGACGACGGGTCGCGCGAGCCGGTGAAGCCGCGCCTGGTCGCGCGGACCTGGCCCTTCGCGCTCCGCGTCGAGGAGCAGGCGAACGCCGGCCAGGCCACCGCCCGCCACCGCGGCATCCTCGCCGCCGCGGGCGAGGTGCTCGTCATCGTGGACGACGACATGGAGGTGGGCCCGGGCTTCCTCGCCGCACATCTCTCGATGCACGCCCCGGGGAGCCAGCGCGTGGTGCTCGGCCGCATCCGCCCCCCGCCGGGAGGCATGTCGCTGCAGGACCGATGGCACCAGCGGAACCTGGACCGCCTGCACGAGCGGGCGCGTGCCGGCGTACCGGTCCGCGGCAACGCCATGTACACCGGCAACGTCTCCCTCAGGCGCACGGACTACCTCGCGGTGGGCGGCTTCGACACCTCGCTGCGGCAGTCCGAGGACAGCGAGCTGGGGCGGCGCCTGGAGCGCTACGGCGCCGAGTTCGTCCTCTCGGAGGAGGCCTACACGGTGAACGGCTCGGACCACACGAGCGTCGCCAAGTGGCGAAGACAGGCGCGCAACTACGGGCGCTCGGACCTGCGCATCTCGCGCAAGAACTCCGACCTGGAGATCCAGCACCGGCCCTGGGACCTGAACCCGGTGCTCGCCTTCGCCGCGTTCGCACCGCCTCTCGGCATGGCACTCGCACCGGTGGCCTTCGCGTTCGCGTCGGCTCTCGACCGCCTGGGCCTCGAGCGCCCCGCCATGGCGGCCGTGACGGTGACCTACGGCGTCGACTACTACCGCGGCGTGCGCGAGGAGCTCGGGTCGATGGGCGCCGTGTTCCGGGACTTCGTGGACTGGTGGCTCGACCCCGTCAGCCTCCCCGCCGCCCGGAAGAAGGCGCTCCTGCGCCGCTTCCTGTCCGCGGTCGCCGCCGACCACGCCACCATCCGCCGCTACCAGGACAAGTACAACAGCCCCGAGGCGGGGAGCGGCTCGCTCGTCGGCGACGCCGTGAAGAAGATCGGCTTCCAGCTCATGCTGTCGGTGCGGTTCATGCACCTGCTCCGGGACGCCGGGCTCCGGCTCCCGGCCATGGCCGTGTCGCGCCTCATCCGGCACGCCTACGGCTCCGACATCCACTGGGACGCGGACATCGCCCCTGGCGTCGTCATCATCCACGGCATGGGGCTCGCCGTGAGCCGCGCCGCCCGCATCGGCCCGGGCTGCATCATCTTCCAGAACGTCACGCTGGGGCTCGGGAACGACCCCGCCACTAGACAGGAGGGGGCGCCCGCGCTCGGGCGCGACGTGCACGTCGGTCCCGGTTGCACGCTCATCGGCCCCATCGCCGTCGGGGACGGGACGAAGCTCATGGCCGGCTCGGTGCTGAACGCGTCGGTGCCGCCCCGCTCCATCGTGGCGCCGGCCCCCGTCGAGGTCCGCACCCGCGAGGCGCGCGTCGAGGCCGTCCCCGCGGCTCCGGCCCGGCAGGCCGGCGGGAGCCCCTAGCATGGGCGGCTCGGGCACCGGACGCGGCAGGGCGCTGCTCGCGGCGGTTCTGGCCGCCGCGGCCGCAGTGGCCGCCCCCGCCGACCGCGCGCCCGGGACCCGGTCCAGCGCCTCTCCCGCGCCGGCGGAGGTCGTCTACCAGGGCGCCCTGCAGGCGGGGTGGCGCGACGACGGCTGGGCGCCCCGCATCACCGGGGAGGGAGCGGCCCGCGTCGACTTCTCCGGCCTCGGCGGCTGGATGCTCTCCCACCCCGGCCTCAAGGGCTCCTTCGGAGGGGTGACGTTCCGGTTCCAGGCCCCGACCCGGCTCGGGGACTTCCTCGAGGTCCGGCTGGACGCCGAGGGGGGCGTCATGTTCCCCCACGTCGAGGTGCATGCCTCGGACAGGGCCGACCTCCCCGACGGGTGGTCCGAGGTCTGGATCGACATGGCGCGGCTCAACCCCGGCGGCGCTCCGTTCGACAGCCTCGTCATCCGCGCCTCCAAGCAGGTCGACGCGACGCCCGTCCTCGTCGACGGGGTCGCCCTCACCCGGAACGCCCCGACGCCCGCCCCGTCCGCGCCACCGTCCGCGCCTCCCTCCACCCCCAAGGCACCCGCGAAGAGCGCGGCACGCGCGGCCGCCGCACCCGCCATAGCCTCCGCGGCGGCCGCACCCGCCGCGGCACCCGCGTCCGCTCCGCCGCCGGCGGCCGCCGTGGCCTCCGGCTCCTCCCCCCTGGCGGCGCGCCCGGCGCCCGCCCCGCGGCCGGCCCCGGCGGTCGTCGCGCCGGCGCGCCTGTCCGTCGACTGCACCGCTTCGACCCACCGCATCAGCCCGCTCGTCTACGGCATCGCCTACGACCAGCGCCTCGACGCCGGGGAGACGCACCAGTTCGAGCTGGGGGCGACCGCCCGGCGCTGGGGCGGGAACTCCTCCACCCGCTACAACTGGAAGCTCGGTCGCGCCTGGAACACGGCGCAGGACTGGTACTTCGAGAACGTGAACTACACGAGCGATCCCAAGTTCACCTGGGCGGACTTCCTCGAGGCGGACCTGCGCCGGGGGATGCAGAGCGCTCTCACCGTCCCGATCATGGGCTGGGTGGCGAAGGACACGACGAGCTACTCCTTCCCGGTGTCGGCCTACGGCCAGCAGCAGTCGGTCGATCCCACGAAGCCGGACGCCGGCAACGGCGTCACGAGCAACGGCCACCAGCTCACCGCGTCGGCGTCGGCGACGAGCGTGCAGATGTCCGCCGAGGAGATCGAGGGCTGGGTGCGCGCCATCCGCGCCGCGGACGCGAAGCGGGGCAGCCGCAGCGTGTCCATGTACATCCTCGACAACGAGCCCATGCTCTGGAACAGCACGCATCGCGACGTGCACCCCGAGCCGCCGAGCTACGAGGAGGTCCTCGAGCGCACGGTGGCGTACGCGTCCGCCGTTCGCCGCGCCGATCCCGACGCCGTGATCGCCGGACCGGCGCTGTGGGGCTGGCCCGCCTATCAGGGCTCCGCGGTCGACGCCAAGTACGGATGGGCGCTGCGGCCCGACCGGCGCGCGCACGGCGACGTGCCGTTCCTGCAGTGGTACCTGCGCAAGCTCGCCCAGCACGAGAAGAAGACCGGGGAGCGGCTGCTCGACGTCGTCGACGTGCACTTCTACCCGATGGGCGACGGCATCGCCGGGGCGCGGGGGGGCACCGACCCCGACACGAGCCTGCGTCGCATCCGCTCGACGCGCGCTCTCTGGGACCCGAGCTACAAGGACGAGTCCTGGATCAACGAGGTCGTGCGGCTCATCCCGCGCATCAAGGAGTGGATCGCCTGGGAGTACCCGGGGCGCGGCATCTCCATCGGCGAGTGGAACTTCGGCGCGGAGGGCCACATGAGCGGCGGGCTCGCGGTGGCGGAGGCGCTCGGGCGCTTCGGCGAGCAGGGGATCACCTCCGCCTTCTACTGGACCTACCCGCCGAAGGCGTCGCACGCATTCTGGGCCTTCCGGGCCTACCGGAACTACGACGGCCAGGGGGCGCACTTCGAGGACTGGTCGCTCGCCACCCGGTCCGCGGCGCCGCTCTCCGCCTTCGCCGCGCGCGACAAGTCCGGCGGGCACCTGACGGCCGTCCTGATCAACGTCGACCCGGTCCGCGGTTTGGACGTGGACCTGGACCTCGTCGGCTGCGGCACCGTCCGGGCCAAGCGCACCTTCCAGCACACGGCGGACACCGCGCTCCAGGAGGTCTTCGCCGCGGACGGGGACGCGTCGAGGCGGCACGAGCTCCTGCCGCCCTACTCCATCACGGTGCTCGACCTCTCGGTCGAGCCGTCGCAGCAGAAGAAGTGACGCGCGGGGCGCCGGCCCCTACCGGCAGGCCTCGTCCCCGGTCGCGCACTCCGCGACCACGACGGCGAACTCGCCCGCGCCCGCCGGATCGAGGGAGTCGATGGAGATGTGGTAGGTGCCGGCCGCGAGCGTGGCGGCGACCGACCTCTCCGCGGCGCGGAGGCATCCGCGCGGCTTTCCCGACCCGTCGAGGAGGTTCACGGAGAAGCGCGCCGGCCCGTCGAGCCGGCTCGTGCCGTCGAGGACCGCGACGCGCACGGCGGAGGTCCGCGCGAGGACGAGGCGGTAGACGACCTCCGGACCGGGCGCCTGTGGGGCGCCCCGGCACGCGTAGTTCTTCACCGCCTTCACCCCGTCGCGACGGGCATCCCGGACGTCGACGAAGGGCAGCGCTGCCGCGACGATGGGGGCGGCCCAGGTTCCGCTCCCCTCGAGGCGCTGTGGCGCGGGGTCGGGGGGAGGCGAGCGGTCGACGACGGCCCGCTTCACGCGCGAGAGCGCGTCGAGGACCGCGAGGTTGAGGACGTTGTAGCCGTAGCTCAGGACCGGCCGGCCCGCGCAGCTCCCGTCGTCGAACCTGCAGGCGGTGGCGATGCCCGAGCGGCAGAAGCTCGGGTGCACGCGGTCGTCGCGGAGCCCCAGCCCCGGCAGCCGCTCCATCTCCCGCTCGTAGTCGACGAAGGGGACGAGGCGGCCCTGCGCGAGCGCCCGGACCGCCGCCGCGAACAGCGGGGCGCGCCGAAGGTGGGCCGGGTCGTCCGAGCGGGGCGGCGCCGACACGAGCACGGGGATGACGCCGCGCTCGATGAGCTGGTCGGCGATGCGCCGGAGGTTCCCGAAGTAGATGCTCGCCATCTCCCAGTCGGTGAGGCCGCAGCCGTAGCAGAGGACGTCGTTCGAGCCGAACATCACGATCGCGACGCCGGGACGGACGGCCTCGAGCTCGCGCTCGACGGGGGTCGGCGAGCCACCCGCCGCCCACGCGGCCGGGCGCCCCACCTCCACGGCGAGGCTCTCCCGGGCGTACGGGCTCTGGGATCCCGCGGCCGGAACGCTGCGGAAGTAGGCTGCGGCCTCCTCCAGGTCCGCCCGCCCCCCGAAGTCCGCCCGCGCCCCGGACGCGCCGTCCAGGCACCCGAGGAACGGCCCCCGCAGACCCCCGGAGCTGACGGAGTCCCCGACCTTCACGAACACCGGCAGGCGCCCGTCGGGACCGCGCCTCGCGAGCTCGCGCAGCCGCTGCGCGACCTCCGGCGAGATCGGGGACTGGGTGCGATCGGCGGGGTAGGCGATGCGCGGCGACGGCGGGGCTCCGGTCGCGGCCTGCGTGCCCGCGGCGTCGCCCGGCGCGAGCGACGCGAGAGACAGCAGGGCGGCGAGCACGGGCGCGCCCGCGCTCGCGCTACGGCTCCTCGACGCCATGGCGCGGTCCGCGCGCCCGGTAGGCGGCGGCGCGGGCGGCGATGGAGGCCGCCGAGCCTCGGGCTCCGGGGCGTCCGTCGACGACGAAGCGAGGAAGGGCGCCGCGTCCGTGGCGCTCGCGGGCCGGATACGGCCGACGGGTCGTGCTCCAGATCGGCGCCGCCGTGCGGGCGGCGACCAAGGCGACCCGCTCCGCGTCGAGGAAGGGCCATCCGTAGGGGAAGGCGAAGTGGGCCGGGGCGCCGAGGAGCCGGGCGAAGTCGGCCTCGGAGCGCTCGACCTCGCGCGCGAGCTCGTCCGGCGCGAGGTCGGAGGCCTTGAAGTGGCAGTTCGTGTGGTTGCCCAGCGCGACGTTCGGGAGCGACCGGAGCGCGGCGAGCTCGGCGAGCGTCGCGAGCCGGTACTCGGGGAGCGCGGCCACGGCCCGTAGCTCCTCGCGGTCGTTCTCGGCGAGGATGTCGAGCGGCCGGCCCATGTGGCGCCGCCAGGATTCCTCGAGGTCGCCACCTTGGCGGGCGTCCCGGTCGACGAGGTCCCACCGGAAGCCGGCGCGCTTCTCGGCCTTCTCGGGGCAGGCGAACACGACGAACTCGACGTCCGGGTATCGCGCGGCCCGCGAGGCGACGTACTCGACGGCGTCCGCGTACCCGTCGTCGAACGTGAGCGTGAGCCAAGGATCGCGCCCCCTCCGGGACGCGAGCATCAGCTCCACCAGGGTGTCGAGTTTTCCCGCCTCGATGGTCGCCGCGGGCAGGAAGGACCCGTCGAGCGCCGGCCCCACCCGGTGCAGGCAGAGGGCGACGCGAAGGTCGCCGAGAGCCGCACGCAGCGCGCCGATGACGGCCCCGCGTGGGGTGCGGTCGCCCCATCTGGCGACTCGACTGTCGAGATCGAGGCCCATGGCGTTCACGAGTCTATTCGAAACCCGGTCGACCGGCCCGCCATATTAACGCTAAAGAGCCACCCCTTTAGGGCCTGTTCCATCACCGGCAGCGAATGGCGCTCGGTCACCCGCAGTCCCTGCCGGAGATTGCTCCCACCCCGCCAGGCACGCCCGCGATGCGCGCAGGCGACCGCGCCAGGACCTCGACCCACACCGATGTGTAGTTTTTTGTTTTCTCAGTATTTACACCTTGGCCAGGGCCCGGTGGACGGTCCCATCCGGGCGTCCCACATTAGACCCGACTGGATACATCCACGTACCTGCGTCGCGGTACAGGCGCGACGTGCGACGACCTGATACATCCGGCGTGCGGGTTGGCCAAAGGGGGGAGGGTCGGCGACATGCGAAATCGGGCGATAGAGGGCGCGCTCCGACTGTTCGATTTGAGCTGCCTCGCGGCCGCGATGCCGCTCGCCTACCTCCTCCGCTCTCGCATCGCAGGCATCTCCCACGGCGAGATGTACCCCCTCTCCTTCTACGCGAAGGCGCTGCCCCTCGCCGTCCTCCTGTGGGTCGCCGCCTCATGGGTGTTCCGGGTGTACGAGACGTTCCGGACCCAGGGCGTCGCGGCCGAGCTCTCCCGGATCTTCCGCGCGATGGCGGCGATCATGCTCGCGGCCGCGGCCGCCGTGTTCTTCGTGAAGGGGCAGCACGACTTCTCGCGCCTCTTCCTCGGCCTGTTCTTCGCGATCTCGTTCCTGTTCATCGCCGCGAACCGGCTCGCGCTGCGCTACGTGGCCCGGGAGCTCCGGCGCCGCGGCCACAACACCCGCATCTTCGCCGTCGTCGGCTCGGGCGACCTCGCCCGCGACGTCGTCGAGACCATCGCCGACCACCCGGAGTGGGGTCTGCAGCTTGCCGGGCACATCCTCGAAGACGACGCCGTCCGCGACGTGCCCCGCAAGCTCGTCCTCGGACGGCTCTCGCAGCTCGGCCAGATCCTCGACGACAACGTCATCGACGAGGTCGTGTTCGCCGTCCCGCGCGAGCGCCTGAACGAGATCGAGAGCGCGTTCTACCTCTGCGAGGAGCAGGGCGTGAGCTCGCGCGTGTGCCTCGACCTCTTCGCCGAGGGCCGGTCCCGCATCTCCCTGGGAGAGATGGAGGGCCTGCCGATGCTCTCCTTCACGCGCGCCCCCACCGACGAGGTGGCCCTCGCGGCGAAGCGCGCCTTCGACCTCTTCTCGAGCGCCCTCGCGCTCCTCGCGTTCTCCCCGGTGCTGGTCACGGTGGCGGCGGCCATCAAGATCGAGTCCCGGGGTCCGGTGTTCTTCCGGCAGCGCCGCGTCGGCCTGAACGGGCGTCCCTTCACCATGCTCAAGTTCCGCAGCATGCACATCGACGCCGAGGCGCGGCTCGAGTCCCTGCGCGCCCTGAACGAGGCCTCGGGGCCGGTCTTCAAGATGCGCAACGACCCGCGCATCACCCGCGTCGGGCGCTTCATCCGCAAGACGTCGCTCGACGAGCTGCCGCAGTTCTTCAACGTCCTCGTGGGCGAGATGAGCATCGTCGGCCCGCGCCCGCCGATCCCGGCCGAGGTCCGCCAGTACAAGCGCTGGCAGCGGCGCCGCCTCAGCGTGAAGCCGGGGATCACCTGCACGTGGCAGGTCAGCGGCCGCTCCAACATCGACTTCGACCAGTGGATGGAGCTCGACCTCGAGTACATCGACCACTGGTCGCTGTGGCGGGACATCCAGATCTGCTTCAAGACCATCCCCGCGGTGCTGAGCTCGCGGGGCGCGCACTAGCCCGGCGCGCCGTGCGGCCGCCGGGCCGGGCAGGCTCCCGGCCCCGGCCGCGCGGCCCCGGCGGCACCGACTCGAACCCGTCCCTTCCCGACGCCGGGCGCCGGAGCTCCTCCTCGAGGCGCGCGTCCAGGCCGTAGAGGTCCTCGCGGAAGCTCACCCTTCCGTCTCCCTCCACCGACGCCGTGCCGTAGAGCACGAGAACCGACAGGGGGCTCGCGAGCCGCACCGAGACCGGCTCCTCCTTCGCGAGGGCGCGGGCGATGCGCGCCAGGTCCCAGCCCCGCTCCGGCGCGAGCACCCAGGCGGCCAGCGCGATCGGGTCCTCGACGCGGATGCAGCCGTGACTGCGATCCCGGCGGGCGCGCCCGAAGAGCGCCCGGTGCGGCGTCCCGTGCAGGCCGATGCATTCGGGGTTGGGCATCACGAACTTCACGAGGCCGAGGTCGTTACGAGGACCCGGGCGCTGGCGGATCTCGAGCCTGCCGCTCTCGACGAGCGCGAGGTTGTCGGCCGTCGGGGGGAGCGCCTGCCCTTCCCCGCCGCCGCGCACCACGATGTCCATGCCGTGCGCCGCGAGCCATCCCGGCCGGGAGCGCTCGCGGGGCAGGATCTCCTCGTTCACGATGCGTGGCGGCGGGGTCCAGTAGGGGTGGAACACGACCGCGCGCACCTCGCCGAAGAACATCGGCGTCTGATGCTCGTCCGAGCCGCCGACCACCACCCGCATGGAGAGCGCCTCCTCGCCCCTCTCGAGGTCGAGCGCGCGGAGCTCCGCGCCGGGCACCTCCACGAGGAGAGCGCGGGCACCCGGGTCCGGCAGCCACCGGTACCTCTCCATGGCGAGCTCGATCTGGCGGGCTCTCGTGCCGGGCGAGGCGTTCAGGGCGACGAGCGTCCGCCGCCCGAGGACCCCGTCCACCGGCAAGCCGAGCCGCGCCTGGAAGCGCTCCACCCCGCGGGCGAGGTCGGCGGGGAGCCCGACCGGCGGGCCGCTCTCCTCCCCGGGCGAGAGGTCGCCGAAGGCTGCGAGCCTCGCCCGGAGGGCATCGGCCCCGCCCCAGGGCGAGACCGGCGTCCGCGGAAGCGGCGGAACCTCCGGCAGCGCCTCCTCCTCGAGAGAGCGGTAGCGCGCGAGCGCCTCCTTGAGCCGTGCGTAGCCCGGGTAGCGCGGCTCGAGCGAGAGAACGAGGTCCTCGAGCCGGTTCGCGTCGCGCGCCGCCCGCAGGAGCCGGGCGCGGTCGATCGCCGTCCGGGCGGAGGGGCCTGCGAGTCCCGCCCGACGGGGGTCCGCGCGCCCGCGATGGACGTCGGCGAGAAAGCGCAGCAGCTCGGCGGAGACCGCCGCGTCGAAGAGGGCCCGGTCGCGCGCGGTGAGGCGTCCGGCGTCCATGGCCTTCTCGGCGAGGAGTCCGGCGGCGTACTCGCGGGGGTCGAGCCCCTCTTCGCCCGCGCCGGCGAGGAGGTCGACCGCCGCGAAGAGCGCGGGCAGCGGGCGCGCGCCCTCGAACCAGACGAGCCCGCCCGGCTCTGCGCCGACGAGCGCCGCCAGGTCGGCTGCGACGTCCGTGAGCCCGCCCGGCAGCCAGGGATGGCGGCCCTGCGAGAGCACCTCGCCCCAGGCCGCCGCCCCCTCCGGCTCCGCCGCCTGCGGCGCCGCGGCTATGAGCCACGCCGCCAGGGCGGCCTCGGTGAACGCCAGAGCCCCCATCGCTCCTCCCGCCCCACACTCTCCTACACGCGGTCGGCCGGCCCCTTGCGCCAGGGCTGACCCCCTGGCTAAGTGTAAGCAGTCGCTTCATGGACTCGACCGACCCGAACAGGCCTGCCGTCACCCCCGCCGGGATCGGGCGACGAGAATTCCTGGGCGGGCTCGCAGCCGCGGCGGGCCTGCTCGTCCTCGCCCCGTCGCGCGCCCTCGCCGCCCTCCGAGGGGAGCGCCAGCTCTCCTTCGTCCACGCCCACACCGGCGAGCGGCTCTCGGTCGCCTACTTCGGCGACGGCGCCTACCTCGAGGACGGCCTCGCGCGCGTCGAGCACCTTCTTCGCGACTTCCGGACCGGGGAGCGCCACGCCGTCGACCCCGCGCTCCTCGATCAGCTCCACGACCTCCGGCTCGCGACCGGGAGCTCGTCGCCGTTCCAGGTGATCAGCGGCTACCGGTCGCCTCGCACGAACGCCGCGCTCCGCGCCCGCGGCGGCGGCCAGGCACGCCACAGCCTGCACATGGAGGGGCGCGCGATCGACGTGCGCCTCGCCGACGTGTCCAGTGCGGCACTCCGGGACGCGGCCCTCGCGCTCCGGCGCGGCGGCGTCGGCTACTACCGCACGGAGGACTTCGTGCACGTCGACACCGGCGCCGTGCGCCGCTGGTAGCCCCCCGCGAACGGGTGAGGCGGTCGAATTCCGCCGAACATCACCCGGAATCCTTGTCGCTCACCGGTACCGCGACTAGAGTCCGCCCATGATCGGGTGGGCGGGGGCGCTGTTGTGGGTAGTACAGGCAGGGGGCGCGGCCTTCGGCGGGCCCGAGCGGCTCGCGCCGCGCACCGCGGACGGGATCGCGCTGCGGCCGGAGGCCGAGCGCGCCTCAGCGCCGGCCTGCTTCGCGGACGCCTGTCCGGCCACGCCGTCCCTGCCCGGAGCCGGCGGGCGGCCGGTCCGCACTACGCGAAGCGACCTCGCCCTCGCGCTCCTCGCGACGCTCGACGCCGAGCCCATATCCGGCGTCGCGCGCACCATCGCGTCGAGCGGCGTCCGCCTCGACTTCGTCCCCTCGCAGCTCGACGGAGGACGCCTCGGGGTCGGGAAGGTCAGCGTGTCCTTCCGCTGGCCGCTCGACGCCTGGAGCGGACCGCTCTCGACCTCCTCCCCCGGCCGCTGAGCCGGGTCACGGGCGCCGGGCGGCGATGAAGCCGGCCGTCACCTGATCCATCGACTCGATGTGCGAGACGAACCAGGCGGGGATCGCCTGGGACACGTACTGCCACAGGCGCGCGGTGTCCCCGGTCTCGCGAAAGTGGGTCTCCTCCGACTCCATCTCCTCGACCACCCGGTCGTGCTCCGCCTTGTGGACCGGGAACGGAGGGAAGCCGGCCTCCCGCATCGCCGCCTCCTCCCGCGCGAAGTGCTCCTGGGTGTGCTGGAACAGCGCCTCGAAGCGGTGCAGCACCGTCTCGACGGGCACCTTCCCCGCCCGGTGCCCCTTCACGGCGTCGGCGAGGTCGTTGAGGCGCATGGCCTCCTCGCGGTGGTCCTCGTTCATGAAGGTCACCGCCACCTGCGGGATCCGGTCGGGCGAGACGAGCGACATGGCGAATCCTCCTCGCTGCATCGTGCGCCCGAACGGCTGCCCCGGGGGAGGTTCCAGATGGAGCCCGCCCCTGATGCGGCGCGTCATGGCGGCCCCGCGGCGCGTCCTTGCGGGTGCCCCGGTGCGCCTTCGGCGCGCCCATCGACTAGCATGGCCGGAGGAGGGGGCATGGCGAGCTTCCGCGACACGGCGGAGTTCAAGGCTGTCTTTGAGGGGCTCTTCGAGCTCATGAACCGGAGCCCGGAGGTGGGGCGCACGCTCCGGGACGCGCACGCCCCTCACCGCTTCCTCATCACCGACCTCGACCTCGAGTTCAACGTCACCGCCGCGGAGGACGCGGAGGAGGCGAGCGGGCGCTACCTCCGGTGGGTGTGGGGCGAGCCGCCCTGGAAGCCGCTCATCACGATGAAGATGTCGAGCGAGACCGCGAACCGGTTCTTCCAGGGGAAGGAGAACGTGGCCCTCGCCGTGGCGTTCGGGCGCGTGAAGATCTCCGGCCCGGTCTTCACCGTGCTGCGGCTCGCGCCGGTGACGAACCCCATCCACCCCGTCTACCGGCGCTGGCTCGAGACGAGCGGCCGGACGCACCTCCTCGCCTGAAGGGAGAGCCCCCTTGCGCACTCCCCTCTCCAACGTCGACGCGTCGTGGCTGCGGATGGACGCGCCGAACAACCTCATGGTCGTGAACGGGGTCCTGGTCCTCGACCGCCCCGTCTCGACGGAGCAGGTCCGCGATCTCCTGAAGGACCACCTCGGCCGGTTCGACCGATTCCGATCGCGCGTGGTCCCGGCACCCGCCGGGATCGGCACTCCCTCGTGGGAGGTCGACCCGGAGTTCTCGATCGACCGCCACCTCGTCGAGGCCCGACTCCCCGAGCCCGGCGACGAGGCTGCGCTCCAGGCCTTCGTGGGCGGACTCCTCAGCCAGCCGCTCGCGCCCGATCGTCCTCTGTGGCGCTTCCACCACATCCCGGAGTACCAGGGCGGCTCGGCGCTCGTCACCCGCATCCACCACTGCATCGGGGACGGCCTCGCCCTCGTCCACGTGCTCCTTTCCATGGCCGACGGCTCTCCTCCGATGGCGGCCCCGCCTGCGCCCAACGGCGAGGAGGAGCACGGGGGGGTCTGGGACGCCGTCGGCGCGGCGCTCTCGCGGACCCGGGACGCGGCGCTCACCGTGTCCGGGCGCGTGCTGCGCGAGGCGCGCGAGATCCTCGCGAACCCGGAGCGGCTGGCGAGGTCCGGGAGGGACGTCGCCGCCCACCTCGGCTCCCTCGCCCGCCTCCTCGCGCTCCCCCCGGATCCCCGGAGCGCGTTCAAGGGGGCGCTCGGCGTGCAAAAGAGGGTCGCGTGGTCGCGCGCCTACGACCTCGCGGAGATGAAGGATCTCGCCCGGTCGACGGGCTCGACGGTGAACGACATCCTCATGGCGGCTCTGGCGGGCGGGCTGCGCCGCTACCTCTCCGCGGGCGTCGAGGTCGCGCGCGACCTCGACGTGCGCGGGGTCGTGCCCGTGAACCTGCGGCCGGCCTCCGAGGCCCACCTCCTCGGGAACCGCTTCGGCCTCGTCTTCCTCGAGCTGCCGCTCGGCATGGAGGACCCGCTCGATCGGCTCTTCGAGATCCGGCGCCGCATGCGCGCCATCAAGGACTCGCCCGAGGCCGCGGCGATCTTCGAGGTGCTGTGGGCCGTCGGAGTCGCCCCGAAGCCGGTCTTCGACCTCGTGCTCGACATCTTCGCCTCGAAGGCCACCGCGGTCGTGACGAACGTGGTCGGCCCGAGGCAGCCGATCTCGATCGCCGGCGCCCCGCTGCGCCAGGCGATGTTCTGGGTTCCCTCCGCCGGGCACCTCGGCCTGGGGGTGAGCCTCTTGAGCTACGCGGGCCAGGTGTGGCTCGGGGTGCAGGGGGACGCGGGCCTGGTTCCCGACCCGGACCGCATCCTCGACGGCTTCGCGGCCGAGGTGGAGGCGCTTCGGTCGATTCGCCGCGAGGCGACGGGCGAGGGGCCGCCTTCGCCGCCCGGGGCGTGCTAGTCTGCGCCGCCGCGCGCGCCCGAGGCGCGCGGCGGCGGAGAGCGACCGAATGACGAATGGCGTGACCGGAAGCGGGGGCGGTACGCGCGCGAGGGGCTTCGCCTGGGTGGCGGTGGCGTACGCGGCCGGGCTCGCCGCGGCGGTGGCGGCGGCGGGCGCGCTCGGCAGCCGCCATCCCGTCCTCGTGGCCGGGGTCGCGGACGTCGCCGCGACGGTCGTCGTCTTCGCCTTCAGCGCCGCCCTGGGCAACTCGAGCGTCTACGATCCCTACTGGAGCGTCGCCCCCATTCCCATCGTCCTGTACTGGGCGGCCGGGGCAGCGGGCTCCGCCCCTTGGGGGCGACGGGTCCTCGTCGTCGCGCTCGTCGCCGCCTGGGGGCTCCGGCTCACCGCCAACTGGGCCGTCCGCTGGCACGGGCTCGGCGACGAGGACTTCCGCTACCGGGAGATCCGGCGGAAGACCGGGGGCCTCTACTGGCCCGCGAGCTTCTTCTCCATCCACCTCTTCCCCACCATCTGGGTGTTCTTGGCGCTCCTGCCCGCCTACCCCGCCGTCGCAGGCCCGGGACGGCCCCTCGGCCCCCTCGACGTCCTCGCCTGCGCGGTCACGGCCGGCGCCATCGCGATCGAGGCCGTCGCCGACCTGCAGCTTCGCCGCCACGTCCGCACGCGGACGGACCCGGCCGCCATCCTCGACACGGGCCTGTGGGCCGTGTGGCGCCACCCGAACTACGTGGGCGAGGTGCTCTTCTGGTGGGGCGTGTTCCTCTTCGGGCTCGCCGCCGACCCGGGCTGGGCCTGGGGCGCCGTGGGCGCCGTCGCCATCACCTGCCTGTTCGCCTTCGTCTCCATCCCCTGGATGGACCGACGCATGCTCGCGGGCCACCCGGCCTGGGAAGCGCACATGCGGGTGACCCCCAGCCTCCTCCCCCGCCCGAGGCGACGCGGCTAGGTCCCCGGCGCGCTCCCCGCCCCAGCGGGTCTCTCCCCGCTCACGATCCACAGGGCCGCCGGGAGCGCGGTGAAGTCGGCCGTCATTCCCAGCAGGAAGGCGGCGGCGGTGATGATCCCGAACTGCCGGAGCGGCGGGAAGTTCGACACCGACAGCGCGAGGAAGCCGACCGCGTTGATGAGGGTGGCGAAGACGATGGCCCGCCCCGACACCCGGAGCGCGTAGCGGAGCGCGGCCTCGAAGCCGCGGTTCTCCGCCCGCCCCTCCTGGAGGTGGTAGAAGAAGTGGATCTGATCGTTCTCGGTGGTCCCGAGGACCGTCGTGGCGATGAGGATGGTGGCCACGTTCAGCGAGGCCCCGAACACCCGCATCCCGAGGAACGTCATCAGGATGGCGAAGACCGACGGGATCATCGCCATGAGCCTCGCCGACGCGCTGCGGAAGACGAACAGGAAGGCCACGAAGATGAGGGCGGCCGTGAGGGCGAAGCTCTCGGTGAGCGTCGGAACGAGGCTCGACCCCACCTTGGCCTGCAGCATGGACTCGCCGACCACCTGCATCTCCGCTCCGCGGAAGGCGGGGTCGCGAGCGACGGTCGCGTCCCAGGCCCGCCGGATCGCCTCGGAGAGCTTCCCGTAGTCCTGCGCCTCGAAGCCGCTGAAGACGACCGTCAGCTGCGCGTTTCCGAGGGTCCCCACGTCGACGAAACCCCGGAGCTCCCCCTCGGTGAGGAGAAGCTGCTCCACGTCGGCGGCGATCCGGGCGAAGGCCGCGGGGTCCTGCGGAAGCTCGTCCCCCTGGCCAGCCAGGTAGCGGCGCATTCGCAGGAAGGTCGTCGGGCCCACCACCGACGACACCCCCGGCAGCCGCTCGAGCGCGGTCGAGAACCGGTCGAGGCCGCGCAGCACCTCCGGCTCGATGACCGCGCCCGGCGGGGTTCGCACCCACACCCGCGCCACGTTGAGCCCGGACACGTTCTTGCGGAAGAACAGCATGTCCCTGTGGATGGCGAGCCCCGGGTCCACGTAGTCGAGCGAGTCGACGCCGACCTTCATGTGGGCGAGGTGGCCGGGGATGCCGAAGAGCGCCACGGCGCCCGCCGCCGAGAGGACGAGGGATCCGACGACGAGCAGGTGGCGGTGGCGGTAGGTGAAACCCGGCAGGAACTCCGCGAGCCGGTCGTAGACCCCGATGCGGGTGCGGACCACCTGGCTCGTGGGCGTGCGCAGCACCTTCTGCAGCGCGGGAAACAGGCTGAACGCCACCGCCCAGCCCACGGCGATGCCGCACGCGGTCCAGAGCCCCATCTCCCGGACCGGCCGTATCCTCGAGACCTGCAGCGCGCCGAACCCGAGGACCGCCGCGACCGTGGACGCCGTGACCGGCAGGAACTTGTTCGCGAGCGCGAAGACGCGGTGGGCCTCGAGGTCGCGGTCGGGGGGCTGATCGACGAAGCGCGACTGCAGGTAGACGAGGGTCGCGAGCGTCGTCACGAGCACGGTGAGCGGAACGAGCGCGGACACGACCGTGAACGAGAAGCCGAGGAGCGCGCCGACGCCGACGGCGAGCGCCACCGAGGTCCCGAGCGCGGCGAGGATGGCGACGAGCGTCCGCGCCGAGCGGTAGAGGAAGAGCGTGACGACGACGACGAATAGCCCGAAGAGCGGGAAGTACCTCACCGAGGCGGCGCCCGACTCGTGCTCGATCCAGGCCTCGACGTACGGGGCCCCCACCTTGCGCACCTGGGTGATGGGGCCGGACGCCGCGCCCTCGAGCGCCGCATCGATGGCTGCGAGCTTCGCGGTCCTGTCCTTCGCGCCCGCGGCGGCGAAGCCCACCGCGATGCCCTGAAACCGGTCTCCGACGAGCCCCTGCCGCTGGAACAGGGGCGTCCCGGTGACGAAGCGGCGGTAGTCGGCGGCGCTCCCCGGCGACGGCGCGAACCCGGGCCGGGCGCGCCGGTAGACGTCGAGGGCCGAGATGGGAACGACGCCCGGGACGGCCTTGAGGCGATCCTCGACCCCGGCGAGCGCCGCGAGGACCTCCGGCCGCCAGGGATCGTCCGCCTCGAGGAGCACCATGACGATCTGGCCCTCCGGGAAGACCTTCTGGAAGGCGCGGGTGGCGACGTAGTCCGGGTCCGAGGGGACGACGAGCTTGTCGATGGCCCCTTCGGAGGGGATGCGCAGCGCGAGCGCGAGCGCCACCGGCAGGAGCGCGGCGTAGAGCGCGATGATGGGAAACCGCAGCGCGACGATGCGGCGGAAGATGCGCTCGAGCAAGGGATGCTGGACCATCGCTTCTCGGACCCTAGCACCCCGCCCCTTGAGCCGTGCCGCTTTTCGCGGCCGCGATCGCCGGGCGCCAGACCGCCGCGACCGGGGGGACCCCGACCGTGACGCCAGGCCGTGACCGGCCCATGACAGGGGGCGTGGTGGAATCCGCCCGTCGTGCGCGCCCTCCTCGTGAACGGCCGGTCGCCCTCGACCTACTGGAGCTACGACTTCAGCCTGCCCTTCGCGGGGAAGGAGGCGGCTCTGCCCCCCCTGGGCCTCGCCACGCTCGCCGCGCTCCTGCCGGACCGGTGGGAGATCCGCATGGTCGACCTGCAGGTCGACCCGCTCGACGACGAGGACATCCGCTGGGCGGACGCCGTGCTCGTGAGCGGCATGCTCGTGCAGGCGGACTCGATGCGGGAGGTCGTCGGCCGGGCGCGGGCGCTCGGGCGACGCACGGTCGTCGGAGGGCCTGCGCCCACCACCTCGCCGGGTGCCTTCCCCGAGGCCGACCACGTCTTCCGCGGCGAGGCGGAGGGGCGGCTGGACGTGCTCGTCGCCGCCCTCGAGTCTCCGGGACTCCCGGCGCCCCGGCTGCTCTCGCCCCCAGGCGACGAGCGCCCGTCCCTCGACAGCTCCCCGGTGCCCCGCTTCGACCTCCTCGACCTCGGCCGCTACGCGAGCTACTCCATCCAGGTCTCCCGGGGCTGCCCCTTCCGCTGCGAGTTCTGCGACATCATCGAGGTCTACGGCCGGGTACCGCGGCTCAAGTCGCCGCGGCAGGTGATCGCCGAGCTCGATGCGCTCCTGCGCGCCGGGGGCCCGGCCTCGGTGTTCGTCGTCGACGACAACTTCATCGGCAACCGCCGCGCGGCGGCCGAGCTCCTGCCGCGCATCGCGGAGTGGCAGGGGGCGAACGGCGCGCCGTTCGACTTCTACACCGAGGCGAGCCTCGACCTCGCCGCCCACCCGGAGCTCGTCTCCTCCATGGTCGAGGCGGGTTTCTCGGCCGTCTTCGTCGGCGTGGAGACGCCCTCGGCCGAGTCGCTCCGGGGTGCGGGCAAGGTCCAGAACCTGCGCGTCGACCCGGCCGAGGCGGTGGCTTCGCTCACCCGCGCGGGGCTCGAGGTGCTCGCCGGCTTCATCGTGGGCTTCGACGCCGACGGGCCCGACATCTTCGACCGGCAGGAGGAGTTCATCTCCCGCCTGCCCCTGCCGATGGCGATGGTGGGAATCCTCGGGGCCCTGCCCGGGACTGCCCTGTGGCGCCGGCTCGAGCGAGAGGGGCGGCTCCGCGCGGGCCTCACCGGGGACCAGTTCGGGCGTGCGAACTTCCGGCCGGTCCTCGACGAGCGCGTGCTGCTGCGCGGCTACCGGCGGCTCCTCGCCTCCCTCTACGCGCCCGGGGCGTTCTACGACCGCTGCGCGCGCCACGTCGCCGAGGCACGACCGCTCCCGTCCGCCCCGAGGCCCGGCCTGGTCCGGACCGTCGCGCGCGTGTTCTGGGGGCTCGGCATCCGGAGCGAGAGGCGGGGCCACTTCTGGCGGCTCGTCCTGCGATCGCTCCCCCGGGGACGGGACGCCGTCGCGCGCGCCCTCACCCTCGCGATCCGCGGCGAGCACATGATCCGCTACACGGCCGAGGTGGCGCTGCCACGGCTCGACGCGCAGCTCGCCGCCCTCGACGAGGCCGCCGCCGCCCCCGAGGCCGCGCCGGTGCGCGGGGCCGCCGGCTCCACCTGATCTCGGGCGTGGACGTCCGTCGTCGCTCCCGGCTACCCTCTGTGGACCTGGAGGGACCATGCTGGAGCGCATCGGGATTTCGCTCGAGGACGACCTCCTCGAGCAGTTCGACCGGCTCATCGCCGCGAAAGGCTACGTGAACCGCTCGGAGGCCATCCGCGACCTCATCCGCGACTCGCTCGTCCAGCGGGAGTGGGCGGAGTCGACGGGCCGCGAGGAGAAGGTGGCGGTGGTCGCGCTCGTCTACGACCACGACTCCGCGAGCCTCGCGCAGAAGCTGGCGCACATCCAGCACGAGAACCACCGCGCCGTGGTGTCGGCGCTCCACGTGCACCTCGACCCGCACAACTGCCTCGAGGTGCTGGTCCTGCGGGGCCGCGCCCGCGACGTCGTGGCCATGGGCGACGGCCTCGTGAGCACGAAGGGCGTGAAGTACGGGAAGGTCGTCCCGGCGACGACCGGACAGGCGCTCCGTTAGCGGGTCATGCCCGGAAGATGAAGTAGACCGCCCCGACGAGGCAGAGCCCCGCCCAGAGGTAGTCGAGCTTCACCCGCTCGCCCATGTACAGCACCGCGAAGGGGACGAACACGGTGAGCGTGATCACCTCCTGCAGGATCTTCAGCTGGCCGAGCGAGAGCGTCCGGAAGCCGATGCGGTTGGCGGGCACCTGGAGGAGGTACTCGAAGAGCGCGATCCCCCAGGAGAGGATGGCCGCGAACCACCACGGGCGCGCCTGCAGGTGCTTCAGGTGGCCGTACCAGGCGAACGTCATGAAGAGGTTCGAGGCCGCGAGCAGGGCGGCCGCGACCAAGGCCGGCGGCGGCGATCCGAGGCCGCTTTCCACGGGTCCCTAGCCTCCCCCGACGCCGGGCCCGGCCGGCCGCCCGCGCACCGGCGCTTCCTCGCCCCCCGCGCCCTCGGCGAGCACCCGCACCGCGCCGGGGTCCACCGACACGAGGTGGAGGTCTCGCTGCGGGAACGGGATCGAGATCCCGGCCTCGTCGAGCCCCCGGCATATCGCGAGGCGCACGTCGCTCGCGAGCGAGAGGTAGCTGTCGAAGCGGTGCGTCCAGAAGCGCAGCTGGAAGTCGAGCGAGCTCTCGCCGAAGCCCGTGAAGAGGGCGGTCGGCGCCGGCTCCTTGAGCACCCCGTCGAAGCGGCCCGCCGCCGCGAGCAGGATGGCGATGACGCGCTCGGGGTCCGACCCGTAGGCCACCCCCACGGACATGTCGACCCGGCGCAGCCTGTCCGAGAGCGTCCAGTTCACGAGCTCGCCCGAGATCAGGTTGGCGTTCGGGAGGACCACCTCCGCGCCCGGGAAGGTCCGGATGGTGCTCGATCGGATCCCGATGCGGCGGACGACGCCCTGCACGTTCCCGACCTCGACGACGTCGCCGACCTGGACCGGGCGCTCGTAGAGCAGGATGAGACCCGAGACGAAGTTGTTGACGACGTTCTGGAGGCCGAAGCCGATGCCGACGCCCAGCGTCCCGACGATGACCGTGAAGCGGGTCACCTCCATGCCGGAGGCGAGGATCGCGAAGCCGAAGCCCACGGCGACGACCGCGTACCCGGCGCTCTTGGAGATGGCCGCGGGCACCCCCCGCGGCAGGCCCCGCCCCTCGAGCCCCTCCTCGAGCAGGAAGCTGAGCAGGCGCGCGAGGAGGACCGCGACCCAGAGCGTGATCGCGAAGGCGACGACGTCTCCCAGGGACACGTCGAGGCCGCCGACCTTGAGGCGCTGCGAGAGGACTGTCCCGATCACCTCCTCGAGCGGCTGGGCGATCCGGAAGATGTTCTCGCTCACGTACAGCCAGAGGGCGATCGCCGCCCAGCGGATGTACTTCCTGCCCCGCTCCTCGAGCAGCGCCCCGTGCCGGGCGACGAGCCCGATGCGCTTCGCCGACGGCATCCGCAGGAGCCCCACGTAGAGCGCCCCCACGACGAGCGCCGTGCCGAAGACGAGCGCCGCGATCGCCGCGCTCGCGAGCGTTCCGTTCGCGAGCCGCCGCGCGAGGCTCACGTTCCCGACGACGCTCGCCACCATGGAGACCACGAACGCCACGACGGCGAGGTTCGCCAGGAACCGGACGAACCGCCTCCAGGCCTCGGTGGGCAACTCGGCGCGCCAGAAGCCCAGCCGCCGCTCTCGCAGGAGGCCCGCCAGCGCCGCGGCCGCGACCGCGAGGAGGAGCAGGCGGCCGAGCAACGAGTGCTCGGGCGCGAGGGCCTCGACCCGGCTCACCGCGAAGGTCACCGCGAGTCCGTAGGCGGAGAGGCGCACGCGCGGGGGGAGGATGCCTCCCATGGCCCGCAGGAAGGCCGGCAGCATGGCCAGGATCGTCAGCTCCGCGACGGTCACCGGCATCCGCGGGAACACCCAGGGAACGAGCGCCAGCGTGAGGAGCGACGAGACAGCGAGCGGGTGGCGCAGGACCTCGGCCGGCGCCCGCAGCGCCGGGTCCTCGGCCGCCCGGCTTCGGAAGCGGGTGGCGAGACGGGCGATCGCGACCGCCAGGACGGCGAGCAGCACGCCCAGGAAGCAGAGCCATCCGACCTCGGCCGCCGCGAAGGAGCGCACCGCCCCCACCTGGAGCCTCAGCGAGCGGACGACCTGTTCGCGGAGCTTCGCTCCCTGGGAGGGCCGGCCGAGCAGCTTCCACAAGGGCGCACTCTCGATCTCGAAGAGCTGATCCTCCCGGGCGCGTTCGGCGCGGTCGGCGGCCGCGATCCAGTCCCCGATCTGCAGCCGCAAGCTCGCGACGCGGTCCTCGAGCTCGAGAGTCTGGCCGAGCGCCGCCTGGGCTCGATCCCAGGTCGCGCGGATGCGGGCGCGGAGCTCCCCGATGCGCACGAGCAGCGCTTCCGGCGCGTGCGACGCGCGAGCCGCCTCCTCCGTGAGCGCCCAGGTCACCTCCATGCGGCGGAGCTCCGCCACCGCGCCGAAGAGCGTCCTCGCCGCGTCCTCGAGCTTCCCGTCCCAGCGGGAGAGCTGCTGCTCGTGGCGGAGGAGGGCCTGGCGAAGGTCGTTCACGTCGAGCGGCAGGAGCCCGGCCATCTGCTCCTCGGAGACCGCCGGGCGCAGCTTCTCGACGAGCTCTCGCGTCCTGGGGAGGCGCTCCCTGACGTCCTGCTGCGCGGCGTCGTCGTCGACCTTGTCCCCGAGGCGCGCGAGGGTTCGGTAGGCCTCCTCCGCCGACCGGATGATCGCGGGGAGCGGGATGGCCGCCGGCTCCGCCGGCTTCGCCTCGGCGGCGGGCGGCGGCGCGGGCGCCGGGGCCGCCGCGCTCGAACGGGCCGGGGGCTCTGGCGCCGCCCGCGCGGCGCCCGCCGCCGCCGCGGCGAGCACGAGTCCCCCGGCGAGGGCCGCTCGGAGCTGCGCTCTAAGGCTGCCGCCGTTCAGGGGGCGCATCCCGGCATGGTAGCGCGGCCGGGAGCGATCCTTCCTTGGAAATCGGCGCTTGGGCTACGCCGCCCCGGCTCGGGGCCCGAGCGCCCCGAGGACCGCCTCGCCGAAGCCGGCGAGCTTCGCCGGGCCGACCCCCTTCACGGCGGCGAGGTCGGCGAGCGAGCGGGGATGCGCCTCCGCGATGGCCCGGAGCGTCGCGTCCGGGAAGACGAGGAACGGCGGCACGCCTCGCTCCCGCGCCTCGCGGCTGCGCCACGCGCGGAGGCGCTCGAAGGGCGCGGCGCCGGCGCCCGGGGCGGACGCGAGGGCGCGGACGCCTTCGCCCCCGCGGGCGCCGACGGGCTGCGCCCCGCGGCCGAGGTCCGGACGGCAGCGGTCGCAGCTCTCGCCGCACGGATCGATCGTCTCGTCGAAGTGCCGCGCGAGGAGGCGGTGGCGACACCCGCTCGCCTCCGCGAGGTCGAGCATCCGGCGCGCCTGCTCCCGCTGGGCGCGAGCCACGTCGGGGTCGTCGGCCGCCTCCGCGAGCCGGTCGTGGGCCATCACGTCCGCATACGAGTAGAGGAGCAGGCAGTCGCTTGGCTGGCCGTCCCGGCCGGCGCGGCCGATCTCCTGGCAGTATCCCTCCACGGAGCCCGGCATGTCGCGGTGGATGACGAAGCGGATGTCCGGCTTGTCGATGCCCATCCCGAAGGCGACCGTCGCGACGACCACGTCCGCCGCCCCCTCCCGAAAGGCATCCTGGACCCTCTCCCGCTCCTCGGGCTCAAGCCCGGCGTGGTAGGCGACGGCGCGCACCAGCTTCGACCGCAGGAACTCCGCGAGGGACTCCACGCTTCTGCGGGCGATGCAGTAGACGATGCCGCTCTCGCCCCGGTGCCCGCGCACGCAGGCGAGCACCGCCTCCCGCGAGCTGACGCCCTCCGGACCCTTCTTGGCGGCGCGCAGCAGCAGGTTCGGGCGGAAGAAGGAGCCTCGGAACTCGACGGGGTCGCGCATCCGCAGCTGCTCGGCGATGTCGGAGGCGACCCGCCTCGTCGCGGTCGCCGTGAGCGCGAGCACCGGCGCCCCGCCGAATCGCGCCCGCAGCCCCGCGAGGTTCCGGTAGGCGGGCCGGAAGTCGTGGCCCCAGTGGCTGATGCAGTGGGCCTCGTCGACCGCGACGAGCGAGAGTCGCGTCCCCTCCAGCACGGCCCCCACCGACGCCTCGAGCCCCTCCGGCGCCGCGTACACGATCTCGTACTCCCCGCGCCGGAGCCCCGCGACCCGGCGGCGCCGCTCCTCCGGGTCGAGGCTGGAGTTCAGGAAGGTGGCCCGGACGCCGAGCCTCGCCATCGCGTCCACCTGGTCCTTCATGAGGGCGATGAGCGGCGAGACGACGAGCGTGAGGCCGCCCATCATGCGGGCCGGCAGCTGGTAGGTGAGCGACTTCCCCGACCCGGTCGGCAAGACGCCGATCGCGTCGCGGCCCGCGAGCACCGCGTCGACGAGCTCGCGCTGCCCCGGGCGGAACCCCTCGAAGCCGAAGACCCGCCGGAGGCACTCGGCAGGGTCCGCCGGCGGCGCGGCGGCGGCCGCGAGCGCCGACCGCTCCGGGCCGGGCTCCGCCGGGCGGACCAGGCGCGCCGCCTCCGTCTCGAACAGCTCCGGGCGGTCCCGGCGCAGGCTCCGGAGCGCGGCCACGGTCGCGGAGATCCGCTGCCGGAGCTCCGCGTCGTCGGCGGGTGGCTCGCGCCAGGCGGCGAGCAGCGCGGCCACTTCCGGGTGCAGGCCCATCCGTGGCGAGGCTAGCACCTCCGGCTGACCCGTGCGGGTACTCCGGCGACCGGGGCGGGAACGGGCGGGTAAACTGGCGGCGGACTCCCCCAGGCTCCCATGCGTTCGCTCCCCTCGCGCCTCGCCCCTGCACTGCTCGTCCTCCTCTGCGCAGCTTGTTCCACGATCTCGACCGGCTTCGGCTACATCACCGGGTCGACGCAGGAGAAGGAGCAGGAGCACCGCGTGGCCGAGGTGCAGGAGAAGGTCATGCGCTACGCGGGCGACTACGCCACGCAGGTGGTGCAGGCGGCCGCCCGGATCGAGACGCCGACGCCCGAGAAGCGCCTCGCCGTCCTCGCCTGGCAGCTCAGGCAGGCGACCGCAGCCTACGACATCGCCACCGGCCCGAACCCCATCCTGAACGCGCTCGACCTCGTGGTGCTCGTCTCGCTGACCCGCTCCTCCGTGGAGAGCTACTGGGTGCCCGTCGTGTTCGGCGAGAGCGGGCGGCCCCTCCTCGACGTCTGTGCGCACTCGGAGGCGAGCGCCTGGACCATCGTCCAGCCGCTTCTCGAGTCCTTCCCGAAGAACCAGCTTCGCGACGCCATCGCCACGTGGCGCGCCAGGAACCCGGACGTCCAAGACGTCTCCTCCATCCGCCTCGTGGACGTGGAGCAGAGCGAGCATGGCACCGCGGGGCTCGGGACCCCGACGAGCATCCTCGCCTCCGTCGGCCTCGACCCGCTCGGGAAGCTCGACCCGGCCGTGCAGCAGGTGGAGCGCACCCGGATCCTCGCCGAGCGAGCGCTGTACTACGCCAAGCGCTGGCCCTCCCTCCTCGACCTGCAGGCGCAGCAGCTCGCGCTCCAGCTCTCGCTGCAGCCCCAGGCGCAGGACGTGCTCCGGGACGCGAACCGGATCTCGGGCTCGGCCGAAGCCATCGGCAAGCTCGCGCAGGAGATCCCGTCGCTCGTGGACCGGGAGCGCGAGGCCGCCATCCGCCAGTTCCTGGACGCGGCGCAGGCGCAGGAAGGCGAGGCCCGCGCGCTCCTCGCGCAGGCGAAGGCGGCCCTCGACGCAGGCCAGGGCGCGTTCACCTCGGCGGACGGCGCCATCCGCTCGCTCCAGTCCTTCGTGTCGATGGTGAGCGCCGCCCCCGCGGTTCCGGGGGCCCCTCCGGGCAAGCCCTTCGACGTGAACGACTACACGCGCGGCCTGGTGGAGCTCGGGCGGGCGATGAACGACGCCCGCGCGCTGGTCGAGTCGGTGGAGCGGGGCGCGCCCCGGCTCGAGACGCTCGTGCAGCGCGCCACGCAGGGGGCCTCGCAGGACGGGCGGGCCCTCGTCGACTACGCGTTCCGCCGGGGCCTCGCGCTCGTCGCCGCCCTCCTCGGCGGAAGCCTCGCGGTGGCCGTCCTCTACCGCCTCGCCGCGGCGCGGATCGCCGCGCGCTCGGACACGTAGGCCCCTCCGACCATGTTCATCGGACACTTCGGGCTCGCCCTCGCCGCCAAGCGCGCGGCCCCGCGCACGTCGCTCGGCACGCTGGCCGCGGCGGCCCAGTGGGTGGACCTCGTCTGGCCCGTGCTTCTTCTCCTCGGAGTCGAGCGGGCCCGCGTCGCACCGGGCGCCACGGCCTTCACCCCCATCGACTTCGAGCACTACCCCTTCACGCACAGCCTGGCGGCCTCCATCGCGTGGGCGGTGCTGTTCGCCGCCGCGTACGCCGCCCGCACCGGCTATGCGCGCGGCGCGGTCACGGCGGGGGCCCTCGTCGCGAGCCACTGGCTGCTCGACTTCGTCACGCACCGGCCCGACCTGACGCTCCTGCCTGGAGCCGACGCCCGCTTCGGGCTCGGGCTGTGGAACTCGGTCCCCGGCACCCTCGCCGCGGAGCTCGGCATCTTCTTCTTCGGGGTCTTCTCCTACGCGACCTCGACGCGACCCCGGAACCGCACGGGGGGCGTCGCCTTCTGGTCGCTCATCGCGTTCCTGGCCGTCATCTACGCCGGGAACGTCCTCGGGGGTCCCCCGCCGAGCACGACCGCCATCGGGGTGGCCGGGCTGGCGCTCTGGCTCCTCGTCCCCTGGTTCGCGTGGGCCGACCGCAACCGGGAGATGGTCGCGTAGAATCCGCCCGCGATGGGCAGGGCGCGAGAGGTCTTCCCGGCCGGAGAGGCGGGGCCGGGGTGAGGCGGGCCGCCGGACACCCCTACCTCCTCCTCTCCGGAGCGGCCCTCCTCTGGGCGGGCAACTTCGTGCTCGGCCGGGCCGTGAACGCCCGGATCCCGCCGGTGGGCCTCGCCTTCTGGCGCTGGGCCGTGGCGCTCCTCGTGCTCGTCGTCGCGAACCGGCGGGGGCTCGTCGCGCAGTGGCCGCTCGTCGCTCGCTCCTGGCGGGTCCTCGTCCCGCTCGGGATCCTCGGCGTCGGCAACTTCAACACGCTCGTGTACGTCGGCCTTCGGGAGACCACCGCCACGAACGCCCTCCTGCTCAACTCGGCCTGCCCGGCCTTCATCGTGGCGCTGTCGTCGGCGGCCGGCTTCTCTCGGACGACGCTCCGCCAGGTCGCCGGAATCGCGATCTCGCTCGCCGGGGTGCTCGTCATCCTCGGGCGCGGGGACCCGCGAGCGCTCCTCTCCGTCGGGTTCAACCGGGGAGACGCGTGGGTCCTCGCGGCCGTGCTCTCCTGGGCGCTCTACACGGTGCTCCTCGCGAGGCGGCCTTCGGGAATCGATCCCTTCGTGCTCCTGACGGCGCTCGTCGCGGTCGGGGTCGCCTGGATCGCCCCCTTCTACGCGTGGGAGATGGCGCGCGGGGCGCGGTTCCCGGTGAGCCCGGCGAGCGTCCTCACCGTCCTCTACGTGGCGCTCGCCGCCTCCGTGGTCGCCTATGCCTTCTGGAACCGGGGCGTCGCGGAGGTCGGCGCGAACCGCGCCGGAGTGTTCTTGCACCTCATGCCCGCCTTCGGGACGGCGCTCGCAGTCGTGCTCCTCGGCGAGTCGTTCCTCCTCTTCCAGCTCGCGGGAATCGCGCTCATCCTCTGCGGCGTCTACCTGGCCGGGACCACCCGCCCGAGACGCTCCTAGCGGGGGCAGACCCGCGCGGCATGCACCGGTGCACCGGGAAGGGGCTACCCTCTTCGCCGGGGAGGGTGCCATGGCCGCGAACGCGATTCTCTTCACGGGGTTTCCCGGGTTTCTCGGGTCCGAGCTCCTTCCCCGGGTGCTCGCCCGTCCGGAGGACCGCCGCGCGGTGTGCCTCGTCCAGGGCAAGTACCTGGGCACGGCGAGGAAGCGCCTCCGGGAGATCGCCGAGCGCCACCCGGGCCTCGATCGCCGGGTCGAGCTCGTGGAGGGGGACATCACGGGCGCGGGGCTCGGGACCTCGCACTCGGTCGCGCTCCGGGAGGACGTGGTCGAGGTCTACCACCTCGCGGCGGCCTACGACCTCGGCGTCCCGCGCGACCTGGCGGAGAAGGTGAACGTGGAGGGCACGCGCAACGTGCTCGACTTCGCGGAGGGCTGCCCCCACCTCGACGCCGTCCACTACGTTTCGACCTGCTACGTGAGCGGGAGGCACCCCGGCCTCTTCACGGAGGCGGACCTCGACAAGGGACAGACGTTCAAGAACCACTACGAGGAGACGAAGTTCCGCGCCGAGGTCCTCGTCCAGGAGCGCATGCGTCGCGGCATGCCGGTCGCCATCTATCGGCCGTCGATCGTGGTCGGCGACAGCGCCACGGGTGCCACCCAGAAGTACGACGGCATCTACTTCTTTATCCGCCTCATCCTGCGCCAGCCGCGCGTGGCGTTCGTTCCCGTCGTCGGCGACCCCGACGACGTGCGCTACAACTTCGTGCCCCGCGACTACGTCGTCCGCGCCATCGCCCACCTCTCCGGCCAGCCCAGCGCCCGGGGACGGGTCTTCCAGCTGGCCGACCCCGACCCGAGCACGCTCGGCGAGGTCATCCACGGCATCGGCCGCGCCGCGGGCCGCCGCGTCGTGCGCGTCCCGGTCCCGCTCGGCCTCGCGCGCGCGGTCATGGACTACGTGCCCTTCGTGGAGCGCTTCCTCGGCGTGCCGTCGGCCGGGCTCGACTACTACGTGATCTCCTGCGCCTACGGGACGGACAACACTTCCGCCCAGCTGCGGGGGACCGGGATCGAGCTTCCGCGCCTCATGGATTACCTCCCGCGGCTCGTGGACTACGTTCACGCCCATCCCGACGTTCCCTCGGCGGCGATGGTGTGAAGAGGTCCGTCGCGGGCGAGGCCGACAGGAGCCCCGAAACCAGTCGAAGCCTTCACAATTCTTAACGATTCGTCCCATTCCGGTGTCGTTGGGCGGCGGGATTGCGCCCACGGGGGTCGAGGCATAAGGCTCCCTCCTTTGGAGGGCGACCCATGGCCCGAAGACTCCTCCTCCCCGCTCTCGCATGCGCACTCCTTGCCCTCGCCGGCTGCGGAGGGGGCTCGAGCCCGACCACGACCTGCAGCGAAGGCACGGCCTGCCAGGGCACCTGCGTCGACACGGCCACGGACGTGCACAACTGCGGCAGCTGCGGCAACGCCTGCGCGTCGGGGCAGCTCTGCTCGTCGGGCCAGTGCACGACGTCCTGCCCGGGCAGCGAAACCGCCTGCCCGGCGTCGAACCCGACCTACTGCGCCGCGCTCGCGACCGACCCCAAGAACTGCGGGGCCTGCGGAAAGGTGTGCTCGCTCGCGAACGCCACCGCCGGCTGCAGCGGCGGCGGCTGCACCGTCGCCTCCTGCGCCGCGGGTTTCGCGGACTGCAACGGCGACCCGGCCGACGGGTGCGAGGTGAACACCGCGAACGACCCGAACAACTGCGGCGCGTGCGGGCACGCGTGCGGCTCGGGAAAGGTCTGCTCGGGTGGCCAGTGCGCCGCGTCCTGCGCGTCCGGCGAGACCGGGTGCCCGACGTCGAACCCGACCTACTGCGCGACGCTGTCGAGCGATCCCGCGAACTGCGGCGCCTGCGGCAACGTCTGCAACCTCCCCCACGCCACGGCGGGCTGCGCCTCGTCCTCCTGCACCGTCGCCTCCTGTGCCGCCGGCTACGCGAACTGCGACGGAAACGCGGCGAACGGCTGCGAGACCAACACCGCGAGCGACCCGAACAACTGCGGCGCCTGCGGCAACGTCTGCAACCTCCCCCACGCCACCGCCACCTGCGCCTCCTCCTCCTGCACCGTCGCCTCCTGCGCCGCCGGCTACGCGAACTGCAACGGGAGCTCCGCCGACGGATGCGAGACGAACACGAGCAGCGACCCCGCGAACTGCGGCGCCTGCGGAAAGGCCTGCCAGACCGGCCAGACCTGCTCGAGCGGGACCTGCACCGGCGGGGTGAGCGCCACCGTGACGAACTTCCTCCCCGAGCTGAACGACGGCTCCCGGCTCGTCCAGGGCTGGTCCATCGGCGGGACCTTGATCCTCAAGGACAACGGCGGGAGCGACCTCTTCGGCTTCTTCTGGAACGGAACGAGCTGGACGCTGGTGCGGTCGGGCGACTCGGGTGCGAGCTGGAGCTACGTCGAGAGCACATCCGCCTTCGGCGACCCGGCTCTCGCGACCCTCTCCTGGGGCCTGCAGGAGATCGCCCAGGACTCGGCGGGGAACGTGCACCTCCTCTCGTACAACGGCAGCTACTCCGCGTGGCACTACGCGCGCGTCTCGCTGACGCGCACCAGCGGAGCAATCTCGGCCTTCAGCGTCGCCGTGCAGGACATCGCCATCCCCGGAACCTTTCATAGCCCCGACATCCGGGGCCACGTCCTCGACGTCGAGGATGCGAGCGGGAACGAGCGGATCGCGATCTGCATCCACGACATGACGAGCGGTGGAGCGGCTAGCGCGACGCACGTCCAGGTGACGTCGGGCGCGGCCGGGATCACCCCGAGCGCCTCCACCGACTTCGTCACGATCGGCGGGAGCGCGGTCTCGGGGACGAGCGACGTCGTCTACACGCAGACGCCCGTCTCGTACAACCCGGTCCACAACTACACGTCGCTCATGGGGCAGGACGGCAGCACGCGGGACCTCTGGGTGTTCGTGGGCGGCATCAACACGGGCGACGACCCCGGCCTCAGCCCCATCAAGGCCGTGTGGCTGAAGGCGAGCTCCACGACGTGGACCGTCGACACGAGCGTGCCGTCCTTCGGAAACTCGGGGAGCGGGAGCGCCCTCGCCGTGCAGGACTGCCGCGGCACCTCAAGCGGCGTGTGGCTCTTCTACGAGGACTGCTCGAACGGGCTCACAATCGACAAGTTCGCGGGCGGCACGAGGACCCCGAACGTGGTGCCCCACCCGGACACGTCCGCGAACGCCTGGGCATACGGGAACCTCGCCGTCTCGCCGGACGAGACGAAGGTCTTCGTGGGCTACAACCTATCCCTCGACCTCGCGACCTACACCGACACGCTCGCCTACTGGAACGGGTCGAGCTGGACCAAGTACACGCTCACGCCCCTCGGGGACTCCTGGGGCACGCTCGGCACCGGAGGCTGGCCAAACGGCCTCGTCTGGGGCTGGATCGATGGAAGCACCAACGGCAACGGCACGAACGCCGTCCGGCTTTCCGCGATCTCGGTCCCGTAGGCCGGCCCCCCCGGACTCCTCCGCTAGTGCGTGAGGAGCGGCGCCATCCGGTAGGCGCGGGCGAAGACCTCGGGGGGGACGAGGCTCACCCAGTGGCCGGTCGCCCGGGCGGCGATCCAGAAGGCGAGCAGCGTCGCCACCCCGGCGGCGGGCACGGCCCACGGCGTCACGCCCTTCTTCCGGCGGCTCACGGTGAGGACGTCGGGTGCGGTACAGGCGGCGACGCAGGACATGCACCCCGTGCACTCGGGGTTCGTGACGGAATCCCGGGAGGCGACCGGGATCTCGACCGGGCAGACGCGCGAGCAGGCCTGGCAGTCGTTGCAGTTCGGGGCGTCGCGCACGATCCGGAGAGGCGAGAACCAGCTCGCGAGCCCCAGCAGCGCCCCGTAGGGGCATAGGTACCGGCACCAGAAGTTGCGCACGACGAGGGAGAGGACGACGAGCGAGCCGAGGACGACCGCCGCCGCGAGCGAGAGGTCCTCGAAGAAGAGCAGCATCTTCGCGTCGGCGGCGATGTTGTAAGGGGAGCGGAGGAACGCCTCGACCGCCCCGAGGGGCATCGCCCACAGGACGGCCCAGAGGAAGAAGCAGAGCAACAGGTACTTGAGCGACATGAGGGCGTAGTCGAGCGGACGCGGGACGCGGGGCCATCCGCGGCGCCACAGGAGCTTCCGGCCCGTCGCCTCGAGGACCCGCGAGAGCGTGCCGACCGGGCACACCCATGCGCAGAAGGCCTTGCGTGCGATCAGCGCGCTCGCCAACGCCGCGAGGAGGATGGTGAGACCGGCCGGGTGCACCTCGTCCCAGCTGCCAGTCAGGGCGAGGCGCTTGAGGCCCACCAGCGCGCTGATGGGGAGAAATGCCTCGACGGCGGGCGGCCGCGACGCAGCCCCCGGGTCTCCCCCGACCGCCGCCCGGTAGAACAGCCCGAACTCGACGCCCACGGCCGCCAGGAAGGCCAGGTAGGCGCCCTGGACGGCCCAGCGGACCGCCGGCATCCGCCTCCAGGGGTTCCGAAAGCGCGGCGCGGCCGGCGCCCCCAGGGTGACGAGGTCGGACATCGCCGGCGGACCCTAGCGCAAAGCTGGGCACCGAAGAAGCGACGGGGCGTGACGGGCGCGGGCCCGGCTCCTCGCCCGCGAACCGCGGAAACGACCTCGGCGGTCGCTTCCCCTTGACTTGGCGGCGCGGCGCCCGCGAGCATGCCCGCCTCGGTGGCCCACGACCCGTACGCCTCGCTCCGCTTCCCCGAGTACCGACTTTTCCTCGGGTCGATGGCGGCGGTGTTCGCCGCGACCCAGATCCAGAGCACGGTGCTCGGCTGGCAGGTCTACGCCATCACCGGGGATCCCCTCTCGCTCGGGCTCGTGGGGCTCGCCGAGGCGCTCCCGTTCCTCTCCCTGACGCTCGTCGGCGGCTGGGCGGCGGACCGGTTCGACCGGCGCAGGCTGTCGCTCGCGAGCCTCGCCGCCGTCGGGGGAAGCTGCGCGTGGCTCCTCGTCCTGAGCCTCGGCACGCCGCGGGCGCTGCCGCTGTACGCGGCGCAGGCGCTCGCAGGACTCGGGCGCGCCTTCTTCCGCCCCGCCTCGGTGGCGATCGGGACCGAGCTCGTCCCGCGCGAGCACTACCACAACGCCGCATCCTGGCGGTCCTCGGTCTTCCACACGGCCATGGTGCTCGGGCCCGCAGCGGGCGGCGGGCTCATCGCGCTCGGGGGGCCCCGGCTCGCTTACGCCGTCGGCCTCGCCCTCACCGGGGCCGGGCTCGCCATGCTCGCCGCGGTGAGCCCACGGCCGCCCCGCCCGTACGTCCCGGAGCACATCCTCCGCGAGCTCGCGGACGGCGTCCGCTTCGTGTTCGGGCAGCCGCTCGTCCTCGGGGCGCTCAGCCTCGACCTGTTCGCGGTGCTCTTCGGGGGGGCGACGGCGCTCCTGCCGGTCTTCGCACGGGACGTCCTCCGGGTCGGCGAGGTGGGCTTCGGGTTCTTGCGGGCGGCCCCCGCGGTCGGCTCGGTGGCGATGGGGCTCGCGCTCGCGCGCCTGGGCCACTTCCGGCGCGCCGGGCGGGCGCTCCTCTGGTGCGTGGCCTTCTTCGGGCTGACCTGGATCTCCTTCGCCCTCTCGCGCTCGTACCTGCTCTCCTTGGCGATCCTCACCGCAGGGGGGGCGCTCGACAACGTCTCGGTCGTCCTGCGAAGCACGCTCGTCCAGACCTTCACACCCCAGGAGAAGATGGGACGGGTGGCGGCGGTGAACAGCTTCTTCATCGGGTCGTCGAACGAGCTCGGGGCGTTCGAGAGCGGCGTCGCGGCGCGGCTGCTCGGGACCGTGCCCTCGGTCGTCTTCGGCGGGACGATGACCCTCGTCACGGTGGCCGTCGTCGCCTGGCGCGCCCCGGCGCTGCGTCGCCTGGAGCGGATCGGCCCCTAGAGCGGGCGCCCCGAGCCGCGGTGTATAAGCGCCCCGTGGAGATCCTCGCGTCGCGCCCCGCGGACGTCCGCCTGCCGGCCCCGCTGCGATCGGCGGCGAGGAAGGTCGGCGTCACCCGCATCGCGCGGGTGACGGGGCTCGACCGGAGCGGGATCGAGGTCGCCTGCGCCGTGCGCCCCATCGGACACGTCCTCCAGGTCTCGAACGGCAAGGGCACGACCTTCCGCGAGGCGGCCCGGGGAGCGGTCCTGGAGGCCGCGGAGCTCTCCGCTGCGGAGACGCCGGAGAGGGCCGCGCTCCGCTTCGGGTCCGCCCGGGAGCTCGCCGCGCAGGGCGCCCGGGTCGTCCGGCCAGAGGCGCTCGGCGCGGAACGGCCGCTTGCCGCTGCCCGGATGGCCTGGGTCGAGGGCCGCGAGCTCCGCTCCGGCCGGCCGACCTGGGTCCCGGCGAGCGCCGTCTTCTGCCCTCCTGCGGGCGGGGCCTTCCTCGGCCTGGCCGCGGCGCCCTGGACGTCGAACGGCATGGGCGCCCACTGGAACCGTCGAGGCGCGCTGCTCCACGCGCTCCTCGAGGCGGCCGAGCGCGATCGCCTCGCCCGCGCCTTCCCGCGGGGCTTCACGGCGCGTTCGGTCGCGGCCTGCCTCCTCGATCGCCGCGGCGCCGCCTCCGCGGGCCCGGGGGCGCTCGCCCTTGCGGACCGCATCGCCGCCCGGGGCTTCGAGGTCTTCCTCCTCGACCTCACCGCGCCGGGCGACCTGCCGGTCGCGGCCGCGCTCCTCGCCGACCGCCTGGGCGGCCCGGTGCCGCTCGCGGCCGGCTACGCGGCAGGGCTCGACCGCGAGCGGGCTCTCCGGGGCGCCCTCCTCGAGGCCGCCCAGTCCCGGCTGACGGACATCCACGGGGCGCGGGAGGACGTCGCCCCATCGGACCCGGGCGCCATGGAGGAGCTCCTCCGCGTCTGCCGCCGCGCCCGGCGCCGCAGGCCGCCCGCGCGCGCGGCGCCCCCGCCGCGGTCGCTAAGGGCCCTCGCCCGCCTCGTCGAGCGAGGCGGCGCGCCCGCCGTGGCGGTGGACCTGCCCCCGCCCGCCCCAGGGCTCCACGTCGTGAAGGTGCTCTCCCCGTCGCTCCGTCGCTCGGCGCTCCTGTGAGACGGCCCGCCCTCGTCGCCTTCCTCGGCCCCTCGCTTCCCGCCGCGGAAGCGAGGAAGAGCGGGAGCTGCGCCGTCCTTCCCCCGGCGCGGCAAGGAGACGTCTGGCGGGCCCTTGAGAGCGGGCCGAGAGCCATCGCGCTCGTCGACGGGCTCTTCGAGAGCCAGCCGTCGGTCTGGCACCGCGAGATCCTCGACGCCCTGTCCGCGGGCGTGGCGGTCTTCGGCGGCGCGAGCATGGGAGCGCTGCGGGCGGCCGAGCTCGCGCGCTTCGGCATGGTCGGCGTGGGAGCCATCTTCCGCGCCTACCGGGACGGCCTCCTCGTCGACGACGGCGAGGTGGCGCTTCTCCACGCCGGCCCCGAGCACGGATACCACGCGTTCACCGTCCCGCTCGTGAACGTCCGCTGGGCGGTGGCGCACGCCCGCGCGGAGCGCGTGCTCTCCGGGAGGGAGGCCGCCGCCCTGGTCGCCGCCGCGGGGCGGATCTTCTACATGGACCGGACCTGGCCGGCCGTGCTCGAGGGCGCCGGGCGGCGCCTCGGCCGGGAGGCGCGCGTCCGCTTCCATCGCTTCGCCGTTCGTGGGCTCCCCGACCTCAAGGCGGCAGACGCCCGCGCCACGCTCGCCACGGCGCGGGCCTACCTCCGCGGCGCGCCTGCCCTGGCGCCTGCCGTCGTGGCACCGGCGCCCGCCTCGTCGCTCGTGCGGCGAAGGAAGATCTCCGTCGCGCCCTCCCCGCCTGCGCCCCCGGGCCGGCGGGAGACGCTCGCGGAGGAGGGGCTAAGGGCCGCTCTCCTCGCCGGGCTCGGCCGCTCGCTCGGGCTGTCTCCCGCGCCAGGCGACCTCGGCGCGGCGGAGCCGGACTGGCTGCGGGGCGCGCGGGGCGTGCGCCGGGCGCGGCTCCTTCGGCGCGCGGGAATGGACGAGGCGGACGCCCGACGCCTCGCCGAGGACTTTGCGGTGGAGCGCATGGTCCTGTCGGTCGCCTCGCGCGTGGTCCCCGACGGCCCCTCGCCCCTCGAGGGGCTCGTGGCCGCGGCCCGGCGGGCCGGCGTGCGCTCCCGGCGGGGCCGGCCGGGTTAGGCTCCGGGTATGCTCGCCCCGCTCCTCGCGGCCGCGCTCGCGGCCACCCCGGCCGTCGAGCCGCTCGGCATCGCGCTCGAAGGCTACCCCTACCCGTACCCCGTGCGGTTCCTGCCGGCGACCGTCGACGGGCAGGACCTTCGAATGGCGTACATGGACGTCCCTCCGTCCGGCCCCCCGAACGGCAAGGCGGTGGTCCTGCTCCACGGCAAGAACTTCTACGGCTCGTACTGGGCGTCCACGATCGAGGCGCTCTCCGCGGCCGGGTTCCGCGTCGTCGCCCCCGACCAGATCGGGTTCGGCAAGTCGTCCAAGCCGGACGTCCACTACACCTTCGAGTTCCTCGCCGAGCACACGAAGCGCCTCCTCGACGCGCTTGCCATCCCGCGGGCGATCGTGGTCGGACACTCGATGGGCGGGATGCTGGCCGTCCGCTTCGCGCTGCTCTATCCGGAGGCGACGGCGGCCCTCGTTCTCGAGAACCCCATCGGCCTCGAGGACTACCGGGAGAAGGTCCCGTACGCGAGCCTGGACGCCACCTACCGGACGGCCCTCTCGCCGACCCGCGAAGGGGTGGAGCGCTTCTACCGCTCCTACTTCGCGCGCTGGCGCGACGACTTCGGCCTCTACGCCGAGCTCGCCTGGCGGCAGACGCTCGGCGGCGAGTGGCCACGCGCCGCTTGGGCGTCCGCGCTGACCTACCAGATGATCTACACGCAGCCGGTCGTGCAGGACCTCGGCCGCCTGCGCGTGCCGACGCTGCTCGTCATCGGGCAGGAGGACCGGACGACGCTCGGGCGCGGCTCGCTCCCGAAGGACGTGCTCGCGACGCTCGGGCAATATCCCGAGCTCGGCCGGCGCGCGGCCCGCTCCATCCACGGGGCTCGCCTCGTCGAGCTCGAGGGCGTGGGACACGTCCCGCACCTCGAGGCCCCGGAGCGGTTCCAGGCCGCCCTGCTCGAGTTCCTTCGCTGACGCCTGGAGAGGCGGACCGCGTCAGACCTTCTTCGCCTCGGCGGCCTGGGCCGATGGGACCTGGCGCGCCGCGGCGAGGCGTGCCTGCTCCGCACGCTCCTCCTCGTCGGCGCCCTCCGAGGCCCGCTTGAAGTTGCGGATGCCCTTCCCCAAGGCGTCGCCGAGCTGCGGGAGCTTGGTCGGGCCGAACACGAGGAGCGCGATGACGAGAATGACGAGAATTTCACCGAAACCGAGTCGCATGGCGGCGCACCATAGCGCCGTCCCGCCCGGGACGCCAGTCCCCCGGGCGCGCGAGGGGGGCCTAACCTCCGAGCCTCCCGATCCGCTCCCGGAGGGCGCCTGCGGCCGCCGCGTCGAGGGCGGAGAGCCGCGCCTCGTGGCGACGGGCCATCTCGAGGTCGCCCAGGGCAAGATAGGCGTCGGCGGCGTACTCGTGCGCCTTCGCGTAGGCCGGCTCGAGGCGGGCCGCCTCCTCGTAGCTCGCGGCCGCGCCCGAGGGGTCCCCCAGGGCGAAGAGGGCGTTGCCGAGGGCCAGGTGGGCATTCGGAAGCGCGGGGCCGTGCCGGATCGCCCGCCGGAAGGCCGCCGCGGCCTCGCTCGCGCGCCCGTCCTGGAAGAGCGCGATCCCGAGGTTCACGTGTGCCTCGGCGTAGCCGGGCTTGATCTCGATCGCCTTTCCGAGGCTCTCGCGGGCCTCGGCATGCCTTCCGAGCCGCAGCAGGTAGGACCCGCGCATGTAGTGCGCCCTGGGCTCCCCTCCATCCGCCCGGATCGCGTCCTCGCACAGCGCGATCGCACCTGCCAGGTCGCCCGCCGCTTCCCGGAGGGCGGCCTTCTGCAGCAGCTCGTCGGCGGTCCTGGCGTCCGGGCGTCCCATCGTGTGCGCGCCAGGGTAGCGCGCGGCGCCCGGCCGGGGAACGCCTACCTCCGCCGCACGAGGGCGGCGAGCTCGCGGTGCAGGAGGACCTCGTCCCCGAGGTTCACCTCTAGGAGGCGGCGCAGGTGCGCGATGCCGTCGAGGTCCACCTCCCGGCAGCGAATGCCGATCGTGTCGTCCTTCCGGTGGGCGACGACGCCCCGCATCCGGATGGTCTCGATCCCGTGGTCGAGCCGGATGACGAGCGCGCAGCCCTGCTCCTGCACGGCGTGGAGCGCGTGGGGAACCCGCACGAGGGCGCCGCAGAGGGAGATGTCGAGGAGGGCACACGGGACCTTCACGCCGCCCACCTCGATCGTGGCGGGCCGGTGGAGCGCGATGCGCGAGAAGTCCCTGCGTTCCTCCTTCGTCACCACGGTGGCCACTCGCACCTCCGGTCGGAGCCAGGGAGCCGACAGGCCCCCACACATGCTTTCGGGGGATGTTCGCGCCGCCCCTTCCCCGGCGCCAGTGCCTCGATTCCGAGACACCCGGGCGCCGTCAGGAACGTCGCGAAATCAATGGCTTTCGCCCGACATATCCCGACGGGCGCGGGGCCCGGCCGCGAGGGTGGACGTCCGTCCCTGGCCGGCCGGGCGGGCGGAGACCCAGTAATTGTCTCGTTTATGGAATGGTCAATTCAGTTTCAGCGTCTTTATCCGCGCCGCTCGCCCCGCTACCTTGCTCGGCGTCACGAGAAAGGAGGGCCGTCCTGGCCAAGGTGCTGAGCCAGAATCTCCTGTCGTTCCCCTCGCGCGCGGGCGGGCCCGCGGGCGACCCCACGGCGTTCCTGTGCCCGGTCTGCTTCTCGCCTCTCTACGGCAGCCGAGGCATCGAGCCCTTGCCCTGCCGGCACGTCCTCCTCGCGCAGAGCCGCGACGAGGACGTCTACTGGCGCGACAACACCATTCGCGCCCTCTCGCGGCTGGCGCGCCAGGTGGCCGCCGCCCGGGGTGCGAACCCGATCGACGTGCTGCGCGAGTACGTCGGCCGGGAGCTCGTCGTCTACGAGCTCATCGAGCGCCCCTCCGAGCCGCGGGGGAGCGTCGCCTTCGTCGTCGAGTTCCCTGGCACTTCCGGGCACGGCTGGCAGCAGGCGGCCTGACCTTCCGCGGGGCCCGGCGAGTCCGGCGCGGAGACGCGAAAACCCTGCGGCGCCCAGCGCGCCGCAGGGTCTCTCACGTCCGCCACCCGGGCGCTCCCGGGGGCGGCGTCACCAGGGCGTCGAGACGGCGCGCACGAAGGCCTGCCCTCTCGGCGTCCCCAGCCCGGTCACCTCGTCCCAACCCCAGCGCGTCTTGAGCGTGGTGTCGGTGCCGAAGCTCAGCACGTACCAGCGGGTCGAGGACGGCCCCTGGTAGAGGGCGCTCACGAAGTAGCGGGTCCCGAAGAGCGGAGCGAGGAGGTCGGTCGACGACTCCCAGGTGGTCCCGCTCGCATCCTTGATGAACCCGGCCACGTTGCCCCGCGACCAGAACGGCCGCACGTCGACGATCCCCCGCTGCAGCTTGTAGAGGCGCGGCGCCGCCGAGCCCAGAAGCCGCCCGGCGCTCTGGTTGGCGATCGCCCAGAGGCCCGAGAACATCGGGGTCGACAGGCTCGTCCCGCCGATGACCTCGACCGTCTGGTCGCCCGCGTCATCGTAGGTCAGCACGATCTCGACGCCCGTGTAGGGGTCGGCGACCCACGAGATGTCCGGAACCAGGCGCGACTTCCCGGGCAGGGACCACTGGTAGCGCGGCTGCCACCAGTAGCCGCTCGGGCCGCCACCGGCTCCGAAGAGGAACCCGTTGTGGAGCGGCGGGTCGACGGGGGGGCTCCCGAGCGACTCGGGGTCGGCGATGCGGGTGATGTTGGTGCCCCACCCGGTCTCGAAGGCGATGGAGCCGTCCTGCTTGAGCACGGCGCTCACGCCGCCCACGCTCGTCGCCGCCGGATCGCTCGCCGGGCTCGAGACGTCGGTCGGGCCGGTTCCGGCCGAGAAGTCTCCGCTGTCGCCCGAGGAGAAGTTCACCGAGATGCCGCGGGCCGCGGCCGACCGGATGACGCAGTGCCACATCTGGAGCAGCGCGGTCGGCGTCTGCGACTCGGGCGACCCGTAGCTGTTCGAGATGGTGCTGACGCCGGGGATCTTCGAGGCCGCGTGGATGGCGGCCGCGAGGTTCACGTCGGAGTCGGCCGTGTTCGTCGGGTCGTTCGGGTCGTCGGAGGTGACGACGAGCACGATCTTCGCCCCGGGGGCGATGGCGTGCGCCCACTCGACGTCGAGCGTCGTCTCGGTGGCCCAGCCGGCCTTGGTGTCGTCCGGGTCGTACGGCGACGCGCTCGGGGTCCCGACGATGGTGATGTCCGGGGGCGGGAGTCCGTAGAGCCCAGAGAAGGTGGCCGCGTCCTGCTGGATCGTCGTCGAGCCGTACGCGTCGACGATGGCGATCGTCTGCCCGGTGCCGTCGAGACCCTTCCCGTAGAGGCCGTTCAGGTCGTAGGCCCCCCAGATGTCGCTCGGCTGGTAGCCGCAGGGAGACAGGGTCCCGAGGTCGGAGTTGGTGATGTCCTGGCCGTAGCGGTTTCCCCAGTAGGTCGCGGTCGCCGTCGACGAGGTGAACGTGTGCGTCTCGGGCTCGCGGAAGCACTGCGAGGAGTAAAAGAAGCCGTTCGGGGAAGCCTTGGCGAGCGGCACCCCCGCGATCTCGACGCCATCGGCCGACTTGGGCCGGACGTGGTGCGGGGCGACCGTGTGCTGGCTCAGGCCGCCGACCGCCGCGACGACGGTGCCGAGCGCGCTCGGAACGGATGGGTTCGCGATCGTCGCCCGGAGCGTCCGCCCGCCCCACTGGAAGTCGTGGAGCTGTACCCCGAAGGCCGCCTGCGCGTCCGCCACCTTGCCCTGCACGGTCACGAAGCCGTTGTCCGGACCGACCGATAGAACCTGGAGGTTGTTCGCCTGTGCGAACGCCGTCACGCTCGCCACGTCGCTGTCGCTCGGTGCGTGGGTCGCCGCGTACTGCTGCGCCGAGAGCCAGCGCCCGTGGTCCTGCGACGCGGGGTCCTCCATGCGCCCGAGCTGCGCCTCGAGCCCGGCCTCGTCGTGCGGGTGGAGCCAGATCTGGAGGGTGATGACCGTCGACGCCGACGACGCGCCCAGGTCCTTCGCCTGCGCCACGTAGCCCGGGACGTGGTTCTGAAGGGCGGTCCTGCCTTGCGCGAACGCGCTCGGCGTGATGAAGAGCGCCGCGGCCGCGACGAAGGGCACCGCTTTCGCCCGCCGGAGGATCGCCAGTGCCGCACCCGCGACGAGTCGCGAGACGCTGAGCTTCGCCGTTCGCATTCCGTGCTCCTTCTCCGCGCCCGACGCGCAGGCCGTCCAGTCAGCCGTTGCTCGGGGTGGACGCGGTAGCCCTTCCCCCTAACAGAGTACGCACCATGCGTGTTGGGTCCCTTTTGGGGATCCGGGACCCCACGAAGGTGACGCATGCGAAGTTCGCCCAGGGCGAGATTCGCGGAAGCGTTTTTTCGAATCGTCGATTTTGTCTTGTACTTACAGCGTAGTGCAAGGCACCTGGTCCCGATTCGACGCGCAGCCGTCGGCCGGGCAGACCAAGCACTCCCGGTCGCCGAGGCGACCGAGGGGAAGCGTGCCTCCATTTGGCGAACGCGTTGGGACTGACTATCCGGAGCCAATCCCCGCGGCGCGGGCCGGGCGAAGAGCACCGTCCCGGCGGTCAGTACGTGAGGCCCAGGATGCCGAAGCCCACGGCGTTCAGGGCGAGGGCGGCCCCGAAGAGGACCACCGGAACCATCACCTTCGCGCGGAGCGTCTTTCGCTCGATGGCGAACTTCGCGGCGAGGAAGAACCAGAGGTACCCGAAGACGAAGATGAGGACGAGCCCCGGGAGCCCGCGGTTCCACCACGGGAAGTCCCAGACGAGCAGGCCACCGCGGTTCAGGAAGGTTTCCACGAACACGCAGATGGCCGAGTACGCGAGCGCCCAGAACCAGCGGTCCGGGATCCCGAGAATCCGGGCCTTCCCGTCCTCGCTCACGGTCCGGTAGTAGATGATCCCCAGGATGAGGAACATGAACATGATCTCGGCGTTCCAGCCGACGAGCGTGCGAAGCGCCGTCGGACCCGGCACGAGCCAGAGAGCGCTGTAGCCGCTCAGGGCGAAGATCCAGCCGTTCACCGTCTCGTTCACGAAGTCCGCGCAGAAGAGCGCCGCGCCGGCGATGACCGCATCCCAGTTCCCGGTCCGCCGCGCCTCCCGGACCTCCCTCACGTAGATGAGGAAGAGGAGTGCGAGGAGCGGCACGACGTACCACTGCAGCGTGGCCCAGTCCCGAAGGCCCACGAGGGCCTGCTTCGCCGATGTCGTCACGTCCCCTCCCGCCTCCCGCGCCAGGCGATGATACGACGCCGGGAACCCCGGGGGCTTCGCGGCGTTCCGCGCCGTTGGCGAACCGGATTGTGACCGAAAGGCTCTCACACGTTGGCGCCCCTTCGGGGTCCCCACCATCCAAGGAGCGAACATGGCCGCAGCGAGCGAGATCGTCGTCACCCTGCCCGGCGGACGTCGGGTCGACGCACGGGTCGGAAGGCACCTCGTGCGGACCGACCAGCCGCTAGACAACGGGGGCGAGGACACGGCCGCGTCCCCCTTCGAGATCTTTCTCGCCGCCATCGGCACCTGTGCCGGCATCTTCGTGCAGGGGTTTTGCGCGAAGCGGGGCCTTCCGACCGAGGGCATCCGGATCGTGGAGCGCACGCACCACCGGGACGACGGCGCCCTCGACCGCGTGGAGCTCGACATCGAGGTCCCGCCCGCCTTCCCGGAGAAGTACCGGGACGCACTGGTCCGCGTCGCGGACCAGTGCTCCGTCAAGAAGGCGATCCAGGCCCAGCCGGTCTTCCAGGTCCGAACGGTCGTCGCCTCCTGAACGCCCGCGTCGGCATTCCGGCGGATGCGCGGGTCCCGTCCCCGACACGTGAGCGCGACCGCGCGACGGCCACGGCGCCCCCCCGCGCGCCCCTGACGCTGACGCCGCCTCGTCCGGCAGGCCCCGCGCGAGCGGCTTCGCGGCGAGGGCCCCCTCGAGGCGCCCCGCGAGGAACGACTGGGGTATGGTTGCCCTCCTTCGCCCGCGGGGCGCGAGAAGGCCGACCGACATGCGCTTTCGACCGAGGAGCCCAGGCAGGATCGACCCCGTCCTCTCGGGGCTGAAGGCCGTCGTCGACCACTACCGCGAGCGGGACGCGCTGCCGCCTCTCACCGAGGCCGACCGGCTCGATGGGAGGACCTGCCTCGTCACCGGGCCCAGTTCGGGCCTCGGGCGCGCGATCGCGCCGGAGCTGGCCCGGCGCGGCGGCCGGGTCATCCTCGCCTGCCGGGCAGGGCACGAGGGGCTCGCCGAGGCGATCCGGCGCGAGACGGGAAGCGAGGAGGTCTCGCAGCGCCCCCTCGACCTCGCCGACCTGGCCAGCGTGACGGCGCTGTGCGACGGGTTGGCCCGCGATCGCGTCAAGGTCGACGTGCTCGTCAGCAACGCCGGGGTCGCCCCCCTCGGCAACCGGCTCACCCGCGACGGCCTCGCCGAGCTCTTCCAGGTGAACTTCCTCTCGAGTTTCCTCCTCGTGAACCGGCTCCTCGCCGATGGCGTGCTTCCGCGCGACGCCTTCGCCGCCCCCGGCCCCCGTCCGGCAGGCGGAAGCGGGCGCGGCGTGTCGCGCGTCGTCATCACCTCCTCCGAGACGCACCGGCAGTGCCCGCCCATCGACTTCGACCGGTTCGGGGCGTTCCCGGATTTCGGCCTCCTGGACGGGACGACCTGGTACGGCCACAGCAAGCTCTACGTGCAGACGTTCGCGTGCGAGCTCGGCCGGCGGCTGCTCCGGGCGGACGGTGCGCCCGACGTCTCGGTGTTCTCGTACTGCCCCGGCGCGGTCCGGACGAACATCTCGCGGGAGGGCGGGTTTGCGGGGAGGGTGATGACCTCCTACTTCATCGCGCCGCGGATCGCGATGTGGCCCGCCATCTACTGCGCCGCGAGCCGCACCCTCGAGGGGAAGAGTCGCCTCTACCTCTACCTTCGCCACGTCGCGGCGGCCGACGCGCGCTCGTCCGATCCTCGGAACGGCGAGCGACTGTGGCAAAGGAGCCTCGAGCTCCTGCAGGCGCGCGGCATCTCGCTGAGCACCCTGCCGTCCCCCCATCACCGAAGCGCCGAGGGAGAATGAACGTGCTCGAAGCCCTCCGTGGCTGGAAGACCCGGGTCCTCGACAACCAGGCGAAGCTCCTGGGGTTCCTCCTGCTTCTCAAGTCCGGGCGGGGAATCCCCGGTACCCGCGAGAAGGTCCTCGCCAGGGACGCCCCGCGCTACAAGGTCATCGTCTGGGGCACCGGGTTCGTCGGCCGGCAGGTGACCCGCATCCTGCTCGACCATCCACGCTTCGAGCTCGTGGGCGTCATCGTCCACTCGCCCGAGAAGGACGGCGTCGACGTGGGCACGCTGTGCGGAGTGGCCCCGACCGGCCTCCGAGCATCGCGCGACGCCCGCGACGTGCTCTCGCGCGAGGCGCACGCCGTGGCCTACTTCGGTCCCACGGCCGAGTTCCTCGCCGAGAACCTCGCGAACCTCACCCTCGCGATGGAGATGGGCAAGGACGTCGTCTCCACGTCGATGACGCCGCTCGTCTACCCGAAGGCCTGCCCGACGGCCATCGCCGGGGCGCTCGACGAGGTCTGCAAGCGCACGGGCCGCACCTGCTTCACGACCGGGATCGACCCCGGCTTCGCGAACGACCTCCTCCCGATGACGCTCATGGGCGTCTGCGGGCGCGTGGACCGCGTGCGCATCCAGGAGATCCTCGACTATTCCTCGTATGCCGGCGACTACAGGCCCATGGGCCTCGGGCAGCCGATGGAGTACCGGGCGATCCTCGAGAACCCCGAGGTGCTGCAGTTCGGCTGGGGAATGACCGTTCCCATGATGGCCGACGCGATGGGGGCCACCCTCGAGAAGATCGACTCGGTCTGGGAGAAGTGGGCGACCCCCGAAGAGATCCGCTACCCGTACGGCGTGATCCCGGCCGGCGCCTGCGCGGCGGTCCGCTTCGAGATCCGGGGATGGGTGGGAGGGGAGCCGCGGATCGTCCTCGAGCACTGCAACCGCGTGACGAAGGCTGCGGCCCCTGACTGGCCGAAGGGGAAGATGTACGAGCACGACGTGTACCGGGTCGTCGTCGAGGGCGAGCCGTGCATAGAGCAGGAGACCGCGCTCCGCGACGCCTCGGACCGCGACGCGAACCGGGCCGGGTGCCTCGCGACGGGGATGCGCGCCGTCCACGCGATCCCGGCCGTCTGCGCGTCCGGTCCGGGCCTGATCTCCGCCCTGGACCTGCCGCTCATCCCCGGATTCGGGAACCTCCGGGACGTACCCGCCCACCGCTGAGGCGCTCGGCCGCCGGGCACGGAGAGCCCCGCCCCCTGCCTAAGGGAACAGGAACCGCGCGAGCAGCGGGACGAGCCGACGTGACGACGGCGTTCAGGCCCATCGCCAGCCCCGCGAACGCCCCGGCGGTCGGCCCGATCTCGAAGGCACGGGCGGTCCCGAGCCCGTGCGAGGCGATCCCCAGGGCGAACCCCACCGAAGCCTCGTCCCTCACGCGGAGCGCGCGGAGGATCGCAGGGCCGAGGACCGCGCCGAGGAGTCCCGTGAGGAGGACGAGCGCCGCCGCGAGGGACGGGATCCCGCCGAGCTTCTCCGCGATGCCCATCGCGACCGGGGCCGTGACCGATTTCGGCGCGAGCGACGCCACGGAGGCACGGGACGCGCCGGCGGCGCGCGCCACCCCGACGGCGCTCGCGATGGCCGTGACCGACCCGGCGAGGAGCGCCGCCGTCAGGGGGACGGCCCGGCGCCGTTCGCGGCGGAGCTCCCGGTGGAGCGGCAGCGCCAGGGCCACGATGGCGGGGCCGAGAAGGAAGTGGACGAACTGCGCGCCGTCGAAGTAGCGGCCGTACGGGGTTCCGCTCCGCCAGAGCAGGGCCACGAGCATCGCGACGGAAGTCAGGACGGGGTGAAGGACCGGCGGCCGGCCGAGGCCGCGGTACAGCAGGTCGGCGAGCGCGTACGCGCCCACCGTCACCGTGAGCCACAGCAGCGGCGTCTGCGCCAGGTAGACCCAGGTCTCGCCGAGGCGCGTGCTCACGGCCCTTCCCCGTCGCCGGGACGGTGGAGCTCGACAGCTTGCTCGCGACGAGCCCCGCGACCGCGATGGTGGCCGACGTGCTCACGAGAAGCGCGACCCCGAGTGCGGGCCACTCGTGCGAGAGCCGGGGCACGTGCTGGATGATCCCAACCCCGGCCGGCACGAACAGCAGCGAGAGGTGCGCGAGCAGTCCGCCGGAGGCGCGCTCGAGCCCGTCGGACGTGGGGAGTCCGAACTCCAGCGCGACGATGAGGAGCACCATCCCGACGACCGGACCCGGGACCGGCAGCGCGGCAAGGCGGGTCAGCAGCTCGCCGGCGAGCTGGAACAGGAGAAGGACCGAGAACCCGAGGACCATGCGCGCATCATCTACCAGGCTCCCGGCGAGCCGCCAGCCGCAGGCGACGAGGCGGTCTCCCCGGGAGAGACCGGATCCCGACCGGCGGGCGCCGACGTCCGCGGCGGTCCCCGCTCAGGGCTCGCCGGGCTTGAACGGCGGCTCCTGTCCCGGGGGGACTCCCTCCTGGGCCATGGCGAGGAGCATGGCCACGGTGACGTAGGTGCCCGCCACGACCGCCAGGTCCACGACCTGCTGTTCGCCGAGCAGCTGCTTGGCGCGCGCGAACGTCTCGTCGGTGACCTCGTGCCGGGCGGAAAGCTCCGTCACGAAGTCGTAGACCGCCGCCTCGTCCGGCTTCATGCTCGCCGGTCGCCTCTGGGCCTTCAGGTCCGCGATGACCTCGGGCGAGAGGCCGGCCTTGAGCGCGAGGGGCACATGCGCGTACCACTCGACCTGGGACCGCCAGCGCCGTCCGGTGATGAGGATGGCCATCTCGTTCAGCCGAAGCGGCAGGGAGGAGTTCCAGCGCAGGTAGTACAAGAGGTCGAACAGGCGCTGCCCGAGGACCGGGCTCCGGAGGAGCGGGTTGTACGGCCCTCCCAGGCCGACGCTCGAGACCTTCAGGATCTGCTCCCCCAGGGGCTTCTGGTAGACGTTCAGCTGCTCGTACGTGAGCTGCGGAAACCTCGGCGGCTTGATGGGGCCGGGGTCCTCTCCCGCCGCCGGCAGCGCGAGCGAGGCCGCGAGGAGCGCCGCCGACATGCGAAACCGGTTCTTCGGCATCACGAACCTCCGCGCGCGGATGCGCGGCGGCGGCGGGGAGCTCGCTTCCGGCCCCTGCGTTCGCCCGCCGGACCCTCGCGGGCGGCCCGCATCGGGCGCTCCCGCGCCGCGCCACGCCGCGCCGCCCGACCGGGCCCTCCGGCGGCCCCGGGTCGACGCTACCGGGCCTGGAACGGGTCCCACTCGGATGGCTCGTCGCAGCCCCGGATGCGCGCCCTGATCTTCACGACGGTGTAGCGCGTGACCTGCGCGCACCACTCCGAGTCGACCGCCGCGTAGGACGGGTCGAAGAGCCTCAGGTCGAGCGAGAGGTTGGTCACGAGCAGGTCGTCCCCCAGGAAGCGGAGGCTCGCCGGGAACAGCATCTGGATCGGCGTCCCGTCCTTGAGGCCGCCGAAGTCGCCGAGCTTCGAGATCGCCTTTCCCGTGGGATCGACGACCACGATCTCGTCCGCCTGGTTGGCAACGACCCAGAGGTTGTCGTCGTCGTCGATGAGGAGGCCGTCCGCGCCGTTGATGCCGTTGGTGAAGACGGCCGGCGTGCCCGCCACCGGGCCGGAGGTCGTCCCCGCGCCCGATGCCACCGGCACCCGGACCACGGTGTCGTTGCCGGTGTTGGCCACGAAGAGCGCCGTCTCCGCTCGGTTGAAGCGGAGCCCGTTGGCGCCGAACGGCGGCACCCCGGAGGTCCGGAGCAGGTCCGAGTCCACCCAGACGGACGCGACGCCGCCGCCCGGGCCGGTCTTCCACACGATCCCCTGGAAGGAGTCGGACACGTACACGTTGCCCGCGGCGTCGAAGGTGACGTCGTTCAGCCCGGCGCCCAGCGCCGGATGCGGCAACGGCGAGGGCAGCGTCATGAAGACGGTCGAGGCCCCCGTGTGCGAGTCGACGTCGAGAACCACACCGGCGCCGAAGTCGATGACGAGCAGCGCCCCGGTCGCCGGGTGGAACCGGAGGCCGAGCAGGTGGGGGCTCGCGCCGGCGATGGAGACCTGCCGCAACAGATGGCCGTGCTCGCTGAACACGTACAGCTGGCCGGAGCCGGTCGCGGGCCCACTGGCCGTGAACCCGAAGGTGGTCACGTACACGTTGCCCTTGCCGTCGACCTCGAGCCCCTCGGGCCCGGCGGATCCGGCGGGAAGGGTCGCGAAGACGCGGGCGCGCCCGCGGCTCCAGGCGCGTGTCGGCGTCGGAAGAGCGGCCAGCGCGGCGAGGCAGACAGCCAGGGCTCTCAACCAGATTCGCATGGGGTAGACCTCCGTGTGGACGGGTAACCGTGGCGGCCCTTAGCCGGCAGCGACACCGGACACCACGCCTCGTTGGGGTCGAACCCTGCTGAATCGCCGAGGGTCCGCCGGGCAGCCCGGGCCTCGCGGCGGCGGTGCCGAAGCTGCCGGGACGCACCCCGCGTGGGGGGTTCATGACGCGGGGCGGCGTCCAGACGACCAGTGGCGCGAGACCCGCCAAAGCCCCGACCGCACCCGAAACCCGGCCTTCCCGACGTCGTCGGAGACACGCGCGGCCCGTTGAACAGGCCGGTGCGAGAGGCACCGCCCGTACGGGTATGCGAGCCCGGTCCAGCTCAGGAGGCGGCCGCCCTTCGGGCCCCGTTCGCAGCCACGACCCCTCGGTAGACCTCGAGGAGCCGCTCCGCCGAGGTCTCGACGGCGTACCGCCGGGACGCCTCGCGGTAGTCGTCTCGCGCCCGCGCGAGCGCCGCCGGGTTCTCGATCCAGGAGTCGATCCTCCGCGTCAGGTCCTCGCGCGACCCGGCCTCGAAGAGAAAGTCGTCGTTCAGCGCGAACTGCGGCGTCGCGCTGAGCGGGGACCGCGCGATGAGGCACGGCAACCCGCAGGCCATCGCCTCCAGCACCGACATGCACTCGACCTCGACCTCGGCCGCGTGCACGCAGAGGTCGGCGCCGCCGTAGTAGGGGATGAGCTCGGCCGGCTTGAGCCAGCGGAAGATGGCCGGGTTCGTGAGCGCCTTGCCCTGCTCCTCGAGGCGCGCGCGCAGCGGGCCGTCCCCGAGGATCACGAGCTGGATGTCCTTCTCGTGGCGCGACCGGCGCACCGCCTCGATGAGGAGGTCGTGTCGCTTCTCCCGCGCGAGCCGGCCGACGCTCAGGATCGTGAACTTGCCGCCGAAGCGGACGGACCCCTCCCCGGTCGGCGGCCGGTACTCCGGCGGCACGCCGTTCGAGATGACGCTCGAGGGTACGCGGAGCCCGTAGCGCCGGATCTCCTTCTCCGCGAAGGCGCTCGGACACACGACGTGGTCGGACCGGTTGTAGGTGGTCCGCAGGAAGAACCGGTACACCCAGTGCACGAGCGTCCGGCTGCGAACGTTCACGTTGTGCAGGAGGTGCTCGGCCTGGACGTGAAACGTCGAGACGACGGGCACGCGCGCTTGACGGGCCAAGGTGATGGTCCGGATCCCCAGGTAGAAGGGGAACTGGACGTGGACCACGTCCTGGCGCGCGATCACCTCCTGGAGGATGCGGCGGTCGGGCCACGCGAACGGAAGGCGCATCTTCTCCATGATCCGCCCGGGGGTGGGGATGAAGAAGGTCTTCAGGGGGACCTTCCCGGGCGCCGCCTCGCCCGTGGCGAGGACCTCCACCTCGTGCCCCTGGCCCCGGAAGATCTCGGTGAAGCGGCGCGTGGAGACGACCGCCCCGTTGTTCGCCTCGTCCCAGGCGTCGATGACCATGGCGATCCGCAAGGGGCGCTCGGTCGGAGGGGGGCCGCCCCCGGTCGGCTCGGTCGGGCTGGACATCGCGCGGCACTGTATCTCCCCCTCCGAGGGATCCCGTCAACTTTCGTCGTCTGACGCGGGTCCCGCGCACCCGCGTCGGAGCGCGAGACGGAAGCCGGGGCCACTGCGCGACGCGACCGCGATCCCACCGCTAGGCACGCGGTACCCTCGACCCCGATCCCCGGACGGGGCCTGCCCCCAGGTGGCGTCGCGCCGGACCGGGACGGCCCCTAGCCATGACGTCGCTGGAGGCGGCGGCGAGCCGCATGGAGGAGTGATGCCACAGGTTGAGTCGCACCTCGGGACCTTCGTCTGGCGAGACCTCGTGACCCCGGACGACGACGGGGCGAGGTCCTTCTACGCGGGGATGTTCGGCTGGACCTTCGAGGCGATGCCGATTCCCCACGGGGGAAGCTACTGGATCGCGAGCGCCGGCGGCCGCGAGATCGGAGGCATCATGAGGACCCCACCAGGGTCGCCGGCTCCCCCGAGCTGGACGAGCTACGCATCGGTGGCCGACGTGGACGCGACCTGCCGCACCGCCGCCGATGGCGGCGGGCGCGTGCTCGTCCCGCCGACCGACATCCCGCGCGGAGGGCGCTTCGCCGTCGTGCAGGACCCGGAGGGCGCGGTCCTCGGCGTCCTGCGGGCCGGGAGCGGCCGGGCGCCCCCTCCCGGCCGCCCGCAGGCCGGCATGTTCTGCTGGGAGACGCTTTCCGCGCGCGACCCGGCGAAGGCGAAGGCCTTCTACCCTGCGCTCCTCGGCTGGTCGGAGACGCGGCCACCGGGGGGCGACGTGACGGTGTTCGCGGCACGCGGCGGAGCCCAGGTGGCGGACCTGCAGGTCGCGCGCGCCGGGCCGCCGTCGTGGCTCACCTACGTGGACGTCTCGAGCGTCGTCGCGTCGCGCTCCCGGGCGGCCGCGCTCGGCGGCAAGGTCGTCGTGCCCCTCGTCGAGGTTCCGAAGGTCGGGAGCATCGCGCTCGTCGCCGACCCGAAGGGCGCGCTCCTCGGCCTCTTCCAGCCGGATCTCGAGCACCGGCGTGATTGAACGGTCTGGACCTCCGGCAGGGGCGCTCCCGTGGCGATCGCCGTCGTGAAGCTCGGCTCCCCGCGGAAGCCGGGCGAGGGCCTTCGGATCGGCACCGTGCGCCGTCCCCCGCGCGGGGTTCCGAGGTCCGAGTTCGCGCGCCGCGACTACTACGACGTCTGGCTTCCGCTCCTCTCGCCGAGCGCGGGCCTCGTCGCGAAGGCGAGGACAGCGAAGGACGCGCGGTCGTGGAAGGCCTTCCTGCGGCGGTTCCGCGCCGAGATGAGCCACCCGGAGGCATCGCGCGTGCTCGACCTCCTCGCCGCGCTGTCCCGCCACGCGAGCTTCTCCGTGGGCTGCTACTGCGAGGACGAGGCACGCTGCCACCGGTCCGTCCTGCGCTCGCTCCTGGCCGAGCGCGGCGCCACCCTCGCCTGAGGGAGGGCGGGCATCGATGCCACCGATTGACTCCGCGGCGCCGGCCGCCTATAGCGCCGGGGCATTGCGCTCTCGACGGTCCGCGGAGCCAGCCGGCCCTGGGCCAGGTTCACCGGCCGAGGTCCTCCGCGCATTTTTGCGACTCGGGGTGACGAGCTTCGGCGGACCGATCGCCCACCTCGGCTACTTCCGCGAGGAGTTCGTCGCGCGCCGGCGTTGGCTCGACGACGCCTCATTCGCCGACCTCGTCGCCCTCTCCCAGTTCCTGCCCGGGCCCGCGAGCAGCCAGGTCGGCTTCGCGGTCGGCCTCGGGCGCGCTGGGTGGTTTGGCGGGCTCGCCGCCTGGGCGGGCTTCACGCTCCCGTCTGCCCTCCTCCTGTTCCTGTTCGCGCGCGGCGCGAGCCTGCTCGGCAGCCCCTGGGCGGCGGGGCTCCTGCACGGGCTGAAGCTCGTCGCCGTGGCCATCGTGGCGCAGGCGGTCTGGGGGATGGCCCGGAACCTCTGCCCCGATCGGCAGCGCGCCGGGATCGCGCTCGTCGCGGCCTGGATCGTCACGGCCGGATTCACCTCCGCGCGCCAGATCCTCGCCATCTCCCTGGGAGGTGCAGCGGGGCTGGTCCTGTGCCGCGTGGCCGTGGGCGACGCGCCGGGCACGATCCCGGTCCGCGTATCCCGGGTGGCGGCCGCCTTCTGCCTCGCCCTTTTCGCCGTCCTGCTCGTCCTCCTCCAGGTCGGCGCCCGGACGTGGCCCGGTTCTCCGCTGGCCCTCCTCGACGCGTTCTACCGCTCCGGGGCGTTGGTCTTCGGCGGCGGTCACGTCGTCCTCCCGCTGCTCCGCGGCGCCGTCGTGCTGCCGGGATGGGTGAGCGACGACGCCTTCCTCGCCGGTTACGGGGCCGCCCAGGCCGTCCCGGGCCCGCTCTTCACATTCGCGGCCTACCTGGGAGCCGTCGCCGCGCCGTCGCCCGGCCTGTCCGGGGCCGCGCTCGCCCTCGTCGGCATCTTCCTGCCGGGGATGCTGCTGCTCGCCGGCGCCCTTCCCTTCTGGGACGCGTTCCGGAGGAAGGCGTGGGCACAGGCGGCCATGAGGGGCGTCAACGCGGCCGTGGTCGGGCTGCTCGGGACCGCGCTCTACGACCCAGTGTTCACGACCGCGGTGCGGCGCCCCGCCGACTTCGGGATCGCCCTTGGATGCTTCGTGCTCCTCGTCTCCTGGCGGCTCCCGCCGCTCGCGGTGGTCGCGCTCGGCGCCGCGGCCGGGGCCCTCCTGCCGGCGCTCGGGGGGCCAGCGGGATGACGATCCTCGGCGCTGCGCCGGTGCGGGCCGCCCGGCGGCTCGCCTTCGCGGTCTGCCTCGCCCTCCCGGTCGCCGCGCACGGCGGGCCGCCGTACACGACCGACGATCCGGAGCCGGTGGAGTGCCGGCACTGGGAGCTGTACCTCGCGTTCCAGAACTTCTGGACGAGGGGCGCGGGCGCGGACGGCACGCTGCCCCAGGTCGAGGTGAACTACGGGGTGATCCCGGACCTGCAGCTGCACGCGATCGTGCCGGTCGCGTGGAACGCCCCGAGCGGCGCGACCTTCCGGTACGGGCTCGGCGACGTGGAGCTCGGGGCGAAGTTCCGGTTCGTGCACGAGGGCGAATGGGTCCCGCAGATCGGGATCTACCCGCTCCTGGAGCTCCCCAGCGGCAACTCCGCGCGGGGGCTCGGGGCGGGGCGGGTGCAGGTGCTCCTCCCGCTCTGGCTCCAGAAGAGCTTCGGCAAGTGGACGACCTACGGCGGGGCGGGCTACTGGATCGGAAACCCGGGTCCCGGGGCGAGCGGCTCCTGGTTCGTCGGCTGGCAAGCCCAGTGCCAGTTCGCGAGCTGGGGGACGGCGGGTGCGGAGGTCTACCACGGGATGACGGGGCAGGACGGGAACCCGTCGAACACGCGCTTCAACGTGGGCCTCGTGATCGACGTGAGCGACCTCCAGCACGTCCTCCTGTCCGCGGGTCACTCCTTCACGAACCCCTCGGGCCAGGCCTACGCGGCCTACCAGCTCACCTTCGGCCCGCGTGACTGACGCGCGACCTCGACCCCGGGCACCTCAGAACCCGACGTGGACGCGGACCGAGAACACCGAGACCGGGCCTCGGGCGGCGTTGTAGCCCGGGTCGACGACGAGCTGGTAGTCGAGGGTCGCCTCTGCCCAGGGCCAGGGGCTGAACGAGTAGTAAGACTCGAGGAGAACCTCCGGCCGGTAGCTGAGAGATCCATCGCCGATGAGGATTCCCAGGCCGCCCGCCGCGAAGTACTCGCGGGCGATGCCCGAGAGCCCCTCGACGACCCCGGCCACGCCGAGCGTGTCCTGCGGCCGTCCCCAGGCCGCCCCCTTCCACGAGGCGCCCAGCGAGAGGCTCGAGTCGCAGTCGGTCCAGCCCATGATCTCCACCTGGCCCGGGCTGAAGCTCGCCCGGGCGAACAGGCCGAGGTCCGCCGTGACCGCCTGCTCGAGGCCGGCGACGAACCCGTAGTTGGTCCGGATCTGCCGGGTGAGCGCGACGTCCGGGTAACCCGCCGTCGAGGTGGGCTGCGCGAGCGCCGCCGAGTAGCTCCCCATGTTCCCGAGGCTCAGCCAGGCCGTGAGGAGCAGCCGCCCCGGCATGCCGCCGAGGGCGTAGCGCCACTCCCCCTCCAGCATGTACTGGCCCTGCGGAACGTGCGTGTCGAAGCTGTTGGAGTTGGACTCGACCGGCAGGAGGAAGTACCCCGCGCGGACGGCCCAGCCTGCGCCGTAGAGCTCCGCGAGCACGCCCCAGGTCCAGCTGAGCTTGTCCATGGTCTGGTCGTAGGAGCCGCTTCCGTAGACGTTCCAGCTCAGGAACTCGGTCCGGGGCCCGCCCGCGTACGCGTTCAGGAGGAAGAAGTCGGTCGTCGAGAACTTGCCCACGGCGAAAGTCAACCGGGACGCGTCCCGCTCCCCGGCGACCTGGTTCGGCCCGTCCTCCACGACCTCCTTCCCGCCGCCGAGACCGAACGTCTGGCTGAGGAAGATCCGCGCGACGTTGAAGCGCGGGACGGGGAAGTCCGACTTCTGCGCCTCCCCGTTCGGGAAGCTCGCGACACCGTGGACGGCGCTCAGCCCGAAGCCCTGCATGAGCTCCGGATCGAAGTAGAGGGCCGCGCCCTCCCAGAGGCGGACGCCGAGGAACAGGGTGGCGCTGACGGTGGCCGCGAACTGTGCGGACCCGGACAGGCTGTTCGTGCCCTCGTAGGGGGAGTGGAAGCTCGGGTAGCCCTGCCCCACGAAGGTGGCCTGCCCGTGGATGCTCCACTCCCGCCCGGGCGCCCCTTCCTCGACCTCTCGGGATGGCGGCGCCGTCCCCGGCACCCACCAGTCGAGCGCGAGGCACACGGAGTGGACGGCGACCGAGGAGGTGGTCTCGACCCCCGTCGCGAAGGCCACCGACGCCGTTGCGAACCGATCGTAGAGGTACTCGAGCCTGGCGGACCACCGGTCGTTCAGGGCGAGCTGCACGCCCGCCCCCACCGCCCATCCCGGGCTGAACCGGACGACGTCGGTGAGCCCGCTTCCCGCTCCGGGCGCGTCGGTGAAGTGCGAGTGCGACCACGCGAAGCCGCCGGTGCCGTAGGCGAGCCAGCGCCCCCACCCGTAGCCGATCCTCGCCCGCAGCGACCCGATGCTGTCGATCGTCTCCGTGACGGTTCCCTGGGCGCCGGGGACCGAGAAGGCGAGCCCGTTCTGGAGAAAGTTCGGGAACGAGACGTCAACCTCCGCCCCGAGGACGAGGTTCGAGACCAGGTGGAGCGAGTACCCGCCCTGGAGACCGCCCCCGAGGCCCTCGAAGGAACTCTCGAAGTTCGGCGGGACGACGTCGGAGACGAAGGAGCCCGCGCGGCCGAAGCCGTAGCCGACGTGCCCGCCCAGGTAAAGGCCCGTCCAGTCGAAGGCCCTTGGCACCTCGACGTCCGGGGAGGACAACGCCGGGCTCCCAGGCTCGGGGCCGCGCGCGAGCCGGACCGCGCCCGCGTCTGCCGCGTCGAGCGGCTCGCCGGCGAGCACCGCCGGCGAGGCGAGGAGCGCCGCGGCGAGAAGGGCCGTCCGCCGGGCCCGTTCCCGGAGCGCCCGCGCGCGGCGAGCGGGGACGAGTGGGCGGCGGCGGTGCGGCGGATCGCGGAGGAGCCAGGTGGGAATGGGCACGGGCACTCGGACGACGAGCGGCGCTCCGCTCGTTCGGGTGGGCGCGGGGTTCCAGGACCTCTGGCCTCAGGTGGCGAAGGGGGTGACGTCAGGTGGCGAGGGGGAGTCGGAAGGTGCGCTTGCACCTGCGGCACTTGAGCTCCACCTCACGGCCCACGACCTTCGCGAGCAGGCTGCCGCACCCGCAGCGGAGGTCGGAGCCCGCGCAGCATGCGCCTTCCGGCGAGCGACCGACGGCGGGAGTCCCCCGTCCATCGCACCCTCCCCGCGCGACCGCGTCCATCCTCAGCTCGCGGGGGGTCGCCCTGCTCGGGACCCCGCTCCGTCTTGGCTCCGCCGTGGTCGTCACCGTTCCCTCGCTTTCCAGGAAGCACCGTACGATAAATGAGAATGAGTTGCAATATCATTTTGTCTCCGCGGCGAGGGCGCCGGTCCCGGGGCGCCTCCCCGACCCGGGTCGGCCGGGGACGAGCGCCCGCGGCCCCGGCGGCGGTTGCCCGCGGGCGAGCGCTTCGCTATCCACCCCTGGTTGCTCGCCGCCCGGGGGCGCCATGTCCGTCCTGCAGAGCTTTCTCGCCGAACTGCGACGCAGACGCGTCATCCGGGCGCTCGTGGGCTGGGGCATCTTCTCGTTCGCCGTCCTCCAGATCTACGAGCCCGTCATGCACGGCCTCCACCTCCCCGAGTGGACCCTCACGCTCGTCGTGCTCGCGCTCGTCGCCGGGTTCCCGGCCACGGTCGTCCTGGCCTGGATCTTCGACCTCTCGTCGTCCGGCGTGACCCGGACGGCACCGCCCGAGACGACGAGCGGGGAGCCGCCGACCCCGGGCCTGCGTGGCCCGCGCCTCGCCCTGCTCCTCGTCGGGCTCGGGCTCGTCGCGGGCACGCCCGGCTTCGTCTACCTGGCCCACCGCTGGCCCCGTCTCGAGGTCCGCCCGGCTCCCTCGGTGGCCGTCCTCCCTTTCGCGGACATGAGCCCGCAGCACGACCAGGACTACTTCTCCGACGGGATCGCCGAGGAGATCATCGGCTCGCTCACGCGCGTGCGCGGGCTGCGCGTGATCGGCCGCACGTCGTCCTTCGCCTTCAAGGGAAGGACCGAGGACCTGCGGGCCATCGGCAGGGCGCTGGGCGCCACCGCGGTGCTCGAGGGGAGCGTTCGCAAGGAGGGGAACCGCGTTCGCATCGCCGCGCAACTCGTCGACGCCGCCGACGGGACGCACCTCTGGTCGGACACGTTCGACCGCGAGCTCACCGGTGCCTTCGCGATCCAGCAGGAGATCGCCCGGGCGGTCACCGAGTCCCTGCGGCTCGAGCTCGTCCCCGCCGGCGGCGGGGCAGGTCGCCCCGCCGTGAACCCCGAGGCCCACGTCAAGTACCTCCTCGGCCAGAAGCTCCTCCGGAGCGACACGACGGACGCGGCCCGGGACGCCTCCGACGCCTTCGAGAGCGCTCTCGCCATCGACCCGACGTACGCACCCGCGCAGGCCGGCCTGTCGGAGGCGCTCTACGCGGTGTACGCGAGCTCGATCCTTCCCCGGCTCGACGATATCCTCCGACTGGAGCGCCGCGTCCGCCTGGAGGCCGAGCGGGCCGTCGCCCTCGATCCCGGCCTCGCCGATGGATGGCGCGCCCGGGCCGCCGCCCGTCGGGACTTCGACCTGGATTGGGACGCGGCCCGCTCCGACCTCGAGAGGGCGAAGACTCTCGCCCCGGGCGATCCCCGCGTCGTCCTCGAGATCGCGAACCTGGACGCCACCCTCGGCCGGCTCGACGACGCCATCGCCGGCCTTCGAAGGGTCGTCGAGGTCGACCCCCTGAACCCGGGCCCGTGGCACAGGCTGGGGCTCTACCTCCTCGCCAAGGGAGACCTCGGAGGCGCGCGGGAGGCGCTCGCGCGATCCCAGCAGATCGACCCCCAGGGGGTCTGGACGTCGTTCTGGCAGCCCACCGCCTCCCTTCTGGCGGGCCGGGGCGAGGACGCGCGCGCGGGCTACGAGCGCAATCCGATACAGGGGCTGCGACTCACGGGCCTCGCGATGGCCTACCACTCGCTTGGGCGTGTTGCGGAGTCCCGCCGGGCCATCGACGATCTCATCGCCTGCTGCACCGCCGCGGCGGCATACCAGGTGGCCGAGGCCTACGCCTGGTGCGGGGACGTCGACGAGGCCTTCCGGTGGCTGGAGAAGGCGCACGAGCAGCGCGACGGCGGGCTCACCTTCGTCCGCTACGACCCTCTCCTGAAGCGGATCCAGGGCGATCCGCGGTTCGCTGCATTCCTCTCGTCCCTGAAGCTCCCGCCCGGTTGAAGCCCGCGCGGGGCGGCTTGGGGAAGCGAGGGCGGCTCGCTAGAGCGAGGCGCCCGCGATGGTGATTCCGAGCCAGCCCGCGCTCGCACGGGTGACGCGCCCGAGACCCAGGTCGGCGAGCTCCTCCCGCGGGGTCGCGTGGAAGGTGAGGTCGGCCGTTGCCTCGTGCCAGGCACCGCCCACCCGCGTGGAGACCGAAGGCCTCAGGTAGCGAGGTGCCGGTGGCTCGCCGGGCCTCGTGAGGTCGGGCCAGCCCACCGTGCCCCAGCTCGGCCGCGCCGCGAACCCGATCGCCTCTCCCGGGCGGCCGGTGAGCTCGAGGCGCGCCTCCGCGAGTCGCCGGTCCTTGACCGTGAGCGACGCGCCGAACCGGGTACCGGCCCGGATCGGAGCGGCGGCCGGATGGTCGAGCGGAAGCGAGCGGGTGAGCCAGGTGCTCCCGAACTTCTTCGGCCACCCCTGCAGGAGCCCGCGCACCATCGAGATGTCCTGATCCACGTAGATGAGCGGACAGAAGTTCGCGGCCGTGCCGTCCGGACGCGCGAGCTCGAGCAGGACGATCGTCTCCTTGTACTGCGAGAGGATCGGGTCGAGAAGCTCCGATCCATCCGTCGTGGCCTGCCAGTCCGCAAAGTGAATCGCCCCGCGCCCGCAAGCCGTGCCCACCTCTCTCGGGACGAACGCGGAGGCGGACGCCGGATCGCACTCGAATTCCACGTTCAGGAGCCACCCGCAGTAGTGCCAGGGCGGCGGGGACACGAGCGACGCGAGACCGCGCGGGGTGAACGGAGGCGTGAAACCTGAAGGCATGGCGGCTCTCCTCGGGGCAGCGCGAGAGTCTGCTCCGGGCGAGCGGCCGTGTCACGGCAGGAACGGTCGTCCCCGTCCAGCCGGAGAGGTTCCGGCGCGGGAGCCTCCCCACCGCACCCGGGGCCTCTTCGTTCAACGGCTCCCCGCGAGACTCCCCGGCCGCGGCCGGCGGCGAGGAGGGCACTGTCGCGGCGTGGTAGGGTGCGCGTCCGCTCTCCTCGGGGTGGACGAATGCTCCTGCGCCTCAAGCAGTCCGGCCTGGCGTTTTTGAACCTGCTATTCGTGGCCCTCGCGATCGCAGGCGTCCAGCCGCTCGTGCGAAGGGCGCTCGGCGATCAGGGGGCGCTCGTGGTGGGCGCCGTCGTTCTCGTGGCCTATGCTTTGGGGGCGAGGCTTCTGGAGCGGCGGGCGCCGTCGGAGCTTGCCCCCAGGACCGAGACCCCGCGATTCCTGGGCGGCCTCGCGATCGGCATCGCCCTCTTTTCGGGGGTCATGGGCGTCCTCTGGGTGCTCGGAGCGTACGAGCCAAGCGGGCTCGGCACCCTCTCGAGACTTCCCGGCGGGTTGGCCCTCGCCTTCGCGGTCGGCGTCGCGGAGGAAGTACTGTTCCGGGGGCTGCTGTTCCGCATCGTCGAGCGGCTCGCGGGAACCTGGGGAGCGCTGCTCGTCGGGGCGGCGCTCTTCGGCCTCGCCCACGGCAAGAACCCCGGCGCCACGCTCTGGAGCGACCTCGCCATCGCCGTCGAGGCCGGGCTCCTCCTCGGGGCAGCGTTCGCGGCGACCCGCGGCCTCGGCCTCCCCATCGGCATCCACGTGGGCTGGAACTTCACCGAGGGCTCGGTCTTCGGCGTGACGGCCTCGGGTGCCCACGCCGTGCCGGGCGCGGTCGCCGGCGTCCTCGAGGGTCCGGCGTTCCTGACGGGCGGCGCCTTCGGCCCGGAGAACTCGGCGCCGGCCGTGGCTCTCTGCCTGCTCCTCGCGGTCTGGCTCCTTCGGTCCGTCGTGCGGCACGGGCGGGTCGAGCCGCCATGCTGGAGCCGCGCCGTCCGGCTCGCGACTCGACCAGCCGCCGCTCCGCCCTCGGCATGACCGCCCACGCACACGGGCGAATCCGCCGAGGGCGGCGCCCTCCCCCGACCCCGTCGGCCCCTGGCACCTAGAAGTTCAGGATGTAGTTCACCCGGTAGATCTCGGGGGCCGTCGGGTAGTTGCTGACCTCGAAGTCGACGCCGAAGGTGAACGAGTTCTTGGGCAGGAACCAGAACCGGATGCCCGGCGTGATCCAGAACGACGTCTTGCCGTTGGCCGTCCCGTCGAGCGGGGTCGACGCGTAGAATTCCAGGAACGTCGTGAGGTTCCCGACCACCAGCATGTCGGAAGGCGTCCACGTCTCGGCGAGGGAGACGTCGTAGTTCAGGACGTTGCGCGTCGCGCCGGCCTTCGCCGGGCCCTGCGAGTTGTCGTAGTCGAGCGAGAAGTAGAGGCCCATCCTCCCGAGGAACGGAAGGAGCTCGTGCATGTCCTGCCAGCCTGCCAGGTAGTACCCGAGCACCGTGGTGGTCTGCCCGATCCCCTTGTTGGGCGGGGCCACCTTCAGCTGGAACGAGTACGACTGGCCGGGAGTGTCGACGAGCTGCAGCCGGGCCAGGAACCCGCCACCGGCCCCGTTCGTCGTGCTGCCGTTCTGGTTCACGTTCCACTGGTAGTTGGTGATGACCTCGACCATGAGCCTCCGGTCGAGCCCGTACGCCAAGAGCGCGCTCGCGTTCTGCGTGTTGTCGAGCGTCTTGTTCTCTGCCACGTTCGTGTAGACGTAGTCGAAGCGGAGCTCGCGCTCGAGGAAGTTCGTGGTGACCCGCAGCAGCGCCATGTCCGGCGTGTAGCGGTGCCGGTGCGCCCACGGATCGGCCCATCCCTCGGTGAAGAAGTTGAGCGGGGTGAGGTCCGTGAGCTGCTGCTCGTGTGGATGGGCCGTCAATGCGGCAGGGAGGGCCTCGCCCGCCCCCGGCGCAGGCTCGCCGTCCGCCAGTCCGACGGCGGGCACGGCGAGGAGGAGTACCTGGAGTGCTGCGTGTCCGGCTCGGTGCATCTGCGCGCTCCCTTTGCGAAGGCCCCGATGCGGGACCGATGAGGAAGCGAAGGCTACCCATGAGACCCAAATGTATCAATATCAAACATGTATGTTACCTGTTGTTGCCTGCGCGAAGAGCCGGCACCGGCGGGCACGATCGCCCGGCACCGCCCAGTACCGGTCGGCGCTCGCCCGGATGGGGCGGATGAGCCGAACGCCGGCGCGTCCCTTCGCGGCGCTTGCTAAGGTGGCGCCACCCTGCTCGAGGAGGAGCCCATGAAGCTCAGTGCGCGCAACCAGCTCGCCGGCACGGTCAAGAGCGTCAAGCTCGGAAGCATCATGGCCGAGGTCGCCGTCGACGTCGGTCGCAACACCATCGTGGCCGAGATCAGCAAGGCGTCCGCGAAGCGGCTCAAGCTCAAGAAGGGCGACGAGGTGACCGCGATCATCAAGTCGACCGAGGTCATCATCGGCAAGTGATCTCCGACGAGGCCCTGGACGCGCTGCTGCTCGAGGACGCGCCGCACGGCGACCGGACCACCGAGGCACTGGGAATCGGGGCGCTACGGGGCCGGATCTCCTTCACCGTCCGCGAGCCGCTCGTCGTCGCCGGCGTCGAAGAGGCGGCACGCGTGCTCGCCCGCGCCGGCGCCGCAGCGCACGTGCGGACACCCGACGGAGCCTGGACGCGGCCCGGAGACGTCCTCCTCGATGCCGAGGGAAGCGCCGCGGCCCTGCACCTGGGATGGAAGGTCGCGCTCCACCTGCTCGAACACCTGTCCGGAATCGCCACGCGAACGCGGCGGATGCTGAAGGCCGCACGAGAGGGCGCCGGGGGGCGCCACGTGCCGGTCGCGGCGACGCGCAAGTGCTTTCCCGGCACCCGAGACCTGGCTCTCCTCGCCGTCCGGGCGGGAGGCGGCGTCCCCCACAGGCTTGGCCTCTCGGCCTCCGTTCTCGTGTTCCGGCAACACACCGCGTTCCTTCCCGGAGGGCTCCCCGCCGCCGTCGACCTCATCCGCAGGCACGACCCGGGGCGGAAGGTCGTCGTCGAGGCTTCCACCTTGGAAGAAGCCATCGCGGCCACCCGGGCCGGCGCCGACGTCATCCAGGCGGAGAAGTTCCCGCCCGGCGACTTCGCGGCGGTGGTCGAGGCGTGCCGCCGACTGTCGGCGTCGGTGCGCGTCGCCGCCACCGGGGGCGTCGAAGAGTCGAACGCTGCCGCCTACGCACGCGCCGGGGCCGACTTCCTCGTCACCTCGGCACCGTTCGCGGCCAGGCCAGCAGAGATCCAGGTGAGCATCGGTCCCGCCTGACGCCGCCCTTGTCCGGAATGCGACACTGCCCGTGTCGTGAAGGGACCACCGCGCAAAGCGCCGGACTCGCGATTCCCGCGACGCACCAAAACCGCCGGCGGCCGGGCATGGCGATTGCTTGGACTGCGCATGGCGCCTTCGCGGAGGTCACACGTGCGAGTTGCGGTCACGACGGACGACCTGGAGCACATCGACGCTGCCTTCGGGCGAGCGCATGGCATCGCGATCTACGAGGTGAACCCGCCACCTCGAGACCTTTCGCTTCCCGGAGCGCGCGCCCGGCTGCGACGAGAAGAGCCTCGAGCAGCGGTCCGCCGCGCTCAAGAACTGCACGCTCCTCTACACGCTCGAGATCGGGCGGGCTGCCTCGGCGAGGACGTTCGCGAAGGGGGTTCGCACGGTCCGGGTGGCGCGCCCGCGGGCCATCCGGGACGTGCTCGCCAGGCTGCAGACCGACCTGGCGGCGATGCGCCCTTGGTTCCGCGCCATCCTCACGGCCCGCGTCGGGCCGGCAGGTCGCCTGCCCTAGGTCAGACGTCGTACCTGATGTCGCCCGACCCCGAGGTGTCGTAACCGGGGATCGTTCCGACCTCGTCCCTGAACTGCTTCGCCTGCGCCACCTCGCACAGCCTCACGACCCTCCGGTCGCCGAGGTCGCGCGCCTTGACGATGAGCCCGTAGGCTTCGCTCGCCAGCGGCAGGAACCCGAGGCCGGCGCGCTCTCCCCAGGCCCGGGACGCGACGCCGACGTCCGCCCGGCCGGCCACCACCGCCAGGATGACGTCGAGGTGAGAGTCGAGCACGAGGGCCTTCTTGTGGACCCTGGCCGGGTCGAGCCTCTCGGCACGCAAGGCCTCGTCGAGATGGCTCCGGACCCCGGCACTGGTCGGGCGCGAGGCGAGTCGCTTTCTGGCCAGATCCCGGACGCGGAAGGGCCTCGGGCCCTTCGGGTAGACGAGGCCGATCTCGCGCCGGACGAGGTGCAGCCTCGCGACCCTCTCGTCGCCAACGTGGGTCGGGAACCCTCCCGCATGCGCACCGGCGGCGAGCACGGCCCCTCGCCGCAGCAGGTCCGCCGCGCTCCCCGTGTCGGCCTGGACGAAGCCGAGGAGCGGCGGGCCGAGCCTCGCCGCGAAGCGCAGCAGGAGGAGCACCGCGACGTCCCCGTTCGCCGCCACGAGCGCGGGGGGGAGGCCGTCGCCGAACGGCGCGGTCGCGCCCACCTCGTCGGCCTCGCCGCGAGCGGGCTTCGCGCCCGACCAGGCCAGGACCTCGTCGCGGGAGAATCGCCACTCCGACCCGACGCGGCGCGCCGGCAACCCCTTCTTGAGAAGGCGGTAGACGTGCTTCGGATGGACGCGGAGGACCTTCGCGACCTCTTCGGTCTTGAGCAGCTGATCGGGCATGCAGGGACGGGAGTATACCTGCCGCCTGCGCGTTCGCGGGTACGCGCGGAGGGCACGTCGTCGGTTGCCGTAGGTGGCTCGCGCTGCGTATATTGTAGCTCTCGGTTACTTAAAATGTCCTCTCTGGAGGCGGAATGATCCGCGATGCATGCCTCGCGCTGCTCGTCCTCGGCTCGCCGTCCGCCGCTCCCCACAGGCAGGTCGCGGTCGCCGCGGCTGCGAACCTCAAGACCGTCGCGCAGGATCTGAAGGACGGATTCGAGGCGGAGCACCCGGGCGTCGAGCTGCTATTCACGTTTGGTGCGTCGGGTGCGTTCTTTTCCCAGATCCAGAACGGGGCGCCCTTCGACCTGTTCCTCTCCGCCGACCGGGAGTACCCCGCGAGACTCGTCGCGGAGAAGCTCGCCTCGGCGACCGACGAACACGTCTACGCGTTCGGGCGGCTCGTCGCCTGGACACCTCCAGAAGCGAAGGTGGATCTCGACGGGAGAGGTCTCGCTGCCCTCGCGGACCCGGGCGTCACGAAGATCGCGATCGCCAACCCGGCAGTGGCCCCTTTCGGGCGCGCGACGGAGGCCGCCTTTCGGGCGGCGGGCGTCTACGATGCCGTGAAGGGGAAGCTCGTCCTGGGGACGAGCGTCGGGCAAGCGGCCCAATTCGCGACGACCGGCGCCGCCACCGTGGCGTTCCTCCCCTACTCCCTCACGTTCGCGAAGGAGTTCGCTGCCGGAAAGGTCTACTTCGTACCCGAGCGCCTGTACCCGAAGATCGAACAGTCCGGAATCGTCCTCGCCAGCGCCAGGGAGCCGGACCTCGCCCGGGCATTCCTGGCGTTCATCGCGAGCGACAAGGGGCGAGCGATTCTCGAGAGGTACGGCTACGGCCTCCCATGACGCGCGCGAACACCAGGCGCCGCGGAACGGGTTCGGCCACGATGCTGCGGGAGGGCACGATGAAGGCTTCGAACGTCGCCGTCGGGCTGCTAGCCATGCTCGCTCTCGCGTCGGCCCGCGCCGACGCGCCGGCGCTCGCCGTCGCGATCTCCGGTGCCCTGCCGAGGAGCGGCACCCTCGCACAACAGGACCTCGAGGCCCTCGGCGCCGCCACGACCGAATGGGTCGACCACGGCGAGAGGCACACCGTCACCGGCGTGCCCGTGGAGAAGGCGCTCCTTGCGTTCGGCTTCGCCCCGGGGCCGAAAGGCAAGCACGTCCCGGTCGGCGAGAAGAGGGGGGGCTGGCGGAAGGTGCTCGTGGCGATCGGAAGGGACGGCTACCAGGTCGCCTTCTCCTGCGCGGAGCTCTCGCCGGAGATCGGCGCCACGAGGGCGCTCCTGGTGTGGGCCATGGACGGGAAGCCCCTGCGTGAGGCGACGGGCCCGCTCCGGCTCGTCGTCCTCACCGACCACGAGCCCGCCCGCTCCGTCCAGGGCCTCGTGCGCCTGGTCGTCGTCGACGCGACTCAGCCCCGCGGGACGCCCTAGCGCCTCGCGCTCGCCCATGAGCGCCGGAAACGCCTGGCAGAAAGAGGTCCCCGTCCGCGCCGGCCCCGAACTCCCCGAAGGCCGACTGGTTCATCCTCATCGCCACGGGTGAAGTGCGGCGAGGTCGTGCCCGAGCGGGTGTCGGCCGACGAGGCGCTGGACCTGCCGGTCGCCGATCACGGCCTCGTACGGCGGTCGCTCGTTCGGGTCGACGATCGACGAGAGGTGGGCTTCCTCATCCTGAACGCCGTCGCGGACTGGATCGGAGGGGGTCCGGCAGCGCTGGAGCGGGGCGAAGCAGCGGGAGCATGGATCCGGAGCGCTGCGCATCGGCGGCCGGCGCTCGCACGCGCCCGCTCGTGACGCCCGGACGCGGACGCTCTCTCGATGCCGCAGGGGGAACGTTCCGGACCGGGGCAAGTCGCCGTCTTCCCCGGAGGTCCTCGCCAGGGCGGCCCTCGGTGGTTGCAGTCCCGTCATGGCGCCGTGAACGCTGCGCTTCCCGCGGGCCCCCGCGAGCAGCACGAAGCCCCCGGCGATCGCGGCGAAGACGAGGACCGTGATGAGGATCTGCCTCACCCTGAAGCTCTCCAGAGGAGAGGGAGCCCGGGACCTGGCAGGCGGTCTCCCCTTCGATGCCCTTCCGAGAGGCTCCTCCAGGTCACGGAGGAGCTCGTCCGCGTCGCCGTAGCGATCGCGCGGGTTCCGCGAGATTGCCCGGAGCACGATCTCGGCGAGGACGGCAGGTACCTCCGGGGCGAACAGCCGGGGAGACGGGGGGTCCCGTTGGGCCTTCATCCGAAGGAGCGCCGCCATGTCCGGTGCGTCGTACGGCGGGCGACCGGTGAGCATCTCGTACAGGATCACGCCGATCGCGTAAACGTCGGTCCGCGCGTCGCCGCGGCGCCCGTGAAGCTGCTCGGGGGCCATGTAGTCGGGCGTGCCCAGCGTCCCGGTGAGTCCCGCCCAGGTGAGGCGCCTCGCTGCCTCGAGGAAGGCGATCCCGAAGTCGAGCAGCTTCACCGTCCCGTCCCCCGGCGCGACGAGGATGTTCTCGGGCTTGACGTCGCGGTGGACGACCCCGTTCCGGTGAAGGTACGAGAGCGCGGCGCACAGCTGTCGCGCGATCTGGAGCGCACGCTGCGTCGGCAGCGGCTGTCCAGGTCGGAGGCCCTCTCGGAGTGATGGCCCCTCGACGTACTCCATGGCGAGGTACATCCGGCTCTTCGCCCGTGGTGTGAGCACCCTGACGATGTTGGGGTGATCCAGGCGCCGCCCGATCTCCTCCTCGCGCTGGAATCGCTCGTAGAAGGCCGCGTCGCATTCGTACTGCACGTGCGGAACCTTGAGGACGACGGTGCGGCCCGACTCCGTGTCGAGCGCCTTGTAGATGCTGGCCATCCCGCTGCGCGCCAGGAGGTCCCCGATCTCGTACTGGTCCACCCTGTCGCCCGTGACGAGGTCGCGCATCGCTGGCACCCGCGCGCTTCGCGAGCACGAATCACGCCATCGCCCCGCCAGGAAAGATCGCACGCGCCAGCCCTCTCCAAGGCCGCGAATGGCCTCGCCATTTCCTCGGGCGCTGGGTGTCGTCGCGCGAGGCGGCGACGTGAACTCGTCGCGATTCGCTCGCTCGGGCGATGGCCCCGTCGTGCACGGCGCGGTGCCGGCGCCGGGACACCTTGCAAGTCGCAACCCCGACGGACGGAGCTACAGGCCTCCGTCGGCAGCGGGTTCGGCGGTCCTGCGGGCGGGGCCGAACTGGAGTGCCGTGTCGGGTGGCAATCGAGTGATCTTCTCCACCTGGAGGACCCGCCGGCCCCAGTCGACGAGGAGACGCATCTCGACCTTGTCTCCGGCCTTGATGCCGGCAAGCGCCGCGCCGGTCCCGACCGCGAACGGCATCGCCATGGCGTCCATCCCGACCTTCTTCCCATCGGCATCCCGGAAATCGTCGATCGCCTCGTGGCGAAGCATGATCTCGCGGGACGCGGCCGATGGAAGCTCGACGACCTCGGCGCGCACCGTGTACCGGTAGACGCCCGCCTTCGGGCGCTCCTCGCCGCCATTCGGGGCCTCCTTGCACGAGGCCGCGGTGGCGGCGCAGACGAGTGCCGTCAGCGTCGCCACCGCCTCCGTGAGCCGGCTCGCACCCGCCGTCGTCATGGGCACGACCGGGCCATCTAGAGAACCTCGATTCGCAGGCCGGCCGTGACCACGGGCCCGATAGTCTGGATCCCGTTGAGGGCCGTTGCAAACGGGAGCTGCGCCCTCGCGAGCAGCCAGGCCCCCTTGAAGATCCGGAACTGCACGGCCGGGGCTGCCGCCAGGACGAAGCCGCCGGTGCTGTCGACCGGCGCGCCGTCGCTCACGTCAGCGCCCGCATAGCGGCCGTCGATGGCGAGCGTGGCCGCGAACCACTCGACGGGCTGGTACTGGCCGGCGACGGTCCACAGGAGCGCCGACCCGAAGCGGTACCCGTACGAGTTCGTCGTCCGGTAGAGCCCCCAGACGCCTCCGTACCCGCTCCAGACGTCCCCCTGGAGCCGGTAGAAGAGACCCAGGTAGGGGCCCCAGCCGCCGGTGCCGAGCTGGCCGTGCTCGTCGACGCGCTCTCCGTCCACGGTGGCGTCGTTCGAGCCTGTGGGCGCCGTCGTGCCCGCGTTGAGTGCGAGGCTCTGTCGCGTCCGGTCGGCGAAGCTCACCTTCTCCCAGAAGAACCAGCGCAACCCGAACTGGAGGTCTCCGATCCCGTTCAGGTTGGAGGTCGTCGTCTTGACCCCGGTGCTGTCCTCGTTCTGCAGGAGCTTGAATACGTAGGGCAACGTCACCACCACGTTCAGTCTCTCGATCGGACTGTACGAGGCCGTGAGCAGGATCGACCACTGGGTCAGGACGTCCTTCGTCCCGGGCGTGTCTCCACCGGCGGTCTGGGTGAGCCACTGGCCGTCGAGCTCCAGGCCGAGTTGCCCCTGGGGTCCGGCGGCCTCGCCGACTGCCACGAGCGGATCACCGCACCCGCACACCGAGCATGCCCACGCGGGCGCCGACAACGCGGCGGCGAGCGCCGGGATCGCGACCCGCAGCGTGTGCTTCAACCGAGTCATCTCGCACCTCCTCAGAGTCCATGAGCGTCTTGACGCCGCCACGTCCGGCGCGGCACGGGAACCGGCGGAGGAGCGCCGCCAGGCAGACCCCGGAACCCGCGCTGCGTCCCGGCTTCCGCTCCCTTCGCGGAGTCCTGCCCTGGAAGGCACGCGGCCCGGGTCTCGGGGCACGCCTGCCCATGCGAGACCCACACCCCACCTTCCACCGACGTCGGCGCCCGGGACCGCCCTGCATCGGGCGGCCCCCGGTCGAACCTCTAGGCGCTGCGGGGAGGCGGAGTCTCCGGCGGCCGTGAAACGTCCTGCGGGGGTGGCACAGGCAGGCTCGGGACGCCTTCAGCCGGGTTCGGCCTTGCAGGCGCCCCGGTGCTCGGCAAGGCGAAGGCGTCCAGCCCGGCAAAGACGGCTCGCCACTCCTCGGGCGCGCCGCACCGGCCGTCCAGACACGCGTTGCCCGACTCCCGCTCTCTCGGCTCCCGCTCGAGCTCGGCGACGGCTCTCGCTCGGTGGCAGGGAGGTTCGCGCTCCGCCGCCGCAAGGCGTGCCTTCCCGGCGGCGCGCTTGCAGGCCACGCAAGTGCACCGCTCGCCCGCTCGGTGGTGGCAACGGCAGGTGTGGTCGGGCTGTGGCTCGGGAGGGAGCCTCGGCGCTCCGGTCAGTGCTAGCGCGGCGAGGAGCGCCCCCGCCCGGCTCACGAGCAGCGACCGCCACGCCGTCAGCATGGAGATAGCAACCTAGCCCCTTGCCTCGCTCGACCACCGGAACTCGGAGGCCGCCGGGAACACGGTCGCTCTCATAGCATCGCCCCCCGAGGCCCGTCTGGACCCGAAAGGGTCCTGCAACGCCTTCGTCACGCCGGGCGCTTCCCGCTTCCCCATGATTCCGAAGGCGCGGGGTGTCGGCAGGCGGCTCCGGGAGGAGACCTTGGCGAGGAACCGGGAAGAGAGAGATGCGGACGTCATCGTCGTCGGCTCCGGAGTCGGCGGTCTGACCGTCGCGGGCGTGCTCGCTCGGATCTACGGGAAGAAGGTGCTCGTACTCGAGCGCCACTACCGCGCGGGCGGCTTCACGCACACCTTCTCGCGCCCCGGTGGCTTCGCGTGGGACGTCGGCGTGCACTACGTCGGGGAGATGGGGAGGCCCTCGATGCTGCGAAGCGCGCTCCAGGTGGCCACCGGCGGCCGCCTGCGCTGGTCGAGGATGCCTGAGGTCTTCGATCGCCTCGTCTTTCCCGGATTCGAGTTCGGGATTCGCGCCGGCCGGGACAACTTCCGCTCCGACCTCCGCGACGCCTTTCCCGCGGAGCGCAGGAGCATCGACCGCTACATCCGCGACGTCGAGCGAGCCGCCTCGTGGATGGCGGCGCTCGCTGCGCGCTCGTTCGCGTCCGCCCCCATCGCCGCCGTGACATCCCTCCTGCTCGCGCGACGCGGACGCCTCGCACGCCGAACGACCCGATCCTGGCTCGACGAGCATGTGCGCGACGAGCGCCTGAAAGCCGTCCTGGGCGCTCGCTGGGGGGACTACGGCCTGCCGCCCTCGCAGAGCGCCTTCTTCGCCCATGCCGTCATCACCGCGCACTACCTCGAGGGCGCCTTCTACCCGGTGGGCACGGCCGCCCGGATCGCCGAGGGTGCGCAAGAGGTGATCAAGGCAGCGGGGGGAGCCGTGCGGATCCGGGCAGAGGTCGAGCGCATTCTCGTGTCGAGAGGGCGCGTCGGCGGCGTTCGCCTGTCGAGCGGGGAGGAACTGCGCGCGCCGATGGTGATCTCGGACGCAGGTGCGCGCACGACCTACCTGCGGCTCTTGGGCGAGGACGTGTCGCTGCCCTTCCGGGCCGACTTGGAGCGCATCCCGAACAGCATGGCGCACGTGTCCCTGTACCTCGGCCTGTCGAAGTCGGCGGGAGCGATCGGCGTTTCCGGCGAGAACTACTGGTTGCACGACGGCCTCGACCACGACCGGCTCTGGGCGCGATCCGGGGAACTCCTCGAGGGCCGCGCGCCTCAAACCTACGTGTCGTTTCCCTCGATGAAGGACCCGGAGGCGCGTGCCCACACGGCCGAGATCATCGCCGCGACGGACGCGCGCCGCTTCGAGCCGTGGAGGGGCACCCGCTGGATGAAGAGAGGGCCGGAATACCTGGCGCTCAAGGAGCGCATCGCCGATGCGTTGCTCGCGAGCGCCGAGCGCCGCCTGCCCGGCCTTTCAGGGCTCGTCGTCCACCGGGAACTCTCCACGCCCCTCACCACGGAGCACTTCACGGGCCACCCCGGTGGCGAGATCTACAACCTGCCGGTGACCCCGGACCGATTCGAGAGAGCGTGGCTCGGGGCGCGGACCCCGGTCCGCGGGCTCTACCTCACCGGGGCGGATGCGCTCTTTCTCGGCGTCGGCGGCGCGGTCGGGGCGGGAATCATGTGCGCGGCCGCGATCGCCGGGTCCTCCGTGTTGGGCCGCGTCATCGCGGAGGCGAAGCGCCTCCCGGATCCGCTCGTGCCCCCCGGCGAGTCCATCGCCGCGGCGCCGTTTGCCGCATGAGCCCCCGCCGGGGCTCCGGGTTCCTCCTCCGTCCGAATCGGATAGGCTCTCCGCCCATGGAACTCTTCTACGGACGCAACTCCGGAAATTCGGCCCGTTCCGTGTTCGCGCTGGAGGAATCCGGCGTGCCCTTCACCCGGCGGCTTCTCGACACCCGCAAGGGAGAGAACCGCACGGCCGACTACCTGGCCGTGAACCCGATGGGGAAGATCCCCGCACTCTCCGACGGCGCCTTCCGGCTTTGGGAGTCGAACGCCATCAACTGGTACGTGGCGGAGAGGCACCCCTCGGCCGGGCTCTTGCCAGGCTCGGTGGAGGGGCGCGCGGCCGTCCAGCGCTGGCTGTTCTTCCAGGCGGCGCACGTGTCGCCGGCCTGCGCCCTCGTCTTCCGGGCGACGAACCGGCGCATGCAGGACTTCTGGAACATGACCGGGGACGCACACACCGCAGAGGCCGGGCGCAAGGAGCTCGCGAGGTGGCTCCCGGTCCTGGAGGATGCGCTCGGCCACAAGGAGTGGCTCGAGGGCACCTTCTCGCTCGGCGACATCGCCTACGCCCCGCACCTGTGGCTCGTCATCGAGGGCGGGTTCGACTTCGCACCGTACCCGGCAGTGCGGGCCTGGCTCGATCGCCTCTACGCAAGATCCGCATGGAAGAAGGCGGCGGCAGCCGTCTTCGGCGCCTGACCGCTGCGGGGCCGGGGCCTTCCGTCGCGTCATGCGGAAGCTCCGCGCGCCCCCGGAGACGGACGAGGTCGACACGGGGGAGGACGTCCGAGCACCAACGCCGACGACCCAGCGGCTTACGCACCGCCCTGGATGTCGGCGACCGTGGTCTCCTCGAGGAACTGGAGATAGGTCCGCTTCACGCCTCCCCACGCAGCATGCGCAGTGCATGCACCGGAGTCGCGGCAGGGCCTCTCTGGCCGCAACAGGCATCCCGGCCGGGCTCGCCTTCCCTCGAACGGCTCGATCACCTCGGCGAGCCGGATCCGCTCGGGCGGCTTCGCAAGCCGGTATCCGCCCTTGACGCCGCGGCTCGCGTTCAGGACGCCCTTCCGCGCGAGGGTTCCGAGCACCTTGGTGAGGTATTCGGGCGGGAGCTTGAGCTTCTGGGCCAGCTCCCGGCCCATCACGGCCCTCCCGTCGCCGTGGGCGGCCAGCCAGGCCACGGCGCGCAAGGCATGGGTCGTGGACGCCGAGAAGATCATCCCGGAACCCTACCCGATCCCGTCGCGGCCCTGAAGCGCAGGCTCCGGCACTCGACCATCCGGCGCGGCCGCGCCGGATTCCAGGATCCGGGGTCCGTCGCGCCCATGAGGTCGGGACCGGGGGCCTCGCGGGCTCTGTGGCCGGCCGGATGACAACCACGGCAACGCGCGGTTGATCGCCGATGACCTCGGGACGAGGTCTAACTCAATTTAGGCGCTCTCCCGCTCCGCCGGGCCGATCTCCGGAGCGGCCATCGTCTCGCCGCCTTGGTCGCGCCGGTCCTGCCACGGCACGGCGTCCGGCCTCAGGTGGCGACATGGCTGATACCCCGAACAGCGGGGGGCGAGCGGGATTGAGCCTTCGCGCGTGCGACGCGCTGCGGGCCGCCTTCTGCGCCTGGGCAGCTAGCTCGGCGGAAGACGCCCTCCCGTGTGCCAGATCGAGACCCCAGAGGAGTCCAACCTGGAGGGTGGAAAGACGCCAGCATCATCGATGTCGAACATCGCATCTTTATTTGCACGTGCAATTTACCCCCATCCAGGACTTGATTCTCGCCTGTGCCGCGCGAAGTCCTGGCCACAGGGGTCACGTCCCATGAGCTCGATCGATCGGGGGGAAGCCGTCGGGATCGAGCCTGCCAACGGGCAGGTTCGTGCCGACTCGAGGCTTGCAACCGCCTGGCTCGCGCTCCGGATCGGGCTCGGCCTGGGCACGTTCGTTGCCGGTCTGGACAAGTTCTTGAACCTCCTCACGACCTGGTCGATGTACCTGAGTCCGCTGGTGGGGCACCTCCTGCCCGTCAACGATGGCACTTTCATGCGTTGCGTAGGCGTCGTGGAGATGCTCATGGGACTCGCGATCCTCTCGAGGTGGACGCACCTCGGCGGCTACTTGTTGTTGGCTTGTGGCAATCGCAGTGAATCTCGGCCTGACTGGCAACTTCTGGGACCTGGCTCTTCGAGACGTCGAAATCGCGCTCGCCGCCTTCGCCCTGGGCGTTTCAGCGCATGGCGATCGGCTGCGGCTCGCGCTCCCGGGCCTCGTGGCCGCCTCGGCGACGTCGTCCAGCGGGGCGCTCCCGCCTGACCCAGGGGCCACTTCACCGCTGTCTTCGAAAAGGAGGATGCAAATGAAGATGCTCATGCTAGCGGTCGTTGCCTCGCTTCCGTCGGTGGCGCTTTCGGCGACGTGGACGAACGCGCCGCTCGTCGATCACAACTGCGCGGAGAAGGTCAAAGCGGATCCCGACGCGCACACCACGGCGTGCCTGCTCCAGTGCGCCGGAAGCGGGTACGGAATCCTCGAAGGGGGACAGTGGATCAAATTCGACAAGGCGGGGAACGAGAAGGCGATCGCTGCCCTCAAGGCGACCCACAAGAAGGACCACGTGCGTGTAAACGTGACCGGGGAGCTCAAGGGATCCGTCCTCCACGTGTCGTCCCTGACCATCCCCGGCTGACGCGCCCCACGCAATCCACGAGGTGACCGTGGCTGCCGGACCCGTTTCAATGCGCGTCAACAGCGCGACGACGGGGACGTCGGCCGACCTGTTTCGGGGCCTGCGATGGCCCTGATGGAAGAAGCGGCGCTGTATTGGATCGGAGGATTCGCCGTCCTGCTCGCGTCCCTGGCCCTCTTCTTTCACTGCGCATCTCGTGCGCAGCGCACCCGTCCGGCACGCCCGCGTCGACCCTCTGCTGGCCGGGAAGACCCCGGGGGGGGGGACCGCGCCGACCGCTGGGTCGTCGCTCGACCTGGCGAGCCGGAGAGGCGTGGAGTTCAGGCGGTTGGCTGCTCCGGCCCCGCCGCGTCGAGAACGGTCCAATCCTGTTCTCGCACCCAATGGCCGAAATCGTGCCACCCGGCCTCCGGGTACGCGGACGCGAGGGCGCTCAGGTCGACGTCCGTGCCTCGTTGGTCGAACCATTCCCACATCCGGGCGAAATCCGGGTTGCGCGAGCGAATGGGCTCGACCGGCGCCTGCACGTAGACGATCGTCGTTCCGGTACGGGTCATCGCACCCGCGATTTCGGGCCCGGTCAGGCTGTCGGATGCGATGTCGATCCGCCTTCCCACGAACTCGGTTGGGCGCTCGAGCACCATGCCGGCGAAGCTGGCGATGTCCTGCACGGCGACCATCTGCAGGCGACGGTTCGGTCGTAGCGGCATGGAGAGCGTACCGGCGCGAAGACCGTCTATGAAGTTCGGCCCGAGGAAGTTCTCCATGAAGAAGACGGGCGCGATCGTGGTGGAGGCGACCCCCAGCTTCCGGATGTAGTCCTCGACCTCCCGCTTGCTCTCGACGTGGGGAACCCCGGTGTTCCGGTCGGCGTTGGCGACCGACGCGTAGACGAGATGCTTCACCCCAACCTCCTTCGCGATCTTGGCGGCCGCCCGGCCCTGGCGGACCTCGGCCTGAACGCCCGCCTCGAATGGCGTCGTGACCAGGAAGAACGCGTCGGCGCCTTCGACGGCCAGCCCGACCGCGCGTCCGTCGTCCAGGTCCGCCTCGTGGACGACTGCTCCGAGCGCCTCGAGTTCGAGTGCCGCGCTCGATCCGGGCTTCCGGGTCAGCGCCCGGACCGCATGACCTCGATTGAGCAACCAGCGGCAAAGCGCCCCTCCCTGCCTTCCGGTGGCGCCCGCAACGGCAACCGTGATGGGCCTCGGCATGTCGGTTCCTCCTTTGCAGTCGCCGCCTCCATAACGTTCGTCGACATGAACGGCGACCCCCGCCCTGGCAAGGGGCGTAAACGGGCGCTCCGCGAGCGCTCGCCCGGCATGAGGACGTTCCTCGAGGCGGCCACCCGATGCGCCCCAACGCGCCCGGCGCGCCCCTGCGCCCTCTCGCGCTCGGTGGAGCCCTTCGTCAGGCAGGCATGAGTTCGGCGGCGAGCCTTCTCATGAAGGACTTTGCGCAGGCGACCTCGCCGTGCCCTGCGCCGGCCAGCGTCCTGCCGACCGCGCGGTGAACGGTACCCACGCTCAGGCGGGCGAGCCGTCGGCCGCGCCTCGTGAGCGTGAGCCGGACTTTCCGGCCGTCCCGATCGTGCGCGGAGCGCCGCATCACCCCGGCTCTCTCCAGACCTGCGACGAGGCGCGTGACGGTTCCTGCGTGAAGCCGCAGGTGGCGCGCCGCCTGGCTGGGCGAGCAACCCGAATTCACCCCCACGATCCGGATGAGCAGCAACTGGGGGCCGGAAACATCGTACGTCCGCATCATCCACTTGGAGCGAGCCTCGAGCGCGTGCGTCAGCGCCCAGATGTCCTCCATGACCTCGATGACCTGGGAGTCCTTCCGCATCGTCTTCATGGTGCTCTCTTCCGGCGGGGCGGCCGCCGCACGTCGCCCGATTGTGAAGGATTCGAGACCTCGATGCCAAGCGAGATCCGGCCAGGGCCCCCCGCCGCGCGCTTCACACCGCCAACCCTACCGGCGCTTCAGGTCTCCACGAGGTATGCGCACTGCCCTGCCTGGTATCTCCACTTGTCCGCGTCGGGCAGACGGGGCCTCTCCGCAACCGAGGATGCGGACCCGTCCACAGATCAACCACTAGACCGTCCACTTGAAGCGGTCCGGAGACCGTGCGCTGCAAGTCGGGTGCCTCCTGCCGTCCGCTGTAGGCGTCGTGGCCGCTTTTGCGTCCCGGGCCGCGCCCCCCGCGCTATCATTCCGGGCGGCGCATGTGCCTGAGGATCATCGTCGCAGGGCCCGGATTTCCCCTGCTCAGGCCCCATGGCGCCGAGGCCATGCCGCAGGGGTCCGTCGTGTCGGTCGGTCCGGTCGCGCTCCGCGGAGGCGGCGAAAAACGGGAGAGGTGCTCATCCCGACGATGTCGCGCGTGGATGGCCCCTTGTATGGATCGCGTCGAGGGGCTGCGCTTCATCCGCCAGTCGGGTGCGGGGCTCGAGGGCGTCGACATCGCGGCGGCCTCGGCCCGTGGCGAATGTCCGTGCTGCCGGGATGGGCACCGCGGAGTTCGTGGCGGAATGGTGTGTGATGTCGTTGCTCGCGCCTTCGCGCAGGCTCATGGAGTCGGAGGTGGTGGTCCGCGAGGGGACGGGCTGGGACTTACCCATGCGACGCGCCCCGCTGGACCGGGCCGCAGAGTCGATACGTCCCTATCCGATGAGCTGGCTCTCAGCGGGTGCCTGGTCAACGGCCGTACATCGCCGTGAAGGACGCCTTGGCAATCGTGTTTGCATTGATGTTGAAGCCAATGACCGCTGCCGTCGCGGTGGCATCGAGCTCGATGCGCTCGACCTTCAGAGCAAACACGGTGAACACGTACCGATGGGGCTTGTCCCCCGGCGGCGGACACGGTCCTCCGTAGCCGACGTTTCCGTAATCGTTCCGACCCTGGACGCTTCCTGCCGGACTGACGCCGCTCTTGGGATCGCCGGCGCCCTTCGCCAGCTTGGTCCCTGACGTGGGAATGTTGAAGATCTGCCAGTGCCAGAAGCCGCTCCCCGTCGGGGCATCGGGGTCGTAAACGGTCAGCGCAAAGCTCTTGGTTCCCGCGGGAGCACCGCTCCATTCCAGCTCGGGCGAGACGTTCTTGCCGGTACATCCCCACCCATCGAAGACGTGTGCGCCCGGAATGACTTCGTTCGGCCTCACGTCGGGGCTCCGCAACACGAACTGTGGCATCGCGCTCTCCTTTGCGGGTTGATGGCTGACCTTCGCGTCCCGCAGCTTCCTACGGCCCCGATCGGATCAGTTTTGACGATCCAAGACAAGCACCCACCCGTTCCCAACACGCTCACCTCCTTTGCGTCCTGCCCGAAATCCCCGGCTCGGCCACGCGCAAATGGACTTCCGGGGTCCATGATCGTTTGCGCCGACCTCCGCCTCGGGCGTGGTCGGTCAGTGATCACGGCACGCGCGCCAGGCGCGCAGAGGCCGCGTCCGCCGGTGACCGGCGCTGGGCCTTCTCGGGGGCCGCCTTCCGTAGAGCAGGGCCGGGGTCCGAGCAAACCTCGGCCCCTGGAGGAAGAGACAGGTTGCCTTGGCCGAGGATGGAAGTGGTGGCTCGGCTACCGGGATGGGGCGACGGCCGATTCACAACTCCCGATGTCAGAGTAGCGCACGCGAACGCCGACGTGGCCGCCCTTAATGGTTTGCAACATTCCAGGGTGTGCAGACCATGGACGAAGGACCCTTCGGCACGAACCACACTGCCAATCCGTCAAAGGTCGTCTGCGTCGCTCAGTACGTGCCGCGCGGCATCGGCATCGGAGCCCGACGCTGAGCGACGGGATCGCTTGCGCGTTCGCCTCGCCATGTGAATGGCCGCATCACCCCGTGAGGCCGGCAGCGTCGGCGCGCGCGAAGCGCCGCCCGTCCCCGGACAACTCGGCCATCCGCGCCCCCGAGTACTTCTCGGCGTATTCCGAGTACCACCGCACGACCGTCTCCTCGCCGAGCAAGTCGTACACGAACGAGTACATGTTCCGGAGGAACTCCCCCTCCTGCGCCAGCATCCCGTCGGGATCCTTGCGGAAGCGCTCCAGTTGCGCATTCTTCGCGTCCCTCGTCATCGGCGCGTGGTGGAGGTACGCCCCGTAGTTCTCCTCGCAGTACTCCACGTACTCCCGCGTGAAGAGGATGAACGTGTGCAGCATCTCGTCGAGCATCGCGAGGGCGACGGTCATCGCCATGGGCGGAGCGCCTGGCGTCACCCGCGCCGCCACTTGCACCCATAGCCACTTCTTGGTCTCCTCGAACAGCTCCGCGGCCTCCTCGAAGTTCACGGCCCATCGCTCCTGGAACTTGTAGAGGATCTGATCGTTCCGGTACCCGAGGGCCTGCTCGAGGCTGGGCAGCCTCGGCTGGGTGCCCGCCGCAATTCCCGTCCGGTGGACGGCGCGCTTCGGCGCAGGCATCGCGCCGTTCTCTGCTGAAAGGGACATGACCGATGGCTCCTTTGAACGCGAGGCCAAAAACAACTCCGTTTGGACAAGGCTGCGCCGCAGATCTGACCGGGAAGGCCTCCGCCTCGCGCGGAGGCGGCCGTGCGAGGCGGAGGCTCCCCTCGTCAGCAGCCGATGCAGCAGAGGCAGCTCCAGCTGAGGCCGTTCAGCTTCTTGACGGTCTGCAGGTTCGACGAAACGAGCTGGTTCACGACCGCTGCCTTCTGGACCAGGCCGCCGCCAACCGTGCGGAGCTCGGTCTCCGTAAGCTCGGTCAGCTCGCTCGACTCCACCTCACGACACTTCATCCCGCTCTTCTTGATCATGACCACTGTCCTTTCTTGCAGGGGGGGTGACACCGACCCGGTGGTCCCGGATGGCTAGCTGGGAGACAGGACCCGAGAGGCGATCTGACAGAGCCTCTCTCTCCGGGGCCAGCGGGGGTCCCCGGCGCGGATCGGCGGCGCCACGGGATCCGGGTTCGGCCACCTTCGTCGTTCGAACCGGACTCGCAGCCTTCGGGACCCTCGATCTGCTCGAGGGGACCGGGTGCTGGAGTTGGGCTTCGGCCCCAGGGTTGCCATCGGGTGGGCGGCGGATCGCGCCTCACCGGTAAACGCGGTCGGGCCGCCATCCGGCGCGCCTGGTCCGCCCAGGACAAGCTCGCGCATTGCGTGACGGTCTTCCGCCTCGCCGACCCGCACGCACGCGAGCCGGGCTCGGACACCTCGCGGAGGTCGAGGGAGCGGAATTCGCGTCGAATACCTCCAGGCGGCCCGATAGCCGGTCGTTCTCTCGCCCAGGACCGCGAGGCTGCGCGCGGTCGCGTCGGGATACCTGGCGAGGGGCTCAGCCGGCCGGGATGACCTCGCGGACCTCCTCGCCGTCCTCGGGGTCGTATCCATCCAACTCAACCGATCGGACCTCCGGGATCGGACCACCGCCGGCAGTGACAAAGATGCGCTTCAGGATCGATTCGCGGCCGGCGATGTTCACGAACGCCACGGGGCAGCCCTGCTGCATGCGCACCCCGATGGGCCGATCGGGCTGGGCGTGCAGCCGGAGCTCGTATTCCCCGTCGGCGACGGGCCGGACGTCGAATCCGTAGGCGAGCCCCTGCTCGAGGACATTCAGCTCCTCTCGGTGGCCGTCCACGGCGAGCATGACCCAGGTCGCATGGACGGGGTCGCGCCGGTCGAGTGAGCCGGACGCGGCGAACCGGGTCTCGTACACGACCACGTTCGCGTTGGTGCTGCGCGCGACGCGGAAGAGCTCCGCCGGGCAAAGAAGCGACTCTGGGTTGGTTCCCAGAACGTACCAAAGCGCCGTCCACGCCGCCCACGCCACCGGTCTCTATTTCTGCCAGCGGCGCGTGACGGGTAGGCCTCCGCTCCGTGACAGGTCCGCAAAGGCGCTCCTCCCCCCGGAGACGAGGCCAGTGCGCGATCTCATGAGATGGCGCGCGCCGGGGCCATCTTGCTACGCCGAGGCTTCTGCGAGTGCCTCGCCCGTGCCTGCGCTGCGCAACGCTCGTCACGTTACGTCTCACCTGCGCTCCGGAGATGTGTTTCATCGACGTGGAGATCCTGGCCGGCACCAGCGAGAACCCCAAGAATCCCCGCCACCGATCCTGGTCGAGTTCGAGGACATTGACGCCGCATCCCGGAGCGGTCTGCCACAGCTCCTTGGGCGGACGTTCCGCGCATTCGCTTCCGGATGACCATCGACTCGGGGGTTTCGTGACTCTCCTTCGTGCAATGCAGGTCGAGTCGCTGAATGCCTCTGCAGCCTCGGCGCGGAGGCGACGCGCCTGGTGCCCCAATGACGGCGCCTCCCGGGCTACACGCGAGTCGGGCGGGCGTGTGCCCGCCACGTCCAAAGGGAGGCGTGCGGCGGTCGGTGGAGCGGCTCTTCAGATCTTCTGAGAAAAGCTCACGAAGATTCCTCTCCGGGGCCCGTACTGCGGCGCGAACTGCCCGACACCGGTACCGCTGCGAAGCACATATGCCGTGTCGAGCAGGTTCGCGACGCTGAGGCGCACGACGAGGGGCCTCCTCGTGGTCCAGGGATCGAACTCATTGGCGACGGCGACGTTGATGATCGCATAGCCCGGCACGTGCTCCGTATTGGCGAACCCGCTGGGGAGGCCGCTCCCGTGGATGAAGTCACAGCTCGCCAGAAAGCCCCGCGAGGAGTAGGAGACGCCGGCCGAGGCGGTGACCGTCTGAGCGTCGTCCGTGACGTGATAATGCGTCCCGAGGTAGGCGAATTCCTCCGGATCGAACAGGTATTGGTTGCTGGCCACGCCCTTCGCCTTGGTTGCATTCAGCGCGAGGTTTCCGTAGGCGCGCAGCCCCCCAACCTCGTAGCCCAGGCTGAGCTCCAGGCCCTCGCTATAGGCCCGCGCGTAGTTGAGCTGGGAGAGAACGGTGGCCTCGCCGAACTGGCCATCGTCCAGCAGGTTGGTTGCGAGCTTGTAATAGGCGCTGGCCGCGATTCGCAGGCCGGCGAGGGGTCTGGAGTCGACCCCGACGTCGAAATAGTGCGACCGCTCCGGCTGCACGGGACTCTGCAGGCCGATCGCAGGCTGCAGCGTGGTGTTCTGGAAGAGCGCCAGGTTCGTCGGCGTTGCCTCCACCTGCACCGGAGGCGTGAAGTAGCGCGCGTACGCCGCGTGTAGGGTCGTAGAAGGGGCGACCTGAACCAGCAACGCTACACGTGGGCTGACCTGACTCGCGACGACATACTGGTACATCTGGTCGAAGCGGAGCCCGGCATTCAACGTGAGGGCGCTCGTGATGTTCCACTCGTCCTGAACAAAGGCCCCCAAGTTCCATCCGATCCTCGGGGCGTAGTCGTTGATCGTCACCGGGTACGGCAGCGGAGATCCGGAGGCGTCGAGGGGGAGGACGGTTGCCAGGTTGTCCACCTGGGTGCTTTCAGACGCGATCCCGAAGCCGGCCCGGAGGGTATTGGACGCACCAAGGCGCCAGGCAGTGTCGCCCTGAAGCCCGATGAGGCAGCTCTGGCGCTTAACGTTCGAAGCGACGTTGTTGAACACGAGGTCGCCGTACACGTCGGGCAAGAAGTGGACCAGCGCGTAGCGGGCGAAGAGCGACACCTGCGTTTCGAATCCCTGGCCTTTCGTTTGGAGGGCCAGAACGTTGAAGGTGAAGTTCTCGTACTGGTTTTCGTTCAGATTCGCAGAAGGGTACGTGGGACTGCCGAAATCTCCCGCCGGAGCCTGCCCGATCACGTTGGGTATCTGGAACCAGCCGAGGGACATGCCGGCCAAATACGTCAAGCGGCTCGATTCCCCGACAAGCCCCGACAGGTAGCCAAAGGCCTTCCACTGCTCGGTCCGATCGTGCAGCGGATAGTAGGTGGGCATCGCATTGTCGAGCCCCTCGTCGCTGCGGAGGTATCGGCCTGCGACGAAGTATTGCAGGTCTTCGGTCTGTCCCCCGTAGGCGATGCTCGGCGAGAGTGTCCAGTACGAACCGCCGAAGAAGGTCACGCTTCCGCTGGGCGGATATTCGTTCCTGGCAGCGATGTCGATGACCCCGGCGGTGCGAAGCCCGTACTGGGCCGGCAACGCGCCGTCGAGCAGACGCAGCGTGCCGACGAAGCCGGTCTCCACGATCTGGCCGAACCCCGATAGACCGTCGGGAAGCTGGATGCCGTTGATGCGATACTGGACGTTCGCATACTCGCTGCGCACGTGGTAGCTCACGTTGCTCGTCGCGGCATCCACCGATACGCCCGGAAGCTGAGTGAGCGCGTTGTCGATGGGCGTGTCCAGACCCTGCGGCAGCGAGTTGATTTCGCTGCGGGTCAGGCTCGACGCATTGGCCCCAAGGGCTGGCAAGAGGAAGTTGCCCCGTGATTCCTCGAAAGCTCTCAGCTTGTCGTTCAGGACCTTGCCCGGCTGCCTCACATCGATGAGGACCTCGGGGAGCGTGATCGTCTCCTGGTCCGGGGAGAGCTGTCCGGGACCTCGAGAGGCGGCAGAACCGCCTTCGGGGGGCTCCACCCCATACGTGCCCGGAATGACGACCAGGGGAAGCAGGTACGCGAGGGCTCGTTTCGAGCAGGTGCCGGCTCGTCGAGACTGGCCCCTTCCGATTCGGAGTCGCATGCGCAGAGGACCGGGAGGACGCCGGGGCGGAGGCGGCCGCCCCACCAGGATTCCGGCGTGCGGCTGCAAGTCACATCGGCGCGGCCGACGCGTTCGGCGATGGCAGAGCGCGATCGTCCATCGGGTAAGCGGCGGAGGGCCACGCTCCGTCATCTCATCGGCAGCGGCCGCATGAGTCCGCCCTCGGTCCAAAGCGCATTCAGCCCCCGATCCAGACGGTAGGGCCGGCCCGTCGTACGCTGGAAGATCTCCCCGTAGTTTCCGGTCGCGGCGACGACCCTGGCCGCCCAATCGTGTGCGAGGCCTAGCGCCTGGGCCGTCGCGAAGTCGTGGCCCAGCAGCTGCTCGGCCCGCATGTCTTCTCGTTTCAGCGACGCCGACACGTTGTCCCTGGTGATCCCGAGCGCTTCTGCTTCGATGAGCGCGCCGATCACCCACTCGATCACGAGGCCGAACTTCTGACCGCCATACCGATACGCGGGGACAATCGGATAGATGCCGAACCGCTCCGGCAGGAACACGAACTCGCCGGTCAGAGCGTGGAAGTTGGCGCGCGACTGGGCAAGCCGCGACTCCGTCCCGGTACCGGCGAGACATCGCCTGACGGCGACGGCCGCGTCCATCTCCCCCTGCTCGGAATGAGCCATCAGCGCGTAGGGAATGCCTCTCGCGGCCATCTCGTCGCGCAACACCCGGTACGCCTCGCTCATGTCGAGCGCGCAGATGAGCTTGTCGCGAAGGTCCGCGACCTTCGTGACGCCACTCCGCTTCGAGACCATCAGACGCTGTGAGTCGTAAAAGACGGGCGGTCCGAACCCAAGGCCGTACTGGACCGCGATCGTCGCCGAGGGCGAAATCCCGATCACCAGGTCGACCGTCCCCTCCTTCAGCGCACGGAGCGCCTCCGGTTCGCCGGGGAAGGCCTGGATTCTCAGGCCACGATCGTCACCGAGCAAGGCGACGGCGACGGCACGGCAAACCCCTGCCTCGAGGCCCGAGAGATTGCCGTGGACGTCCTCGCTGTTCCAGTCGTCGACCGCCTGCACCGTGCCGCAGTCCAACTGGTGGGCTGCGCGGATGGACTCCAGGCTCGGCGCAGCCTGAGGAGGTCCGGCGCGCGCGACGCTGGCGAGCGCCATCAGGGCGCCGGCGACGACACGTGGGAGCATGCGGGGCATCTGGACTCCAACCAACAGCCGGAAGGGAGAAGCAGGCGAGGATGGAGGCCAGTGGCCTCCACCCTCGCTTGGACTGTCTCAGGCCCCCAGGATCGGCCTCACGGCGTCCAGGTGCCGGAGGTGGGCGTTCCAGGTGATTGAGTCGGGCGTGGATTCACGTCGACCGGATACTGGTCGATCGGCTGTCCCGCCTTGTAGGCCTGCCAACTGTGGAAGTCGGTCGGAAGGATGCCAATCGCGGCACAGGCGCCATTGGTATAGCCGTTCGGCGAGTAGTAGTAGCCGTTCTTTCCGTAGCCCGCCGGCACGAAATGGGGCAGCGAGGTGACCGCTTCCGACGGGATCAGCGCCTTCGAGGCCGGAACGGGCGCCTTAAACCCGCGCAGGATGTCGTAGTCAAAGGCTTCCGTGAGGTCGCCGACATCGTTGAAAGGGTCGTCGGAGGGGCCGAGGTCCCGCTGACCCAGGTTCTTCTCGCCGAGCTCGCGGCCACGGACCTCGTCTGGCAGCATGGCGAGCGGAACGAGGCCGTGCAGCTCGTTGATGAACTTGATCAGCGAACCGTGCTCGCTGTACCGATGCGAGATGGTGCCTGCCCTCGCGAACGGCGAGACCACGATGGTCGGAATGCGCGGACCGGCGGCCAGCTGCGAGCCGTCGGGGAGCGTGCTTCGGCGATGCGGCGAAACGTGGTCGTAGAACCCGTCGGTCTCGTCATAGGTGATGATGATCGCGCTCTCCGACCAGTAGGGGCTGCTGGCAATCGCGTTGATCGCCTCGGCGGCAAACGCCTCGGAGATCTGCTGGTCCGAGTAGGCGGGATGGTCATCGTTGCCGATGAAGGCCTGCTTGATCGCGGGCGTCGGGTCGACCGGTACAAGCCCGCTGTTGTTGTTGTAGCCCCCGCGCAGGTAGAAGACGCCGCCTTCCTTCGGCAGCGTCCTGTTCTCGACGGCGGCGAAGAAGTCCGCGGCCCCGTGCAGGTTGCCGCTCAGCACCTTCGGGTTGTCGGCGATGTAGCCGAAATACTGGGGACCGTTGTGGTGCAGGATGTAGCCGGTGTTCAGGGCCGCGTTCGGAATGCCCTCCGCGCAGTTCGACCCCGGCAGTGAGGCGCCCGGCCCGCAAGCGGCGTCGTTGGCATTGAAGCCTTGCTGGTACCAGCCCCAGTTGACTACCGGGTCGAAGGCCGCGATGGCCTTGATGTCCTCCTGAACGTCCAGCAGGTCGAAGGCGGGATTTGGATCGTTCGCGATGATCTCTTCGATGTTGTGGCCCATGAACGACAGCGGCAGGCTGGCGAAGGTCAGGTTGAGCGCCGGGTTGCCTGGATTCTCGTCGGTGTTGTAGGGGGGCTTGACCGTGTTGGGGTCGAAGTTCGAGCCCGGGAACGGGCCCGGGTCGGCGACGACAGGAACGAAGGCATTGGTGTTTCCAGCGTGGACCGGATTGCCCGCGCTGAAGCTCGCACCCAGCGGGTTCGGGAAGGCGGGGTTCGCGTAGGTCACCGTCGGGCCCTGGTCGTTGTGAAGAGCCCACTGCGTCTCGCCCGACTGACCGGCGATGATCGCGATCGCGTTCGGCGTCGAGGGCCCGACGATGGTCTGGCGGAAGTTGTCGAACAGGACGAAGTTCTTCGCCCACATCCACATGAAGGGAATCGTGTCGCAGTCGATGTGGCTGAGGTTGGCCTCCGCCTTCTGCTTCTGGGCCAGCGTGACACTGGTCGGCGCCGCCCCCGACTTGTTCACGATGCTCCCGGACTCGTCGGTGGTCAGACCTTCCTGATCCATCGCGTAGCGGTCGTTTGCCGCAATGCCGGTCGTGGCGTCGACATTCATGCTGTTCGCCATGCCCTGGTGGCTGTGATCCATCGATATGTAGTCGGCAGGATAGACCGGCACGATCGTGCCGGCTGCCGTCACGACCGCCTGTGGCATCAGGAACGGGGAGAGCGTGTCCGTCTTGAGCGACGTGTCGAGGTACGACTGCTTGAAGCTGGCCGTCGCGTTAGCGGGCTTGTGCCCGTGCGGCGCGCTGTAGAGCCCATTCGCACCTGGGAACGTACCGAAATAGTGGTCGAACGATTCGTTCTCCTGGAAGATCACGAACACGTACTTCACCTTGTGACGCAGTAGCGTGATCTTCTCGTGAAGCGGCAGTTCATCCTGCGAGCAGCCAGGCAGTCCGGCATACGCGGGAGCCGCGAGGGTCTGGAGGAAACACGCCACCGTGGCGAGAGCCAGGCGGGACTTCACCTCTTTGTGCATGGATACGCTCCTTGGCGAGAGACGCCAGCGAACCTACCCGCGGCCGATACCGCCGAAGGGAGCGTTCATGTGACTTCTCATCGCCTGACAGTGACGTGACCGTCGAGTTGCTCGCGGAGGACCTCCCCGCGCCGTTAACTCGTCCGTCACACGGTTGTCGTTTGACCGGCCCAGGATGGCTCCGGTGCCTGCGACCTGGGCATCAACGTCTGCCAGGTGCGGATCTCGAGCTCCCTCTGAAACGTCGCGCAACGCCGACGGACTTCAGGGTTCCGGTCAACCTCGTCACGCTCTCGGAGGAGCGGGCCAAGAGGAATGCGAGAATCCCGGGAGGGTCCGCGCAATCGCGTCACGTTGAATTGGCCGTCGCCCTCGGCCCCGTACCCCGAAGGGTCTCCGAGAGCGACCGCGACGTCCTGATCGCCGCCGTCGGGGCGTCAAGAGTGCGTGAGCCTGGCCCGGAAGACCATCACGGGTGGCGTGGAGGCAAGGCGGCAAGATGCGACCGCCCAAGGCCGCATGGCGAGCCATGCGGTTCCCGGCCGCGTTTGCTCCGGGCGCAAGACTGTGACTGGGACTTTTCGGTGAATCCCATGCCTGTGATGCTCGTCTACGAGCCTCTGGGCGGCGGGCAGCCCGCCCGACCCGCATGCGAACAGCATGCTCTCGCCCTCCAGACGGGCGAGGCCGGTGCTGCGAATTCAGTTGCATGCGCTCGCATTCGTGGGGTTGCGCGAGCTCTGGCGGATCGCGGCGGGGTGCTAGCGGCCCGGATGGGGCAGGTGTAATTAGCGTCGGAGAGGCTGCGAGATCGCCAAGGGGCGGCAGTCGGGGGGCGCCGTTCGCGTTGACGAGGTACCCCGCCTTGCCGGGACCGACTCGGGCGGCGATGGCCTCGGCGCGGAGGCAGTTCACGACACGGGCCAATGGAAGATCACCGGCTTCCGCCCCTCCGCCGGGGCCCGTGCGCTGCTCGGCGGACGATGCTAGAGAGCGCGCATGGCAGATGCCAGGATGCACGTCGTCTTCGGGGCCGGCCAGATCGGCCCGCTTCTCGCCGCGAAGCTCCGAGATGCCGGGCAGCGTGTCCGCGTCGTGCGCCGCTCGCCCACGCCGGTCCCAGTCGAAGGGATCGAGGCACTCCACGGTGACGCGACGGACCCAGCCTTCGTCGCCGAGGCAACGCGCGGCGCGGCGGTCGTCTACCACTGCATCAACTCGCCGTACTTTGCCAAGGTCTGGGCGGAGACGCTGCCCCGGATCCAGGCCAACCTCATCTTCGGTGCGGGCAAAGCCGGAGCGCGCCTTGTGGTGCTCGACAACCTTTACGCCTACGGGCGAACCCATGGGCGGCCGATGGACGAGCAGACCCCGCTCGCTCCGTGCTCGCGGAAGGGAGAGATCCGCGCCCGCCTCAGCGAGGACCTCGCCGCCGCAGCGAAGCGTGGCGAGGTCCGCGTCGTAGTCGGGCGGGCCTCGGACTTCTTCGGCCCCGGCGCCTGGGCTGGCTCGTTCCTCGGCGCCCCTTTCTGGCCTCGCGTGCTCGCCGGCAAGAGCGGCATCCTCCTGTTCGACCCGGATGTGCGCCACACGTATCACTTCAGCAGGGACGTGGCCGCCGGTCTCGCCGCACTCGGCCTCGACGCAGGGGCGGAGGGGCTCTGGATGCTGCCTTGCCAGACCGCGCAGACCACCCGCGAGCTCGTCGCGCGCTGTGAACGGGCGCTCGGCCGGCCAATCGAGATCCGGCGCCTACCGAGGGCCGCCCTCGCCGCGCTGGGCCTTCTCGTCCCGCAGGTGCGCGAATTGTCGGAGATGGCCTACCAGTGGGAGGAGCCGTTCGTCGTGGACGACGCCCGCTTCCGGGCTCGATTCACCGATCTCTCGACGCCCCTCGACGAAGCGGCCGCGCAGACGGTCGATTACGCGCGGGAGATGGTGGGTCGGAAGAGGGCGCCAGTTTAGCGGCACTCTGGGTGGGTCGCGCGGCCATCGAGCCGGCGAGGGTTTCCATGAGCCGGTTTCAGGACGGCCCGCAGACGAGCCCGACCCCCCGAGGTTCTGGCTTTCAAACCTTCCGGCTGACACGTTGCTCAAGGAACTCGTCCGCCTCGCCAGGCTCATTGTGGCGCGTGGAGCGCGACTATCAGGAACTCAAGGAGAAGATCGGGCTCGACCATTTCGAAGGCCGAAGCTGGCGAGGGTCCCACCACCACGTCACCCCATGCGCGGCTGCCCACGCCTTCCTCGCGCTCCACCGAGCGCCCCCCCCGGGGGCATCAAGCAGTAGACGCTGCCGCTGGTGCGTCGGCACCTCCAGTTGGTGCTCCTTGGCCGTATCGGCACCTGTCCGCTATGCGACCGTGCATCCGTCCCGCACCCATGCGCCCCGCCGACCCGGGATGGGTCCGAATCCCAATTGGGTTCGGCGACCTCAGGCGCGCGCGCTTACTAGATGATGCACGGCGTCTGCCCGAGCGATTTAGGAGGAAGCGGCACGTGAGGGTTCTAATCCGGCAGTCGACTGCGGCGGTGCTGCTACTTGGCAGTGTGACGGTCCTCGCCGCAAGCACAACCGAGCCTGTCAGCGGTCTCCCGCTCGCGCCGGGATTGACGAAGACGGGCGACCCCATCCGCTCGTATACCTTTTGCGGCAAGAACGCACGCAGGGTCATTTACCTTGCAGTTGATTCCCAAGACATCGAGCGCGAGTTCTCGTGGTATAGCGAACGGATGCCTCACGCGGTGGTGTTCACCGCTGCGAGCGGATTCAAGACTCTAATCACACCTGACGGCACTGCCGCCGTTGAACTGCGTGGCGACTTCATCCCGTTTCTCCATTTCTCTCCGGGCCTGTCGCCGACCGAGATGAAGATACTGGGTGCCGATCCGACGGCAGTTACCTGCAAGGCTGACTGAGTAGCCCCCCAACGAGCGTGGCGGTCACATCCGACGGGTGACCTTGGCGACTCCGAGATGACGAATGTCGTCGTTTTTTGCGCCGACGTCAGCCTCCTGCTGGGCCCCGACGACCTGCACCTCGGAGTGCTTCTTGTCCGTCATGCGACCTCGACGGACGGCGTCGAGTTTGCAACCGAACTGGCCTGCCTGGCGCAGCGTTCGAGATGTCGCGCGAGCTGCAGGGATCTGCCGCTCGCTCGTGCATCGCTGCATTCGCCGTGGCAGCCTCGCCGCGCGGACGTTCGGCGGAGCATTACGCTCGTGGCGAAGACCTTGACCAATCCGTGCGCCGTCGTCGCGATGGCGCCAGGACGTGACCGATCGCCCCTTCGTCGGCCTCACGACGTGCGGCTCTCCGGCGTCAGGAATCCGCAGCGCGGGCCCGACGCGCGGCAGAGGGCACTATCCAACGTGGCGAGCTTGGCGCTGAGCGCTTCGGCGAGCGCGACGTACCAGGCATCGTGGGCCGTGAGGTTGTCCCGGAGTTCCCAAACGCGGGGCGCGAAGGGTTCGTAAGGGAAGAGGTCGAAGCGCAGGGCGAGGAGGTCCGTGTGTGCAAGCGCACTGCATCCGCGGAGATCTCGCCTCTTGCTACTGCGCGGCGCAGAATATTCGCGGCGTCCACCGGCATGAGGTGCGGCGCGGTCAGCTGCTCCCGCGCGAGGACCTGCTCGGCCCATATCCCGTCAGGTCCTGCATCGACGAGGAGCGCTACCGCGGCAGATGCATCGATGACGATCATTGGCGGCGGTCCGCGTCCCGATGGCCGAGGATCGTGGCGGCGGAGAGGCGCGTCCGGGTGCGTTCCTTCCGCTCGGCTTGACGGTGGAAGCAGGGGATGTCGCAAGTGTGTAAGGCCCGCCCTTCGTCCCTGACTGATGGTCGGGGTTGGTCAAAGTGTGGCGGTGCTCCCGTCAAGTTTTGGCCGTTTGGGGGACGATAGTCATGGCCCCGACCTCGCCAGAAGAGGAGAACGCGCGGCCGCGGGGAAGGATCTGGGACCGCTCTCGCCGCCTCCGGACCACGCCGGGGCCAGATCCGGCCGCCCTCCCATGCGTTTCAGGGTGGCAGGAGGAAGACCATGACCATCGACATCCGTCGCCGCATCGCCATTCTCGCTGCCGCGCTCGCCACCCTCGCGTTGTCCGCCCCTGCCACCGGGAGCGCGAGTCCGGCGGCCGCCCAGGCCGGCCCCTACCGGCTGGAGCTGCTCGACGAGGCCGGACGGCCGCTCCCCACCTTCGCCCACGAGGGGCGCACCTACGTGCTCGGCACGCTCGGACAGCGCTATCTGCTCCGGGTCCACAACGACGGCGCTCGGCGGGTGGAGGCGGTGGTCTCGGTCGACGGCCGGGACGTCGTGGATGGCCGCCCGGCCAGTTGGCGGAGGCGTGGCTACCTCGTCGATGCCGGCAGCGAGGTGACCATCGACGGCTTCCGCCTCTCCACCGAGGCCGTGGCCGCCTTCCGCTTCTCCAGCGTCCCCCGCTCATACGCCGCCCTCCAGGGGGACGCGCGCGACGTGGGGGTGATCGGCCTGGCCGCGTTCGGCGAGCGGGATCTCCCACGCTCCGCCCCGCCGGCCCTTCCGCTGCAGGAGTCCGCGCCCCATGCCAAGACCGCACCCGGGACGGCAGACTCGACGGGCGCAGCTGGGGTGCCGCCCGCTCCCCGCTCGGCCGAGGCGCGGGCGGAGAACAAGGCCCGCGCGCCGGAGCGCCCCGGCCTGGGCACCGAGTTCGGCGAGGAGCACGGGTCGCAGGTCCGGCTCGTCTCCTTCGAGCGCGCCTCGTCGCGCCCCGACGCGGTCGTCGTCATCCGCTACGACGATCGGGAGGGGCTCCTGGCCGCTGGCGTCGACGTGGACGGCGTCCGGCGGGCCCGGCGTGAGGAGGCGCGGCGGCGCGAGGAGGCCCGCCCGTTCAGTGGCGATTGCGCCTTTGCCGAGCCACCGCCCGGGTGGCAGGCAGCGCGCTAGTCATCATGGAACGACCGGCTCCGATTCGCAGAGCGTGGGTTACGCTGCGTTCGGGACGAAGCACAGCGCAGAGCCAAATGCGACGAAGCGCGGCTTCTTTCGAAAGCCCTTCTCGCATCCATGTTCACTCCGCACACGCGTAGGTGCCACGCCAGACAAACCGTGCCCTGGGCTTGCCCCGATCTCGTGGACACCGAGTTTATGCTGCCTGCGCCTCCTGGCGCCAGGTGACCTCGACCTCGTTCGGACTCTTGTAGCCGTTGCGTGAATGCAGCCTCTTCGCGTTGTAGTAGCTCTCGATGAAGGTGAACATCTCGGGCGTGGCGTCGTTGGCCACGCGCCACGTTGTCGTCCTCGGCCCTTCGAACTCCAGGGTCGAGAAGAAGCTCTCGGCGACGGCGTTGTCCCAGCAGTTACCCTTCCTACTCATGCTCTGCGCGGCGCCGACCTCCTCCAGGACGCGCCGGAACGCTTCGGCAGCGAATTCGGAACCGCGGTCGGAGTGGAACAGCAGCCCAGGAGCGGGCTGGCGCCGCGCGATGGCACGCCGTAGCGCCTCGACGGACAAGTCCGCGTCGAGGTGATCGCCGAGGGACCAGCCGACCACCTTGCGGGAGAACAGGTCGAGGATGACCACCAGGAAGAGGAACCCGTCGATCACAGGGAGGTAGGTGGTGTCGGCCACCCAGGCCCGGTCCGGCGCCTCGGCCGTGAAGTTCCGGTCGAGGAGGTTGGGCGCGATGGGCTCGCGGTGCGACGAGTCCGTCGTCCGCCGCCAGCGGCGGGGAGGCCGTGCTACCAGGCCCTGCCGCACCATCGAGGCCGCCACGCGCTTCCGGCTCGTGCGGTAGCCGCGCTTCCGGAGCTCCTTCTCGATGCGCGGAGATCCGTACCGACCTTGCAGCTCCTGGAAGATCGCAGCCACCAGGACGTCGAGCTGCTGCTGCTCGAGGTCGCGGCGGGAGGGCCCGCGCGTCTGGAACGCATGGAGCCCCGAGCGGGACAACCCGAGCGCGCGGCACATCAGCGCCTTCGGGAAGTTGGTCTTCTCCGCCTCGATGAGCTCGAAGCTCATCGACCGCTCCTGGCGAAGAAGGCAGCTTTTCGGAGGAAGTCTCGCTCCATCGTCATCGTCGTGAGCTCGCGCCGGAGCCGCGCCAACTCAGCCCGCTCCTCGGTCGTCAGTGGACCCCGGGGATCACGCCGCTCGTCGATCTCCGCCCGGCGCACCCACTCCCGGACCGCCGTCTCCGTCAGGTCCAGCTCCAGCGCGACCTGGCCGACGGACTTGCCGCTGGTCCGCACCAACTGGACCACCCCGGCCTTGTACTCAGCCGTGAACTTCCGCCGCTTCCGCTTCTCCATGGACGCAGTCTCCTCCACATCGGAGGTGTCCACGAGTTCGGGGCAGGCTCACCCACAACGACTAACCCATAGTCCCTCGCGGGACTTCACCCGTCTCAAGCGCCATCGAGAAGGGATCGCTGCCGTGCCTCCGTTACGGCGGGCTCCTCCGGTTCGACCCCGAGGCCATCCGCTCCTGGGCTCGGGCACAGGGCGGAGTGCCGGGGAACCCCGACAGCCCGGCGCGCTAGACTCCTTGCCATGGCGACTGCCTACCGCCGCGACGAGGACGGAGTCCTCGTGGCTCAGTACATGGGGGCCGACGGGAAGAAGCACCAGGAACGGCTCGACCCGGAACGGTTCAAGACCATCCGGGATGCGCGCCGCCACGCCCAGGATCTCGAGGATGCCGCGAGCAGGCAGCGCGCTGCGCTCGAGGGCACTCTCTGGAAGTCGGCGACGTTCGCGGACCTCGTCGAGTGGTGGGAGCGGAACTATACCTCTCGGGCGCGGTCGCAGACTGCGGCCGCATTCCTGCGGAAGCACACCCGCGCCCCGCTCGGGCCGCTCCGGATCCACGAGGTGACGTCGGGCGCCATCGAGAGGCTGCTCGTCGGGAAGGAGGCCCACGGCCCCGACGGCACTCCCGAGCTCTCGGCGAAGTCCGTGAACCACCTCCGGAGCCTGATTGGCCGCGTCTTCAAGAAGGCGGCGGAGCAGGAGGTGTGGACGGGCCGGAATCCAGTGGACAGGGTTCCACGGCGCAAGGTGACGAAGCGAAGGAACCACGGCGTCCTGTCGGCCGAGGAGGCGAAGGCACTTCTCTACGCGCTCGACCCGCGCTGGCGCGGGATCGTGGCGACTGCGCTATTCCTCGGTCCCAGGAAGGGGGAGATCCTCGGCTTGCTCAAGAAGGACGTGGACCTCGCCAACCGCGAGATCCTCGTCACGCGCAGCTACGAGTACGACTCGACAAAGGGCAACCGGGAGGACCGGCTCCCCATACCGGAGCCGCTCGTTCCGTTTCTGGAGGCGGCGATCGCGGCGTCTCCGAGCGACCTCGTGTTCCCGAACGAGAGGGGTGAGATGTACGCGCGAGACACGAAGCTCACCGAGGTCGTGAGGCGCGGTCTCTCACGGGCGGGTATCGTCCTCGGCTACGACCAGCTCTGTCGCCGCAGCGGGTGCGGCTTCCGGGAGCGGCACGAGGACCCCGAGCCGCGCTGGTGCCCGCAGTGCGGGATGAAGCTCTGGCCCAAGGCCATTCCCCGAAGGACCCGCTTTCACGATTTGAGGCACACGACGGCCACCCTGCTCCTTCGGGAGGGTGTCCCGATGGCCTTCGTCCAGAAGATCCTCCGCCATAGCGACATCACGGTCACCGAGGGTGTCTACGGGCACCTGGATATGGGCGATCTACGCCAGGCGCTCGCCCGAATGCCGGTGAGAGGCGTGGAGGAGCTGGCCCGACCGGCCGTGGTCTTCCACCCGGGACGGGAAGCTCCGGAGAAATTTGCGGCGGAATTTGCGGCGAAATCACCTATAGATAAATCGAAGGGCCGGGCCTCCAAGGAAAAACCCTTGAAGATCCGGCCCTTCAAATGGTCGGGGAGACAGGATTTGAACCTGATCGGGCAGTAAAACCCAAGCACGCGAAGGTCCACGCCCTTTCGCCGTTTGCCCTGTCTGATCAGTAGGTTCAGTCTCTCCCCCGCTTCCCCAACCGTCCCCGCCTCTCCCCTCCTCTCCCCCAGATTCTGGGAGACATACAGGAGACGGCGCGAGGCCGTGGCTCCCCCGGCCAGCCAGGGGAGGGTAGCTCGACTAACGTGACAGCCAACCCAACTGCGGGTCCTCAGGGTGCGAACCCCGAGGTCAGGCGAGGAGCTTTCGGACGGCCGTCTCGAGCTCGTCCAAGTGGGTTGTCGCCGTGCTCCAGATGACCTTGGTCGATAGGCCGAAGTACCCATGCGCCAAGACATCGCGCATCCCGCGAATTTTCCGCCATGCCACCCCGGGGGCGCCCGCAACGACGTCGTCGGGCAAGTTCTTGGCTGCCTCCCCGATAACCTCGATGTTCCGAATCACCGCGTCGCGCGTCAGGTCGTCGGCGGCGAACATCTCGTAGCTCATGCCCGCGATGTAGCGCCGGATCTTGCTGCATGCCTCGAGGATGTCGTCGGCGTAGAGCCGCCAATCCCTTGTGCTAGGCGACATCCACTGCCTCACGCTCGACGATGGGGCGCATGCGGGGCTTTAGGGCGTCGGGCGTAACGAGATCCACCCTTCTGCCGAGATGGTCCTCTAGGAAGAACTTGAGCCCCATGAAGGAGTCGAAGGTAGGGCCGACCTCGAAGTCCACCAAGAGGTCTAGGTCGCTGTCGTCACGCGCTTCGTCGCGTGCCGTGGACCCGAACAGGGCGATCCGGCGCACACCAAAATCGCGTTTCAGCGTTGGCAGATAGCTCCGGAGTGTCGAGACAGCCTCTTCCCGCTTCATCGGCATCAGTATACGGGGTCGCCCCACCAGCGGCCATCCGGAGGTGAGTTCGGGCGTCATCCCCACGGGCGCGAACGTGCCTGCGACCGTGGACGTGAGCGCTCGCGTCACACTCAGTGGAACGCGACATGCGTCCCGCGCTTGACCGACCCGCGCCCGGTAGTGACGTTAGCATCGCTTAAGGTGGACCCCACATTCTCCGGTCAGTCATGGCCTGCCGAGAAGCTCCATCGCCGCCACCATGAGCACTGTCGCCCCGGTCCGGATGGTGCGCTCCCAGTCTGGTGCGAAAGCCGAGGAGTGGAGCGAGGGCAGTGTTGTGTGGGACTGGCGCGCCTCCTCGAAACGCGAGGGCTCCACCGCACCGATGCGGAGCTGCACCGAGGGAGCGCCGGCAGCGGCACCGAACTCGCCAAAGTCCTCGGCCGCCATTTCTGGCCGCCCCTCGATCACGTTCTCGGCCCCGAGCTGGCGAGCCAGGGCGATCGCGAGCCGTTTCGTCAGGGCTGGGTCGTTATAGGTCGCGGCCTGCCCCTCCGACACGGCGATGGCCGGCTCGCGAGGAGCGCCGGCCGCAGCCGCCTCGCCCTTAGCGATGCGCGCGATTGCGGCCAGCAGGGCGGCGCGGACCTCCGGCCGGTAGCTCCGAACGGTGAGCTGGAGCCTCACCTCGTCGGGGATGATGTTGTGCTTGGCGCCGCCGTGGATGGACCCGACCGTGACCACGGCCGGGTCGAGCGGGTTGTTCTCCCTGGCTACGATCGTCTGGAGCGCCAGTACCGTCCGCGACGCAATGACAATGGGATCGACTGTGGCTTCGGGGTGCGCGCCGTGGCCCCCCTTCCCGAAGATGGTGAGATCGACGCTGTCGACGTTGGCCATGACGTAGCCGGCAACCCACGTCACCTGGCCAGCGGGCAGGTTAGAGTCGTCGTGGACCGCGATGGCGTAGCTCGGCTTCGGGAAGCGCGTAAACAGGCCGTCGGACAGCATGGCCCGGGCTCCCCCCGCGGTTTCCTCAGCCGGCTGACCCACGAGGAGCACCGTCCCGCGCCAGCGGTTCTTGGAGCGGGCAAGCAGCGTTGCCGCGCCCACCAGCGCCGCCATATGGATGTCGTGCCCGCAGGCGTGCATGACTCCGGGCACGGTGCTTGCGAAGGGCAGCCCGGTGTCCTCGATCACCGGCAGGGCGTCGAGCTCGGCTCGAAGGAGCACGGTGGGGCCTGTGCCGTTCCGGAGCACGCCGACGACGCCCGTGCCCCCGACCCCGGTCGTCACCTCGTACCCTCCTCGCTTCATCGCCGCGGCCAAGCGCTCCGCCGTCCTCACTTCCTTCAGGGAGAGCTCCGGGTGTTGGTGCACGTCGAGGTAGAACGCGTACAGCTCCGGGTAGATGGCGTCCAAGCCTGCGAGTGGGGAGACGGGGGACTTCGCCGGCGCCACAGCCCCGGCCGTGGCAGCGACCAGGATCGCAGCGGCCACTATAGTCGCGAGGAGCCGCGCGGCGATGCGCGTCGCCCGGCTCTCGGCGCGCTTCAAGACCGCGCGTCGCGTGGCTTCCGATCCGCTGAGCCTCATCATGGCATCGGTTCCCCCTGCCTCGGCTCGGGACCCGGCAAGGAGGGCTCCGGCGGGACCCCTGAGCGTACACCGGCGCTTCGCCGGGAAGAAGGACGCCTCTGCGGAAGAACCCTGCCGCTCCGGTCAGCGCACGGAGGTGTGGCTGCCGGCCAGCCGCGCTCGTCAGCTTGCTCATGCGGATCTGTTCGAGCCGCTCCTCCAATTCGGTCCAGTAGACCTCGTCGGCCAGCAGGACCCGCCTATGGTTCGGATCGATCGGAATTGTCGGGCGCTTGGATCGCGTGAACAACTCGAGGGATGGCGGCTACCGCCACACGCTGGATTCCTCATGTAGGAACTCCTCGAGGTCACAGCATTCAGGCGGCATAGACGCACGGTGATGTCGATTCCCGCGCTCAAGCGATCGATTCTTATGGGGACCCAAGGCCTCGCTGTCGCGAATCACCCGCGAAGGTGGGGCCGAATTGTTGCCGGCACGCAGGCACCGGACACGCATACTTCTGAGCGTTCGCACGGCGCCGGGCACGGCTTGGCTCCACACGCGCTGGCCGCGAGAAGCAAGCGCGGAAGTAGCCCGTAACCCCGCATAGGTCCCCCGGGAGAAGGGCACGCACGATGGCTCTACGCTCCGAGGAGAGGCCGACCATCACGGTCACACCACGGTTCGACACGGCGTCCCGCCCGCGTCGCCGACAATGCGGAATCCGCAGCTTCGCGTAGCATGCACCTTCGCGAAGAGTGCAAAGGCGACCCGTGAGGGTCGCAACCCGCCGGGGACGGTGTGGTGGGAATGCCAGCGGCCCGCCGTGCGTCCGAGTGCCCGGATCGTGGACATCGATTCCTAATGTCCAGGCCCGGCCCCGGGGTTATCTGCGTGATTCCGCAGGCGGACGTGGCCCGGGCGCCTTGCGCGGCAGCGCTGGGAGGACCGCCTGTGAGGAACCGCTGAAACGATCTCCATCATCGGTTCAATCGCGTGAAGCAGCTCGCTACGTTGGGGCCCATACTCGTGAAGTTTCCTCCTGCGTATACGGTGTTGCCGCTCACCGCGAGGGCAAGAACGGCGCCGTCAGCGGTCGGGTTCCAGGCCGTGACGTTGCCCGATGCATCGAGTGCGGCGAGGTTGCTCCTCGTCTGTCCGCCGATGGTCGTGAAGTTTCCTCCTGCGTACAGGGTGCTCCCGCTCACTGCGAGGGCGGAAACCGAGCCGTTCGCGCTGGGGTTCCAGGCCGTGGCGCTGCCTGACGCATCGATTGCGGCGACATTGTTCCTCGTCTGGCTGCCGATGGTCGTGAAGTCTCCTCCCACGTACACGGTGCTGCCGCTCACTGCGAGGGCGGAAACCGAGCCGTTCGCGTTGGGGTTCCAGGCCGTGGCGCTGCCCGATGCATCGATTGCGGCGATGTTGTTCCTTGTCTGGCTGCCGATGGTCGCGAAGTGTCCTCCCACGTACACGGTGCTGCCGCTCACTTCGAGGGCGGCAACTGAGCCGTTCGCGTTGGCGTTCCAGGCCGTGGCGTTGCCTGAGGCATCGATTGCGGCGATGTTGTTCCTTGTCTGGCTACCGATGGTCGTGAAGTCTCCTCCCACGTACACTGTGCTGCCGCTCACCGCCAGGGCAAGGACGGGGCCATCTGCATATGGGTTCCAAGCCGTGGCGTTCCCTAACGCATCGATTGCGGCAATGTAATGCTGCACACGGCCGCCGATGTTCGTGAAGTAACCGCCTGCGTATACGGTGTCGCTGCTCACCGCGAGGGCGACTACGGGGCTGTCTGCGTTCGGGTTCCAGGCCATGACGTTGCCCGATGCATCGATCGCGGCGATGTAATTTCGCGTCTGGCCACCGATGCTCGTGAGGTTTCCTCCGGCGTACACGGTGCTGCCGCTCACTGCGAGGAAGGAAACCCAGTCGTTCGCGTTGGGGTTCCAGGCCGTGGCGATCCCTGACGCATCGATTGCCGCGATGTTGTGTCTAGTCTGGCCGCCGATGCTCGTGAAACTTCCTCCGACGTACACGGTGCCGCCGCTGAATGCGAAAGCGGCAACCGCCCCGTTCGCGTTGGGGTTCCAGGCCGTGGCGTTCCCTGACGTATCGATTGCGGCGATGTTGTTTCTCGTCTGGCCGCCGATGGTCCGAAATACTCCTCCTACGTACACGGTGGAGCCTCTGACCGTGACGACGTTCACCGTTCCGTTCGCGTTGGGGTTCCAAGCCGTGGCATTGCCTGACGCGTCGATTGCCGCGATCCCGTTCCTCGTCTGGCCGCCAATGGTCGTGAACAATCCTCCAACGTACACGGTGGTCCCGCTCACCGCGATGGTACCAACAGGGCCGTCTGCGTTGGGGTTCCAGACCGTGGCGTTGCCCGACGCATCGATTGCCGCGATCCAGTTCCTCGTCTGGCCGCCGATACTCTTGAAGCTACCTCCTGCGTACACGGTGTTGCCGCTCACCGCGAGGCCCCAGACTTCTAGATCCGCCTTGGGGTCCCAGTCTGTGGCGTTCCCGAACGCATCGATCGCGGCGACGTAATTCCTCGTCTGTCCGCCGATGGTCGTGAAGTTTCCTCCTGCGTAGACGGTGCTGCCGCTCACCACGAGGGCGTTAACCCAGTCGTTCGCGTTAGGGTTCCAGTTGGGGGCCACCGTCCCGTCCGCCTCTATGTGGGCGACGTTGCTCCTGCCAACGCCTCCCACGTAGGTGAACCGCCCGCCGATGTACCATCCGCCGCTTCCGTCAGGAGCAGCGGCATAGACCGATCCATTGACGGTGGGGAATGCCGCCGCTCTTTGCCCAGTTGTAGCGTCGATGGCCACCCATGATCCCGTGGAAGGGCCGACAGTGGTGAACGACCCGCCGATGTAGGTCGTGCCATCAGGAGCCGTCGCGATTGCGTCTACTTCCCCGTTGGTCACCACCGGAGGTGCGGCTTCGCCGCCTTTTCCGCACGCGGCGACAAGCAGGACGGTTGAGCTCAGGATGCCGGCGATTCGCTTCGCGTACATGGCCCCTCCCCTCCTCTCGATGCGCGGCCCAGGCGGGCGGGCACCAACCGAAGGGCGCTACCGACGTCTGGCGGCGGCCGCCACGATCTTCCCATCTGGTTGGATTGCGACTGCGTACGCCTCGTGGACCAGGGCGTCACGGATAGTACAACTCAGCGGTCGCAGTGGCAGCGCTCGCCATCGCAGTCGTCGCCCCCCCTGCGACGAGAACCTCCCCGCTAGGTAGCAGCGTCGCCGAGTGACCGCTTCGCCTCGTCGCCATGCTCCCCGTGGTCGTGAATACGCCTGCGAATGGGTCGTACAACTCCGCACTCGCGAGACTCGTGATGGGCACGAAACCGCCCGCGATGAGCACCCGTCCGCTGGGCAGCAGCGTCGCCGAGGGGACCTCGCGCTCAGCCGCCATACCTCCGGTTGCCGTGAATACGCCTGCGACCGGGTCGTACAACTCCGCGCTCGCGAGAAATCCCATGAGATCTCCCCCGTAACCGCCCGCCATGAGAACCTGGCCGCTCGGCAGTAACGTCGCCGAGTGAAGATACCGGGGTGCCGTCATGGCCTCCGTGGTCGTGAAAGTCCCGCTGGCAGTGTCGTACAACTCCGCGCTCGCAATCGCGAGATCGTAATCGTCGCCGCCGCCTGCGATTAGAACCTGCCCGCTCAGCAGTAGCGTCGCCGAGTGACCAAATCGGACGGTCGCCATGCCCCCCGTTGCGGTGAATACGCCTGCGTCTGGGTTGTATAGCTCGGTACTAGCTAACCGGCCGTCGGTCCCGAACCCGCCCGCCATTAGAACCTTTCCGCTGGGCAGCAGCGTCGCCGGGTGGCCCGACCGCGCGCTCGCCATGCTCCCCGTAGTGGTGAAAGTCTCACTGGCCGGGTCGTACAACTCTGCGCTCGCAATCGCGCGACCGTTGTCATCGGCCCCGCCTGCGATGAGGACCTTTCCGGTGTGCAGCAGCGTCGCCGAGTGACCCGATCGACCGATTGCCATGCTCCCAGTGGTCGTGAAAGTCTCGCTAGCGGGGTCGTACAACACCGCGCTCGCAATCGCGGGGCTATTAGCACTCCCGCCGCCAGCGATGAGGACCTTTCCGCTGGGCAGCAACGTGGCGGTGTGATCTTCCCGCGGGGTCCCCATGCTCCCCGTGGTGGTCGTGAAGTTCCCGCCACCCCCGCCTGACGAACCGCCGCAGTCTGCGCTCAAGGTGGCGAGGCAGCAGAATGCCACTGCGTGCACCAAACGGCGCTGGAACCGCTTAGGGCTCTTGCGACCTGCGTTTGCCGCGAATCCGACCGCGTGAGTGGCACCGGTGCTCGCAAGCCAACGTTCGGGCGTGTCTGCCGGCATCGGGTCCCCCGCTGCGACCCCACTGATCGATGAAGTCGTCGTCGTGATGGTGCCCCCCCTGCGAGGCGCGTTCAATCGCTCAAGCTAGTTACTTTGATGAGCGTCAAGCGCCGACCCTTTGGGGACGCGGAGTGGATTCTGGAATGCGAGCCGCCCAGTGACATTGTGAGAAGCTTGGCCATCGCATCTCGGCTTGAATCCCGCATAGGTGAGCAGGGCGTGATGACCATGTGTACGGCCAGCACGGATAGTGGAAGTCTCTGATCTCGGAGGTATAGCTCTCACGCCACGGCTCAACTGGAACCGCACGCGACGTGCGGGATCTTCTGCGTGACGGGCCGTCTCTCCTTCCAGCCGAGAGTTCCATTCCGCACTGCGTGAGTAGGGGCGCTACGAAAGTTGGGGCCACGTCGCCTTGAGCCCCGGGGTTCAGGGCGGGGGAATTGGACCACGTGGTCCAATTATTGGGGATTGCGCGCGGCCGGTCGAAGCTGCCTTGGACCACGTGGTCCAAGAATAGGGGGCTGCTCGCCACTGGTCGAAGTTGTTTTGGACCACGTGGTCCAGATACAGGGGGCTGCTGACCACCATTTGAGGGTGTTTTGGATCGCGACTATGAAGTGGCCGCCGCCGTCAAGATAGACCTCGCCGAGCGGGCCAGGGTCTTGCTCCCGGTCCGTGCTCGTCCTGCTGCCAACCTTCACCAGCCGCAAGGCGACGAGCTGTCTCACTCGACTATTCGCGCTCGATGGCGCACTGATGGATGTCCGTCGGCGGGTCGCGGTCGCGGTCACGAGGTCAGCGACATACGAGCAGTCGAGCCTCTCGCGGTTCTGCGCGATCACCGCCTCTGGACAGCCATCGCCCCTGGCTGGCCTGGTGCCCAGTTCGGCTAGGCACTGGCAGCAGCTGTTGGTTCGAGCCGATAGAAGGGCTCGTAGCTGGTCCCGTCGCGCCACAGCGCGTAGAGGATTCCAGCGATCTTCCGGGCCAAAGCAACGATCGCCTTGAACGTTCCTCGACGCCTCGCGACCTCCCGGGCCCACTCGCACATGGGATGTCGAGCGCGCGTGCGGAGGGCGCACCAGGCTGCCTGCACCAAGATCCACCGAACGGAGGCGGAGCCCGCCTTCGTGAAAGGTGATGCGCCGGCGATCCGAGCTCGAGTCCTCGCCCGGCGTCAGACCCAAGTAGGACTCGAGCTGGTGCGCATTCTGGAAGCGGTCGACCCGATCGATCGCCGAGACAAAGCGCAACGAGGTCAGCGGGCCCACGCCTGGCACCGTCATCAGACGCCGGCATAGGTCGGAGCCCCGCGCCAGGGTATCGAGCTCCTGGGTGGCCTCCTTGATCTGCTCGCTCAGGAGGTCGATGGTCTCGAGTTGCCGCGTGACGAAGGCCGGGACCTCCATCTGCTGCGCCTCGAAGTACGCTCGCATCCTCTTGGGCATCGCCACCGGCCCGCCCCCTCGAAGGCCCGAGCCTTTGAGCTGCCCGCGGAGCCAACCGCGAACAGTGTTCACCAAGCGAGTACGCGCCTGCACCAGAGACTCGCGCATTCCACACATCGACTTCACCTCCCTCGACCACCGGGAGGGCACATGGACAGAAGGCAAGTCGATCCGGCACGAAGCTTCGCTCAAGGCCTGCGCATCGCGGCGATCCGTCTTGAGCCCTCGCGCCCCGACACCAAGCGCACGCACCAGCGTCGCTGGCACCACCCGTACCTCGTGGCGCAGATCCAGGGCCGCATCCGCCACCGCAAGGGCCTCCGCGCAGGTCTCCAGCACCACGCGGCCCGTCGCCCGCCGCAGGAACTCCGGCAGCGCCGTCGTCGCTACCCGTTCCTCGAAGGTGATCGCCCCGTTGCTCGCGCGAATGCAGACCTGCGATTCCCTCCCGCCTAGATCGATGGCAATGTGCTCCATGGCCGGCCTCCCCTTCTTGCGCCCTGAGCGCGTTGACGTGTGAGGAGCGCATTGTCGCTACCTCGTTCGCAGGGAGGTCGGCCACTTCATCCAGCCTCGGTCCAGGCGGCCGAGCCTGATCGGAGGCCCGCGGAGCTCGCCTCCGTGCATTGTCGCGGCGGTGTCGCGCCATGTCGCGCGACAATCCACAGGTCGCGGTTGGTGTCACGGACGGTGTCGAGGCGTTGTCGCGCCGCCGCGCGCAAGTCCTCGTAATCCCGCCTGGCCCCGCCGGCCGTTTCGAGTGAACCCCGCGTGCGGGCCGCGCCACCATCTGCCCGACCCCTCACTCACAACGAGAGTGAGGGGTCGGGCAACTGTTGGCGCTGTTGATTCTTGATGAAAAGGAGCAGGCGACGGGGCAAGGCAAGTGAGACGGGGTGCGCTGGATAACGGAGGGTCAATTGAGACTCAGGTGATGACGGAGGAATGGACCAACAGAAACCAAACAAGACAGATTATCGACCGATGCCGAGTTCAAGAGCGTTTGGGACAGGCAGGCGGTAACTCGAGAGGAGGCACTGACGGGTGTCGATCGGGGGGGAGCCAGTCGAGGAGCGAACGGCCAGTCGAGGCGCCGGTTGCACATTCAAACCGGGTACTCCGAGCAGCGATCTGGAAACGGAGGAACACCGCAGACAGCTCGACCGAGGCCCCCGACTTCAACGCCCCCTGGTTCCCGCGCATTTTCTTAGAGTGCCCTTGCCGGTCGGAAAGCACGCTGCCCGTCGCCGAGTTGGTGGCAACACCTCTACGCCCCGTCGCCGACGCTCTGGGCCGGCCGTAGAGCCACGCAACGGAGGGGGGCCGCCACCCTGACCCGGGGGATTTTCTCCAAAGACCCCAATCTGCCATCGTTCGCCAGAATTCCTCCTGCATGCGTTGACGACGCTGCTCGAGACGAGCGCTGGCCGCCGGGTTGACCTGGGCGCCGAGGCGGTCCACGTGCAAGAGGTCGGGCTCTGTATCGAAGCGAAGAGCGTCCCGGGACGTGCTCGACCTGGATGCGCGTTCGCGCCCGAGCGCCGACAAGCGATCTGTGAGCTCGCCGTTGTGCGGGTCTTGGTCCACCAGTAGGGAGCTCCGCGGAAGTGGGTGGACCGACCGGTCTGGCGTGGCGCGCTTCCGTATGTCAAGTCGTGCCGCTGAAAGGTGTATTATAATACATCCCAATGGCATACAGGCCTGACGCTCCGCCGCGCTCGATCGTGGCAACGACGAAGGCCGAGAGCGCCCCCGCGGGCGACGTGCAGCCGAATCGCTGCACCGTGACCCCGGTGGCTCTCAGCGTGAGGCAGGTCGCGGAGATGCTCGGCACGACGCCGAAGTCGATCTACCACCGGGCAGCCCGTAACCAGCTTCCCGGTCAGTTCCGACTCGGCCGCACCCTGATGTTTCGTCGGGCTGACCTGCTACGATTCATCGCCGAAGGGCGTGGGCCGTCGCCAAGGAGTCGGTGATGGCCATTTACGTGAGGCCGTTCGTGAAATCGATCACGCACCTCGAGGGCTGCGAGAAGCGCCACTGCGGCCCAGCGTGCGTGCGCGTGACGGACGGGTGGGAGTACGACATTCGGCTGAAGTTGCCGAACGGTGGGTTGTTCAAGGAGCGGAAGAAGTCTCCGGTGAAGAGCAAGGCCAACTCGCTGCGATATGCCGAGGAGCGGGCAGCTCACGCCATCCGAGAGAGCGTGGCTCCTGATGCCAAAGAGGAGGTGACCAGGGAAGGAGCACCCAGCTGGGACGAGTTCTGGCCTCGCTACATCGAGGAGCACTGCAGGGCCAACCGGCTGAAGCCCTCGACCCTCACCGAAAAGCAGCTCATCTACGACTTCTACCTGAAGCCCAGGATGGGTCCGATCTCGGTCGGTGAAACCACGGACAGTCTAGTTGCAAAGCTCAAGGCGGAACTCGCGCACCTGAGCCCCAAGACCGTGAACAACGTGCTCATCAACGTCAGCTCGCCGCTCAAGGTCGCAGCGAAATGGGGCGTCATCCAGCGCATGCCCTGCACCGTCGAACTGCTGAAGACGGCGCAGGGGCTCGTCGAGTTCTACGAGCCGTCCGACTACGAGCGCCTCGTGGAGGCTGCACGCCAGCTCGATCCCCGCATCGAGCTGCTCGTCCTCCTGGGAGGTGACGCAGGCCTGCGCTGCGGCGAGATCATCGCCGTGGAACAGAGCGACGTTGACCTGAAGAGGACCCTCCTCCACGTCCGCCGGTCGGAGTGGGAAGGCCACGTCACGCTCCCCAAGGGAGGCCGCGAGCGCCAGGTCATCATGACCGAACGGCTCAGGGCTGCCCTCGGGAAGAACCGGCACCTCCGAGGCGACCGGGTCCTCTGGCGCGACGACGGCCACGAGAAGGTGACCCAGGTGCTCCTTGCGAAGTGGATGAGCCGGACGCAACGCAGGGCTGGTCTCAAAGTCACGGGTGGCATCCACATCTTGCGTCACACCTTCTGCTCGAGGCTCGCCATGCTGGGAGCGCCGGCCAAGGCCATCCAGGAGTTGGCCGGTCACCAGAGCCTGTCGACGACGCAGCGGTACATGCACCTCTCGCCGGCGGCGAAGTCGGCCGCCATCGAGCTGCTCAACAGGGCAGTGAACGAGGAAGAAGCGAGCGAAAAGTTGGGAGACATCCGGGAGACGGCTCAGGGGCTAACGAAAAACCCCTGAGCCGTCAGCGGGTTAGCACTACTGCGTCACAAGGTTCTTGGTCGATGGCAGGCAGGGCACCGAGGTAGCCATAAAGCGATGCTTCGCGCGACGAAGAGCCGAACGGTGATGAAGCTGTCGGAGAAGTGCCGTTCGGGCCGAGAGCGGGTCC
>DATKJV010000073.1:0-63465 GCA_035543235.1 Anaeromyxobacteraceae bacterium | reverse complement strand
CTAGGGGATTGGTTGAAGGCGGGAGAACGGGGGCATCTCTGGCGAGCGGGCGGGTAGGAAGACCAGGCGGAAGCCCCCGGAAGTTTCTCTTCATCCACAAAATGCGGTTAGCTCCGGGATCTGTGCGGTCGCGGGAATCCTCGAACCATGAGGAACAGGCGCACGTTGCCCGGGGAAAGACCGTTTGTTGGAGCCACACCCACATACCGCTTCTGGCGCCGTCCCACACGCTGTCCGCGTGAGGCGACGCCGCGCCCGCATGGTGTGGGGCTCGCCGCGGCGCGGCAGGTCGCAGACGCAGCGAGCCATGTTCGGCGCTCCGGTCGAGTCCCCCGAGTGCGCTGGGAGAATCCAATGGCGCTAGGCCGCCGATCGTTCATGCGGATTGCAGCCACGGTTGCCGCAAGCGGTGCCCTACCAGCCGCAACTGCAACGGCAGAAGACAAGGGCGCGGCCATACCGCCGGCCAGTCGGGCGCCGTCCCCGCCTCCCCCGGTGACTCACGCGCTCGCGCGGTGGGCGGTCGCAGCACGGTTCGAGGATCTGCCCTCCAATGTGCGGAAGGAGGCCACGCGCACGCTCCTGAACTACGTGGGCGTCACGGTCGGCGGCTCGCATCACGAGACGGTCGACATCGCCGTCTCGGCGCTCTCGCCATTTTCCGGGCCACCGCAGGCGACGCTTCTCGGGAGGCGCGAGCGCTTCGATGTCATGAACGCTGCCTTCGTCAATGGCGTCTCGAGCCACGTCTTGGACTACGACGATACGCACCTCAAGACCATCATCCACCCTGGCGGTCCCATCATCTCGGCCCTGTTCGCGGCGTCAGAGTTCCATCCCATCGACGGCAGGGCCTTTGTGAACGCGCTGGCGCTTGGCGTGGAGGCGGCGCTCCGCATCGGGAACTGTGTCTATCCAGACCACTACGACCGGGGTTGGCACATCACCGGAACCGTCGGTCCCCTCGGCGCCGCCATCGCGACCGGCAGGGTATTCGGGATCGATGAGCAGAGGATGGTCTGGGCACTCGGGCTTGCCGCGTCGCAGCCGGTCGGGCTGCGCGAGTCATTCGGTTCGATGAACAAGAGCTTCAACCCGGGCCGCGCCGCGGCCAACGGTCTCTTCGCGGCCATCTTGGCTTCGAAAGGCTTCACGAGCTCCGAGGAGATGATCGAGGCAAGGCGCGGCTGGGCGCACACCATCTCCACGAAGCAGGACTTCAACGAGGTGACGAGCGGCCTCGGCCAGCGCTGGGAAGCCACACTCAACACCTACAAACCCTTCGCGTGCGGGATCGTCCTGCACCCGGCCATTGACGCGGCGATCCAGCTTCGGAACGAACACCACCTCGTGCCATCCCAGATCGAGGCCGTCGAGCTTCGGGTGAACCCGCTCGTGCTCGAACTCACCGGCAAGAAGGCTCCAGGCCTGGGCCTTCAGGGCAAGTTCAGCGTCTACCATGCCGTCGCGGTGGCACTGGTCGAAGGTGCAGCCGGCGAGAAGCAATTCAGCGACCGCGCCGTGCAGAACCCAACGGTCATCGCGCTCCGCGAGCGAATCGTGCCAAGGGTGGACCCCACCGTCACGCCGGAGCAGGCGGACGTGACCGTCGTCCTCGGAGACGGCCGGCGGGTCTCGAAGCACGTCGAGAGGGCGATCGGTAGCGCCGAAGTGCCGATGAGCGACAAGGCCCTCGAGGCGAAGTTCGCCGATCTGGCGCAGGAAGTCCTTTCGCCGGCCCAGGCGCGTCGCCTCATGGATCTGTGCTGGAACGTAGAGAGTTTGGGGGCCGCTGCGGAGATCGCGCGGGCGGCGGCGCTGCCTGCGGATCCCGGACTCTGATGATTCGCCGACGTGCTGCGCCACGGAGCCTGCGAGGTGCGTCGTGGGGCTCCCGTCGACCGCCTCCCCGGCCTCGCAACGCCATGCGCGAGCCGCCGCTAGCCGTGCTCGCGATAGCCCATAACCACGAAAATGCAGGGTCCCCCGGCGATCACGTTCATTCCCAGCGATTCCGCGATCCGGATGGCCTCCTCGCTCTCCGCGCCGGGTTGCATCCAGACATGCTTGAAGCCTGCAACGTGGGCCTGGCGGACGACCTGCTCGGTTGCGGTTGGAGGGGTGATCACGGAGATCGCCTGCACGGGGGTTGGCAGAGTCGCTAGCGATGCGTAGGCGCGCAACCCCTCTACCTCCGTTGCGCGCGGATTGATCGGGAAGACCTGCTTTCCGTTCTGCTGGCAGCAGCGCAGAACCTTGTTGCCGCACTTCGAGCGATCCCTCGATGCCCCGACCACCGCGAAGGAGTTCGAGGCAAGGAAGGTCTGGATGCGGTCGGATTCGGAGCCTGTACGGAGCGCGGACATGGAGGTCTCCTGTTCTTCCCCATTGGAGCCGCGGAGGCGGGGAAGGACTCAAGCCGAGGGCGCCCTTAGGCGCCCTCGGCTTGACCGGCTCCGGATCGGGCTACTTGGGGCCGGGGGCGCTCGCGACGGCAGCTCCGGCCTTCGCCACGACCTCGTCCTGTGAGCCCGTTCCACCGGAGACTCCAATCGCTCCGACGAGCTTGCCCCCTTCGACGAGCGGGATGCCTCCGCGCGAGCCGATAACGCCATCCAGCGTCACCAGGTAACCAGATCCACTCTGGATTCCATTCTCGAAGACCTTGGTCTCCCGTCGGAACGTCGCGGAAGCGCGCGCCTTGTGCTCGGAGATCGCAATCGAGGCCAACTGGGCACCGTCCATCCGTGCAAAGGCGACCAGGTTGCCGCCAGAGTCCACGACGGCGATGTTCATCTTCCAGCCGTGCTTGGCGGCCTCCGCCTCGGCCGCCGCGATGATCGCCCGCGCCTGGTGGAGAGCGATGGGCGCCCCATAGGGGACGTCGAAAGGCATCTTGTCGGGCACGACGTCGAGTGGGTTTTGCTGTGGCTGCTGTGCGTTGGCCGGGGTACCAAGAGCCATCGAAGCGCCCAGCAGGGCGACGGGAAGAACGGGCATGCGCATCTGTGTGCCTCCTCTCGAACGTCTCTTAAGGCCGAAACATCCTATCTGCTGCCGCTGGCTTCGTTGCAAGCCTCCACGACGAAACGGGGCTCCCGAACCGCGTGAGCGGTGCCGCCGCCTTTCAGGCGGGCGCACGGCGACCATCAGTGCTTCCCTTCAGAGGGGGCGCAGCGGGGCGGCCAGACCACCGCGACGCGGTGCGCCATCGGGAGCATGGTTGGTCCCCTTGACGGAACGGTGCCGGTCCGAGAGGGCGGGTCCTGCTGGTAGTGAATTGAACGAGACGGAGCCGGCCGGATTTCGGAGTCCGGCCGACGAGCGTCGTACGCCCTCAGCCCAAGGATCGGAACCTACTCAGAGCCTATCAGGGGGACGCACCGGAGCCATTCGACGTTGTCGCGAGGGAGTGAAAGGCGCCGCCTGATCTCGTTTTGGCGCCTCCTTGAGGAGGATCGTTGGGCACTCAAGTCGACAGCCGGAAAGGTGCGATGAGATAGCGGCAACCCGCGGACAATCCACGACCAGGTCGAGAAGCAGCCGACGCGAACGGCGACATGGCGGTTCCTGCGGGGCGTCTCGTGGCGGTCGGCGACGGTCCGGAAGCGCCTCTGGGAGCCGCTCGCGGCCCCGAAGGGTGCTGTGACACGGCGTCGGCGCAACACGTTCCACGGTAGCGTCCTTCGGCGCAACGGATGCGCCAACCGCCGCGACGCCCCGAGACGGACGAATGTAACTATCCGCGAACCGAACGGAAATCCCGATGGTGGTCGGCACGTCATAAGCACGCGATCCGGCGAGAACGCGGGAGGGCACCATGGCCGAGGCCGTCCGCAAGTCCGATCACTTCGAACTGCACGCTCCCAGGTGGGTCATGCCCCTCTGGAAAGGGGCTATTCCCGTTCTGGTCGCGGTCGTCATCGCGATCCTGCCGCCACCGCACGGCCTGCCTCACTTCGCGTTCCACTACTTCGGCGTCTTCATGGCGGTCATCCTCGGGCTCGTGCTCGAGCCCATCCCCGCGGCCGCGGTCGGGCTCGTCGGCGTCACGTACGCCGCCGTCTTCGGAGTCGTGTTCTCTCCCGCGGAGCTCGCGAGCCCGTCGTTCCGCCTTCCCACCGAGGGTCTCAAGTGGGCGCTGTCGGGTTTCACCAACGCGACGGTCTGGCTCATCTTCGGAGCCTTCATGTTCGCGCTGGGGTACGAAAAGACCGGCCTGGGAAAGAGGCTCGCCCTCGTGCTCGTGCGGGGAATGGGGCGGCGGACGCTGGGTCTCGGATACGCGGTCACCGTGGCCGACCTGCTGCTCGCTCCGTTCACGCCGTCGAACACGGCGCGAAGCGGAGGGACGATCTTCCCCCTCGTGAAGAACATCCCGAGCCTCTACGGGTCCCAGCCCGGGCCCACGGCCCGGAAGATTGGCTCGTACCTGATGTGGACCGCGTTCGCCGCAACCTGCATCACGAGCTCGATGTTCCTCACCGCGCTGGCCCCGAACCTCCTCGCGGTGGAACTGGTGCGGAAGATCGCGGGTGTCGAGATCTCGTGGGCGGACTGGTTTCTCGGCTTCATCCCGGTGGGCGCCCTCCTGCTTCTGAGCCTCCCCCTCGTCACCTACGTTCTCTATCCGCCCGAAGTGAAGGAGGGGAGGGAGGTGCAGGCCTGGGCCCGGGAGGAACTCGCGAGGATGGGCGCCATGACCGTGCGCGAGTGGATCATGGGCGCTTTGGTGCTTGCTGCACTGGGCCTCTGGATCTTCGGCAAGTCCCTCGTCGACCCGACGACCGTCGCCTTGATCGTCATCTGCGCCATGGTTCTGACGGGCGTCGTGACGTGGGGAGACATCGTCGCGAACAAGCAGGCGTGGAACGTGCTCGTGTGGTTCGCCACCCTCGTCACGCTCGCCGACGGGCTCAACCGGGTGGGGTTCATCGACTGGTTCGCGAAGGGCGCGGCCGCGCGCCTCACCGGGCTCGGACCGACCTCCGTGATCGTCGTGCTCACGGCGCTCTTCTTCTTGGTCCACTACCTCTTCGCCAGTTCCACTGCACACACGACCGCGGTCCTTCCCGTGGTGCTCGCGGCTGGTGCCGCCGTCCCCGGCATCCCCGTGAAGGCGTTTGCGCTCGCTCTGTGCTTCTCGCTCGGGCTCATGGGCGTCATCTCGCCCTACGCAACGGGTCCGGGGCCGGTGTGGTACGGAAGCGGATACGTGGAGCGCGGGCAGTTCTGGAAGCTAGGCCTGGTTTTCGGGCTTCTCTTCCTCGCCATGTTGCTCGCGGTGGACGTGCCCTATCTGCTTGCCGTGAGGCCCTGAGGACGCCGGGCGCGCCATCTGAGCCGCCGGCCTCGGGCAATCGCGCAGGAAGCGCCAGCTCTCGTTAGCGCCCCTGCCGGGCGCTCGCGCTCCCGGCCGCATTCTCGACCGAGGGTGGCTTGCCGAAACGGAAATGGACAGCTCGATCGGGCGAGCCGACATTGACCGGCGGTGGAAAATCTCCTCACGACCCAAATGGCCGCGCCGTGCGAGGTCCATCGCCTTATCGGTCCCAGCCACCCAGCACGCAGAGCGAATCTGGGCTTGGTGTCGCACGAGACGTTTGGCGCCTACGGAGGGACACGAAATGCGAATGGTTGCGGCTCTCGCTTTCGCAGTCGTCACGACAGCCCGCCCGGCGGGAGCGTCCGAGGCGGCGGACGTCTTGGCGAAGGTCAAGGAGTTCTGCGACAGCCTGAACAAGGGGGACGCGAAGGCGGCGCTTGCAACCTGCGCCAGCCCCGCGTTCATCATCGACGACTTCCCTCCGCACGTATGGGCGGGGCCGACGGCCTGCGCTGAGTGGCTCGGCGCCTATGACGCGGACATGAAGAAGGGCGGGATCACGGACGCGGTGGTCAAGCTCGGCAAGCCGCGGCACGTCGACGTCACGGGCGACCGCGCTTACGTCGTCGTTCCCGCGAATTACGACTACAAGGAGAAGGGAAAGGGCGTGGCAGAGCACGGCTCCACCCTGACGGTGGCCCTGCAGAGGGGTTCCACAGGCTGGCTCATCACGGCGTGGGCCTGGTCGAAGCACTAGGTCATCGGCCTCGCGCCCTTGGGCCGCCGGGTCGTGGGGGTGTGATGGCAGCGCAAGGTCCGGGTACCGGCCCGCTGATCCGCGCCGTCGTTCGCGACTCGCATTTGGCTCCTCATGGGGCCGGGCATGGCCCGACCGGTCGCATGGGGCGTCCGCATGCGGCATAGTCCTCCGTGGCGCCTCGGTCGTTCGGCGCCATGGAGGCTCGATGGCGTTGAAACCCAGGACGCAGGATCTCCTCTGGATGATCGCGGGAGCTGCGACGCTGGCCGTCGTCATGGCGGTCGTTTGGCACTTCCGGGAAAGGACAAGTCCGGCGAAGGCCGTCGCCTTCAAGGCCACCCGCGTCGACGTCGTGGGCAAGATGCAGCTCGCCCTCGCCCGGTCGGCGGAGGCGGAGAAGAGCGCCGTGCTGGCGACCACGGACCAGGACTCCCAGACCTTCGCCGATCAGGCGCAGGCCGCGACGGCCGAGGTGGAGCATGAGCGCCAAGACCTGGCCAAGCTCCTCCTAGAAGGCGGCACGCAGCAGGAAAGGGAATTGCTCGACCAGTTCACCCGGGCCTTCAGGGAGCTTCAGCGGGTCGACGACGAGGTCCTCCGCCTCGCGGTCAAGAACACGAACCTGAAGGCTTATGCCTTGTTGTTCGGCCCCGCGTCGGACGCCCTCGGCCAGATCGACGGGGCGCTCTCGCGCCTCTCGACGAAGGCGAGCCGCTCGCCCGACGCCAAGCAGGTGATGCAACTCGCGTTTGGAGCGCGCACGTCGCTCCTGCGGATCCAGGTACAGCTTGCGCCCCACATCGCAGAGGAGAGTGACGCGAAGATGGACGCCCTCGAGGCCTCCATGGGGAGGGAACAGACGGATGCCATCCAAGACCTCGATGGCCTCGCGGCCCTGGCGCCCCTGAAGGGCGACCCGGACCTCGCCCAGGCGAGAGCCGCTTTCGGGAGCTACCTGGAGTTGAAGAAGCAGATCCTGGCCCTGTCGCGGGAGAACACGAACGTCCGGTCCCTGGCCATCTCCCTCAACCAGAAGCGCAACGCCACGGTCGTCTGCATGGACGCGCTCTCCGCACTGAAGCAGGCGATCCTCGAGGAGCCCATTGCAGGCGTGACGTACGGGCGGCCCGTCCTCCCGCGATAGGGCGGACGAATGGCGGGAGAGGGAACCGCCGACCGGCGTCCTCCCCGACGGGAGCGTTACGCGGACCTCAGGCGGACTCGGGCGAACGCGGTGACGCGGCCGCGAGCGCCATCTCGGGGAACCGGCGTCGCGCCTCCCGCTGGAGCAGCCAGAGCACCAGCACCATCTGCAAGAGCACCGAGACGACGGACATCACCCAAAGCTCGCGGAGCGGGAAGCCGGCCTGCCGCGCCAGGAGGCTCGCGGCGACGACGTAGAGGCCGACCCTGAGCGACGACGCGAAGAGCGAGGGAAGGGTGTTCCCGAAGCCTTGGAACATCCCGCCGCAGACGAAGATGACCCCGTTCGCCACGAAGTTCCAGGAGATGACGCGCAGGTAGTCCGTGCCGACCTCGGCGGCGACGGGGTCGGTCGTGAAGACGCCGACCAGCCACTGCGACGCGAGCTGAGCGACCACCGTCGCGGCCGCCATGAGCGCGGAGGCACCCAGGAGCCCGGCTCGGAACGTCTCGCGGATCCGCGCCGCGGCGCGCGCGCCGACGTTCTGCCCGGCGATCGGTGCGACGGCGAAGGACACGGCCATGGCGGGAAGGAAGATGGCCTGCATCACCCGCACGCCCACGCCAAACCCCGCCTGGGCGGCCGGGCCGCGCTGGGCCAGGATCGACTGAAGGGCTCCGAGCAGCACCGCCATGGTCAAGAACTCGCCGCCGGCTGGGGCTCCGATCGCGACGATGCGCCGCCAGCGTGCGAGATCCGGTGCGGCGAGCCGCGGGGCGATCCCTCCCCGGCGCATCGCGAAGAGGAGCAGGAGGACGCCGGCGGCCATCGCGATGAAGCTCGCGAGCCCGGCTCCCGCGACGCCCAGCGGCCTTCCAGTGCCCCAGCCGGCGATGAGCACGGGCGCGAGGACCACGTTCAGGAGGACGGTGAGCACCTGTGCCGTGGAAGCCCGACGGACGTCGCCCGTGCCGCGCAGCGTGCTCGCCATCGCGATCATCGGGAACTGGAGCGCCATGGCGGGAACGAACCAGTCGAAGTACGCGACGGTCAGCGCGGCCGTGGGTGCATCGGCGGCGAAGGCGGTCGCCACCGCGCGCCGCGTGCCGAATGCGAACACCCCGAAGGCGAGGCCTGCGGCGAGCGCGAGCCCGAGCGCCTGCGCCGAGGTCGATCGCGCGCTCTCGCGGCTCCCAGCCCCCACGGCCTGCGAAACGAGGGCCGTGGTCCCCACGCCCAGCGATTGAGTCAGCGCCAGCACGGCGAACATGAGGTTGCCGGCGATGCTCACCGCAGCAACGGCGCCGGTGCCCACGCGGCCGACGAAATACAGGTCGACGAGGAAGTACAGGGTCTGGAAGAGCATCGTGACGAAGATGAACGACGCGTAGCGGGTGAGGTGTCCGGCGATCGAGCCCTTCGTCAAGTCGTGCATGTCGAGCGCTCCCTTCCAGGTGACCGGAGCCGTCCAGGCGCGGAGAAGCACGCAGGCCCGATGGGGCCCGGCCAAGGGCCGATCGGTCTGACCCCAGGGGTCTTAAAAGGGACGAGGCTTCGAAGCGCGATGAAGGGTGTCCCTCACGGCGGGAAGGGTGGTCGTCGCGGGGGTCCGTCCGAGGGCGCCTCCGCGCACGCCCGGTCGCCTCGCCAGACGGCAGGGGGTACGATGGCGCATGCTTCGCGCTCTCGGTTCGGGCGCCCGGACCTCGGCAGCCCTCCTCGCGCTCTCGATGCTCGTGGCCGCCCTGACGGGTGTGCTCTTCCTGGAGGACGTGGCCACGCTGGAGGGGCCGCTCGCCGCCTCGGCATGGCGCACAGCGGCCGTCGCCGGCGTCTCGATGGCGGCAGCGGCGGTGGCCCTCGGCCTCCTCCTTCGCGCGCTCTGGCAGCGAAATGCGGCGCTGGCGGCCGCTCTCTCCGAGACGGAGAAGGAACGCAGCGCCCGCCGGTCGGAGCTCGAGGTCATCCAGGCGGTGGTCGACTCGATGGCCGACGGTGTCATCTTCATCGATGCATCGAACCGGATCGCCCTCGTCAACAAGGCGGGGCGCGTCCTGCGCAACCTCTCGGGCGGTCCCGGCTCCGAGCTGAAGGACTGCCACCCGTCCGCCACCCACGGCGCGCTCGACCGGGTCATGGGATGGCTCCGGGCGGGCGACAACACCGGTCCGGCCCACTCGATCATCAAGGAGAAGGAAGGGCGGTACGAGACGACGTACGCGCCCGTGCGGTCTCCGTCGGGTTCGTATCTCGGCACCGTCATGGTGATCCGCGACATCGCCGACCGGCGGCACCTCGAGACCCGGCTCCTCGACGCCGAGCGGCTCGCGGGGCTGGGGCAGATGTCCGCCCAGATTGCTCACGAGCTCCGCAACCCCCTGAACGCCATCGCCGGTGCGGCCCAGTACCTGGCGCGCCGCCTGCCAGGGGACCCGGATGTCGCGGAGTACTCCGGGCTCATCTCCGAGGAGGTGGAGCGCGTGAACCGATTCGTGGGAGAGCTGCTGGGGCTCTCACGCCCCGTCGAGCCGGTTTACACGCCCTCGATGGTGAACCGCGTTCTTCGGGAGGCCGCGCAGAAGGCGGCGTTGGCGCGAGGAGCCCCGGCGGACGCGGTGCGCCTCGATCTGGCCAAGGACCTGCCCCCGCTCGACCTCGACGCTCCGATGGTCACCGAGGCGATCGTGAACCTGCTCGGAAACGCCTTCGATGCGGGCGGTCCGCCGCCGCAGCTCGCGAGCCGGCTCGACTCGGATGGCGGCGAGAGCGCCGTGGTCGTCGAAGTTCGCGACCGCGGCTGCGGGATCCCGGAGGACAAGCTCGAGGAGGTGCAGCGTCCGTTCGTGACCACGAAGACCCACGGGACGGGGCTCGGCCTCGTCATCGTGCAGCGCACCGCCGGCGTCCACCGGGCGACGTTCCAGCTCGCCCGGCGGGAAGGCGGGGGGACCGTCGCCGTGCTGCGGTTCCCGGTGAGGCGCCTCGTGCCCACCGTGGTGGAGGCGTCGCCGTGAGCCCCAACGCCTGCGTGCTGGTGGTCGACGACGACCCGAGCACCCGTCGCGTGGCGCGAGCCAACCTGTCGCTCGAGGGCTTCGAGGTCCTCGTGGCCTCGTCGGCCGCCGAGGCACTGGAGCGGCTCGCCGAGAGCGATCCGTTGGCGATCGTCACCGATCTCAAGATGCCCGATGCGGACGGCATCTCCCTGATGGAGCGCGTGCACGGCGAGCACCCCTGGCTGCCCGTCATCCTCGTCACCGCCCATGCCACGGTGGAGACGGCGGTGCAGGCCCTGCGCCGCGGCGCTCATCACTACCTCACGAAGCCGGTGCGCTGGGAGGAGCTCGCGCTCGTGCTGCGGCAGGCCGTTGCCCACGAGCGCGCCCGGCGCGACCTGGAGCGTCTCCGGGGGGAGCTGGACCGCGCCACGGGCTTCGAGGAACTCATCGGCGACTCACCCGCCATGGCGGAGGTCTTCCGCGTCGTGCAGCAGGTGGCCGACGCGGACGCGACCGTCCTCCTGCAGGGCGAGACCGGGACGGGGAAGGAGCTCGTCGCGCGGGCGCTCCATCGCCGCTCGCAGAGGAGAGACCAGCCGTTCGTGGCGGTGAACTGCACCGCCGTTCCGCGCGAGCTCATGGAATCCGAGTTCTTCGGTCACGAGAAGGGGGCCTTCACCGGCGCGAGCGTGAGGCGACAAGGGCGCTTCCAGCAGGCGGACCACGGGACCCTGTTTCTGGACGAGGTCGGGGATCTCGACCCCGGCATCCAGGCGAAGCTGCTGCGCGTGCTCCAGGAGCGAGAGGTGACGCGAGTCGGCGGAGACCGCCCCGAGAGCGTGGACGTGCGCGTCGTGGCGGCGACGAACCGCGACCTGGAGGCTCTCGTGAAGGAGGGGCGCTTTCGGGACGACCTCTACTACCGTCTGAACGTCATTCCGCTGCGCCTTCCGCCTCTGCGGGAACGGGTCGGCGACCTGCCGGCTCTGCTCGATCACTTCGTCCGTTCCTTCGCCGAGCGCTATGGCCGCCCCGTGCCGCTGCCGCCGCCCGAGGTCCTGGCGGCGGCCCGGACCTACCCGTGGCCGGGAAACGTTCGCGAGCTCCGCAACGTGTGCGAGCGCGCAGCGCTCATGGGCTGGGACGCCGTCAAGCCGCTCCTCGGAAGTGCACCCCTGCCGGATGCGGCCCTCGCCTCTCCCGCCGAGTTCTCGCTGCCACTGCTCGACGCCCGCGCGAGGCTCGTCGAACGATTCGAGCGGGAGTACCTCACCCGCCTCCTCAAGGCGCACAAGGGCAGGATCGGAGAGGTCGCGCGCGCCGCGGGCATCGCCGAGCGGAATCTGTACGAGAAGATGAAGGCGTACGGTCTCTCGCGCGACGACTACCGCTGAGGGTTCCCGCGTCCGGACGTCCGTGGAGACCCGATGGGATTCGCTGCTCGCTCCCCGGCGAGCCCCGTCGGAGGACCTTTCTCGCGATCCGGACGCGCTGGCCCCGCAGTGTCCTGTCCGGGGCCTTGTCCAGGTCCAATCGGATGGGCACATCCGAATCACGCTCATCGCATCCGAGTGACGCCACCTGAAAAGGGCCGTCCGGCAGTGCCCGTTCCCTCGTGAGGACGGTTACTTGGCTCGTGCGGGGCGACTGGCCCGTGGATTGCGAAGGGTAGGCGGCACCTTTCCGAGGCCCTCATGACGAAGCCGAGCGGCACGACCCTTCTCCCGGTCCCCCTGACGCTGGCCGCGCTCACCGCCGGCCTCGCCCTCGGCGTCGGCGCGTTCGCCTTCGACTATGCCAAGGGCTACTCGTACCTCGGCAACGACCCGGCGACCTGCGCGAATTGCCACGTCATGGCCGGCCACTACGCGGGCTGGCTTGCAGGGCCGCATCACCTGGTCGCCACGTGCAACGACTGCCACACCCCTGCCGGGCCGATCTCCAAGTACGTCGTCAAAGCCATCAACGGCTACCACCACTCGATGGCCTTCACCCTCGGCGGCTACCCGGACGTCATCCGCGCCAGGCCGATGAGCACGGCCGTGGTCGAGTCGAACTGCCGGCGCTGCCACGCCGACCTCGTCGACAACATCGCCCACGGCGGCGACGTCTCCTGCATCCGGTGCCACTCGTCCGTGGGCCACCTGCGCTGACCTATCCCGACCGCCCCATTCGAAAAGGAGCAATCATGTCAGCCGACACCCAGCCCCAGAACAAGCGTGGGCTCCTCATCGCCCTCGTCGCCGGCGTCTTCGCCCTCGTGGCGGTCGGCGTGGCCGCGCTGCTCGTCAACATCGCCGAGCGGAAGCAAGAGGCGAAGCATGCCTTCGTGAAGCTCGTCGAGGTGACCGAGAACGACGTCGATCCGGCCAAGTGGGGCACGAACTGGCCGCGGGAGTATGACGGCTACAAGCGCACCGCCGAGCCGACGAGTACCAAGTACGGGGGCGCCGCCGGGGCGAGCGAAGGGCAGCCCGCGCCCGAGAAGGCCGTGCGCGACCCGTGGCTCAAGCGGATCTTCTCGGGCTACCTCTTCGCGGTCGACTACCGCGACCGGCGCGGGCACGCGTTCATGCTCTTCGACCAGGAGCAGACGAAGCGGAACGTGCCTTCCGAGGGGAAGCAGTCGGGCAACTGCCTCCACTGCCACGCGTCCATCATCCCCCTCTACCGGAAGCTCGGGAAGGAGGCGGCCCCCCAGGCTTCGGAGGCGGAGCAGATTCAGGCGGGCCTCAAGAAGGTGTCGGAGATGAAGTACTGGGACGCCCACAAGGAGCTCGAGCAGCTGACCGGGGGGAAGGTGCACCCGGTCTCGTGCGTCGACTGTCACGAGCCGCAGTCCATGGAACTGCGCGTGACGCGTCCTGCCTTCATCGCCGGCATCCAGAAGCTCGCGGCTTCCAGCGCGGACGTGCCTCACCTGCCGAGCATCGAGCGGTGGCGCAAGGGAGACCGGTCGAAGCCGTACGACCCGAACCTGGATGCGACCCGGCAGGAGAAGCGCGCCTTCGTCTGCGGCCAGTGCCACGTCGAGTACTACTGTGGCAGCGGCCTCACCATCTTCTTCCCGTGGGGCGAGGGGCTGAAGACCGAGCAGATGGAGCACCTCTACGACGGGATGGAGGTCCACGGAAAGCGCTTCAAGGACTGGACGCACGCGGAGACCGGCTTCGAGCTTCTCAAGGCCCAGCACCCCGAGTTCGAGATGTGGAGCCAGGGCATCCACGCGCGCAGCGGGGTCTCCTGCGCCGACTGCCACATGCCGTACAAGCGCGAGGGCGCCCAGAAGATCTCCGAGCACTGGGTGCGGAGCCCACTGCTCTCGCCGAACCGCTCCTGCGCGGGCTGCCACCCGTACTCGGACGACGAGATCAAGGCACGCGTTCTCGCGATCCAAGATCGCCACTTCGCGCTCCTCTCGCGAGCCGGCGACGCGGCCGTGGCGATGATCGACGCCATCGTGGCGGTGCGGAAGCCCTACGACGCCAAGAACCGCGACGCCGCTGTCGCGAAGGCGAAGGCGACGCTCGAGAAGCAGGAGGCCTTCCAGAAGCTCGGCAAGGAGGAGCAGGAGAAGAAGCTCGCGGCCGAGACGAACGCGAACCTCCTCGCGGCGTGGCGCGAGGCGGTGGACAAGAACCCGGCCCTCAAGGAGCTCGAGGAGCTGCAGCGCGCCGCCCAGTGGCGGCTCGACCTCGTGGCGGCGGAGAACTCCATGGGCTTCCACGCCCCGCAGGAGATGGCCCGGATCCTGGGCGAATCCATCGACCTCTCCCGACAGGCGCAGGTCAAGGCGGCGCTCATCACGGGCGGGCCTCTGGCCCTCGCCCAGCCCCCGGCCCCCGCGCCGGCGTCCGGGAAGAAGTGACCGGGTCCGGCCGCAAGATGAGGCTCGCGTCGGCTCTCTGTCTTGCGGCCGTCCTCGCGTCTCCGGCCCCCGCGGTGGGGACGGATGCCGCCTCGTGCCACTGCTTCCGGGACCGGAGCTTCGACCCGAGCCGCCCGTCGGCGGCGGACGCGTACATCCTGGCGACCGCGCGGAACTCGCTGTTGTCCGCCGCCCTCGGCGTGAGCAAGCGCGAACTGGTGATGGCCGAGATGGGCGGCGCCTCGCCCGACGATCTATGGGTCGCGCACTGGGCCGCTCGACGCCTGGAGCGCGACGCGGACGAGCTCCTCTCTCGGCGCCAGGCCGGCGGTTCGTGGGAAGCCGCTCTCGGCGGCGCCGGCGCGGGGAGGCTCGGAGCTGCGTTCGAAAAGGCGCTGGGTGCGAGGGCGCCAGACGCGGCGCTCGGCTCGGTCGCGGTCGACGACGTGGTCATGCTCCGGCTCCGAATCCCGGAGGCGGCCGTGGCGGCTCTCCGGGCGGCGGGCGCCTCGTCGTCGGAGACCGTTGTCGCCTCGCTTCTCGCGCTGCGGACCGGACGTCGTCCCGAGGAGCTCCTGGCGCTGGCTCGGCGAGGACCCGCCACGTGGGGGACCTTGCTGCGGGAGGCGGGCCTCGCGCCCAGGGATGTCGAAGCGGCCATCCGGCAGGCGGTGCGCTGACGGAGTGCCCGAGGGCCGGCCCGAGGAGGGCGGCGGGGCTGCGCCTCGGCGCCGGTCGCGGCGCCGGGCTCCCTCGGCAAGGGATATGCCCGCGCAGGCGCGAGCGGACCGACCATGACGGCTGGTGATCGCTCCCTGGTACCCGCCCGCCCGCCGGAACCGGCCGGACCGACCTCGCCCTCATCGGTTCGCCGCGTCCAGGAGCCGCGCGAGCTCCATCGTGGAGGTCACGTTCAGCTTGCTCATGGCGGTCCAGGCCTGTCCCCGGACGGTGCTCTCGGCCTTTCCGAGCGCGGCCCCGACCTCCTTCATGCGCAAACCGGAAGCGAGCAGCTCGACGACCTTGCGCTCTGCCGTGGTGAGGTGGCCGAGCCGCTCGCGGGCGTCGTCGCGAGTCGCCTCTTCGGCCCGCCCCGCGGCGTCACGAGCCAGGGCGCGCTCGATGGCGTCGAGAAGACTTGCCTCGTTGAATGGCTTCTCGAGAAAGTCCACTGCGCCGCCCTTCATCGCTTGGGTCGCGGTCTTCACGTCGCCGTGACCGCTCAGGAAGACGATGGCGCAGCGGCGACCGGTTCGCGCGAGTTCGGACTGAAGCTGCAGGCCGCTCATTCCGGGCATCCGGAGGTCGACGAGCGCACAGGTGGGGCCGTCTCCAGGTGCGCGGTCGAGGAGTTCCTGCGCCGAGGCGAGCAGGACGCAGCGAAAGCCGCACGACCGCAGAAACCGGTGCATGGATTGCCGGAATTCGGGGTCGTCGTCGACGACCAGGATCGTCGCATCTCGATCCGTCATTGTGCGGGCCCGGATTTCGGCGGCTCCCTGGCCGCTGGCAGGTGAACGTGGATGACGCTGCCGTCGTTCGCGTCGTCGACCCAGATTCGCCCCTGGTAGTGCTCGACGATGGATCGAGAGATCGAGAGCCCCATGCCCAGGCCGGATGCCTTGGTGGTGAAGAACGGCTCGAAGAGCCGAGCCCGGATGGCGGGTGGAAATCCGGCTCCCCCATCCGCCACGCTGATCCGGACTCCGTCACCATCCGGGGCGACCGTGGCCCTCACGCGACGCCTGTCGGTCGGGAGGCCTGCCACCGCCTCCAGGGCGTTCAGGAGAAGGTTCAGGACGACCTGGAGGATCTGGACGCGATCGGCGTCCACGGAAGGCGTGCCGGGAGAAACGGCCGTCTGGACCGCCACCTCGTGGCGGCGTGCCTGGGGCTCGACCAGTGCCACCGCCTCTTGCACGACCTCGGCCGGGTCCAGGCGCTCGGCCTGCGCCGTCTCGCGGCGCAGCATGCCGCGGAGGCGGCGGATGACCTGTCCTGCCCTCTCGCCCTCCGACTCGATGGCGAGGAGGCTGTCTTGCACCTCCGGATCGACGGGCGCGTCCCGCATCGCCAGGAACCGGCGGGCAGCCCGGGCGTTGTTCAGAATGGAGGCGAGCGGCGTGTTGATCTCGTGGGCCAGTGCGCCCGCGAGCTCGGAGACGGCGCTCACCCGGTTCATGTGGGCCACCGCCGCCTGGCTCTCTGCGGCGGTCCGCTCCGCCAGGCGGCGGCGCCGCCGCTCGAAGAGCAATCCCGCGATGAGCAGGCCCTGCAGGAGCAGGGCGAGCGCGACGGCCCACGTCGCGCGCGGATACTCGACCCAGGCCGGCGGCCTGCGGAAGCGGACCTCCGCTCCCGCAGGGACTAGGTGGTCCGGGATCCCCCAACGGTCGAGCAGGCGCCCATCGAGCAGGACCCGGCCCGGCCCCGCGGACTCGAAGTCCCCGGTGCTCGGGTGCTCGCCGCTCATCACACGAAGGGCGAGGCGCCCCGCCTGGGCGCCGATGCCACTGAAGTCCAGGGTCACGCCGCCGATGGCGCCGCGGCCGACGAGGAAGTCGTGGATCGTGAATACCGGGCCGGGAGCGACGGGTTCCATCGCACGGAGGACCTCCGGACCCGTCCACGAGCGCCCAGCGCCGTCCCGGTAGAAGCTCACGCCCAGGACCGGCGTCCGAGGCGGAAGGTGGCCGAGGCGCTCGAGGAGGTCGGACATAGGGAGGCGGAACAGGTCGACGAGTTCGACGCGACCGCGGAGGGCCGCCGCGTCCTCGCGCATGACGCGTTCCCAGGGCATGTCGCCCGGCGCCGCGCCTCCCACGAGCGCGAGCCTCCGTGCGTCCGGGAGGAGCCGGAGCGCGAGCTCCATGGTCTCGCGGATCGGGGGATCGTGAACGACGCCGGTCACGCCCGGAAGGCCCGAGAAGTCTCGCGCGGAGACGTCGTCGATGGCGCAGAAGACGATCGGCACGCCGGGCCACAGCGGCTCGGGCCGCGTCGCGAAGGTCAGCGCGGCGGGTGCCACCGCGACGATGAGGTCAGGTCGGATCTGTGCGTACTTCGACCGCAGCCATCCTCGCAGCTCCTCCTGGAAGCTCCGCTGCGGGAACCGGGTCGTGTCGAGGTGCTCGACGTAGACGTGCACGCCCTCCGCTTGCTGAAGGGCGCTCCGCAGCCCCTCGGTGAGCGCGACGGTGAAGGGAATCGTGGGTGCGTCCTGGAAGAGGAGGAGGACGTTTCGTCCCGGCAGGGACGCTGAGGGGGCCGCCCCCGTGACGCCGATCAAGAGCAGGCCGGAGAGGATGGAAAGCGAGAGCCGATGCATCCCTGTTCTCATCCCTCTTCAGGTTCCCCCGGGCAGATGCTAGCTGGAACCGGGACCCACTCGCGAGGGGCATCGCCGCGCGCGACAGGGGTGTGAGCCCAGCCGGGGTAACGATAACGTTTGTAGAGAGGGCCGGGCGCACGCCGTACCCTCTTCGCGAGATGGACGCCGCGCGGGGACGCGCGCCGGCCGGGCGGAGTTCGAGAGCAGGTTCCCGGCCGGTGCGCGTCGGCACCGGCGTAAGCCGCCCCGCGAGGAGGCAGGCATGCTCTGGGTCGAGCTCGCCATCCTGATCGCGTGCATCGTCGTGGGCGCCCGCCTCGGCGGCATGGCGCTCGGGGCGGTTGCCGGCATCGGCCTCGTCGTATTCGTCTTCGCCTTCCACATGCCGCCGGGGCGGCCGCCGACGATCGTCCTCGGCATGATCATCGCCGTCATCACGGCGCTGTCCGCCGTGCAGGCGGCGGGGGGTCTCGACTACCTCGTGCAGATCGCCGAGCGGATCATGCGGCGACGCCCCCAGTGGATCACCTTCGTCGCCCCCCTCGTCACCTACGTTCTCATCGCCGCCTCGGGAACGCAGCACGTCATCTACGCGCTGCTCCCCGTCATCGCCGAGGTGTCGCGCAAGGCTGGCGTAAGGCCCGAGCGGCCCATGTCGATCAGCGTGATCGCAGCGCAGCAGGGACTCGTCGCGTCCCCGATCTCGGCAGCCACGGTCGCCATGCTCGCCGCGCTCAGCGGCTCGAAGATCGGCCTCCCGCAGATCGCGATGGTCGTCATCCCATCGACGCTGATCGCGGTGGTCGCCGGCGCGCTATCGGTGGCCTGGCGGGGCAAGCCGCTCGATGCCGACCCGGAATACAAGGAGCGTCTTGCCAGCGGGAAGGTGAAGCCTCCCGAGGCCCTGGCGGAGATGTCCGGGAAGGCACTCACGCGGGCCCGGGGATCCACGGCGCTCTTCCTCCTCGCGATCGCACTCGTGGTGGTCCTCGGGATCTTCCCCGACCTGAAGCCGGCCCCGATCATCAAGGGACAGCCCGACGAGCTCGACATCGCCGACGCGATCATGATCGTCATGCTGGGCGTGGCGGGCCTCTGCATGCTGATCTTCCGGGCCAGCGCCGAGGCGGCCGTCAAGGGCAGCATCATGAAGGGCGGGGTGACGGCCTTCATCTCGATCCTCGGGGTCTCCTGGCTCGGGTCGTCGCTGTTCGAGGGCAACCGCGACGCCATCGTCGGCGGCATCTCCGGGGTCGTCCACCAGGCCCCGTGGATCTTCGCCCTGGGGCTCTTCGTCCTGTCGATCCTGCTCATGAGCCAAGCGGCCACGGTCGTCACGCTCGTGCCGGTCGGAGTCGCTCTGGGCCTACCAGCTTGGCTTCTCGTCGGCCTTTACCCTGCCGTGAACGGATACTTCTTCCTCCCCACCTACGGGACCATCCTCGCGGCGGTCTCGTTCGATCAAACCGGGACGACCCGCATCGGGAAGTGGCTCGTGAACCACAGCTTCATGGTCCCGGGCCTCGTCGCCACGGGGACGGCCACGGCCGTCGCGGTCGCGCTCTCGGCCGTTTTGCTCAAGTGATCCACTTTGGAGGTCCTATGTCGCGCACCCTGAGTTCCATCGTCGCCGCGCTGCTCCTGTCCGCGCCCTTCGCCGTGCACGCGCAGGCCAAGGCGTCCCAGTACCGCACCGAGAGCGACCTGCTCGGGAAGAAGCAGGTCCCCGCCGACGCCTACTACGGCGTCCAGACCGCCCGCGCGATCGAGAACTTTCAGATCTCGGGCATCACACTGCGGCACTTCCCAGAGCTCGTGCGGGCACTCGCACTCGTCAAGCTCGCGGCAGCCCGCGCCAACCACGACGTCGGCGCCCTCCCGACGCAGAAGTTCGGACCGATCGAGAAGGCTTGCCTGCTCGTCATGGACGGGAAGTACCTAGACCAGTTCCCCGTCGACATGTACCAGGGCGGCGCAGGCACCTCGACAAACATGAACGCGAACGAGGTCCTCGCGAACGTCGCGCTGGAGACGATGGGACTGCCAAAGGGGCGCTACGACAAGATCGACCCCCACGACGACCTCAACATGTCCCAGTCGACGAACGACTTCTACCCGACCTCGCTCAAGGTCGCGATGATCCTCTACAACGAGAAGCTGCTCCAGGAGCTCGAACAGCTCGCGAGCGCCTTCCGGGCGAAGGGAAAGGAGTTCGCGGAGATCATCAAGATGGGGCGGACCGAGACGCAGGACGCGGTTCCCATGACGCTCGGCCAGGAGTTCGAGGCCTTCGCCGCAGCGATCGAGACCGAGATCGCCTCGCTGCGACAGGCCGAGGAGGGGCTCTTCGTCGTGAACATGGGGGGGACGGCCATCGGGACCGGGCTCAACGCACCGAAGGGCTACGCGGAGAAGTGCGCAGCTCACCTCGCCAAGCTGACCGGCAAGAAGATCGTGCTCGCCCCGAACCTGATCGCGGCCACCTCGGACCTTCACGCGTTCGCGGCCTACTCGTCCGCACTTCGGAACCTCGGCGCGAAGATCATCAAGGTGAGCAGTGACCTGCAGTTCCTGTCCTCGGGCCCGCGGACGGGAATCTACGAGATCTCCCTGCCGCCGATGCAGCCCGGTTCCTCCATCATGCCCGGGAAGGTGAATCCCGTGATGGCCGAGCTCGTGAACACCGTGTCGATGAAGGTGATCGGGAACGACGTGGCGGTGGGCATGGCCTTTGCGTTCGGCCAGGAGCAGCTCGACGCCTACGAGCCGCTCGCGGCGATCGCCATCCTGGAGTCGCAGCATCTCCTCATCCGCGCGATCGACACGTTCCGCAAGGACTGCGTCGCCGGGATCGTCGCGAACAAGGCGGTGTGCGAGGAACACTTCGATCGGAGCGTAGGCATCGTCACCGCGCTGAACCCTATCCTCGGGTACGAGAAGACGACCGAGCTCGCCGCCGAGGCCATGAAGACGAACAAGAGCATCCTGCAGCTGGTTCGGGAGCAGAAGCTCCTCACGGAGGAGCAGATCCGGAAGGTGATGAACATCCAGGCGCTCACCGGCCAGCAATGAGGTCTCTCAGGGGACGTCGGGCCCACGAAGGGCGGGGAGCCCGCGGCGAATGGCGACGATGACTCGGGAAGGGGTGCGCATCGAGAGGGACTTCCTCGGCGAAGCCGAGGTACCGATCGACGCGTATTACGGCCTCGAGACCTTGCGCGGTGTCGAGAACTTCCCGATCAGCGGCTTGACGATCCACCCGGCGCTCATCCGGGGCCTAGGCCGCGTCAAGAAGGCGGCGGCGCTCGCGAACCGGGTCACCGGGTACCTCGATCCGAGGATCGCGGACGCCATCGGCCAGGCAGCCGGCGACGTCATCGCGGGCAATCTGAACGGCCAGTTCATCGTGGATCCGATCCAGGGCGGCGCGGGGGCCTCGATCAACGCAAACGCGAACGAGGTGATCGCGAACCGCGCCCTCGAAATCCTGGGCCATGCCCGGGGCCGCTACGACGTGGTGAGCCCCACCTCCCACGTGAACCGGGCCCAGTCCGAGACCGACGCCTTCCCGACCGCGGTCCGCGTCGCGGCGCTCGAGCTCGGGCAGGCGTTGCTCCGCGAGCTCCACCAGCTCCACGACGCGTTCGCCGAGAAGGAGAGGGAGTTCGACGGCCTCATCAAGATCGGGCGGGCGAATCTGCAGGACGCCGAGCCCATCCGCCTGGGGCAGGAGTTCGGTGCCTACCGCCGCGTCGTCGGGCGAGACTTCGAGCGAATCCGGCAGGCAAGCAAGCCGCTCCACGAGGTGAACCTGGGAGCGACGACGGTCGGCACCGGTCTGAACGCCGACCCGGACTACATCGAGACGGCGGTCACGTTTCTCGCCGACGTCACCGGGTTCCCCATGCGGGCGGCCGAGGACCTGGTCGACGCGACGCAGAACACCGACTGGTATACGGAGGTCTCCGGATCCCTCAAGGTCTGCGCGACGAACCTGTCCAAGGTCGTGAACGACCTCCGGCTCATGGCCTCGGGTCCGCGATGCGGGCTCGCCGAGATTGCCCTGCCGACAAGGCAGCCGGCGTCGCCCGCCGCGGCGGGCGCGGTGAGCCCCGGAATGGCAGAGGTCGTGAACCAGGTGGCCTTCCAGGTCATCGGGAACGACCAGACCATTTGCCTCGCCTCGGAGGCCGGCCAGCTCGAGCGGAACGCGATGCAGCCGGTGATGGCGTTCAACCTGCTGCAGTCGATCGGAATCATGGCCAACGCCCTCGCAGTGTTCCGGAAATTCCTCGTGGACGGGATCAAGGCCAACGCCGAGCACATGCGGGCGGGCGTCGAGGGAAGCGCGGGCTTGGTCGCGGTCATACGGCCCCACGTCGGCCACGCGCTGTCGGCGAGGATCGCCCGGGAGGCACGCGCGACCGGGAGGACGGTGCGCGAGCTCGCCCTGCGAGAGGGCGCTCTCTCGCGCGAGCAGCTCGACGTGGTTCTCGACACGTTCGAGATGACGCGGCCAGGAATCGCGGGAGGAGGGGTGATGAGACCCCGGAGTCTTTGGTGGGAGGAGCCGGAAGTCGACGGCGCCATCTAACGAGGGACCGCTGCCGTCGGTGGCAGGGTCCATGGGAGAGGGGAACCATGACGAACAGGACTACGGGCTTCACTCGGATCGCCCTGGCCTTGGCCCTGGGCCTGGGAGCGGCTTCCACGGCGGCACAGGCGGCGAAGGTCGCCCCGGCGCCTGCGTTGCCGAACGTGACGATCCTCGCCACGGGCGGGACCATCGCCGGCGCCCAGCCGAAGCCCGGGGAGGCTGGCTACAAGGCCGGCAGCTTCTCGGTCGAATCTCTCATCCAGGCAGTTCCGGGGATGGAGAGGCTCGCGAACGTTCGCGGAGAGCAAATCGCGAGCATCGGCAGCCAGGACATGAACGATGCCGTTTGGATCAAGCTTGCACGGCGAGTGAACGAGCTGCAGATGCAGCCCGGGGTCGATGCAATCGTCATCACCCACGGCACCGACACCATGGAGGAAACGGGGTACTTCCTGAACCTGGTCACCAAGGGCGACAAGCCCGTCGTGCTGGTCGGGTCCATGCGCCCGGCGACGGCCCTCTCCGCGGACGGCCCCATGAACCTCTTCAACGCGACCGCCGTGGCGGCGGATCCGGTCGCGAGGGGCCGGGGCGTCCTCATCGTCCTCAACGACGACATCCACTACGCCCGCGAGGCGGAGAAGACGAACACGACGTCGCTCCAGACGTTCGTCTCGCCGAACCGCGGCCTGGCAGGCATCGTGAACTTCGGGAAGGCGCGCTTCTACTCCCCGCCCGTCCCGAAGCACACAAGCGGCAGCGCCTTCGCGGGGCACGTGCCGGACGCCCTGCCGAAAGTCTTCATCGTCTACGCGTACGCCAACGTGGGGAAGGAGCAGGTCGAGGCGGCGGTCGCGGCGGGTGCGCAGGGCATCGTGCTCGCCGGCGTCGGGGACGGGAACGCCACCGCCGCGATGATCGACGCGCTCGCGACGGTCGCGAAGAAGGGCGTGGTCGTCGTCCGCAGCTCGCGCGTCGGGTCCGGGACGGTCGCCCGAAACGTCGAGCTCGACGACGACAAGCTCGGCTTCGTGGCGGCGATGGAGCTGAACCCGGGAAAGGCGCGGGTGCTCCTGCAGCAGGCGCTGACGAAGACGAAGGACGTGGCGGCGATCCAGAAGATCTTCGAGGAGTACTAGGGAGGCAGCCATGAGATGGACCGCAATCCTCGTCGGCCTCTGCGCCGCGGTACTCGCGCCGCGGGACTCGTCGGCAGACGACGCCGAGCGAAAGCCCTCGTTCGAGATCTACGGCTTTGCCCAGGTGGACTACATCCAGGACTTCGACCGGATGCCGCCTGACTGGAATGCCACGCTGCGTCCGACCCGGATCCCGACCGAGACACCCAATCCCTACGGCGCGAACGGCGAGGCCATCTTCAGCGCCCGGCAGACGCGGCTGGGGTTCCGCGCGGCTCTCCCGGCCGGCGCCTACGACGTCAAGGCGCGCATCGAGTTCGACTTCTTCGGTCGCGGTGAAGGGACGCCCGACGCAGGCGGACAGAACACGATCCGCCTCCGCCAGGCGTACGGCGAGTGGGGCCCCATTCTCGGGGGGCTGACCGCCAGCCTGTTCATGGACGACGACTTCTGGCCGAACATCATCGACTACTGGGGCCCATGCGGCATGGTGTTCTTCCGGAACGTCCAGATCCGATACACCCCCCTCAAGGGCGAGCACTCCTTCGCGATCGCGCTCGAGCGCCCGAGCGCCGACATCCCGAACTACTCCGATGCGATCCAGTACCAGGCGCACAACCTTCTTCCGGACCTGACGGCGCAGTACCGGTTCACCCAGGGATGGGGATATGTTCAGCTCTCCGGCATCCTGCGCATGCTCGGCTACGAGCCGAACGCGGCGTCGACCGTGCCGAACCTGCCGAAGGGATACGCCCTCGGATGGGGCCTCAACGCGAGTTCCACCGTGAAGCTCCTCCCGGACAAGCTCAACTTGCTCGTCGCGGTCGTCGGTGGGGCCGGGATCGAGAACTACATGAACGACGCGACGCCCGACGTGGCCGGGGGTGGCACGACGGTCGATCCGACGGGGCAGGCCGTCCCGATGCTGGGCATCTCGGCTTACCTGGACGTCTACTGGAGCGCCCTCTTCACGAGCGCAGTGGGCTACAGCACCACCATGATCTTCAACACGAGCCTCCAGGCCTCGAGTGCCTTCAAGATGGGGCAGTACACGAACGTCAACCTGCTCGTCCACCCGTTCCGGAACTTCATGGCCGGCCCCGAGTTCCTGTGGGGCCAGCGGAACGACAAGGGGGGGGCGAGCGGCATCGACCTGCGCCTGCAGATCTCGCTGAAGTTCAGCTTCTCGAGCCTTGACTTCTGGAAGCCGACCTAGGCTGATGTGGACGCTCGGCCCGGCTGGCAGAACTGCCCGAGAGAGGTGACGACGAGAAGCGGACCGCTGACCGGGAGGTGTGCAGTGCGATTCGCTCGTGTGACGAGTCAGCGGTTGAAGATTCCCGCGCGGCTGGCACGGGTTGCCACCGCGTGCCTACTCGCCTGGACGCCTCCGGGACTCGTCCACGCGCAGTCCCCCGCACCCCCTGGCGCGAAGCCCCCCGCGGCCGCGCAGGTGCCTGCCCAGGCCCCGGCGGGGGCAGCGCCGGGGAGCGACGAGAAGGAGGCCCCGAAGCTCAACCCGCAGCAACTCGAGGCGCTCGTGGCGCCGATCGCCCTCTACCCGGATCCCCTTCTCAGCCAGGCGCTCATGGCGTCGACCTACCCACTCGAGATCATCCAGGCGCAGCAGTGGCTTTCCAAGAACCAGAAGCTCAAGGGGGCGGAACTCGAGAAGGCCGTCCAGGCCCAGAACTGGGATCCGAGCATCCAGGCCACGGCCATGATGCCCGACCTGCTGAAGCGGCTTGCCGAGGACATCGCCTGGACCACGAACCTCGGCGATGCGTTCCTCGCCCAAGAGCAGGACGTCTTGGAGGCAGTCCAGCGGCTCCGATTGAAGGCCAAGGACGCGGGCAAGCTCGAGTCGAACGACAAGTTGAAGGTCGAGACGAAGGTCGTCGAGAAGGAGACCGTCGTCGTGATCCAGCCGACGAATCCCGAGGTGATCTACGTCCCGGCGTACAACCCGACCGCCGTTTGGGGACCGCCCCCCGTCTACGCGTACCCCCCGGTCTACTACCCGCCGCCCCCGCCCCCCGGCGCGATGCTTTTCTCTTTCGGGATGGGAATGATGTGGGGCGCCGCCATCGCCGGCGGCCCCTGTTGTGGTTGCGGATGGGGAGCGAACAACACGGTCGTCATCAACAACAACAACGCGTTCGTGAGCCACAACAACAAGACGAACAACGTCCGAACCGGCGGAGGCCAGTCGAACTGGCAGCACAACGCCCAGCACCGGGGTGGTGCCCCGTACGGCGACCGCGCGACAGCGACGAAGTACGGGGGGGGCACGCGCGGCGGCGGCCGGACCCAAAACCCTTCCGGGGGCGGGGTGTCGACGATGGATCGCGGAGGGGGCGCGTCTGCGGCAAACCGTGCCGGCCCAGGCACGGGCGGCGGAGGTCGTGGCGGAGCGGGGCCGTCGGTGTCGAACACGGGGCGCGGCGGAGCCGGGCCATCCGGGTCGAACACCGGGCGAGGCGGCGCGTCCGTCGGCAATCGGTCCGTCTCGCCCTCCGCGGGCGGTAGCGCCTTCGGCGGGGCCGGCGGAGGGGCCGATCGAGCCCGCGCGACGAGCTCCCGCGGCTCCTCGAGCATGGGTGCAGGCGGTGGTGGGGGCGGCGGCGGCCGAGGGGGCGGAGGCGGGCGCGGCGGGGGCCGACGGTGAGACGGAGGCGCGGATGAGAATGCTCAGGATCTTGTTGGCCGTCGCCGCGGCGTCTTGGAGTTGGGCGTCCTCCGCGGCTCCGCCGGCCGAAGCGGAGGCCTTCTCGTCGCCTCGGCAAGCTGCCGATGCGCTGGTCGCGGCGGCGGGGAGCGAGGATGTCCCGGCCCTGCTGGCGATCTTTGGCCCGGGGGGTTCGGCCCTGGTCAACTCGGGCGACGAAGTGAGGGATCGGAGCGATCGAGCCAAGTTCGCGGAACTCGCTCGCGAAAGGCTCGAGATCGTCGTCAGCTCCAAGGACCGGCATATGGCGACGCTGCAGGTCGGGGAGGAGGCGTGGCCCTTTCCCGTCCCCCTCGTAGAGAAGGGCGGGAAATGGCGGTTCGACACGCGGAAGGGCCTGCAGGAGGTTCTCGACCGGCGGATCGGCTCGAACGAGCTCGACGCGATCGAGATCTGCCGCGGCTACGTCGAGGCACAGAAGGAGTACGCCCTGGCCGATCGCAACGGAGACGGCGTCAAGCAATACGCGCAGAAGGTGATCAGCACCGAGGGAAAGCACGACGGCCTCGTGTGGCGGAATCCCGACGGGTCGCTCGGCGGGCCCATCGCGGAGGAGATCGCCGACGCGATCGAGCAAGGGTACTCGGAGAAGGCGAAGCCATACCACGGGTATCACTTCCGGATTTTGAAGGGGCAGGGACCTTCGGCCCGCCTGGGGACGATGGACTATGTCATCGGCGGCAAGATGATCGGCGGGTTTGCTCTGGTCGCATGGCCTGCCGAGTACGCGGTATCGGGCGTGAAGACGTTCATCGTGGCCTACGACGGGGTTGTCTACGAGAAGGATCTCGGGCCGGAGACGGCCGCCATCGTCTCCAAGATGGAGCGCTACGACCCCGGGAAGGGCTGGAAGGTCGTGCCTTGAGCAAGAGACGCCGTCCTGGCCCCACAGGGGTTCAGCCCGCGCGCCGGCGGGGGGCAAGACCGGCAAGGTGAAGGCCGTGGAGGAAGCCAACCGCTGAGCGGGCCGCTGTTCCGGTACACGCGGACGATCGCCAACGACACGTCGACCTTCGCGGGAGCGCCTCCGGCGACTCCCCCAACGTCCCGGTCGCACCCTTGGACGAAGTCGTGCAAGACTCACCCCGGGCGGATGCCGGCCCGCCAGATCCTTCGGCCTCCCCGAGCGACACCTGCCGGCGCGTGCGCTGCCATGATCGATCGCCCCGCTAGCCAGGACATCCCCCGGATCACCCTCGGTGTCCTCGCCATCTTCCTGATGGCGGCGGCAAGCATCTGGATCATGCTTCCGTTCCTCGCCGCTACCGTCTGGGCGACGATGATCGTGATCGCCACCTGGCCCCTCCTCCTCGCGCTGGAAGCCCGGTTTGGCGGGCATCGGGCGCCCGCGACGGCCGTGATGCTACTCGCCCTGCTCGCACTCCTCGTCGTCCCGGTCTGGATCGCCATCTCCGCCATCGCGGACAACGCAGACCGTGTGGCCTCGATGGTGAGCTCGGTTGCGAAGGAGGGGCTGCCTCCGCCACCGGCCTGGGTCGAACGCCTGCCCCTCGTGGGTGCGCGGCTCGCCGGCGCGTGGCGGGACCTCGCCGGCAACGCGGACTCGCTCGTGGGACGCGCGGCGCCTCATCTCGGGGAGGTGACTCGCTGGCTCGCGGCCCGCGCCGGAGGGATCGGTGCGGCGGTCGTCCAGTTCATCCTGACCGTCCTGATTTCCGGCGTCCTCTACGCCACCGGCGAGAAGGCGGCGCTGGGCGTCAGGAGGTTCCTCCGCCGGCTCGCAGGCGAGCGGGGCGAGAACGCCGCGCGCCTCGCGGCGAAGGCGGTCCGGGCGGTTGCACTCGGGATCGTGGTCACGGCCCTCGCGCAGACGGCCGTCGCCGGCATCGGTCTCGCGGTTGCGCGAGTGCCGCACGCCGGTCTCCTCGCGGCGGTGACCTTCGTGCTCTGCATCGCCCAGGTGGGCCCCCTGCTGGTGTTGGCTCCCGCGACGATCTGGCTCTTCGCCACCGATGCCACGGGCCGCGGCGTGGTGCTGCTCGTCTTCGGCGTCGTCGCCGTCGCGCTCGACAACTTCCTGCGCCCCTTCCTCATCAAGCGCGGTGCCGATCTCCCGCTGCTCCTCATTCTGTCGGGAGTCATCGGCGGATTGATCAGCTTCGGGATCGTGGGGCTCTTCGTCGGCCCGGTCGTGCTGGCCGTCACCTGGACGCTGGTCGCGTCGTGGGTCGCGGAGCTCGATCGGGCGCCGGGGGAGCGCGGCTAATCGCGCGGACCGCCGTCCGGGCCGAGCCTGCCGCCAAAGCGCCGCAGCCAGTGCGGCACCGCACCCCGGCGCAGAGTCCGCGTAGAGGGTCTGCGAGGCCGTCGACGACGCTCGCCGCACGCACGAAAGCGACCGGGTTCAGTCCTTCTTGCCGCCCGCGTCGAGCGCCAGTTTCTTCGCCCCGCCCTCGACGCGGTCCTGCAGATCCGCGAGGAGACCCTCGTCGGAGAGGTCGAGCGGGTGGGAGTGCTCCCAGTCGTGGTGAGCGACCTTGTGGAGCCGGTCCACGACCTCGTCGTCTCGGACCTCGATGGCGAGCTCGCGTCGACCGTCGAGGCTCCCAGGCGCGAGGTTGATCGAGCCGACGATTGCGGCGACCCCGTCCACGAGCAGCATCTTTCCGTGCAGCTTCAGGTGCTTCAGCTTGCGGACCTTGATCCCCACGTCGTCCATGATCCGCAGGCCGCCGACGCCCTCCACGAGCTTGTCCTTCTTCAGCGTGTGGGGAGGCTTGGCCATGACGTGTACCTTGACCCCGCGCTTTGCCGCTCGCACCAGGCGCTCGACGATCACCGCGTCCTGGTAGCGCTCGTTCTGCACGAAGACCGTGTGCTTGGCCTCGTCGATGAAGCGGCAGATGCGCTCCCGCCCGTTTCCAGGGCACCAGATGAGGTGCGCGCCGGCGCCGGCGTCGAACTTCTTTCGGTGCCAGTCGGCTTCGAAGCAGGCAACGATCTCCTCGACCTCGTGGCGATGGTCGGTGATGACCGCGTAATCGCGCGTCTCGGTGAAGTTCTCCGGCGCCCAGTTGAGCGACTTCACAAACGCGGTCTCTTCGTCGACGACCATGGACTTCTCGTGCGTGAGGTCGAAAGCCGGGTTGCTGTCCTCCACCTCGACCCCGGAGCGGGAGAGCTTCTTGCGCGTTTCCTCGTTGTCCTCCTCCCCGCTGCGCCGCGCGGGATTGAGCATCACCCGAACGTGAACGCCGCGCTTCTTTGCCTCGACGACGGCGTCGAGAAGCGCGGGGTCCGAGAAGACGAACATCTTCACCCGCAGGGACTTCTTGGCGGCGGCAATGGCGCTGAGGACCGGTGCGGCGGAATCGTCCGGCAGTACGATGAGCGTTCGAGAGGACATGCGGAAGGCTCCGTCAGTGGGAATGCGTGCCTGGATCGGGGGCACCGATCTGGACGCGGTGCATGGCCGCGTAGACCCCGTCGAGCGCGACGAGCTCGTCGTGGGTCCCCTGTTCCGCGACCTTACCGTCCTTGAGAACCACGATCTTGTGGGAGTCGCGAATGGTGCTCAGTCGGTGTGCGATGGTGATCACGGTTCGGCCCTTCATGAGTCGCTCGAGGGCCTCGATGACGGCCTTCTCGGATTCCGTGTCGAGCGCGGCCGTGGGCTCGTCGAGCAGGAGGATGGGAGCGCGGCGGACGATGGCACGGGCGATTCCGATGCGCTGGCGCTGTCCACCCGACAGGGACAGTCCCCGCTCTCCCACCGGAGTGTCGTACCGTCGGGGCAGGCGCTCGATGAACTCGTCGGCGTTGGCGAGCTTGGCCGCCTCGACGATCTCCTCGTCCGTCGCCTCCGGCCGCCCGTAGGCGATGTTGTCGCGGATGGTTCCCTGGAACAGGACCGTGTCCTGCAGGACGAAGGCAATCTGTTCCCGCAGGGGACGGAGCGCCAGGTCCTTTACGTCGTGACCGTCGATGAGCACGCGACCGCTGGACGCGTCGTAGAAGCGCGGAATGAGGCTCATCACGGTGGATTTCCCGCCTCCCGTCGCTCCGACGATCCCCACCATCTGGCCCGGCGCGATCGCGAAGCTCACGCCCTTGAGGACGGGAGCGGCGGGGTCGTATCCGAAGGTCACGTCCCGGAACTCGACGGCGCCCTTGAATGGCCCTGGCGTGAGCGCGTCGGGCCGCTCGGGGGTGCTCATGTCGACGTCCGCGATGGCGCGCACGCGCTCGACGCCCACCGCCGCCTGCGCGATGGCGTTGGTCATCTTCGCGAGATCCTGTACCGGCTTGAAGAACTTGCCGAGGTAGGACAGGAACACCGTGAGCGAGCCGATGGTCATGACGTCCGAAAGGACGAGGTGCGCGCCGCGCCACAGCACGAAGGCGGTGCAGAACGACGTCGTCACCGTGACCACCGGCGAGAGCAACGACTTCACCTGACGCGCCTTCAGGGCGGCCTCGACGGTGGCGCGGCTGACCTTGCCGAGGCGCTGCTGCTCCAGGTCCTCGCGGCCGAACGCCTTCACCACGCGCATGGACTCGAGCCCCTGCTGGAGGACGGCGACGATGTCGCTCTGGCGCTTGCGCACCTCGTGGGTGGCCTTCTTGACGGCCTTCTTGAAGCGGGCCACGAACAGCAGCAGGAAGGGCGTGAGCGCCACGGCGATGAGCGCGAAGTCCCAGTTGAGCCAGAACATGATCCCGACCATCCCGAGGATGGTGAGGAAGTCGACGAGGATGCCCAGCGTGGACGAGGACGCGAAATCCTGGATGGTGTCGACGTCGTCGGTCAGCGTGCTGAGGATGGTGCCGGTCTGGTGGGTGTCGTAGTAGCCGAGGGAGAGGTGCTCGAGGTGCGCGTACACCTTCATGCGAAGGTCGTTCGCCACCCACTGGCCGACGCTCTCCGTGTAGTAGTTGTCGATGTAGCTCGCGACGGCGCCGAAGAACGCGATCAGCACGTATCCCAGCGCCGCGACCGCCGCGAGGGCCATCCGGTTCTCGACGACGGAGTAGCCGACGAGATCCCGCAACCAGCCCGGCGCGGCGTGGTGGCCGATGGCGTTGTCGATGACGATCTTGAGCGGCCACGGCCCCGCCAGGCTCGCCGCCGTCTCGACCAGCATCGCCAGCAAGACGATGGCGAGCCGCCCTCGGTACGGGCGGAGCAGCTCCACGAGAAAGCGACCCATGCCACGGGAGGGGCTGGCCTGGAGAACGGCGGGTGCAGCGGAAGCCATGGGCGCATAGTCCCGTAGCTTCGGATCCAGCGTCAACGCCGTTCGAGCGGCCCGGCGGTCGAGGACCGGACTCCGGCAGCGGGAGTGTTCGGCTGCCCCGCAGGCCTGGACGCCCGGCGCTCCCGGGCGGGTCCGGGGAACCTCCTAGCCGCCGGAGCGGGAAATCCTTCGAAGGAGCACGACGTAGATGGCGACGAGCAGCAGGTTTCGCGACGCCAGCGCAGCGACGGCGAGTGCGTGCCCCGGCCCCGGCCCGAGAAGGGCCGGCCAGAGCCACGGATAGACGGCGGCCGTGAGCGCGCACGAAAGCGGCGCGGCCGCGACCGCCGCGCCTCCGAGTGACACCGCCCAGAGGGGGACCGCCCAAAGCAGGAACTGCGGCGAGAGGACCTTCGCACCGAGGAGCGCCCCCGTGATTGTCGCTGCGGCGGTCGCCGTGACGCGGCGGGCCTTTTCCTCGCCTCGCTCGCCGAACCCTCGCCGGGCCGCGAGGAGGAGCGGGGTGAGGGCGAGGACGAGGACCGCGGGGCCGGAAGCGGCCGCGAACGCGGCCGCGGCGCGCCCCGAGAGGTGGATGGCGCCAAAGGTGTGATCGAAGGCGACTCGGATGGCGCCGGCGTCGCCGAGGAGCAGCGCCAGGGTTGCCCAGGTGGACTCAAGCTGGATGCCCCGGCCCGAATGGAAGCCGACGAAGGCAAACACGCGGCCCCCGGCAGCGGGGAGGAACGGCAGGGCGAGTGCCACCGACCCCAGGGCGACGAGCCCGAGCACCCTCGCGGCTGGCTTCGGCCCGCGCTCGCGCGCCGTGAACAGAGTCACGAGCGGAGCGAGCAGGAGCGGCCACACCTTGACGCCACCGCCCAGACCCAGCACGAGAGCGCCCGCGGCGAAGCGGCCCGAGAGCACGAGGTGAAGGGCCAGGACCGCGAACACCGTCGCCGCGAGGTCGAACCGAGCGTACAGGACCGGGAACAAGAGCTCCGTCGACACGAGGTAGGCAGCGATCGGCACTGCACTCCGACGAGGTGAGGCCGGCGAAAGCCGCCTGGCCGTGGCGACCACCCACAGGAGGACGGCGAGATCGCAGGCCATCATCTCCACGGCGAAGGAGCGCGCGTACCTGGCGTCTCCCCCGGCGAGCCAGGGGACGAGGAAGACGGGCATCGCGCCCGGGGGGTACTCCACCGGGAAGGCCCGGTAGGGCGTCCCGCCAGCGGCCCAGGACCTCGCGAACCAGGCGTACCGCGCAACGTCCGATCCCCAGCCCAGTCCGACGCACTTCAGCAGGGCGACGCGCAGAACTCCCCAGGAGATCACCGCCAGCGAAAACTCCCGGAGGCCCTCGCGCTCCTGCGCCGCGGGTCGCCACGCCATCGGTCGCAGGATACGACATCCGCGTGTTCGAGGAGATGACGGGCCGCGCCCCGAGCGCCGCCTCCTCCCCGGCGCGCCGATGCTCGCATCCCTGTCCCTCGCCTTGCACGTCCACGCGGTGTCTCCCCATGACGTTTAGACCGTGCCCGACAGGTGGCTAAGGCGGCCGTTCCGAGCGTGCCCGGGCGGAACGGATCCGGGACCGCGAGCCGGCCGGGCGCCGGCACGAGGACCACCAGGCGTGAAGCCGCGGCCGCGCGAGCCGCGGGGGCACTGCTTGTTCGTTCGCGCGTTCGCGTTATACCCGAGCGCATGAGCGTCGCAAACGAGGTCGCAGCCCTGCTACTCGTCGCTGCGGGTGAGCACCTAGCAGCTCCACCGCCGCCGGGCCCCGCGGTCCAGGCCGTCCTCCGCTTCGAGTCGCCGCGCGTCGTCGTCGTGCACGTGCGCGTCCTCGACGGTACCGGCAGGCCCGCCGTCGAGGACCGGAACGTCGTGATCGAAGGCGGGCGCATCGTGGCCATCGGACCGGGGGGCGACGTCGCCCAGAAGGCCGGGACGGCGGTCGTAGACGGGCGCGGCCGCACGCTCCTGCCGGGCCTGGTGAGCCTCCACGATCACATGTACTACATCGCCCGGCCCGGCCTCGACGCGGACGGGCACGCGGACCCGCCACTCCTCGTTCCCCAGATGAGCTACTCCGCGCCGCGTCTGTACCTCGCGGCCGGGGTGACGACCGTGCGGACCACGGGCAGCGTCGAAGGGTATGCGGATCTCAACCTGCGCAGGCTCATCGACTCGGGCCAGGTGCCCGGTCCGAACATGGACGTCACCGCCCCGTATCTCCAGGGGCAGAGCGACCTTTTCATGCAGATGTACCAGCTCCGGGACGCCGAGGACGCGCGGCGGTTCGTGGCCTTTTGGGCCGATGCGGGCGCGACGTCCTTCAAGGCGTACATGCACATTACGCGCGCCGAGCTGCGGGCGGCCATAGAGGAGGCACACAAGCGAGGCCTCAAGGTGACGGGCCACCTCTGTTCGGTGACCTACCCAGAGGCGATCGCGCTGGGCATCGACGACCTGGAGCACGGCTTCCTGGTGAACACCCAGCTCGCCCCCGGGAAGCAGCCGGACGTCTGCCCGATGGATCAGACGAGCGCCTTCGTGGAGCGAGCCGAGCCCGGTGGGCCGGAGTCAACTGCCCTCATCCGCGACATGGTCGCACACAAGGTGGCCCTCACGTCGACCCTCCCAGTCTTCGAACACATGGTGCCCAACCGTCCCCCGCTGAACGCCGCCGCGATGGACGTCCTGACCCCGGAGGCGCGAAGCGCGTATCTCTACCTGCGAAACCTGCGGGCGGCCTTGCCGAGCGGAGAGGCCGCGAAGAAGGCGGCGCTCTTCCGGCGCGAGCAGCAGTTGGAGCTCGACTTTGCCCGGGCGGGAGGGCTGCTACTGGCGGGCCCCGACCCCACGGGCAACGGAGGGACGATCCCGGGCTTCGCCAACCACCGCGGGGTCGAACTGCTCGTGGAGGCAGGCTTCACGCCCGCGGAGGCCATCCGCGTGGCGACCCTGAACGGTGCCGTGTACCTCGGGCGCGACAGGGACATCGGCTCGGTCGAGGTTGGCAAGGTCGCGGACCTCGTGCTCGTTCGGGGTGACCCGTCGACGCGCATCTCGGACATCCGACAGGTGGAGATCGTGTTCAAGGGCGGCGTGGCCTTCGACCCGGCGAAGCTGCTCGAGACGGTCAGGGGTCGCTACGGGCAGTACTGAATGCGGGGAGTCCGCCGAGTCCCTCGAGGGGCGAGACCGGCACACGCCTGCCGCCCGGGCCGCCGCCGAACCCTCGCCCGCATCATTCCGACGAGCCGCCGAAGTACTTCCGCGCGTCGAGCAGGGCGCGCAGGTAGATGTACCAGCTCGGCCCGAGGCCGTTGTAGGGCTCGCCCGAGGCCGTGTAGCTCACCTGGTTCGGGAACTCGACCTGGAAGCCGAGCTGGATGACGGCCGCGAGCGAAAGGGTCGTCGCGAACGCGCGGGGCGGGATCCACTCGGCCACGGGGAAGTCCACCTCGAACGATCGGTAGTTCGAGATTTTGGAGTCGGCTATGTTCGTCGTGGGCGTCACGATGAACTGGTCCGCCTGGGAGTAGCCCCACAGGGTGAAGCCCACCTCGCGGCCTGCCATGAACTGGAACGTGCCGACGTCGGTCGACCAGCGGCGCTGCGAGGTGAGGAGGCCCCCGTAGGCGGCCGTGAACACCACGTTCTGGGTGGACTGCGGGGAGACGAGCATCAGGGTCGGGACGACGAGGATCAGGTCGAAGGGGACCACGTAATAGGGCATCCGCAGTGAGAACTTGACGCCCGAACGGCTCGGGACCCGGGGTATGGCGGGATTCGTGCGCTTCCCTCCCGGGCACGTCGTGCAGCCGAGGTCGAGCTGATCGGGGTCCACGACGAACGACACGCCGGCCCAGATCTGCCCGTCCATGCTGGAGGTGAGAAGGCCCTCGAGGCCGAACCCGACGCGGGCGCCGATCTGGAAGTCCTCCCGGAAGCGGGCGTTCGCCCAGCTGTCATACCCGCCGAGCGCGGTCCCGAAGGAGAAGCCGGACACGATGCCGACGAAAGGCCCCACGTCGGCGCGCGCCCGCGGAGGGTGGATCGAATCCGGTCCGCCGGCGGGGACGGGCGAAGATTGCAGTACCATCTCGGAGGCCGAGCGTGCGTACGTATCCTCCGGCGGCGGCGGCAGGTGAGAGGCCTTGCAGAAGTCGAGCGCCTCGATCGTCTTGTCCGCCGCGGTGAGCGGCTCGCCGGGGAGCGGGAGGCGACCCGCGGCGGCGTTGGCGAGCTGGGCGAGGCTCCGGCCGATGGCCACGGCCGCGACGCTCATGTCCCTCTCCGTCATGCTGGCGTCGCCGTGGCTCGCGAAGAGCTCTCCTGACCACGTCATCGTGGTGAGACCGATCGTCGAATAGAGGTCGTGCGTTCCCTTTTGCCACGCGGACCCGCCCCAGGTCGCCGCGTAGTGCCCGGAGGAGAAGGAGTCCTCGAGGAAGTGCAACGCCACGCCTTCCGCGAGCAGCGCTCGCCGGGCCAGCTGGGGGCGCTCCGCGGCCGGCGCGGAGTGGTAGAGGGCTGCCAGGCGCAGGGCGAGCATGTGATACTCCGCGTAGAGTCCGGTCGCGTTGATCTCGGTCTCCGGAGAGACGGCCCGGGTCAGGTAGCCGTCGAGGGTCTCCTTGGCCTCGACCGGTGCCCGGGGCACGAGGAAGTGGGCGTTGTTGCCCGCTGCCCGTGTCAGGTATTTCGGGTCGAAGGCCTGCATGGCGAGGTGGGAGAGGTTCCAGACGTCCTCGTGCTTGGCCGGCGTCGTGGCCTCCGCCAGGAGGGCTTTCGCGCGCGACGCGACCCACACGACCTTCACCGACCAGTCCGCGTCGGCCACGGTGACCCATAGGTCGGCGGACGAGCAGGAGTGGTCGCCGGCGAGCGCGGGGAACGAGGCGAGGTCGATGCAGACCTTCTGCCAATCGGGACTCGTGATCTTGAACGATGGTTCCGAACCGCTGTCGACGACTGCCGGGCACAGTTGCTTTCCCCCGAGCGCGCGAACATCGGCCCACATGGCGTCGAGGGTGGCGCGCTCCGCGGGCTGCAGGTCCCGCAGCGCCTTCGCTGCGATGTCGCGGTGCTCCGGCCAGATCCAAGCGGAAGCGGGCCAGGCCACGGTCGATGCGACCCCACAGGCGAGCAGGCGGAGGAGCGAAAGGCGCATATCGAGAAACTACCAGTACGCGCCAGTCCGGTGTGCGGATAGCCGTCACCCAAAAGGGGCGGCGAGCGTAGGGCGCGGAGCCTGCACCTGGCGAGCGATGGCGTGGCAGGCTTCGCCGTCAGTGGTAGTTCTTGAACCCCGGCCAGGCCTCGGTGACGTCAAAGAGCGGATCGCGAAGCACGTAGATCGGGATGCGCCTCTGCGAGCGCGTGCAGTCGGGGCACACGTAGACGCCTGCTTCCACGACGGTCCGGAACCTCGCGCGAACGTCCCGGATGTTCACGTCGACCCCGACGAAGGTGCGCGTCTGCGCGGGCGGCGGACCCCAGGAATGGAAGCTGTTGTGGGTCGCGTAGACTCTCGGAAGGCCGAGCGGCGGTCCGTACAGCTCCAGGGCTCCTGCCACTCCGTAGTTCGTCGACGCCAGCACCGCATCTCGCCGCTCGACCTCGGGCAGGCTCCGGAAGACGCGCGAGACGGCTTCCGCGAGCTCGCGCCACCCGATTCGATCGGCCAGCCACTGCGGGATCGGCTCCCCCTTCTTCCCGGCCTCGATGTCGAAGTGGAGGCCGAGGGAGGCGAGGTAGGGGCGCAGATCGGCCGGAGCAAGCATCGGGCAGAATGCCGGGGCGAACACGAGCGCCGCCACCGGCATGGCGACCGCGTAGCCGCGCAGGACCGCGGCCCAGACGCCCCGCGCCATCTGCTCCAGCGCGACGGCGCCGAACGCCATCAGGACGGGGTAGAGCGAGGTCATCCGGTCGGGGCGGCTCGAATGCGCCGCAAGCATCAGCGCGAGGAGGAAGGCATACGCGAACAGCACGAAGCGGTACGGACGCCCACGCGGCGTGGCGAGATGCACGAGTCCCGCGACCCAGAGCGGGAGCGTGACCGGCCCCACGACCAGGAGCTGGTCGACGATCACCTGCCCGAAGGATTTGTCGATGTTCTTTGCCGTGAACGAGTTCCGGTAGAGCTCGATCGACGGGAAGCCGTGGGCGACCTGCCATGCGAGGTTCGGCAGGATCAGGGCGACACAGACCAGCAAGCCGACGGCGGCCCATCGGCTGGCGAGGAGGCGTCGCGGGCCGGAGACCAGGATGCCGCCCGTCAGGGCAGCGGCGAAGAGCGCCATCGTATGCTTGAGCTCGAGCCCCGCGCCGAGGAGAGCGCCCACCGGGAGCCAGAGCCGCGGGTTCCCCTGCTGGACCATGCGAACCGCAAGGAGGAACGCGGCCCCCACGATCAGGGGCTCGAAGGCGTTCATCGAGTAGAAGGTCCCGAAGACCTGCACGACCGGCATGCACGCGACCGCGACCGCCGCGAGGATCTGGCTCAGCGCCCGTCCGCCAAGCTGCCGCGCCGTGAGGCCCGTGATCCAGGCCGTCGCCCCCATCGCGAGGGCAGGCAGGACGCGGGCGGCGACCTGTCCATCGCCGAGGAGGGCGCGCTCCGCGGCGAGCAGGACGATCGACAGCGGGGGCTGGTCGACGTACCCCCACGCGAGCCTCTTCGAGCAGGCGATGAAGTAGAGCTCGTCGATGAAGTACCCGTACGGGGGGACGAGGCTCGTGACGAGGAGGAGGATCGCCACGGCGAGGCCGAGAAGCGCCAGCGGATCGAGACGCTTCACGGCCACGATGGCGGTCTCCGGCCGGCCCTCCTCGGCCCGGCCGGCGCTCCCCGAGGCGCCCGGCCGGAGGCTGCGAGGAACCCAGCGCGTCCAAGGAGTGGCTCGCTCGTCTTCACGCGACCTGCTTCACCCTTCGGGTGCATCGGAGGGGGCGCCGGCGGGCGGAGTGCCGGGCTCGACCCGGTCGAGTGGCCCCGCGTCGAGCAGCGCCTCGAGGCGCGCCGAGAAGCGCACGATGCGCTCCCACGCGTCCGGGATGATCTGCTGCGAATGAGCGAGGTTGTTGCGGAGGGTCTCCAGCTCCTGGAGCGCTCGCTTCGAGGCCTTGCGAGACTGCCCGTCCAGCAGGGCCGGGTCGTCCGCGATCGCGGGGAGGCTGAGCAGGATTCGGCCCTTGTCGGAGAACTGGAGGCAGTCGACGAGCGTCCCCGCCTGGCCGCGCCGACGTCGCTCCGCGTGGAGCTCCTTCGCCTTCGCAAGTCGCCCGGACGTGAGAATGCCCTGCCAGCCCTCGTCCGGGTAGGCCTGGCCGATGGCACCTGTCATGAGGGCCTCGAGAACGGTGATCATGCCGAAGAGGAACATCCGCGTCGGTGGCTTCTCCAGGTCGCTCACCGTGACGATGGCAGCTGGATCCCCGAGCACGGTGACGAAGCACCGGTGGTTGATCCCGAGGGACAGGATGGCATCGCGCAGGGAGGCGGTCTCCTCGACCAGGTCGTCGGGTCCAAATGGGCGGAGATAGCGCCCACACGTCCCCGCGCGCAGGTCGTCCCGTTGCGCGTATCCCACCACGCGTCCCGCGCGCCGGATGCCCACGAGGTCGAAGGCCTCCGCCTCGAGCAGGTCGCGCACCTCGTCGGACCGCCGCTCGGCATCCACGGACACGAGCGGCTCCGCGACGTCCATGACGGAGAAGCCCTCGAGGAACAGGCGACGGAGCCGGCGCCGCGACCCGACGCTCCAACTCACTCGTGCCTCCCGGGGCGCGCCCGGAAGAACCCAGGTCGGAAATGGTGGCTCACGGCCGCAGTCTAGACCCTCGGCCGCAGGACGGGGTACGGGCCGTGCTCCTCGAAGGTTCGAGAACGGGACCTCGGGCACCCGGCAGATAGAATGTGGGAGCATGAGCCGAGGCGATCGATCGCCGCACCTCGGAAGGCTCGGGCTCTGGGGCTTCGGCCTCGCCGCGATCCTTGTCTCGGGGGTGGCGGCCGTGCCGTGGCTCGCCGGCAAGCACCTCGTCGGCTTCCGCGCGTTCATCCCGCGAGACGGACCGGAGGGGGGTGCCGAGCCCCGGAGGCGCCCGGACTTCCCGGTCTCCGCCGAGATCGACGCCGCGCGCGTGTCGGCGGAGACCGCTGCGAGGATCGAGCAGAGCAATCTATCGCGGGCCGATTTCTTCGCGCCGCGCGAGGATCACGCCACCTCCGACGGTGACCACGTCGCGCCCTTCGAGGGGTTCGGGCTCTCGATCGCGAGCACGCCGGGGGGAGCGCGCGTCATCGTGAACGGGGAGGAGATGGGCGAGACTCCCCTCGTGACGACCGTGGACTGCGAGCCCGGGGATTCGGTCGAGGTCGTCGTGCGCAAGCGCGGCTTCCGGGCGTCGAACCGGCAGGTTCGCTGCCGCAAGGACTCGCTCCTCGAGATCGCGGTCGCACTCCTGCCGGCGAGCGCCAGGCGCTGAAGGTCCTCGATCACCTTTTCCGCACCAGTCCGGCGAGGAGAGCGCCGCACGGCCGGCGGTCGCGCGGGCGCCGTGGAGTTCGGCTGGCGAAGCTGGACACCTGCCTTAAGCTGACTGCCCATCGCCTTTCCGGGCCCCGCGGCCCGACAACAGAGGAGTTCTCCCATGACGCATCCGTACCTCGTCGCTCTCGCCCTGGCGGGCATCACCTTCTCTGGCCCCGTTCGGGGGGCGGACGCGACGAGCCCGCCTGGTCCATCTGGCTTTCGGGGAGACCTCCTCCTGTCGCTCGCCAGGCTCGAGCAGCAGACACTCTCGCTCGAGCAGGCCATGCCGCAGGCGAAGTTCAGCTGGAGACCCGCGAAGGGCGTGCGCTCGGTGTCGGAGCTCTACCTCCACATCGCGGGAGGGATCTACTTCCTCGCGAGCAAGCTCGGTCGCGAGGTCCCGCCCGACGTCCAGGCGATCATGAAGGCGAACAAGTGGGAGTCGCAGACGACCAAGAAGGAGGAGATCAGCAGGGTACTCACGAGCGCCTTCGCGTACCTCAGGAACGTGATCCTCGACACGCGCGACGAGGATCTCGACAAGAAGGTCCAGCTGATGGGCAACGAGGTGTCGACGCGGCTCGCACTCATGGCGACGCAATTCCACAGCTGGGAGCACCTCGGGCAGGCCATCGCCTACGCGCGTTCGAACGGCGTCGTGCCCCCCTGGAACAAGGGCGAGGACAAGCACTGAGATCCGCGGAGGTCGTGCCGCGCCCCCGGCGAGCCGGGAGTGCTCAGGCCTGAGGGAGCGCGACGAGGACTCCCAGCATCCCGATGAGGTTGCCGGCGGGGTCGCGCAAAGGGACCCGGCTCACCAGGCAGTCGAGGCGGTGGCCCGTGGCGTCGAGCAGCACCTCGCGCTGATCCAGCAAGGCGTCTCCCGTATCGATCACCTGGCGATCGCGGCTTGCGAACCGACTGCGCTGCTCCTCGTCCCATCCGAGCTGGGCGTCGTTCCGTCCCGCGATGGCGTCTGGCGAAGGCAACCCGAACCTCTGTGCGAACCGGTCGTTGCAGCCGAGGTAGACGAGGCGCCGATCCTTCCAGTAGATGCTGTGCGGGACGTTCGAGAGCACGCTCTGGAGGAGCTCCTGCTGGTCTCGAGCCCGTCGAAGGCTCGCCTCGACCCTCTCCGCCATGTGATCGAACTCTCCTGCCAGCTGGCCGATCTCGTCTCGCGACCGGAGCCCGATGCGACGCGAGAGGTTCTTCTCGTCCTCTGCGATGTCCCGCGTGAGCCGGACGAGCTTCCCGAGAGGCCGCGTCAGGGAGCCCGCGAGCAGGCTGACCCCCGCGACGGCCGCTGCGACCACGACCAGCGAGGCGATGACGATCCGTCGAACGAGGGAGGCGACCTGCCGCTTCGCAGCGTCCGTCTTCTCGGCGATCGCTGCCTCGATGTCGTCGACGTGGCGGCCCGTGCCGATGACCCACCCGAGGGGACGGTAGAGCTTCACGAAGGAGAGCTTCGGCGCAAGATCCCCCGGCCCGCCCGCCGACACCGGCCTCGGCCAGTTGTACTCGGCGAATCCCTCCCCGTCCTTCTCGGCGATGTCGCGGAACGCGGAGAAGATGTTCTGGGGCTCGCCGTTCACCTTCCGGTTGAACTCGGGGGCATCGAGAACCTTCCCGTCCAGCTGGGGCTGGATGGGGTGCATGACCATCCGAGGAATCGGGGACTCCGTCGTGTTGATCCAGAAGTACTCGGTGCCGTAGCGGACGTCCCGGATCCCGGAGACGATGTCTGCGACCTTCTCCCGGACGGCCTCGTCGATGTAGATGCCGGTGCCGACGACCCAACCCCAGTCCTTGAAGAACCGGACGTAGGAGAACTTCGGCATGTGCGGCCGAAGGACCTCGCCGTCGGGCTCGGGCCAGTCGTAGCGGACGAACCCGTCGCCATGCGAGGTGGCGAGCTCGGCTGCGGCCTGGAAGAGGTTCTTCCCGCTGTCGTCGGCGCAGTCGAACTCCGGAGCGTCGAGCACCTTCCCCTCGAGCCCCGGCAGGACCGGGTGCATGATCATCCGCGGGAAAGGACGCTCGATGCCGTTGATCCACAGGTAGCCCTTGCCTCCGTCGAAGCGCATCTGGCGGAGCGTGGCCAGCGCGTCGCGCTGGGCTCGCGCGACCGAGACCTCGCCCCTGCGCGCCCGCTCGACGTGCTCGCGGATCGTGGCCCCCGCCACGTCGAGGATCGCCTTCAGCCTCCGTCCGTACTTCTGCTCGAGGAAGCGCTTGTCGGAGGCCTCGCGCACCTGGACATCGATGAGCGCGTAAACCGTGTTCACCTTGTCCGTCAGGTCCTGCTTCACCTGGGACGTCTTCTCTGCCCGGATGCGCGCGATGTCGTTGGCCGCTCGCGACTGGATGCTCCCGACCGCGTAGGCCGCGAGCACGCCCGCGGTGACGAGGACGGCGGCGGAAACGGCCATCTGCAGCTTCAGCTTGAGGGTCACGGCCGTCGGCGATTGTGGCCGACGACGTTAGGCAGATCAATGACGCCGTTCGACACGCAGGGCACGCTATCATGATCCACTGCGGGTACTTGATCTAGCGCAGTCGGGCCCGGGAGGGGTCGGCCGAGATCGCCATGCTCGATCGCCTGCTCCATTTCGTCACGGGAAGCCCGGCATTCCAGTTCCTGCGCTCCGTCACCCCGTTCGACTTCCTTCCCGATGCGGAGCTGGAGGCCATCAGCGAGGCCCTGAGCATCGACTACCACCCGCGAGGCAGCACCCTGTTCGCCCAGGGCCAGTCTTCGGTCGAGGACCTGCACGTCGTGATGAAGGGCGCCCTCGAGCTCGTCGACGAGGCAGCCGGTGGCAGTGCTCCGGCCCGCGAACTCAGGGTGGGCCAGACGTTCGGTGGCGCCTGCATCCTGACGAACGAGGGCGTGGCCTCCTACACCGTCCGCGCCGCGGAGGACACCTTCCTCTACGCGGTTCCGCGGGCGCTCTTCCTTGAGGCAGCCGCCCGCCACCGGGAGTTCCACGACTTCTTCACCGAGAGCCTGGGACCGCGGATGCTCGAGCGAGTCGGCGTCAGCCTGCGCCAGAAGTGGCTCATGACCACTGGCGACCCGGATTCGGCGGGCTTCAGCCGAACGGTGGGCGAGATCTGCGACCGCGACGTGGTCTGGTGCATGGCGGACGAACCCATCCGCGAGGTGGCGCGGCGCATGGCGACGAGGCGCCGTCGGGCGCTGCTCGTGCGCAGCGCAGCCGGTGCGTTCGTCGGGCTCGTGACCGAGAGAGACCTCCTCGAGAGGGCGCTCGGCGCGGGACTCGACCCCGACCGGCCCGTCTCGGAAGTCTCGACCCTCCCAATCGACCCCGCGCGGGCCGAGATGCCCATGGCGGACGCAGTGGAGCTCATGATCCGCTCTGGCGGGACGCCCCTGCCCATCGCCGGGGAAGGCGGGACGATCGTCGGTCTTCTCGCGGACGAGGACCTGCTCGTGGCGCACGGGACCTCTCCGCTCGAGTACTTGCGCGACCTCGCGCAGACCCGCCTCCGGAAGGACGTGGCCGACAAGCGCGCCCGCCTGCCTCGTCTCGTGCGCGCCCTGATGCTCGAGGGCGCTCGCATCGACAGCCTGACGTGGATCGTGAGCGCGGTATCGGATGTGACGCTGAGGCGTTTGCTCGACATGGCCGTCCGGGAGCTGGGGCCTGCCCCCGTGCCGTTCGCGTTCCTGACCCTGGGGAGCGAGGGGAGGCGCGAGCAGACGCTCGTCACCGACCAAGACAACGCCCTCGTCTACGAGGACGCGCCCGGCCAGGAAGAGGCTTGCGCGGACTACTTCGCGCGCCTGTCAGAGCGGGTCTGCACGTGGCTCAAGGAGGTAGGGGTCGAGTACTGCGACGGCGACGTCATGGCCTCGAATCCGCTGTGGTGCCAGCCGCTCTCGAGATGGAAGGAGTACTTCACGAAATGGGTGCGGGTGCCGGAGCCCGAGGCGGTGCTCAACACCAGCATCTTCTTCGACTTCCGGGAGGTCTACGGCGATCCGGCCCTGCCGCGGGCGCTCCGCGACCACGTGGTCGAGCTCCTTTCGCCTCGCCCGGGAATGTTCTTCCACCTGCTCGCCCAGGCGGTCGTCGACAACGAGCTCCCCCGGGGGCTGTTCGGCCGGCTGGCGGTGGAGACCCGCGGCGCCCGCGAGGACGTCTTCGACATCAAGCATCCCATCGCCAGGATCTGCGAACTCACGCGCCTCCATGGCCTGTGGAACGGCGTTCGCGAGACGAATACGCTGGAGCGGCTTCGAGCCCTCTCCGAAGGCGATGGCCTCGACCCGCGCGTCTGCTTGGACCTCAAGCATGCGTACTCGTTCCTCATGCAGGTGCGCCTCGCCCGTCAGGTCGCGACACTGGGCGGCGGCGACCGTCCAGCGGACAACCTCATCAGCACCCGAGAGATCTCCACGCTCGAGCAGCGGTTCCTGGAGGACTCCTTCGGCCTCATCGGGCGCGTCCAGGCGAGCTCCCGAAGGAAGTTCCTGCGTACGATGTGAGGACGGGCTCCATGGAGCAGAACCCCAGCGGGAGAGGACTCGGTCGGATCCTCCGGTTCCTGAGGCGGAAGGCCACTGGCGCCGCGGCGGAGGTGCGCTACGCGCACCGGAAGACTATCGGGCCCGGCGAGTGGGCACAGCCCATTCGCACGCTCGCGTACACCGTCGTCGACTGCGAGATGACCGGGCTCGACCTGGCGCGCGACGAGATCCTCTCCATCGGGGCGGTGAAGATCAGAAACAACCGGATCGCGATGAGCGACCGCTTCTACCAGGTGTTCAAGCCCAGCGAGGCCGTCTCGCCCAAGGAGGTCATCCTCATCCATGGCCTGGGTCCGGACGAGGTGAGCAGGGGCATGCCCCTGGTGGACGCCCTCGATCGCCTGTTGGCGTTCATCGGCGACAGCGTCGTCGTGGGTCACTGCACGAGCATCGACCTCGGCTTCCTGAACGCGGCGCTCGCGGCGCACGGCCGAGGTGCCCTCAAGAACCCGGCCCTCGACACGCGGCTCCTCTATCGCTGGTGGCGCCGGGTCGGCTCACCGGCGGTCGACGACGGTGCGGGCGCCCAGCTCGACGAGGTCGCGAAGGAGATGGGTCTGCCCCGCTATCCGGCCCACCATGCCTTCTACGATGCCCTCACGACCGGCCTCGTATTCTTGAAGCTCCTCGGCGAGTTCGAGACGTCCGGGGCCGTCCAGTTCCGGGCGCTGTACCGCGAGGCCGGCGTGTATTAGCGTATCGCGCGCTCGGGAACGGGGGCGCGGTGGTTTCGCCGTCCCCTGTCGCGGGGAGACCCGTACGCGACGAACGCGCGCGTGCCACGGCGCGAGCGCCGGTTCCCGGCACTTGGCGCGGTGACGGACCCGCCGTGGGCGCCGGACGGGGCGCCCGGAGGATGGCCCATGACGACCGGGGGCGAGAAGAGCGCAGGGGCTGCGGACAAGGCGAAGGAGGAGCTTCGCGAGTACCTCGCGATATCGCTGTACCTGTGCGTGTTCCTCGCCGCCCTCTTGAACTACCGGCGGGTCGTCCTCGCGGAGGTGGGGATCACCTACGCGCACTGGGGGTACGCCGCGATCGAGGCACTGATCCTCGGAAAGGTCATTCTCCTCGGAGAGGCGATGCGGTTCGGCAAGCGCCTCGAGCATCGGCCTCTCATCGTCTCGGCCGCCTACAAATCGCTCGTCTTCGGCTGCTTCGTCCTCGCTTTCCTGGTTCTCGAGCACGCGGTCCACGCGCTTCTCACGCACGAGTCGCTCGCGCCCGCGGTGGAGCGAGTGTTTGCCCAGCCATCCGCGGCGATTGCCCACGTCCTGCTCGTCATCGTGGCCTTCATCCCGTACTTCATGGTTCGCGAGGCGGGCCGCCTTCTCGGAGAGAAGAGCCTCCTCGCTCTGATGCTGATGCGGCCGGGAGAAATGGGCTCCGCCCGCGGCCCTGGCGACCAGGCCTCCGCCCGAACGATGGCGCGCGACTGACCCCTGGAGTCCCATGGCCTTGCGCACTCGCGTTTCCCCCCGTCTCGTTGCCACCGTGAGTGGCCTCGTCGTCCTTGTCGCGATCGCGGTGGGCGTGCTCCTCGTGCGCGGCATCCCTCCGAGGGAGGTCGCCCTCGCGACGGGGCCCGCGGGCAGCGCCTACTCGGCGATCGGGGAGCGCTACAAGGCGATCCTGGCACGTTCGGGGGTGAGCCTGAAGCTCGTGCCGACGGCGGGCGACGCGGACAACCTCGCGAAGCTCGGCGATCCCCGGTCGGGCGTGAGCGCCGCATTCGTGATTTCCGGCCTTCCGGGGGCACGGGAGGCGACGGGCCTCGCGAGCCTCGGGACCATCGCCTACGAACCCCTCTGGCTGTTCGAGCGCGCGAACGCGCCCACCCTCGCGGACGGCGGCGCGGACGGGAAGCGGATCTCGCTCGACCTCCCGGGAAGCGGGACGCAGGCGCTCGTGACGCGCATCTTCCAGCGGACAGGGCTCCACGCGGACGGCGCGCACGTCGTGCGGCTCGCCCCGGCCGAGGCGGCTGACCGGCTCGTCCGGGGCGACCTCGATGCGATGGCCGTGGTCGCCGACTGGGATTCACCGGTGGTTCGCCGACTCGTGGCCGATCCCCGAGTCTCGGTGTTCAGCTATCGCCGCGCCGATGCACTGGTGGCGCTGAACCCCGACCTTCGCAAGCTGACCTTGCCCGCCGGGATCGGGGACTTCGCGGCGAACCTCCCGCCTGCGGACGTGACTCTCGTGGCTCCCACGGCGAGCCTGGTGGTGAGGGGCGAGCTCCACGACGCCCTCCAGTACCTTCTTCTCGACGCGGCTTCCAAGGTCCACGCCGAGCCCGGCATCTTCCACCCCGCGGGTGCGTTCCCTGCGCCGGAGTCGATGGAGTTCCCCCTCAGCGACGAAGCGGCCCGCTACTACAAGTCGGGGCGACCGTTCTTGCAGCGGCACCTCCCGTTCTGGGCAGCGGTCATCGTGGAGCGGCTCCTCTTCGTGCTGGTCCCGCTCGTCGGAGTCCTGATTCCGGTCGCGAGCGGGCTGGGAGGGCTCTACAGGAGCTTCATGGAGCAGCGCATCCTCGCGCTGTACGGGGAGCTGCGCCTCGTCGAGGGGGATCTCGAGGCAGCCGGGCCCCGGGCTGACTACCGCGAACTTCTCAAGCGCATCGACGACCTCGACCATCGCGCGAACCGGCTTCGGGTTCCGGTCCAGTTCGCGCAGATGCTGTACACGCTGAAGGATCACGTCCAGGTAGTTCGCGGCCGCCTCTCGAGAAACGTATCCCCTGACTGAGTTCGGCGCGCTCCGGTCTGCCCCGGAATGACCTTCGCGAGGAGCCAGGGACCGTGGCGCCGTCGCCGCGCCAGGCAATCGGCGTGCACCGGAGCGAGAGGCGCCCCGTCAGGGTGGCTCGAATTCGCGTACGTGCTCGGATCGCACGGCCCGGGAGCGCATCGCCCCTTCCGTGACCGGCGCCTGCACCGTGCCCGTGATACCTGCCAGGTGGATGGAGCCTTCGCGGCTGGCTCAGGAGCTGTTCGGAGGTGCCACGCGGACCTTCGCGGTGGAACTCTGGAACGGCGCGGTGCTCCCTCCCGGCGCGCCCGGGCCGGCGGTGCCGGGCCGCGTCGTCCTTCGAAATCCCAGGGCCCTCGATGCCCTCATGCCCCCCGTGGACGAGGCGCGCATCGCCGAGGCGTACGTCCGGGGAGACCTCGACATCGGGGGCGACGTGCCGGGGGTTCTCGAGGCCGTCGCCTGCTGGGACGGCCCGAGGGCCTCTTGGGCACTCGCCCTCGAGGCTCTGCGCACCCGGGTTCGGCGCATCGCGGGCGGAGCGACCCGGCCGCCCGGGGCGCGCCTTCGGGGTCTCAAGCACTCGCAGGGTCGCGACGGCGAGGCCGTTCGTCACCACTACGATCTCTCCAACGACTTCTATCGCCTCTTCCTGGGCCCCGAGCTCGTCTACTCCTGCGCGTACTTTCCCTCCGGGACGGAATCGCTCGAGGAGGCGCAGCGGGCGAAGCTGGAACTTGTCTGCCGCAAGCTCGAACTCCGGCCACGGGAACGCCTGCTCGACGTCGGGTGCGGATGGGGTGCCCTGCTCGCTCACGCGGCCCTGCGCCACGGGGCGAGCGGCATCGGCGTCACGCTCAGCGCCAACCAACTCACGGAGGCGCGCAGGCGACTCCAGCCGCTCGGGGGATCGGCCGAGGCCATCGACTACCGGCGGCTGGCCCCGGAACGTCCGTTCGACAAGGTGGCGAGCATCGGGATGATGGAACACGTCGGCCGGATGAGGCTCGACGAGTACTTCTCTGCGATGTGGAGGCTCCTCCGCCCCGGGGGACTCTTCCTGAACCACGCCATCGCAGACGCTGCGGCGGGGCGCACGATCCCGTGGGCGAGCCAGAGGCGGGGCGGCTTCATCTCCCGCTACATCTTCCCCGATTCCGACCTGGTTCCGCTGAGCCTCGTCGTGGCGGCGGCGGAGCGTGCCGGGTTCGAGGTGCGCGACGTGGAGTCGATGCGCGAGCACTACGCGACGACCCTGTGCGCGTGGCTCGCGCGCCTCGAGAGGTCTTTCACCGAGGCCGTCGCGCTCGTGGGTCCCGACCGGGCGCGCGCCTACCGCCTGTACCTCGCCTCGTCGGCGGTCGCCTTCCGGACCGGGAAGATCAGCGTCTTCCAGGTGCTTCTCGCGCGGCGCACGGAAGCCGGTCGGGCGGAAGGCGTGCCCTCGAATCGCGCCGTCTGGTACGCGCCGGGTCCTTGCGCCGTGCCGGGAAGCCCTGCGGCGAACCTGGCGGTTCGCTGACGCGGCCGTTCATCGAGGCCAGAGACAGCCGAAGAGCACCGCCATCACGGCGCCGGAGAGCAGCGCGTCGATGACGTCGGAGACGTACGCGCGCCATGGCCGGTGGTACCAGATCGAGTGGAACACGGGGCCGACCGCGAAGCTCAGGATGCCGACCGTGGCGACGATGCGTGCGACCGCGCCGAACCGCGCGCCGGGGCCGACCGCGTGCCAGGCGACGTAGGCGGTCATGAACGCGACGCCCAGGTAGACCACCACGGAGAGCGCCATGTTTCGCCCCATGCGGACGGGCCGGGTGGGGGCCACGGTGAGCCACCCCGACGGGCCCTTCGCCCAGCGTTCCATCCACTCCGCCGTCATCTGCTGTTTCCTGTCGGGAGATGCCGGGAACGCGTAGAGGCCCGGGGGCAGGCCACGCAGGGCGGCCTGAAGCGCTTCGAAGTCGGTGATGCGGCCCCACTCGTCCCGCCGCCAGGGCAGCGCCATGTGACTCGCAGCCGAGAGGACGAAGAGTGCGATGCCGGAGAGGAGAACGGGGAGCCAGAGCTGTGCAAGGAAGGTCATGGGAACCTCGGGGTGCGATTCTCCTCCTCCTCCCGTCGCCGGGTCCAGCCTTCCCGGCAGCGAAACGAGCCTAGCGCGCCTTCTGCGTCGCGGGGTCGTCCGGTGGCCGGCGGGCAACCCAGTAAGCCGCGGCGACGATCCCGGTGGCGACGGCGATGGTCCCGGCGAGCGCCCTCCCGTGAAACAGGCCTGCGATCCACTCGTTCGCGTCGTTCGCGAGCACGGCCCCCTTCCCAGCGATTCGCTCGAGCTCGCGCTGGCTCCTCTTCGAATGGAGCATCTCGTACTCCTCGTCGTCCTCCACGGGAGAAGCGGCCGCGAGGTAGACGCCCGCGGCCGCCGTCCACCCGGCGAAGAGGATGGCTCCCGCGACGAGGTGGCGCCGTTGCGTCCTCGGCGATCGAGCGGGTGCGGGTGGCACGGGGAGCGGTGGCGGCGGTCGTTCGTCCACGCGGCAGAGCTTAGGAGATATTCGCGCGCCGTGCCTCCATCCGGTTCGCGGGGAGGGGCCGACGGGCCCCCTCGCACCCGGTGCATTGCAATCTCGGTTCCCCTGCGCAAAGGATGGCCGGGACCGGCCTGCCCCGAGCGGGTCGGCGAGGAGGATGACGTGACTGCGCGATCGACATGCCTGGCGGCCGGAGGGGCCGGCGTCTTTCGGCGGCTGCTCCTCCCGCTGTGCGGATCGCTGTGCCTCACGGGGTGCAGGGCCTTCGAGCCAGAACCCCTGCAGGGCGCCGCCTTCCTCGATCGCGCGGTGTCGGCCACGGGAGAGGGGACCCGGGTGACGGTTGCCGCGCTCACCGCAGCGGAGAGCCGGCGGTACCTGGGCGTGGATCTCGCCGCGAAGGGCATTCAACCCGTCTGGATCCGGATCGAAAACGAAAGCGACGACGCGGTCTGGTTCCTGCCCGCCGGGACCGACCCGGAGTACTTCGCTCCTTACGAGGTGGCATACAGGTACCACCGCATGCTCGGCTCCGAGCGCAATGCCCGGCTCGACGAACACTTCCTGCGAAGCGCCTTCCCCAATCCGGTCCCCCCGCGCGGCTCGCGGGCGGGCTTCGTCTTCACGCACCAGAGCGAGGGTGCGAAGTTCGTGGCCGTCGAGGTCGCCGCGGCGGGGAAGGTCCGACACCTGCGAGTCGTCGCCCCGGTCCCCGGCGGGCGGTGGGACTTCCAGAAGGTGGACTTCGACCGCCTGTACCCCCCGGCGTCGGTGAAGGCGGTGGACCTCGCCGCCCTGAAGGCGGCACTCGAGGCCTTGCCGTGCTGCACCGAGAGCGCGGACGGCAAGCGGCGGGGAGACCCCCTCAACCTGGTCATCGTCGGGGAAAAGGCGACGACCATCTTTCCGTTCGTGGAGCGCGGTTGGAACCTCACCGAGCCCTTCGACTTGGCCGCGGCCCGAAAGAGCGCGATGGCCTTCCTGTTCCGCTCCGAATATGCGACGTCCCCGGTGAGCCCGCTGTACCTCTTCGGAAGGCCGCAGGATCTCGCCCTGCAGAAGGCGCGCAGCACCATCAGCCAGCGCAACCACCTGCGCGTCTGGCTCGCCCCGCTGACCTTCCGGGGAGCGCCCGTGTGGGTCGGCCAGATCAGCAGGGACATCGGCGTCCGGTTCACGACCAAGTCCTGGTACCTCACCACGCACAAGGTCGACCCCGACATGGACGAGGACCGCTTCTACCTGTTGCAGGACCTCGCGGCGTCCGGGTACCTCCGGGCGTTCGCCCGGGTCGGGGGGGTGGGCGCGGCACCCCCGTCCGCGCCCCGGTTCAACCTCACCGGCGACCCGTACTTCACGGACGGAGAAAGAATGGTCCTGTTTCTCGGAGACGAGCACCGTTCGACCGACCGGGTCGAGTCCGTCGACTGGTGACGAGGCGCTCGCCGGGGAGGCAACGGTGAGCCGGGCGCTCGCGCGAACGGCGCGGGAAGCTATGATGCCATCCGATGGGACGTTCGCCATTGGTTGCTCGCCAAGCCTCCCGCAACGTCGGGGGATGGGGTGCCCTGTTGCCGGCGACGGGCGCTGTGCTCCTCTCGCTCCTGCCCGCGAGCGCCTCCGCTCGCGACAAGACCGACGTCGTGGTGCTGCGGAACGGCGATCACATCACCGGCGAGATCATGGCGGTGTCGCGGGGGAAGCTCGACTACAAGACCGACGACGCGGGAAGGCTGTCGATCGAGTGGCTCAAAGTGGAGCGAGTGACGAGCTTGCACACCTACGAGATCCAGACCGCGGATCGCACCAAGTACTACAGCGCGCTTCGCGCGCCCCCGGAGGAGGTGACCGGGGTCGTCGAGCTGGATGACGGGCGCACGATCCCCGTGCCCGACGTGGTCGCGATCGTGCCGCTCGACGCCGGGCTCTGGAGCCGGATGAGCGCGTATTTCGATCTGGGCTTCACGCTCGCGAAGTCGAACAACGCGATGACCCTCAACACGGACGGCTTCGTCGGGTACCGGGGCGAGCGACTGGGCGCGAGCTTCCAGTTCGACACGTATCTGCAGGGTGCCGACAACACCGCCACGGTGGTGAACACGTCGGGTGAAGTAATCGGCGACGCCTACTTCGGTGCCTGGACCACCCAGCTGAGCGTCCAGGCCCAGAAGAACGACGAGCTCGACCTGAAGCTCCGCCTCACGCTGGGAGGCGGAGCGGCCTACTCCGCCATCCGGAGCAACTTCATGGAGCTTCTCGCGAAGGCGGGTCTCGCAGCCGCCCGCGAGCAGTACTCGACGGGCGGGCCGACCTGGTACCTGACGGGGTATCTCGCCGGCACCTGGGACATCTTCCAGTACGATAGTCCCAAGCTCGACGCAGGGATCTCGGTGACGGCGTACCCGTACCTGACCGACCTGGGGCGCGTCCGCGTGGAGACGACGCTACGCGTGAAGTACGAGGTCTTCAAGGACTTCAACGTGGGGCTGAACTTCAGCGACACCTTCGACAGCCGCCCGCCGGATGCGACCCCGAACAACGACTACCTCGTCTCGGTGACGATCGGGTGGAAGTACCGGCGCTGAGGAGGAACCCGAACGCCTGAAGGCAACCGTCGTGGCATCCGCGACCACCCGGCCGCACGACCGGGGGGCGTTTCGCCCGCTGGCTCCGGCTCTGGTCCTGGAGCGCCCGTGTGGCGACCGCCGCGACCAGGCCGCGGCGCCAAGCGCCGAGCGGCACTGAGCGAACCTGCCTGCGCCACCCGTTGGCGACCGGTCCGCCCCGCCGGGGTCGCTCGGGGACCTGCCGCAACCCCCGGGGTCGCGCGGGGTTTGCATGCTCCTTAGATGAGGCGTGCGATGACGATCGGCAGGGCTCCCCGCGCGGCACGCGGGCGTGGTGGCGCCAGGTGCGCGGTGGCCTCGGCGTTCCTCCTCTCCGCCTGCGGGGCCGGCTCCGGCCAGCAAGGCGGCACGGCGATCACCGGGGACGACGCGGTGCGCCTCGCGAACCAGGCCACCTTCGGCCCGACGCCCGCACTCGTCGCCCAGCTTGCGAAAGAGGGATCGGCCTGGATCGACGCGCAGATCCAGGCCGCACCGACTTCGTACCCGGCGCTCACCGCCGTGAGCCCGAGCGTCGCCGTCGGCTGCCCCCCGACCCTCCCGGCCGGAAACACGTGCATCCGTGACCTCTACAGCGCCTTTCCCGTACAGCGCGCGTTCTTCCAGAACGCCGTCGGCGGCGCCGACCAGCTCCGCCGGCGGGTCGCGCTCGCGTACTCGCAGATCTTTGTCGTTTCCTCGGTGCAGATCCAGCCTGCCTATGCGCTGCGCGAATACGAGGAGATGCTGCTCGAGGATGCCTTCGCGAACTTCCGGCAGATCCTCGAGGACGTGACCTTGAGTCCGGTGATGGGCGCCTACCTGAACATGGCGAACAACAACAAGGGGAACGCGTCGAAGGGCATCTCGCCCAACGAGAACTACGCACGGGAGGTCCTGCAGCTCTTCTCCATCGGCGTGAACGCTCTCCATCCGGACGGGTCGCCCGTGATGCAGAACGGGGCGCCGGTGCCGACCTACAGCCAGGACACGATCGAGAACTTCGCGAGGGTGTTCACCGGATGGACCTACCCGACGGCCCCGGGCGCTGCTGCGAAGAGCAACAACCCGGAGTACTTCATCGGGACGATGACCCCGGTCGACGCGAATCACGATACGGGCTCGAAGGCACTGCTGAACGGCACCACGCTGCCCGCGGGACAGTCCGCCCAGGTCGACCTGAAGCAGGGCCTCGACAACATCTTCCAGCACCCCAACGCGGGCGTGTTCATCGGCAAGCAGCTCATCCAGTTCCTCGTCACGAGCAACCCGAGCCCGGCCTACGTGGGGCGAATCACCGCCGTGTTCAACGACGATGGCGCGGGCACCCGGGGCAACATGGCCGCCGTGGTGAAGGCCATCCTGCTCGACGCGGAGGCGCGCGGGGCCTCCGCTGCCGGGTCGGGCTCGGGCAAGCTGCGCGAGCCCGTCGTGGACGTGGTCGCCATCCTGCGCGCGCTCGGCGGGAACACCGACGGCGTGTATCCGATCGCAGCCGCCGCTGCCATGGGGGAGCCGCTGTTCGGGCCGTATACCGTCTTTAGCTTCTACCCGCCGAGCTACCCGCTGCCGGGATCCGCGACCCTCGTCGCCCCCCAGTTCGGGATCCTCAACACCTCTACGGCCATCGCCCGACTCAACTTCTTGAACGCGCTCCTCGACTCCGCCAACGGCGTCCCGCCGCAGGCGAGCGTGCCCGGCGCCACCGGAACGCACGTGGACTTCTCGGCGTACCTGCCGGCCGCAGGTGACGCGGCGGCGCTCGTCGCGCAGCTCGACGCCAACGTCCTCGCCCACTCCCTTTCGACGGAAGAGGCGGCCGCCATCGTCACGGCGGTCGAGGCGCTGCCGGCCGGCGATGCCCTCAACCGCGCCAGGGCCGCCGCCTACCTCGCATTCGCGTCCCCGCGTTACCAGGTCACGAGATGAGCCGGGTCGGAGGGGACGCAACCATGTCCCGCGACGAGCAAGTCCACCTCATCGGGCGCAGGCAGGTCCTCCGCCGGCTCGGCGGACTGGGTGCCCTCGGGCTCTTTCCGGGGCTGGTGCGGGCACTCAGCCCCGAGGCGCAGGCGGCCGGGTCCTACCGTGCGCTCGTCTGCGTCTTCCTCTTCGGGGGCAACGACGGGAACAACACGGTCGTGCCCACGGACTCCCCGGGGTACGGGCGCTACCTCCTCGCGCGCGGAAACGTGGTTGGCACGCCGGGCAACGGTGCCCTCGCTCTTGCGGACGCCGGAACGACGGGCGGTGTGCTGCCGCTCGACGGGATTCCCTTCGGTCTCCACCCGGCGATGCCCGAACTACGGACGCTGTGGAGCTCCGGGAACGTCGCACTTCTCTTCAACGTCGGCGCCCTGGTGAGACCGATCACGGTCTCCGAGTACCTCGCGAACGGCGCCGACCCGGCGGTGGTGCCGGAGAGCCTGTTCTCGCACATCAACCAGCAGCAGCAGATGCAGACGACGTCGCTGCCGGGCATCAGCACCACGGGATGGGCCGGGCGGATGGGAGACGAGTTGGGGAACGCCGGGGCCAGCGTCCCTGTGGGCGTGTCGGTCGCGGGCAACACGCTCTTCCTCGCGGGCGCATCGTCCGATCCGATCGTCCTGCCCCAGACCGGATCGCTCGCGTACAACGGGTTCAACGGGACCGCAGCCTCGCAGGCACGTCTCGCGGCGCTCCGGACGCTGCTGGGGTCGGGCGCCGGTTCAGCGCTCATGGCCGCCGCAGGTGGCCTCGAGGCGTCCGCGATGGCCGCGGCCGACCTGCTCGCGCCCGTGCTCTCGGGCGCGTCGTCCCTCGCGAGCTTCTTTCCCGCGACGAACGGCAACCTCTCGAGCCTCTCGCACCAGCTCCTTCAGGTCGCGCGGATGATCCAGGCCGCCACCACGGGGGCGGTGAGCGCGCCGTCGCGCCAGATCTTCTTCGTCGACCTGCAGGGCTTCGACACCCACAACGACCAGCTGAACCGGCAGGCGCCGCTCCTCGCCGATCTTTCCGCGTCGCTCGCCGGCTTCTACAACGCCATGGTCAGCCTCGGGCTGCAGGACGATGTGGTCGCCTTCACCCTGTCCGACTTCTCGCGGACCTTGAAGCCTGCGTCCGGGGGCGGCTCGGACCACGCCTGGGGCTCCCAGCAGCTCGTCGTCGGGGGGGGCGGCGCCGTGAGGTCGGGAACGTACGGGACCTTCCCCGACCTCGTGCTGGGCGGGGGCTTCGACGTCTCGGCCGAGGGGCGCTGGCTCCCCGGGCTGTCCATCGACCAGTACGGCGCGACGCTCGGCAGGTGGGTCGGGCTCTCCGAGGCGCAGCTCGCCACGGCGTTTCCGAACCTGGCCAACTTCACACCCGCGGACCTGGGCTTCTTGGCGTAGAGGCGCGCCGGCGAGCTCAATGAGGAGGCGGGGGCGAAGGCGAAGCCGGCCTCGTGTTCTCCTCGACGAACCGCAGGAGCGCTGCGTACATGCGCTCGCGCGCGCCCTCGTCGTAGAAGCCGTGAGCCTCCTTCGGCTCCAATATCCACGCCGGCGGCCTTCCCGCTGCCGTCAGGGCCTCGCGCATCCGATGGGCGTGCTCCACCGGCACCCGCTCGTCCATTTCTCCGTGGACGAGGAGGACGCGTGCCCGGACCCGCTCGGCGTCCGAGGCGGGCGACATCGCACGGAGCGCAGCGGGCTGCGTGCCCACGACGGTGTCGAGGTAGCCCCGCCCCAGTCGTCGTTCGGCGACGTCGCCGGTGTCGTGCATCAGGGCGAGGTCGTATACGCCAGCGTAGCCCACCGCGCAGCGGAACAGGTGCGGGGCGAGGACCGCGCTTTGCAGCGCGGCGTATCCGCCGAAACTTGCCCCATAGACGCAAATTCTGGTCGGGTCGGCGTAGCCCTTGTGGATGGCCCACTGCGTGGCGTCCAGGATGTCCTGGATGACCCGGTCGCCCCAGTGTCGGAAGCCCGCGCTCTGATAGGCGTCACCGTACCCGCCCGACCCGCGGTAGTTGACCTGGAGGACGGCGAAGCCGTGGCTCGCGAGGAGCTGGACCTCCGGGTCGAAGGCCCAGTGATCGCGCACGAAGTGCGGGCCGCCATGGGGCAGGACGACGAGAGGCGGCGGCGATCCCCCGGAGGTGGTGGGCCGCGTGACGTAGCCATGGATGCGCAGGCCATCGCTCGCAGTGATGTGGAATGCCTCCATCGCGGCCATGTCCCCTGGATGGATCCAGGGACGCGCCTCCAGCAGGGTTTCGGCCGATCCCTTGTCGACGTCCAGGAGCAAGTATTGCCCGGGGTTCCGGTCGCTGTAGACGACGACCACGGCCTTCTTCCCGTCGTCCGTCGTGTTGAGGACGCGCACGTGGTCGTCGGGAAACGTGGCCAAGAGACCGCGCAGAGCCCTGCCGAGCGGGTGCTCAGGCTCGAGGAACTCCAGCACGGGCACGTCAGGCTCGTATTCCACGGCGATGGCGCGTCCCGTGATGTGGTCCTTGACGAGTTGGGTCGCTGGCACGAGGTCGTTCCGCGAGAGTACCCTTCGCTCGCCTCGGTCGAGGTCGACGGCGTACAGGGCGAACCCGGTGTTCCCCGGCTCCTCGACGTACAGCGTGCGGTCCCGGGAGACGAATCCGCGCGGCACGCTCCGAGGAGTCAGCCCAGGGAGCGTCGCGAGTTCGCGCCACGGTCCGCCTGGTTCCCGGTAGAAGAACCTCCGCCGCACCCTGGCGTCGTCTCCCCACGAGATCCGCGCCTCTCCGTTCTCATCGGTGAGGAAGGAGGCGTTTCGAATCGGGGCGGTACAGACTTCGTCCTTGACCCCGGAGTACACGTCGAGCCGATACAGGCGCGCGCTGCGATCTCCCTGCTCCCAGAAGGGCACGGCAGCGATGAGCACGTGGCGGTCGTCGCCTCGCAGCCGTGCGAGGATCGATGCAGCGGCGGCGTCAGGCTCACCTCGCCGGATGTGCGAGCCGGCCTGCATCTCGCCCGCGCGGTAACCGAACACGAGTCGCCCGCCATGGCCGTCCGCGCTCACCGCGTAGATCTCCCCCGTGCGCCGAGGCAGGGCGAGGGAGCCGTCGGTCGTCAACACCTCTGCGACGACGCGATCGTCGTTCACCCAGCGGAAGTCGCCGATCATGCTGTTCGCGTCGGGGCGAATTCCGGAGATCTGCCGCCTCGTCGCGAGGTCGAAGAACATGAGAGACCGCCGGCCATCCTCCGTGCCGATGACGGCAAGATGGGTCCCCCGCGGCGACACCCGGACCTCACCGAAGCGGGCGTGGCGGGAAAACGCGGCGATTCCGTTCGGGGCCGGTGCGGCTTCCGAGCCTGCGGCGACGGCCGCCGGCGAGGACCCGGCCGCCAGCGCGAGGAGAAGCGCCGCGCACCGAACGCGCCGACCAACCGGCCCGCCCCCGGGGTCGCGAGCCGACGTGGACGTGGCGGGATCCGGGCTGACCCCGTTCATGCGGTCAGTGTAGTCCACCGGGCCGCTCGACGGCGCAACGACCCTGCCCCTCCTGCCCACGGACCGCACGCCCCGCCTCGACATCTGCCGACCCTCCCCGTCGGATCGCGGGCGCCGGCCCGGGATGGCGATAGAATGACCGGCCCAGGACAGTCCCCCTTCGCGCGCTCGGCGGAAGGCCAGCCGCTCGTTCGAGAGCCGTTCCCCTCGAGAGGAGCTCCATGACCACCAGGGCAATTCGCGGGTTCGTTCTCGCAGCGGGGCTGACCCTCTCAACGATCGCGAGCGCGCAGCAGGGCCCTGCGCCCTCCCCGGACGGGTGGCCGCGCACCATGCGGACGGCCGCTGCGACCTACAGCGTGTACCCGCCGCAGCTCGACAGCTGGGACGGCTATCGGATCGCCTTTCACGCCGCTGCGTCGGTGCAGGCGAAGGGGGAGAACGAGCCATCGATGTTCGGCGTTCTCGAATTCGAGGCCGCGACGCTCACCGACAAGATGGCGCGCGTGGTCGAGCTCCAGGGCCTGAGGATCGTCAAGGTGACCTTCCCATCGGCGCCGGAACGGGAGCCGGAGCTGCAGAGGGACTTCCAGTCGCTCGTGCCGCCCAAGCCGGTCGTCGCCCTCGACCGGCTCGAGGCGCAGCTCGCGATTCTCGGGGCAGAGAAGAAGGGGCAGGCGCAGCCGGTGCGGAACGATCCGCCCCGCATCGTCTTCGCCGAGACGCCGGCGGCGCTCGTCTACATCGACGGGGAGCCGGCGTGGCGTCCGGTCGAGAAGACGTCTCTCGAGCGGATCATCAACACGCGGGCCTTGGTCCTGCGCGACCCGAAGACCGGCTCGGTCTGGGTTCACGTCCTCGACGGGTGGGTCGGCGCGTCGAGTCTCTCCGGCCCGTGGGCAGTGGCCAAGGATGTCCCGAAGGACGCCGGAAAGGTCGCGAAGGAGGCGGCAGCGAGCGGAGCCGTCGACCTCATGGAGGGGCCGGAGGATCCCAAGACGAAGAAGCGGCCCTCGCTCAAGGCGGGAATGCCGCTCATCGTCGTCTCGGACCGCCCGACCGAGGTCGTCCATTTCGACGGCAAGCCGGCCTGGGCGTCCATCGACGGGACGAACCTCCTCTACGTCCAGAACACGACCGCCAACGTCTTCCGCGACATCCGGACCCAGCGGATCTACGTGCTGCTCTCCGGGCGGTGGTTCGACTCGGCGTCCACGGAAGGGCCGTGGGAATACGTACCCGGCGGGGACCTGCCCCCGGACTTCGCGCGAATTCCGGACACGAGCCCCAAGGAGAACGTGAAGGCGTCGGTTCCCGGGACCCGGCAGGCGGAGGAGGCGGCGATCGCCGCACAGGTGCCGCAGACCGCGACGGTCTACACGTCGATGGCGACGTTCAAGCCGGCGGTCGCGGGAACGCCCATCTTGAAGCCGATCGATGGGACCACCCTCTTCTACGTGTTCAACAGTCCGGACCCCATCGTCGAGGTGACGCCGTCACAGTGGTACGCGGTGCAGAGCGGGGTCTGGTTCGTGGCGCCGACGCTGGACGGGCCCTGGAAGGTCGCGACGAGCGTCCCCCCCGTCGTCTACACGATCCCGGTCAGCTCGCCGGTCCATTTCGTCACGTACGTGCGGATCTACAGCGCGACGCCCACGACCGTGGTCGTGGGCTACACCTCCGGTTACATGGGGACCGTGGTCACGCCGTCCGGCGTGGTGGTCTACGGGACCGGTTACGTGTACCCGGCGTACGTCGGGCGGACCGTCTGGTACGGGCCGCCCGTGACGTACGGCTACTCCGTCAACGTCACCTACACTCCCTGGACGGGCTGGACCTTCGGTTTCATGGCGGTCGGCCCGGGCTGGTACGCGCCGCCGCCATACTGGGGGCCGATGCGGCCCCCCTATTACTACCCGTACCCTCGCCCGGCGCCGTACGGGGTCGCGTACGGACCCCACGGCGGCGCGGCGGCGTGGGGCCCCGGAGGCTGGGCGGCGACGAGCGGCAACGTGTACGGCCAGTGGGGACCGACGACGGCCGTGACGCGCAACTCCGCCGGGTACAACGCGTGGACCGGCAATGCCTGGGCGACACAGAGCGGCCGGTCGTACAACTCGGCGACCGGCCAGATCAGCGCCGGCCAGCGGGGCTCGGTCCAAAACGTCTACACGGGCAACTATGCGACCGGTGGACGAGGCGCTACCTACAACCCGACGACGGGGGTCTCCGCAGCCGGTGGCAAGGTCACGGTGGGCAACCAGTACACCGGGAACCAGGCCACGGCGGGCCGCGCCGTGGTGTCGGGGCCAGGTGGAAACACGACGACCGTGGCGGGCGCGTCGGGCTCGCAGGGCTCCGTGGTGCGCGTCGGGGACAGCTACTACGGCGCGAAGGACGGAAACGTCTACAAGTCGAATGGCCAGGGCGGCTACGAGCAGGTGACGGCCAAGGGCAAGACCCCGAGTACCCTCACGAGCGCCCAGACGCAGTCTCTCCAGCAGCAGCAGAGCGCTCGGCAGACCGGTACGCAGCGCGCCACGAGCGCATACTCCGGGGGTGGCGCGAGCCGGGCGAGCTACGGTGGCGGGGGCGCAAGTCGGGGAGGCGCCGGAGGAAGTCCCGGAGGTGGCGCCGCGCGGCGCCGCTAAATTTAGGGTCGAGCTCTTCGCGGAGGAAACAAGTCAGAGCGGTGGCGACGCCGGGTCTGTGAGCGCAGCCGGCGTCCAGGTGCCGGCCGCGCCCGCGCCCGCAGCTAGAAGTAGAGGCGCAGCATCAGGACGGCCTGGAAGCCCGTTCCGAACTTGCTGCCGGACAGGGTCGTCGAGGCGTTGCCGGCGGAGACAGACGGGTTGAAGTAGAAGCGGAACGCCGGAGCCGCCTCGCCGCTGAAGGCGAAGTTCCGGCTGATGGCCCACTCGAGTCCGAGTGTCGGGTTCACGTACATGTCGACCTCGCTGTAGTTCGTGACCACGCCCGCCACCGGGTCGGGGACCGTGCTGAAGCCGGTGAACACGAGGCCCAGTCGCCCTCCGACGTAGACCGTGAAGGGGGTCGTCGGGTGGATCAGGTAGAACGCGCCGACCCCCAGGTCGACCGCATAGCCGCCCTTGGACACGGAGACCCCGTTCAGGGCCGAGACGGTGGTACCCCGCCCCACGTACCAGTACCCGAAAGACGGCTCGAGCCGAAACGCGCTCGAAAGGTTGATGGGCACGTAGAGGTTGACGGGAGACGCGGCGAGCGAACCTCCCGAGAAGACGTTCCCGACGTTCACGCCCACGCCGACGCCGATGGGCGGCAAGGTCGAGTCGTCGGCACGAACGAGTGGGGCTGCGAGGACGGCGGCCGCGACCGCCAGGACGAATCCCGATCTCCGGATCATGCTTGCTCCCTCTCGCCGGGCCGCGGGCGGGCACTGCCCGGCTGGTTGTGGCGGATCCATCGGCGCCCGCCTCCGCCATGATGGCGCGAGCCGGTAGCGGAAGGGCCGTCGAGCCGCCTCTCCGCACCCGGAGTGCAACGGGGTAATTCCATTCCAGATGGTGAGTGAAGGGCGCCGCTCGATTGCCGGGCAGCCGCTTCGCTCGCCGCGGCCACGCGACGAGCCTGGAGGCGCGGCGCAGGCTGCCGGGACGCTCGCGCGGGGACGGCTCGCCCCATCACTCTCAGGTCGCCGGTCGAGGACGCCATAGCTGGGCCGAACGCTACTACCTACCAGGGATCGAACGGTGCCGGGCCGTCCCGTTGGGGCGACGTCGGCGGGCGGGTCCCAGGAGGTTCGGGCTGCATCTTTCGGATAGACGAGCTTCTCCGGACCCCTTAACGACTTCCCCGGAACCGCGAGCTCCCCGCCGCCGGGCTGTCCGGTGCGGTGGGCTCGCGACACGGATCCGGAGGGTCCTATGAGGTTGTCGATCGCGGCAGGCGTCCTCGCGAGCTTCGTCCTTCCTTCGCGCGCTCTCGCGCAGGGCAACGTCGCCCAGGGCGCGGCTGCCACGGTGCAGGTCGAGCAGTCGCGCGCACAGAACGCAGCGCTCATGAGGCAGTACAGCTGGACCGAGCGGCTCGAGTTCCTCGTCAACGGGCAGGTGAAGGACCTTCGGATCGATACGGTCAACTTCGCGCCGGACGGCAAGCTGCAGCGGACGGTGTTGAACGATCAGTCGGCACCGCTGCCGGGGGGGTTCCTCCGCAGGAGGGTCGCGGAGAACAAGAAGAAGGAGATCGAGGAGTACATCCAGGGACTCGGAAAGCTCCTGCGCGAGTACACGCTCCCGACGCCGGGTGCGGTGATGAACTTCATGGACACGGCGACGCCGGTGCCGGCGGGGAACGGCCAGCTCCTCATCACCGGCCAGGGCGTCGTCCAGCCGGGCGACTCGCTCAGCGTCTGGATCGACGCAGCCACCAAGAAGACGAAGAAGGTGGCGGTGACGAGCTCCTACCAGGGCAACCCGGTGAACCTGACCGCCACGTTCAACACGCTCCCCTCCGGGCTGAACTATGCGGCCTACGCGCAGGTGGCCGTTCCGGCGAAGGGCTACGTGATCCAGGTCCAGAACTTCGACTACGTGCGCAATTGAAGCCGGTCTGGCGAGCGCGCCCCGGAGCGCCTGCTTCCTAGAACGCCTCGCCGGCCCCGAGGTAGATGCAGAAGGAGTCCTGGCCCCACGCGAAGTCCAGGCGCAGGTTCGTGCGGGACTCCTTCGTGAGCATGATGCGAGCGCCGAAGCCCGCAGCCGGCTTCACGTACTGGAACAGGTTCGTCGCGGGCTCGTTGACGTTCGAGTAGCTGAATGCAGGCCGGCTGAACGTTTCGGCGTTCGCGAACACCGCGCCGCCGAGAAGGCCGTTGTCCGTGATCCGGAAGCGCCACTCGGCCTCCGCGTAGACCTCCGCCGTTCCGCGGAACCGGCCCTGGATGTAGCCGCGCCCCGTCGTCCCGGCCGCGTCCCATCCGACCGATGGCAGGACGAGGTAGGGCTGGTGACCGCCCATGATGCCGCTCGCGAGGATCCAGAAGGCGAGCACGTTCCGCGGCACGTCGTCGGACAGGCCGATGTAGGTGCGGAGGTCGGCCAAGGCGGAGGAGCTCCCCTGGCTGCTCCCGAGCCAGGTCGGGAAGCCGGCGACGGCGAGGTGAGCGTAGTAGCCCTTGTAGGCGTTGATGGTGGAATCGCGGCTGTCGTACAGGATGTCGGCGGAAACCCCCGACAGCGTGTAGTCCGTGGGGTTGAAGCCGTAGTACACGCTGTAGGCGTAGTGGCTCGTCACGATCGGTGGGGACGCGGAGAGGTCGAGGGCCTCGTCCACGATGCCGAAGTACCGGTTGTAGCGGAACGAGCCACCCAGGTAGAGCTTTCCCCAGGTCTTCTTGAGGACCGTCTCCTCGAACCGGAGGAGGTCGAACTTCATCGGCTGGGCGCCGTTGATGGGCTCGGTGTTCCCCCAGCCGTCGATCGAGAAGCTGTTCGACACGAGGGGCGTGCCGGTCCCGAGACCGTAGGTGTCCTGGTTGTAGAGCAGGAAGCGCCAGTCCCCCTGGAGCTCCCACTCGTCGTCTGCGGCGAGAACCGTCGTGCCGATCTGGACGACGAGCTGGCTGTTCGTCGTGAGGAGGACGAGCACCGACGCGTTGGAGATCGTGGTCGTCGCGGGGTCGCCGAAGTACATCGCGAACTTCCCGACGAGCCCGATCAGGAACCCGAGCGCGGGGTTGTATCCGACGGCGGGGATGATCGAAGGGTAGAGCTTGAACGCCTGTGGCGGCGGCGTCCTTGCGTCCTTGCCGGTGAAGAAGTCGATGATGTCCGTCCGGTCGATGTAGGGCGCGCAGCGCGAGTCCACGCAGACGTTGCCGTAGCCAAGCCCGAGGACGCACTCGCGGCTGTCGGTGCAC
>DATKJV010000072.1:0-19313 GCA_035543235.1 Anaeromyxobacteraceae bacterium | reverse complement strand
CCGAGCTCCAGCCGCGGGCGCGATAGCTCCGAGCGCGGGACGGCGGGATCGTCCAGGATCTCGACGGCCCGCCGGAACTCCGCGGCCGCAGCCGCGGGCGAGCCATTCTCCATGAGCAGCCCGCCGAGCATCCGGTGGGCGCGGCTCGACCGCGGCTGGGCTCGCGCCGCGTAGGAGAAGAGCGCCGTCGGATTCGCCCATTCGCTCGCATAGGTCCAGGTCCTCGCCGAGAAGGAAGCGACGACGATGCCGACGGCCGCGTAGCCGACCGCTCGTGCTCGAGACGCGAGAAGCCGTGCAGCGCCGCTGCCCACAGCCAGGCAGAACCCCACGCTCGGGAGGTACAGAAGGCGCTCGCCGAAGATGGTTCCGATCGGGACGAGGAGGTTCGAGGTGGGGAACGCGGAAATGGCGTACCAGAGGACCGCGAAGAGCCCGAGCGGCCACCGCCGGCGGGCGACGACGGCGAGCACCCCGATGCCTGTCATCGCCGCGAACGGGACGAAGAACCGGGGGTCCGTTGCGTCGGTGACCGCCGGGATCGCCGCGTAGGAGTAGTCCGGGGAGAGGTGGAGGGGAAAGGCGAGGAGCGAGAGGCCGCGCCCGAGGACCGCGACAGCCGTGAAGATGCGCACCCCGGGCGGTGCCCCCGCGATGGGGTTGTCCATCCACCCGATGCCCGGGAAGCCGAGGCTCCCCACGGCCGCCCAGCGCGCCCAGAGATAGGCCCCGGTCGCCAGGAGGTAGGCGGCGAATAGCGAGATTCCACGCGTCGGCGACCGCCTCCAGTCGTCTCGCCCGAACACGAGGTCACGCGCGGCGAGGAGCCCCACCCCGACGAGTCCCGTCTCCTTGGAGAAGAGTGCGGCGAGGAGCGCGAGAGGCGCAGCCACCCTCGCGAGGCCGCTGCGGCGCATCGCAGCTCCGTGCGCGAGCACGGCCACGAGGAGGAACAGGGTCGCAAGGACGTCCTTCCTCCCGGCGACGTTTGCCACGGCCTCGACGTGGACGGGCAGGACCGCGAAGCAAAGCCCGGAGAGGGCTGCTGCCGCGAGCGACCCCCCCAGCTCGAGCGCAAGCGCCAGGACCAGGGTTGACGCCGTCGCGTGCAGGATCACGTTCACAACGTGGTATCCGCCGGGCGAGAGCCCGCCCAGGGCGTAGTTCACCCAGAACGTGGCCGTGGTGAGCGGACGGTACTGCGGGGGGCTCGCATGCCCGGCGCCCTCCCAGGACGGCGTCACGAACGCCCGTCCGAGACCCGGGAGGGAGCGCAAGAACGCGTTGTCGACGACCTCGGCGCGGTCGTCGAGGACGAATCCGTGACCGAGGGTGTTTGCGTACACCGCCACCGCGAGCGCGAACACCGCGGCGGCGGCGAGCGTCCTCGAGTGGCGTGAGACGAAGGAAGACATCGCGTTTCCGCTCCGGACGGGTCGGAACTCTAACCCACAAGCACGTGGCCCGGGAGCATCGGTGGACCGTTCGTCGGGGGCCTTCCGCGGTCGCGGACCACGGGCCGGGGCCGGTGCCGGCACCGCGCGGCGCTGGGTCGGCTTGCATTCGCCGCCGCGCCGATGCGAAAACAGCGGTCCGTGCAACCGGGTCGCGACGCTCGCTTGCACCGCGGACCAGGGTACCGGTTGCCGAGGAGGCTCGGCCGAGCTACGCGCGCGCCTCCAAGGCCCCGGTCGCCGCGGCCCGAGCGCGTGTACGGCCACCGAGGTGAGACATGCTGACCCAGAGACTCCTTGCGCTCGCGAACCTCGGCGCGGGTTGGGTACTTTGGCTCCTCTTGTTTCTGTCCGTCGCATCGGTCGCCATCATGATCGAGCGCGGGATCTTCTTCGCGGCGCGTCGCCTCCCCAACGTGGACGCCGTGGCGGCGCACCTGCTCGCGGGCGACCTCGCGAAGGCGCGGAGCGCGGTCGAAGGGCGGGAGGGCATGGAGGCCGACGTGGTCCGCGCCGCCGTGGATCAGGCTCCTCGAGGAGCCGACGCGGTGCTCGAGGTCGTGAACGCCCAGCTCGACCGGTCGCGACTCGAGTACGAGCGTCGCCTGGCCTTCCTGGGCACCCTCGGCAACAACGCCCCGTTCGTGGGCCTCTTCGGAACGGTGCTCGGCATTATCCGGGCCTTTGCAGACCTCGCCGCCCACCCCGGTGCCGCCGGCGCCGGCGCCGTCATGGCCGGGATCTCGGAGGCGCTCGTCGCCACGGCGGTGGGACTCTTCGTGGCTCTGCCCGCGGTCGTCATGTTCAACCTCTACCTGCGCTGGCTCCGGCGTGCCGCGCAGCGGTCGAGCGTGCTCGGACACGCCGTCGTGGCCTATCTGAAAGCACGGCCCGCGGCGGAGGGTTGAACCATGGCCGGCAACATCGGAGGAAGCGCCGAGGGCGACGACGAGATGATCAGCGGCATCAACGTCACGCCTCTCGTGGACATCACGCTGGTCCTGCTCATCATCTTCATGGTCACGACGAGCTACATCGTGAAGGAAGCGATCGAGGTCACCCTGCCGCGGACGACGAACGCGGGGGTGTCCACGAGCGCGGGGCCGCTCGCGATCACGCTCACGAAGGAAGGCGGAATCTACGTCGACGGGGTCCGGCGCTCCGAGGAGGAGCTAAAGGCAATGGCGCGGGCCGCGGCGCTCCGGGACAGCGACACTCGCGCGCTCATCAGCGCCGACCGGGACGCCCTTCACGGGTCGGTAGTCCACGTCATCGACCTGGTGAAGGGCGAAGGCCTTTCCCGGTTCGCCATCAACATCGAGAGGGTGCCCTAGGCCGAAGGGGACCCTCTTCGGGTCCCGTGCCGCGGCCCCGTGGTCTGGACAGCGCTTCCGGGCGGCGCGCTCACGCCACCGCCCGGGAGCCTCCCTGCACGGTGCCAGGGGATCGGAGGCGGGACTTGGCGTGGCAGCCGGCCTCACTCCGGTGAGGTCCTCACGCCGTGTAGGGTACGTTTCAGCGCCACCAGGCAATCATCGACTCGGTCTGCTCCACGAGGGCGCGTCGGGCCTCCCAGAAATGCGTGAAGTAGAAGACTGGTTGGCTCTCGGTAATCGACCAGAGGCGGCCGTGACATCGGGACGCGAGGCTGCACTCCTCGGTGTAGACCTTGGTCGCGCCGGTGGCCTTCGCCAGGGCGCGCGCTTCCTCGGGACTCGTCAGGCTCACGCTCCCGGCGGGCGACACCACGACGTACGAGAGCGGCTCGTTCCACTCGACGTCATAGGCCCATGCCCCGAGCCCCTGAAGCAGAATGGCCCACCCGCAAGCGGCCAGGAACAGGCCCGCCAGCGCCCGCCGCTCCATCACCCAACTCGCCACCGGCACGAGGAAGAGGACCAAGGCCGGGGCGACATCGGCGATGACGCGGTACCCGTAGCAGTCACCCCCCCACCAGACCGACCACTTCGCGTGGACGGCGAGCAAGGCGGCGACGGCGAGGGTGAGTGGACGGAGCACGGCGTACCGACGGTCTCGCCAGGCGGCGACGGCGCCGAACAGGGAGAAGACGAAGAACGGGGAAAAAACGAAGAGGCCGCGCGACGGGCTTACCAGCAAGCCCGCGAGGCCCTCGAGGAAGGAGCCACCCCAGGTTGCCGTCTCCTCCTGGGCGGATCGAAGCGGCGAACCCAGGTAGTACCACTGGTAGGACGCGATCGCGGCCAGGATGGGCACGGCGCCCGCAACGTACGCCGCCAGGGCGCGTCGCTCGGCGACGAGCAGGTACGCGGCGACGGCGACCAGGTACACGAGACTGGTGGGCCGGCACGCCGTCGCGGCCGCGAAGGCGAACCCGCACGCCCCGGACCGAACGCGATCCAGGCCCTCGGGAGCGCGCGCCAGGATCCACGTCCCGAGAGCCAGGAAGAAGGAGTTCGAGCCGTGCTGCCACAGGGTCTGGCTGCTCATGCTCCAGTTGCAGGTCCCGAGCCCGTAGGCCAGCGCGAGCACGAGCGACGGCCCCAGGGCGAGCCACCGCCTGCAGGCCCAGAAGACGAAAGCCGCGGATGCAGCGGTGAAGAGGGACGCCGCGAACTTCGCCCCGTACCACAGCCATTCGGGGTTCTTGCGGAGATCGGGGACGAAGATCCGGGCCCAGGCGAGTAGCGGGACTGCGGCGAGCCCGGCACCGACCCCGTACGTCGACACGTAGAGCGGCTCGCCCGTGCGCGGGTCCGTCCGGACCGAAGGCGCGACCGCGTAGATCGGCTCCGCCACGAGCTCCCCGAGCGCGTAGCGGCGGCGCGCCTCGGGATCGAGAGAGGTGAGGTGGAGCGCCTCTCCCCGCGAGCCAGGCCCGGGAAGGTGCCAGAGGAAAAGCTGCGGATCGCGCGACGGCGAGAACCAGAGCCGCCCCTCCTGGACGACGTTCGCCGCCAGGAACGTGTTCGACGTGGCGTCGTGGGTCGTGACGATGGTTCCGTTGGCCGTGTACAGGGCGAGAAGCGCGATCGCGATGCTCGCGCCGGCCAGATAGTCCCTCCGTGCGAGACCCCCCGAAGCCATCACCCTCCCTTTACCATCAGAGGTGCGGTCCGGCGACAGCGGCGCCGCGCACGGGGAGAACGGCGAACCGCTCCTTGGACGGCGCGGCGCGGGCTCAAGGGGCGGGAGCGGCCCTCCCTGCGTCGATCTGGTGCAGCACGGCGGAGAGAGCCTCCTTCAGCTTCGCGTCCTCCGGGGCGGCGGCGGAGGCCTGCCGGAGCTGCTCCACGGCCTCGGCGAAGCGCCCCTCCCGGCTGAGTGCCGCGGCGAGCCAGTAGCGCGCCTCGGAGTCCGGGTGGTCCTGCACGAGGGCGCCGAGCACCGCCACGGCCTGCGACGTGCGGCCGGCTCGGAGCAGCGCCACCCCGAGGACGCGGCGGTAGCCGGGGTCCGGTCGCATGCGAACGGCCTCCTGGCCTTCCGCCGCGGCTTCATCGGCACGCCCGGCGGCGAGCAGCCACATGCTCCGCGCCTCGTGCCGGGCGGCCGGATCCCGCTCCACTCGCATCATCGCCTCGAGCTCGCCGAGCGCCTCGGCGGCTCGCCCCCGGTCGGCCAGGCACGTTGCGAGCTGATGATGGGCGAAGGCACTGCCGGGTGCCGCCCGGACGGCTTCCGTCCAGAGGCTGAGCTCGTCCTCGAAGGCGAGGGACCTCCGGGCCGCGGAGAGGGCGAAACCGAGCACGAGCGCGGACAGGCCCACGGTCGACGCGCGCGGCCACCGCCGCAGCGCCTGCGCCCCGGTCCACCCGGCGAACGCCGCAGGGCCGCACAGCGCCAGGTACTGGAGATGGTTCGAGACCGGCCCGACGGAAAGGTACGCGATGTCGACGAGCCCGAGGACGGGAAGCACCATGACCGCGTGGAACGCGAGCGCAGCGAGCAGCTGCCAGGCCCGCCTTCGTTGCCACCACAGCGAGGCGAAGACGGCGGCCTCGAAGAGCAGCGGCGCGAAGAACAGGAACGAGCCCGTCCCGACGTCCCAGGGAGCGTGCACGACGGCCAGCCCGACCGGCAAAAAGGCCGTGCGCCAGTAGTATGCGAGCGCCCAGCCGGCCTCTCCGAGGCGTTCGGCCCACCCTCTCGAAGGCAACCAGACGCTGGAGAGCGCGTTCGTGTGCTGGAACCAGACGGTGACAAGCCCGCCCGCGAGCGCCAGGGCGAAGAACGGGACGAGCGCCCATGCGGCGCGGGACTCGAGCGTTCGCCGGCGAGCCCACGAGACTCCTGCGAGCACGATCGGCAGGGGCGCCACGGAGGCCTTGGCGAGGAGCGCGAGCGCGAAGCTCGCGAGAGAAACGCCGAGGCACGGGCCTCTCTTGTCGCCATCCCAGCCTTCCCAGGCGAGGAGGGAGGCCATGAAGAAGAAGCCGGAAAGCGTGTTCTTGAGCTCGGAGATCCACGCGACGGACTCCACCGCCACCGGGTGCACCGCGAACAGGGCAGCGCCGAGCCAGGCGCCTGCCACGCCCAGCGAGCGCAGCACTCGCCACAGCAGGACCGCCGTCGCGGCGTGGAGAGCGATGCTCGTCGCGTGGTAACCGAGCGTGTGATCGCCGAAGACGCGCCACTCGAGCCAGAACACGGTGGAGGTGAGGGGCCAGTAGTCGGGCGAGCTGCGCGTGAACCAGATGGCGCGCAACGGGCCGCGTACGAGCGCGCTGTTGCGCACGAAGACGTCGTCGTCGAAAACGAAGGACCCCGTCAGCGCCGGCGCGTAGGCGGCGAAGGCCAGAAGCACGATCCCGGCTCCGAGCAGCAGTTGCCCGACCGGAGAGTCGGCACGGTACGGCACGGCGAGTGGCGAACGATCCGTCACGCGCGCGCCTCGCGCCGTCGAGGGTCGCTGGCAGAGGGAGGCGGTCGGACCCCGGCGCGCCCCTTCGAAACGCCCCGGGCGCCCGAGAGGCCCGACGCCAGCGTTGCCGCGGAGGCCACCGGGCGTCGGCTGTCACGGAGCGCTCCGGTGGCGGCGCATCGGGGGCTCCTCTGGTCGCGACCGGCCTCGTCAGGCACGACGTCCGCCTCCTCGGCGGCCAGGATACTCGCCCGGCACCTCGTGTCACCTGCCGGTCGTGGTCGCGAACGGAGTCGAGGGATTCGACCGCGGTGATCAAAGCGGCGAGTCTGCTGCGCCGCCGCGGAAGCGGGAATCGAGGGGCGGAGCCGCCCGAGGCTCATGTACGGCCCAGCGAGCGCGTGCTAAGAGGCGCCCATGGGTGAAGGCCCCCCCCACACGACATCGAAGTGGGACATCGCCGCGGTCGCGCTCCTCGCCCTGCTCTCCGCCGCGATCCTGGCCACCTTTGCCGGCTACGGGACCACCTGGGACGAGGCATACCACCTCGATTACGGGGACGCGATCCTCGCGTGGTACGGGTCCTGGTTCCAGGACCGCCGCGCGCTCGACTTTCTCGACCTCTACCTCTACGGCGGGCTTTTCGACGCTCCCACCCAGCTCCTCGCCCGTGCGCTTCCCCTGGGCGTGTACGAGGCGCGCCATCTCGTGAACGCCGTGGCCGGGCTCGTTGGCGTGGTCGCGACGTGGCGGATCGGCACCATCGTCGGGGGCAAAGCGGCCGGCTTTGCGAGCGCCGCGATGCTCGCGCTCACCCCCACCTACTACGGCCACGCGTTCGCGAACCCCAAGGACATCCCGTTCGCGAGCCTCACCGCCGTGGCGCTCTGGGCGGCCCTCGCGTCCGCGCGCCAGGTGCCGCGAATCCCCTGGCCATCGGTCGTCGCCGCCGGGGCCGCGTCGGGGGCGGCCATGGGCGTGCGCGTCGGCGGCATCGCGCTGCTCGGGTGGCTCGGCCTGGCGTGGGTGGGCCACGTTGCCGTTCGCGGGCCGCAGTCGCGCTGGCGAGAGGCGATCCCAGCCCTCGCCGCCCGGTTCGCCGTCGCGGCGGCCGTGGCGTGGATCGGCATGCTCGTCTTCTGGCCGTGGGCGCAGCTCGCGCCCTTCACGCGTCCCTTCGTGGCGCTCCGTGCCGCGAGCCACTTCCAGACCGTGAATCCGGTGCTGTTCGACGGGCGCATCGTGGCGTCCAACGCGCTCCCGTGGACCTACCTCCCCACGTGGTTCGCGGTCACCTTGCCGGAGGCCTACCTCGTCGCGGCCATCACCGCAGGCTACGTCGCCGTCCGGGTTCTCGCGGGCCGCCAGGAGCGCCCTCCACCCGAGGCCCTCGTCGACGTCCTGGTGCTCGCCGTCGCCGTCGTCGCCCTGCCCGTCGCCGCCATCGGCCTGCATGCGAACATCTACGACGCACAGCGGCACTTCCTGTTCGTTCTGCCGCCGCTCGCCGCGCTTTCCGGAACGGCACTCGCGTGGTTCGCACGCGGCGGTGCGCCGATGGCCGCGCGCGCCTTGATCGTGGTCGCGGTGGTCGCCGCCTCCGCCCTGACGGCGCTCGACGCCGTTCGCCTCCACCCGTACGAGTACGTGTACTTCAACCGGCTGATCGGCGGCGGGCTGCGCGGGGCGGCGACCCGCTTCGAGACGGACTACTGGGGCGCGAGCTACCGCGAGGGTGCCGAGTGGCTCCTCCGCGAGTACCCGGTCTCCCCCGGACGCGCGACGACCGTGGCGAACTGCTCGCTTCCGTTCCTCACCGGCTACTGGCTCGCCCGCACGCCGGAGGGGAGGGCCCGGTTCCGGACCGTGCTCCCCTCCTCGAACCCCGACATCTTCGTCACGACGACGCGGTACGGCTGCGCCTCGGGCGTGCCAGGCCGGGTGATCCACACCGTCGAGCGGGACGGCGTTCCGCTCCTCTACGTCTTCGAGCTTCGCCGTCCCCAGTAGCGACGTTTGCCCATCGGGGGGAGCCGTCTGGAGGCGCTCCTCCGGCAGAGTTCGCCCGTGGGCGAAGGTCGCTTACGCGCGGGAAGGCGCGGCCCTTGCAAGCCGTTCGATCGCTGCGCACGTCGGTCGCAGATGCACTGGAATTCACGGTGAAAGCTCTCCGAGTTCACGGCAATTACAGCGAAAAATCTGCGGGCCGGTCCGCTGCCTGCGGTTTCCACCCCCGGGAGCGCATGCTACCCTCTTTGGCGTATATGCCCGTTCGCGCCCGGAACAGGAGCCTGGCCTTTGCCGCCAGCGTCCTCGTCGCGGCCGTGGGCTGCATCAACGCCTCGAGTTCCAAGAGCGCCTCCTCGGGAAAGCCGCAGCCGACGCCGGTCGGCGTTCCGATCGGGGCTCCGTCGAGCGCCTCCATCGGACCGGCGGGAGGCTCCTTGACGTCGCCGGACGGCCAGCTGACGGTCGTCGTTCCGAAGGGCGCAGTCAGCGCACCGGCCGACTTCACGATCCAGGAGATCACGAACTACGCTCCCGGCGCGAAGGGGAACGCCTATCGCCTCGGTCCCGAGGGGGCGAGGTTCAATCCCCCGGTCGAGCTCACGTTCCAGGTCGCGGGAACGAGCGTGGACGCGGTCACGGTGGCGTACCAGGACGCGGCAAGTGGCTTCTGGCTGCACGCTCCGAAGATCGCCCGGGACGCCCACTCCGAGACACTCACCGCGACCACTTCCCACTTCAGCGACTGGAGCATCGTCACCGAGCCCACGGCGCAGGACCTGAACGGGACCTTCACCCTCACCCAAACCATCGACATCCCGTTCACGGCGACGGGGTCCGGCACCTTCAACTTTGCGGGCGCGAACAGCTACGAGTACTTCTACCTGTTCCCGGGCACCGTGACGGTTCCGTCCCCCATCATGTACGGAGCGCTGACCTGCACTCCCAACGCGGTCGGCGGCGACGCCCCGGACGGCGGACCCACCTTCACGCTCGAGCCCCAGTCGCTCGTGGAGCTCGTCATCGGAGCGCCGTCCGGCACCGTGCTCTGGTTCGGGATCAACGCCCAGTGGAACCTGAGCTGCGTCGACTCGGGCGGGAACCCCTCGACGTACCTCATGTCCACGCAGTTCGACACCCTCGGGATCAACCTCATCGGATGCAGCCGCTCGTACGTCGGCACTCCGGTGGCCGGGCCCGACCAGTGCTCCGGCACGTACATCATCGACTGCGGCCTGGACAAGAACGGGGTCCACGAGTACTCGGAGGCCACCTGGACGTTCCAGGGCGCGAGCTGCGGGCAGGCCTGCATCCCGGCGAACCCGTGCGACCTGGGGACAATCGACTGCAGCAGCGGCACCGCCACCTGTGCGGACACCGGCACGCCGGTGTCGAACGGCACGAGCTGCGGCACGAACCTCGTCTGCAACGCGGGAACGTGCGTCGGCTGCACCGCGGGTCTCAACTGCACGCCTGCGAACCCCTGCGACGTGGGGACGACCGACTGCAGCACCGGGACGTCCGTGTGCACGGACACGGGCACGCAGCTGCCAAACGGTTCGAGCTGTGGCACGGACCTGGTGTGCAACGCGGGTGCGTGCGTGAGCTGCACGGAAGGAGCCGCGTGCACGCCCGCGAACCCCTGCGACGTGGGGACGACCGACTGCAGCACGGGCAGCCCCGTCTGCACGGACACGCTGACCCCGCTGCCGAACGGCACGAGCTGCGGGACCGACCTCGTCTGCAACACGGGCGTCTGCGTTTCCTGCACGGCCGGCCTCTCTTGCACGCCGACGAACGTCTGCGACGCGGGGACGACCGACTGCAGCACCGGCAGCTCGGTGTGCACGGACACGAACGTCCCGGTCCCCGTCTTCACGGCGTGCGGAACGGCCCAGGTGTGCAACGCCGGGGCCTGTGTCGCCAGCCAGACCGTGACCGGCACGCGGGACGTCACCTACTGGCCCGACAGCGGGCCCGTCGCCCCGGTCGCAGCGCCGGACGTGACCGTCGCGTCGGTCGCGATCTTCCTGCCGGCGGGCACGGCCGCCTGGATCGCCTACCCAGGGACGTTTGCGCCGGACGGCTCGTTCGCCATTCCGAACGTGCCGGCGCTGACGAGCTACCTGCTCGTCTTCGTCGATGGGAACGGCTTCGAGCGCGTCATCCAGACCCCTGCGACCACGGTGGATCTCGGGTACGACGTCCTCGGCCGCGCCGACGAGGCGTACCCGGCCGCCTCCACGCCCGTGACGATCGACATCACGGGAGGGCTCACCCCGTGGAATCCGAGCGGTGACGAGGTCGAGCTCGTGGCGTCGAACGCCGATGTCCTCGACTTCCCGATCGCCAGCGCGGCGGTTTCGACGGCGGCCACCACGGCCATCGTGGTCGAGGACTGGTACGCGAGCGCGATGGGCGGGCCGCTCCACCTGCTCGAGGCCCAGGACAGCGTGACCCTCTGCGACCTGAGCACGGCCACCTTCACGGTCGGCCCGGGGACCTACGCCTACCAGGCGGCCACCTCGGGTGCGACGTTGGCGAACGTCGCGACCCCCTCGGACATCGCGACGGCCCTGGCGGTTCCAGCGACCACGATCGGCAGCCTGTCGGTCGTCTGGGACCTCGGACAGTTCGAGGCGCTGCTGCCGATCATGGGCCCGGCGCCGACGGTCGGGGCGGCGCCGCACATGCTGCTCGTCGGCGCCTACGCCCACGTCCTCGGCTATCCGGCGCCCGTGCCGCGTGTGATCGCCGGGCCCGTCCTGCTTCGCCTGCCGGTGGCGGCGGCGGGTCCGGGGTCGTCCCTCGCGACGCCTCCCCTCGAGTACTCGCACGTCCTCGATCCGACGCTCTGGAACGAGTGGCGGAACGTCGACTTCGAGGCGCAGGTGACCTTCACGGCCCCGGGCGCCACGTCGCCCTACGTCGCGACCGCCTCCGTGGGCCGCACGGAGCCAATCACCTCGGCCGCGACCACCGTCGATCCGACGCTCGGCCCTGCCACGACGCCGCTCGTGAACGGGCTCGGAGCGTTCTCTCCGCTCGCCGGCGTGGGCACGACCCCGACGTTCTCCTGGAGCCCGCCCGCGGTCGGCGTCCCGACGAGCTACACGGTGGAGGTCTTCCTGCTCTCCGCCTCCGCGGGGGCCACCGTGAGCACCCGGGTGGCCTCCCTCACGACGGCCGGGACGGCGATCCAGGTTCCGCCGGGCGTGCTTGCCGCCGGCAGCACCTATTACGCGAGGATCACGGCGGTCGTTCCCGTCTCGCCAGGGATCGACAGCTTCGCGACAGCCCCCAACCGGTTCAACAACATCTACGCGTACGCGAGCCTGCTCACGAACACGCTGTCGCCGTGACCCGGACACCGGTCGGCCGATGCGCGCGGGGGGCGGTGGCCAGCATCGCCCCGCCCGTCCTGGGTAAAAGGGGTCAGCGCCGATAGGGGTTCCGCCCGAGCGACCGATAGCGAATGATGCCGCCGGTCGCGGTTCGGGGCCGCCTGCGGGCAAAGGTGTGCTACCCATTCGCGGACCACACTCCGCTGCCCTAGCACGGTTCGTCATTGGGGAGGTCGGTGCCTTGCTCTTTCGATGGTGCTCCTGGAGCTCGCTGGCGCTCGTGACCCTCGCGGCATGCGGCCAGGCGCAGCCGTCCGCCCTGCCCCTGGCATCCTGCACGCGCTGTCACGGCGATGCGAATCGCGCGAGCACGGCCTTGAACCCCCAACTGGCGGCCGCTCCTCCGGTCGACGTGCTCCAAGAGTCCGCCACGACGTCCCCGGGCGTCGGCGCCCATCAAGCGCACCTGAACGATGGCCCGCTTCGAGGCGCCATCGCGTGTACCGAGTGCCACACGGTTCCGGCCGACCTCTCCAGCCATCCGAGCGGAAAGCCGAAGCTGACCTGGGGTCCGCTGGCGACGACCGGCGGCGCGAGCCCCGCCTACGCCAACGGGACGTGCGCCTCCACGTACTGCCACGGTGCAACGCTCGGCGCCGGAGGCACGAACCAGGCCCCGGCCTGGACCGGCGGCGCGTCGCAGGCCGCGTGCGGCACCTGCCACGGCCTCCCTCCTCCTGCATCGAGCGGGCATCCGCAGAACACGAACTGCGGCGAGTGCCATCCAGGCTACACCTCCTCGTCGGTCAACCCCGCCACTCACATCAACGGCCAGGTCGATCTCGGCGCGGTCGGGTGCACCGTGTGTCACGGCGATCCGAGTCGCCAGGCGACGGCAGTGAATCCGCAGATCGCGGCCGCGCCGCCGCAGGACCTCACCGGCGACACCGCCACGACCGCTCCGGGCGTCGGAGCGCACCAGAGCCACCTCAACGACGGCCCCCTCCGAGGGGCCCTCCCCTGCACCGAGTGCCACACGGTCCCCGCCACGCTCGCCCACGCGACCGACCCCTTGAAGCTCGTCTGGGGACCGCTGGCCACGTCCGGTGGGGCCACGCCGACCTGGAGCGGCGCGCCCGGCTACACCTGCACGAACTACTGTCACGGAGCCACGCTCCTCGGCGGCACCAACACGACGCCGGCGTGGACGACGGTGGACGGATCGCAGGACGCTTGCGGCACGTGCCACGGCTTGCCCCCCGTCGCGCTGCCCTCCCCCTCGCATCCCGAGTACGTGCTCCGCATCGCACCCTGCGCCGGCTGTCATCCCGCCACGGCGGGCGTCGACTCGACGGGCGGCAACGTGATCGTGCCAGGGGGCGACCACGTGAACGGCACCGTGGAGTACACATTCGGCGGCCACCCGGCCGGCTGGGTCGATCCGACCGTCACCGTGCAGTGCCCGAACGAGGTGCAGTACGGCGGCGCGCACGCGTGCGGCGGGGACATGACCTTCTACATGCCCGGTCAGTGCACGAACTGTCACGGGAACAGGAGTGACTTCACGCAGGACGGCGGGCCGTCCCATGTCTCGTGCGCGGACTGTCACGTGAACGCGTTCGCGAGCACGACGTGTGGCTCCTTCAACGTCCCGAGCCCCTGCTCCTGCGACCTCTGCCACGGCCAGGTGCAGGTCGTCATCCCGTAAGGCCCTTCTCGAGCGCCGGGAGCCGTCGGGGTGTTTCCGCGCCTTCGGTCTCCGCCCGGCCCGGCGGGCGGCCGGCAGGTGCCTCGCGTCCGCGTGGACGGCGAAGCGTGGCGCGGGGCAGGAGCGGGCGGCCCCGCCGTGCGCGCAAGATGCTAGATTCGCCCGACGCGGCTGCGTCCCACGGACGCGCGAGCGAGAGAGTCGCCCAAGATGTCCAGCGCACCGGACGAGATATGGAGAAAGCGGCTGGAAGCGTGGCGGTCCGTGCTGCAACGGATCGTCGCCTCCCCGTGGTTTCTCGCCGGGGTACTAGCGTCGGCGGCGGCGCTTCGCCTCTGGCACCTCCTCGCTCTGCGAAGCCTCCCCATCTTCGACCGGCTCATCCTCGACTCGGAGTTCTACGATGCCTGGGCGCAGAGACTCGCGTCGGGCAAGTGGCTGGACAGCAACCGGCCGTACTTCTTCGATCCGCTCTACCCGTACTTCCTCGCTGGCGTCTACCGCATCCTTGGCCGGGACATCCTCCTCCTGCGACTCGTCAACGTCTCGCTCGACGTGGGCGTCGTGGGCCTCATCGCCTGGATCGGGAGGCGGATATCGGGACCCGCGGCGGGGAATCTCGCGGCCCTCCTCTACGCCCTCTACCGGCCCGCTATCTTCGAATGCCTGGAAGTGGAGAAAACGGCGCTCGGGGTCTTCCTTCTCACTGCCGCGCTGGCGCTCGCCGTCTCTCGCAAGGGGTGGGCGCTCGCCCTCGCGGGCGCGACCCTGGGCCTTGCAGCGCTTGCCCGGGGGAACGCCGTCCTCATGATTCCCCTGGGAGCGGCCTACCTCGCCCTCGCGGGCGGGACCGTCCGGGAGAGACTGCAGCGCGTGGCGGCGTTCGCCGCCGGAGCGATCCTCGCGCTCTCTCCGGCGGTCTGGAGGAACCACAAGGTCTCGGGCGAGTGGATCCTCACCACCGCCGGTGCCGGCCCGAACCTGTACCTCGGGAACAACCCCTGGAATCCCACCGGTGCGTACCAGCTCCTGCCCTGGATCCGGCCGGAGTCGGAGCACGAGGAGGAGGACTGGCGCGCGGAGACCCGCCGCCGCGTCGGACGGGACCTGACGGCCAAGGAGCTGTCCTCGTACTGGCTCCAAGAGACCCTGGACTACGTGGCGCAGCACCCCGGTGCAACGGCCGCCGTCACGGCAAGGAAGGTCGGTCTCCTCGTCGCCGATGCCGAGCTGCCCGACGCGTGGAGCGTCGACTTCGTGGCGAGGTTCTCGCCTCCGCTCCGCTTGCCGCTCTTCACGATGGCGTGGCTCTTCCCGCTCGCCGTCCTGGGGGCAGTGGTCAGCTTCCGGAACAAGGACGCGCGCCTCGTGACCCTTTTCGCCGCGGCCTACATGGCCTCGCTCGTGCCCTTCTACGTGTTCGCGCGCTTCCGTCTCTACTACGTACCCGCCCTCGCGGTCCTCGCTGCGCTCGGCCTCGGTTGGCTCGGGGCGGCGAGCGCGCGGAGGCTGGCCTGGGGCATCGGCCTCCTCGTGGCTCTCGCCTTCGTCTCCCTCGCAGCCGGAGGTTGGGCCGGGACGACGAGCAACACCGATCACAGCCAGCAGTTCGCGAACCTGGCGGAACTGTACGCGGAGCGCGGCGACTTTCCTCGAGCCCTCTCGCTCGTCGAGGCGGGGCTCGCCGAGCGCCACAAGCCGCCGCTCCTGTGCCGCAAGGCCGACCTGCTCCGCCGCGTCGGCGATCCCCGAGGGGCGATCGAGGCGGCTGACGAATGCGTACGGGTGGGGCCTGGCTATCCGGACGCGTGGTACACGCGCGGGCTCGCCTACGAGGCCGCCGGGGATCCCGCAGCCGCCGCCCGGTCGTACGCGCAGCAGCTCGAGTTCGTGCCCGGCCACCGCGAGGCCGCGCTCCGGCTCCGCGCCCTGGTGTCGGGGTTCAGGCTCCCGCTTCCCCGGTGACGGGCGTCGCCGGGATCGGTGCTTCAGGACGCCCCGGGCCTGTGCTAGGTTTCCGCAGCCCTTGTCGCGGCGCCGTTTGCGGGGCGCGGCGGACCGGCGACCCTTCTTCGACGGGACGACGCCTTGAACGCGCTCATGCTGCTCCTGTTCTTCCTGTCCGGTGCCGCCGGCCTCATCTACGAGGTGACGTGGGCGCGCTCTCTCGGGCTCATCTTCGGTGCCTCGCATCTCGCGGTGACCACCGTTCTCGCCGTCTACATGGGCGGGCAGGCGCTCGGGAGCGCCACGTTCGGACGGCTCGCCGACCGGAGCCCCAGGCCCCTCCGGCTGTACGGTCTGCTCGAGCTCGGGGTGGGGGCGTCGGCGCTGGTCTTCCTCGCGCTGACGAGGATCTACCCGTGGCTGTACCCGCCCCTCGCCAGGCTGGCCGAGGAGAACGGTGTCTACCTCACCGCGGTTCGCACCACCTTCGCGGTCCTGGCGATGATCGTCCCGACGACGCTCATGGGAGGGACGCTGCCGGTCCTGACCCGGTTCGCTTCCGGGCGCGGCGGCGGAGTGGCGAGGCAGCTCTCGCACCTGTACGCCTTCAACACCGCCGGGGCGGTCGCGGGGACCCTGGCCGCCGGATTCCTCCTCATCCGCTCCCTGGGGGTCACGGCCACGCTCCTCGTGGGCGCCGCAGTCAGCGCGGCCGTGGGCGCGGTCTCGGTGCTGTTGCAGGGGCGGATCGAGGGCGCGGAGCAGGTGCCGCCCGACGCAGGGTCCCCGGCGGCGGCGTCCGCGGAACAGGTCAGCGCGATGGCACTGCGAATGACCCTGCTCGGCACGGCGGTGTCCGGCTTCTGCGCGCTCGGCTACGAGGTGCTCTGGACGCGAATGCTCACGCTCGTCGTGGGCACGTCGGTCTACAGTTTCACGGTGATGCTCGTCGCGTTTCTCGCGGGCATCGGCGCCGGAAGTCACGCCTTCTCGCTCTTGGGACGCGCCGCCGCCCGCCCGCGCCGCGCCGTCCTGGCGCTCGGCGTCACGCAGGTGCTCATCGGGCTCAGCGCGCTCACCGTCACCGTGCTCATGCGCGAGCTGCCGAGCCTCGCGAATCGCCTGCAGGCGCTGCTCATCGGGGGCAACACGACGGAGTTCGCGGGGAGACTCGGTGCCTCCTTCGGCGTCGGCATCGCCTTCATGTTCGTTCCCGCGTTCTTCATGGGGCTGGCCTTCCCCGTCGCCAGTGCCGCCTGGTCGGGCGGCGGGAGGGCCGGGGTGGGAACCTCGATCGGGCGGCTGCTCACCGCGAACACCGTCGGAGCGATCCTCGGCGCGGTGGTGAGCGGATTCGTACTCATCTACGTGTTCGGCATCGAGCGCTCCCTTCAGATCCTCGTCATCCTGAACGTCGGGGTGGGCCTCGCCGTGGCCGCTAGCCCGTCGGCCCGCCGCTGGGCCGTCGGCGTCCCCGTCGTCGCGACCGCGATCGCGGTAGCCGTGCGCGCCGCGTTTCCGTCCTGGGGGCGCGCTTGGGACGAGCGTTACTTCGCCACCTACGTGAACTACACCCGCAGCATCGACACGCCCGAGGAGGCCCAGAAGAAGCTCGCAAACGTGCAGGTGCTCTACTACCACGAGGGCGTCAACGAGACCGTCAGCGTGACCCGCTTCTTGGGCGGGCAGCAGTCCTTCGTCGTGAACGGGCGTCCGGAGGCGTCGACGAACCTCATGGACGTCCAGGTGCAGCGGACGCTCGGGCATTTGCCGATGCTCCTCCACCCGAATCCGCGCCGGGTCTTCGTCCTCGGCACGGGCACGGGCATGACGCTCGGCGCGACCTCCATACACCCCGAGGTCGAGCGGCTGGTCCTCGGCGAGATCGAGGCGGGGGTCCTCGGGGTGGCGAGGACCTTCGCCAAGTGGAACCACGACGTCCTCGAGAACCCGAAGCTGAAGATCGTCTTCAACGACGGAAGGAACTACCTCTCGACGACGAAGGAGAAGTTCGACGTCATCACCGCCGACCCGATTCACCCCTGGTCCGGCGGCGCCGGATACCTCTACACCGCGGAGTACTTCAGGAGCGTGGCGGACCGGCTCGCCCCAGGCGGCATCGCCTGCCAGTGGCTGCCCGTCTACGAGCTCACCGTGAACGACGTGAGGACCGTCGTGCGGACCTTTGCGGCGAGCTTCAAGTACTCGTACATCTGGCTCACCTTCTACGACGCGGTCCTCATCGGCTCGAACGACCCCATCGTCATCGACGAGGCGGCGCTCGCGAAACGGATGGGCGTGCCCTCCATCCGGGACGACCTCGCGCTCGTCCAGATGGGGACGCCCGAGGACCTCCTCTCCTTCTTCCTGGCGGGAACGGCCGGAGCGAGGGCCTTCGGGCGAGGCGGGGACGTGAACACCGACGACAACGTGGTGCTGGAGTTCTCCGCGCCGGCCTCGCAGGGCGTGCTCGGACTCGACGGCAAGAACGTCCTCGCACTCTCCGCAGCCCGAGAGGACCTCCTCCCGTACCTCGCGCCGGCCCCGGCGGGTCCGGAGAGGGCGGCGCAGGTGGAGAGGTGGATGCACCACTTCGGGACCGCACGCCTCTTCGACGAGGCGCACGGCCGGTTCCTGCTCGGGGAGCGGGACAACGCCGGGTTCCTGAGCCTGCTCGCGGAGCTGCGCGCCCGGGACCCCCAGTACGCACCCACCCGCTTCCTCGTGGACTCGCTCGCCTCCTGGGCGCGGGGATCGCCGGAGCTCGTCAGGTTCGCCGACTTCGCGTTCCGGACCGATGCCGGTGGCCGCGACGTCATCCGCATCTCGGCCGTTCGCCAGTTCCTGAACCGGGGACGCGTCCTCGTGTCACTGGTGGACAACGACCGCCGGGAGATCTACGGGCAGCGGCTCATCGACGGCGAGGACGGACAGTACGAGAAGCTCGATGCCGAGGTCGTGCGCTTCGTGGACGCGAGCCTGAGCTCCCTGGCTGGCGCCGCGCGCCGGGTCGCTGCGAGCGACGGGCTGCCCCGGGAGCCGGATCTCGCGCAAGCGCTGCGCCGCGAGGCCGCGCAGGTGGTCGGCCGCCTTCCGACGGCCTCGCCGAGGTAGGAAGGTGCCCTCGCCCCCCGTGGGCGGGAGATCACTCCGGCTTCGGCCCGTGGGTACGGGATCGGCGCCGCTCGAGGCAGCAGCTGCCAGGCGGGCCACCCGCCGGGCTCGGTGGGTCGGGGGTGCACGATCGAGGCATCCCCGGACGGCGCACGGGGCTCGCGGGACCGAGAAGCTTGGCGATTGCCCGCGAGGGGTTCCCCGCGAAGCCCCCTCGCTCGCCCGATGCGGGCGAGCGAGGGGGGCGGCTCCTTACCGTCTCAGTAGCAGTCCACCTCGACCGTGCCGTTGATGTGATTGTCCAGGTTTATCGTGGACGCGTTCTCGGGCATGCCGGGGTAGGCGTAGGTCGTGTAGCCGCAGTGGCAGGCGCCGCAAGCCGCGCTCTGGAAGTGGCCCGTGGCCGGCGGCGGCGGGAGACCATGGCAGGTGCCACAGGCAGCCTGGGTGCCGTTCACGACGTTCCACTGCGGAGTCGTGTTCGAGCCGCCCGCGTAGAGGGTCGAACCGTGACAGAAATTCGTGCAGGTATAGGTGGCCGTGTTGAAGGACGGGGCCGGCGAGCAGTCGTTCGTGATGCACAGCGACGCGAGAGGGCCCCAGGTCAGGTTGAGCGGCTGGGTCGAGTGCGTGAAGTCGCTGGGGACGACGTGACATTCGGTGCACTGAATCGGAGACGACCTCAGGTCCGTGTTCACGAGATGGACCTGGTGCGCTCCGACGCCGGGGCTCGTCGTGGCCGTGTTGCCCGACGTGTCCACGGGCGGCGCCGCGTCGAGCGGGTACGTCGTGATGTTCGAGTTGCCGTGGCAGCTCGTGCAGGTTCCTCCGGTGATCTCGATGATGCCGTCCACGTGGAGCCCGCCGGCGACGTTGATGGTGCCGTCCGCGTTGAC